>JAFRXH010000036.1 GCA_017437785.1 Lachnospiraceae bacterium
AATTATTTAAGAGGGGCATTTCTGCCCTTTTTTGATGCCTGAGGTGATAAATGTTAGAATAAGAGGGCTTGCGGGAGCGGAGCTGACGCAAGGCTTCCTTTTAAGCGGAGAATATGACAGTAAATCGTCTTCATGAAAGAACCCTGCGTATTTTTTTCTTTACATTGTAGGATATAGTTTGTTATAATAATCGTGTTGAGTGCTGACGTGCCGAGTTGCGGTGCGTGGGGATATTAGCAAATCAAGCATAAGAGAGGGTAAAAAGAATGTCTATCAGAATCAATGATGTACTTTTGGTGGCACAGCAGGCTAAGGCTTCTGATATCCATCTGACCGTATCACTTCCGCCTATGATGCGTGTGAACGGCCACCTGGTACGTATGGAGCAGTTCCCGGTAATGACCGCGGATGATACTCTGGAGATCCTTCTGTCGATCACTACTGACCATCAGCGTGAGATCTTTAACAGCAAGGGTGAACTGGATATGTCCTTTGCGGTAGATCCTATAGGACGTTACCGTGTGAATGCATTCCGTCAGCGTGGATCTGTTGCTATGGCAATGCGTACTGTCAACACCGTAGTTCCCAATCCCGAACAGCTGGGTCTGCCTGAGGCATTCGTTGAATTATATACCAGAAAGAGAGGACTTATCCTGGTAACAGGACCTACCGGTTCCGGTAAATCTACATCATTGGCGTCTATCATAAATATGATCAATGAGCACAGAGATGCTCATATAATCACACTGGAGGATCCTATCGAGTATCTGCACCTTCATAAGACTTCGATGGTCAACCAGCGTGAGATAGGATTCGACTCAATGACATATGCAAATGCACTTCGTGCTGCACTGCGTGAGGATCCCGATGTTATCCTCGTCGGTGAGATGCGTGACTTCGAGACTATATCAGTTGCCGTGACTGCAGCAGAAACAGGTCACTTGGTGCTTTCAACCCTGCATACTATCGGTGCGGCATCTACCGTCGACCGTATCATCGACGTATTCCCGCCTCACCAGCAGCAGCAGATTCGTGTGCAGCTTGCTAACGTGCTTGAAGCGGTTATCTCCCAGCAGCTGATCCCTACCGCAGACGGTATGGGACGTTGTGCTGCATTTGAGGTTATGATAGCTAACTCCGCGGTACGTGCTCTTATCCGTGAAGGTAAGTCACATCAGCTGCTTTCGGTTATGCAGACCAATGCTAAACTGGGTATGATCAGTATGGATGCATCCATAACCCAGCTCTTCCAGGAAGGAAAGATCACCAGGGATATGGCTGTGCAGTATGCGGTTGATCCTGATGGTATGGCACAGAAGCTTAAATAAAGCATAAACAGATGGAATTATTGAGGAAGCCGGAAGGTTTCCTCTTTTATTGTGGGAATAGTTCAGAAATAGATAACGATATTGTGCAAAACATAAAAAACCAAAGTTTTGCTTTAAATTTCATCGGAATTGTGAGATAATCAATGAGTGTGGGTGCTATAGGATTACTATGCACTCTAAAGTGTTTTGCAGGAGGTGTGGATAATGGCATTATTTGGTGCTAAGAAGAAACTGGGTGAACAGCTTATTGATGCCGGATTGTTGACACCGGATAAACTGGAACTGGCGCTGCAGGAGCAGCAGACTACCAAGGCAAGACTTGGTGAGACGCTTATCGCGATGGGATTCATGACAGCCGAGAGTTTCGGTAATTTCTTCAGTACTACCATGGGTATCCCTACGGCTACAGCGGAGGATCTTAAGAATTTTGACCCGAAGGTGCTGGAAGTGGTAGGTGATGATCTGATACGTAAGCATCAGGTACTGCCCTATGCTTTTGATTATGATAATATAAATGCCATCCATGTGGCTATGGCGGAACCCAATAACCTGGGTATCATAGATGATATCGAGATGGCATCCGGTATGGAAGTCATCCCTCATTATTCGCCGCAGGCAGAGCTGGCTATACAGCTTGATAAGATATATGGAAAAAGATCCACCATGGAAGCTGCCGATCAGTTCCTTGAGGAGCATAAGGCAGAGTTCGGTGATGAAGAAGAGAAAGAGGAAGAAGATACAGTAGGGGAAGCTCCTATCGTAAAGATAGTGCGAAGCATGATACAGCAGAGCGTACGTGAGGGGGCATCCGATATCCATATCGAACCCATGGAGAAGAGCCTGCGTATCAGGAGCCGTGTGGATGGTATGCTGCAACAGGATGCTGAGTATGCACCTGCCATGCTGGCCGCCATGACGGCACGCATAAAGATAATATCCGGCCTGGATATTTCCGAAAAGAGAAAGCCTCAAGACGGTCGTCTTACTTATATAGTTGATGGTGTGGAGTATGATGTCCGTGTGTCTATACTTCCCACGGTTTACGGAGAAAAGACCGTCATGCGACTTACCAAGAAGCAGGGACTGACCCAGGAGAAAAAGTTCCTTGGTCTTTATCCTGATGATGAAGCAAGGCTTGACGGTATAATGAACAACCCTCATGGAATAATCCTTGTTACCGGACCTACAGGTTCCGGTAAGTCTACTACTTGTTACACGGTATTGAATGAGTTAAATAAACCTGATGTTAATATCATAACGGTTGAGGATCCTGTCGAGGCAAATATTGCCGGTATCAATCAGGTGCAGGTGAACGTTAAAGCGGGACTTACCTTTGCAACGGCACTTCGTTCCATTTTGCGTCAGGACCCCGATATCATCATGATAGGTGAGATCCGTGACGGTGAGACAGCGCAGATAGCCGTGCAGGCATCCATCACCGGCCACCTTGTTATCAGTACCCTGCATACCAACTCCACATCGGCATCTGTTACCCGTCTTATTGATATGGGGGTTGAGCCTTATATGATAGGTGATGCTGTGGTGGGTATCATCGCTCAGCGTCTGGTACGTCGTTTATGCCAGGAATGTAAGGTGGGGCACGAGGCTACAAAGCAGGAGAAGATACTTCTTGACTGGCCTCAGGACCAGCCACTTACGGTATATGAACCCAATGGGTGTGAGAAGTGCGGTAACGGATATAAAGGACGAAAGGCTATCTATGAGATAATGCCTATAAGCTCTTCTATACGTCGTATATTACATGAAACGGTTACGGCAGAGAGGATTGAGGAAGCAGCTGTGGCTGAAGGTATGAATACTCTTCGCATGGCAGGTGCCAGAAATGTGGTGGAGGGAGTTACATCAATTTCGGAAATGATCCGTGTGGCTTATGATATGGATGCCCAGACTGCAGCAAACGCCAGTCAGCTTGAAGAAGAGGAAGAGTCATCTGTTTTTGCATAACGATACAGATCGTATACCGTTGTAAACAGCGGATAAAGATAAAAGAAAGGAAGGAAGGGAGAATATGGCGCAATTTGCTTACCGGGTCATAACCCCGGCAGGAAAAGAAAAGAAGGGAGTATTGGAGGCAAAGAACAGAGACAACGCCATGACCATGCTCAAGCAGGACAAGAATGTGGTGGTGAGCTGTGAGGAGGCAATAGGTGTTCACACTCCGATCGATTTCCTCAGTAAGGGTAAAAAGATCAGTCCCCGTGATTTTGCATTGTTCTGTCATCAGTTCCATTCGATAAATGCAGCCGGTGTGCCGGTTGTAGACAGTTTCGAGATGCTGGCTACGCAGACTGAAAATGAGGCGCTGTGTGCGGCTATCAAGTCCGTTCATCAGGATATCTCTAAAGGTGAGACTCTTGCAAATTCCATGAGAAAGCAGGGCGGTGTGTTCCCCGAAATGCTCAACAACATGGTTGAAGCAGGTGAGGCTTCCGGTTCGCTGGAAAAATCCTTTGAACGTATGGCTATACAGTTTGAGAAGGAAGCGGCATTGGAGCAGGCTGTAAAGAAGGCTATCACTTATCCTATTATCCTGGTCATAGTTATGATAGGCGTTATCTTCATAGTAATGGTCAAAGTTATCCCTGCATTCATGAACATGTTTGCAGATCTGGATGTTGAAATGCCTGCACTGACTATGGCGGTTATCCATATATCGGACTTCTTCGTCGCCTGGTGGTGGCTGCTATTGATCCTGATAGTCGGTCTGATATTTGCATGGAAAGCATATGCGTCAACAGATGCAGGTAAGGAAGTTACATCTGCGCTGGCTTTAAAACTTCCTGTATTGGGACCTGTAAAGACTAAGAGTGCCTGCGCAAGACTGGGACGTACGCTTTGTACACTGCTTGGAGCCGGTGTTCCCATGGTGGATGCAATAGATATTACCGGACGTTCAATGGAGAATATGCTTTATAAGAGAGCAATGAAGGAAGCGAAGGATCAGGTGCTTCGTGGTGTGCCCCTTTCCAGACCTCTTCAGAGTTGTGGACTGTTCCCTCCCATGGTAGTCCACATGGTAGCTATCGGCGAGGAAACCGGTAATATTGAAGCGATGCTTGAGAATGTGGCTAATTATTATGAGGATGATGTGCAGCTGGCAACAGAGCAGATGATGACGATCCTCGAGCCTGCGATCATAGTAGTTATGGCTGTAGTAGTAGGTTTCCTGGTGCTGGCTATATTGAGCCCTATGTTCACTCTTTACGATGCATTGTCTTAATAAGAAAGATTATAAAATATCGGAAGGAGCCGGATGTGATCCGGCTCCTTTTTGTGGAAGATATTCCTGCTTTTATACCTTTTTGTTTGCGTGCCTGATAGTGCTTGCGGGAATGGGACTTGCGGGAATGCTTCCGGGAATGAAGTACCGTGCTGTTTTGACAGATACCTGGGATCAGATGACATCCATGCAGCTTATGCTGGCAAGACACATCATGCATGGTGAATCGATCTTTTATTCCTGGGAAACATCCTTTGGACAGAATACTTCTTTACTGTATGCTTTTTGTGCATACAGTCCTTTTACTTTATTATTTATCCTGATTCCTGATGCGTATACAGCTACGGTGTTCGGAATGGTCTTAAAGATAGCCTTTTCGGCTATGTTTTTCCATCTTTTTTTGCAGTACGGTCTTAGGCGTAAGGAAGGATGGATAATCATATTCTCTTTGTTTTATGGTCTTTGCGGATTTCAGTTCGAATATATGCTCTCGTCAAATCTTATGGATGCGTTGTATCTTCTTCCGTTGGTAATGCTTGCCTTGATGCATTCGATACGGGAAAAAAAATTTATTCCTCTGACCTTGGCATATTCTATGACTTTTATAATTCAGTTTTATTCGGGATTCATCATAGGCCTTTTTTCTGCATTATATCTTCTTGGTTATCTGTTTATCAGGGACGGAAAAGAAATAATTAAGAAGAATATACGTATATTCGCAGGATATACTTTGGCTGTTGTTACAGCGGTGTTGATTAGTATGATATTGTTAATGCCGGCGATATCTTTCTTTATATCGGATACCGGATTTAATTCGGTTACGAATGTTAATAAGATCAATCCGGTGGATCTGTTTTATGCTTTTTTATTCGGAAGACCTACGAGCTTAAAAACTGATATACCCTTTCTGTATTGTGGAATACCGGTTATTCTGCTCTTGCCTTTATATTTTGTGAATAAAGGTATAACTAATAGGGAAAAGGCTGTTATGGCTATAGCCATGATCAGTCTTCCGATAAGTTTGTATATTGATCCTGTATACCTTTTTCTGCATGCATTCAACAGACCTGACGGTTTTACAGTCCGCTATGCTTTTATATACGTATTTATTTTTGTTTCCTTAGCTTGTCGTATATATGCCCAAATAGCCGATAACGAATATAAAAAGCGCGATACTGCGTTATATTTTCTGATGCAATTGGCTTTGACGGTGACCGTTTTACTGCTTCATCTTTACTTTGGCGAGAATACGGAAGGGAAAGGGATAGAATACGCAATCTATGGCAATCTGATATTATATCCGCTTTGGCTATGCTATGTTTGTTTTTTGGGAAAAAAAAGGCGTATAGGTATGATCGTGGCAGGATTGCTTACGATAATGGAATTGGGAGCACAGGCCTATTATAATTGTCGTGAGCAGGGGCTGGTTTCTGCTGATGAGGTGAGAGCCTGGGATGAACAGGCCAGACAGTTTATTGCGGAAAAGAAAACGGATCCTGCTGATAATGTATATCGTGCACATATGGGAAATTCTCCATATTCAAATCACAGCGCATTATATGATTATATGGGGCTGGGACAATTTGCATCTTCCAATTACATTAAAATTCAGAGCCTTATGGCAAGATTAGGGGATAATGTGAGCAGTATGCAATATACGCAGCTTGGTGCAACAGATGCTACCGATATGCTCTTTGGGGTGCGCTATCGGGGCTATCTGACCTGGACGGAAGATGAAAAAAAGGGACTGGGATACGAAGTGTATAACAGAGCTCTGCCGCTTGGTTATATGGTTTCACCGTATATATTTAATATGGAGTACTTTGACGGGAATCCGTTCGAAAATCAAAACAGGCTTATAAGTGCTTTGTGTGGAGAGCAAGTACAGGCATATACACCGGCCGATATATGGGCACATGATGAAAATGATGCAGAATTTGTGATAAATGATCTGGGATACGAGATACGTAAAAAAGGAGAAGATGATCATGGTGAAATACTGATAGGTATACCTGAAACCACATATGAACATGCGTATATTTATCTTCAATTACTGCCGTATGAAGAGGAGACTAAAGAACGTAAGCTTCCTGAAGATATGGCTGTGAATGTAGCTATGTATTCCACATCGGACAGGAAGGGCAGCGGTGTACGCTTTGGAAGTGAGATGGGTAATACCATAATGGAGATGACAGATGATGGAAATGCTTTTATTGTCAAGATAGCCGATTTTGAAGGAAAAGAGAAATGCTATCATTACACTGGACAATACATGTATTATCAGGATGAGAAGGAGCTGGACGGGGCTTATGAAGTCTTAAAACAAAACACTTTAAGGATCGAGGATTTTAAGGCGGGATATATAAAGGGGAAGGTCAATGGAAGCAAAGAGCAGCCTGTTCTGTTTCTCACCATTCCGTATGACAGAGGCTGGAATGTGAACGTGGATGGTGAGTTGGTTTCCCCTATAGCGGTTGTAAATGATGCATTTATGGCAATATATCTGCAGCCCGGAGAGCATGAGATAGTTATGGAATTTGAAGCTGGAGGATATTTGATGGGGAGGGTGCTTTTTAGTGCCGGAATAATACTGTTTTTGGTACGGCTTCTGATAGAATTTAGGAAAAAAGCATGAATACGAAATAATTAGACATGAGTAAGCTTGCGAAAGTTATATCGGGTGATATAATAAGCACATAAACAAACAACAGGGGCTAAAAAATAAAAAGCCCGAAAACAAACAATCAAATTCCAAAAGGAGGAAAAAAGAAATGAAGAACAACAAAGGTTTCTCACTGGTAGAGCTGATCATCGTTATCGCCATCATGGCAATCCTGGTAGGTGTAATGGCACCCCAGCTGATCAAGTACATTGAGAAGAGCAAGGTATCCGCAGATACTCAGGCAGCAGATGCAGTACACAGTGCAATCCTTACCGCAATGATGGATCCTGAAGTGGTTAATGCTACTGGTTACAATACAAGCACTGTTCTTACAGGCGCACAGAGCGTTACGGGACTTCAGACAAGCGATGTTATAGGATCTGCAGCACTTGAGATCCTTGGCGAGACCTCTGGTGCAGACGTAACTGCAAGACTTAAGAGCACCAATGCAAGTGATATCTGCTTCGAAGTAGTAAACAACAATAAGGTTTCTGTATGGGTTCCCGGATCTGATTCAAGAGGATCAAAGAGCAACAGCGGTTTCGAAATCGTAGTACAGTAATCTAAAACGGATTTAATAAGAAGGCCGTTCGGATGTTATCATCCGGGCGGCTTTTTTATTGTGCACTTTGCGGCGCACGTTTCTGATGGGGGAAAGTCCTTAATCCGCCGTAGTATTGGGGAGGGATACAGTCAATGACAAGGGTGTCCATTGTGTGTGGAATCTTAAGTAAGTTGGATGGCAAATCTCTGGTCTGATGAACAGAAATTACATTAGGCCACAATTAAGGATACTGTCAAGAACCCTGAAATTTATCGAAAATATCTTGAAAAACCGCCCATAATTGGTAAAATATAGTTGCGTAAGTAGGCGATGGGGAAGTGGAATGAGTAATAAGTCCAAAATAAGAGAAGAAGCTCTGTGATACTGGATGCTCACTGCAAGCTCGGAGACGGCCGGGAGATAGACATAGAAGTCCAGAAGGCAAATGATGATAACCATCAGAAGCGTGTACGCTATAACGGTTCGGTACTTACCGCCAATATCATGGATCCCGGCGAGAAATTTGAAAATGTACCAGATGTCTGTGTTGTATTCATATCAAGATTTGATATGTTTAAGGACGGTATCCCCCTCTACCATGTTGATCGTGTGGTAAGGGAAACCGGAAAAGTAGTCGATAATGGTTTTGAAGAGATATATGTTAACGCTGCTGTCAAGGACAGCTCAGATGTATCAGAGCTTATGGAGAAGAGGGTCAGGATATCATGTGTGAAATAATGGAAAGGCTCAATACAGAAGCAAGAGAAGAAGGACGAGATGAGATGCGTGATGAAATCAACGCTTTAAATGTACGTCTTATTAGTGAAAATCGTATAGACGACCTTCGCCGGGCGGCTACGGATATCGCATATCAGTCTCAGCTTTTGCGTGAATTATTCCCGCAGAAAGCGCACTAAAGCACTCCCGGCATATATGCTAAGATTATGCTCTCAGATAATGACTATTGTATAAACGGCGTGGGTTTCCACGCCGTTTTCATATTAAAACCTGAACTTTGCACTCTCCGTCAGCGGTGCATGAGCATTCCGATTGACTGATTATTCCGCGCGATCACTATCGAAGCAAAAATCAGATAAAGAATCAGACATATTTTCAAAAGTTGCTTAAGCTGAAATAAGGGAAAATATCATAGTAAAAGCAACACTAATGATCCTTCTTCGTGGTAACAAATACATGAACGAGGAAAGCAGCATAGACCAGCAAGCTGCCTATGCTGATAAGTAAGCCAGCTTTCGCTCCGGGGGCGATATATTTGAGTTCTACTTCATGTTCTCCGGGAGACAAGGGAATAGACAGAAATGCTCCGTCTAAAACACTTTCACAAACGGTGGATAAACCGTCGACTTTTGCGCTCCAGCCTTCATCCCAGGGGATAGATGTAAAGAGTAAAGGATAATCTTCTGTAGCATATACGTTACCAATTAAATGTGAGCTGCTCCATTTAGTGAGTTTGAGTATTCCGGGCAGAAGATCGTTATGTAGTGATGCAAGATCGGAGCCGTCAAAACGCGCAAATAGCATTTCATTACATGCGTAGCTTTCCAAAGAATCCTCATTAAAGTAGATAACAACATTTTCAGTATCAGGAGGAAAATTTTCGCTTACTTGTCCGCCTTTAAGTATACAACCTATAGAGAGTGTCAGGTTTTCTGCATAATTATCATCGCTTTCTAAAAGATACGGAGCTACAGTGATGGCACTGGGAGATGTTTGACGAAAGCAGGCGTAGAATGGATGTGCAGGATCTTTATCAGCACTAAAGTAAATGCCGGCATTTGAGGAGTGGTCTGTTGCTTTTGCAAAGAGAGTATGATCTCCTAAAGGATAGGTTTTTGCATTGAAGCTGCTGAGTTTCAGATCCTTAAGTTCCATTCTTTCAAAGAAGTGATAGTCTTTTCCGCTTATTGCTTTAACAAAACGTTCCTGGTTTTCAAAAGGATCATTGCAGGGAGTATAATTTTGTATGTCATTAGATACCATATAGGCGATGGATAAACGCCAGGGAAACTCTTCCAATTCGGAAATACGCTCATCGGTTTTTTCTCCAACGCGATTGATATTTCCTGTGTAGCCTTTATCAAATAACATATAGGTCAGATCGGTATATCCGTTTTCGGTAATGCTTCTGTTACTTACAGAGATTCCCAAGCCATACAAGGCATTACGTAAGTCATATTGATCCGACGAGGAAAAAGTATTATACCCTGCATATCCGAAGAGGGCGGATGAGTTGTAATTGTTATCGCCATACATGGAAATGCGGTAAAGCTGATCATCATCTGCGGGAATACGATCGAGTACAGATTTTTGTGCATTATACCAGTTGATAAATTCGCTTTCAGAGAAAGGTTCGTAATCTGCATGCTCCTGTGAGAGATAACCGTTCAGCGCTAATTCACTCATCAATAATATGAAACATGCTGCGATAAGGGGCTTTTTCAGGCGGCTGTTCTGAGAAGGGGGATTCTTATGGGGCATTAGTAATATGCCCCAAAGACTTAAGTACAATATATTTATAGCAAGCTCTGAAGATGAATTAGTTACATCCGAAGGATTACTGTACAGTGGCCAGAGGCGCATCATAAAGGAATAGAAGAATATTAATACACCAATAGAGCACCAGAGACTGAATGTGGGGAGTTTTCCTTTAGTGGCACTAAAACAGCGACAGGCCAGAGCGCATAATAAAAAGCAGACGATACCGCTGTTTCGAAAGAAATAAAAGTTAGGATAATCAAAAGCATGGGTTAAGATGAATAGCGGCAAAAAAACCATACTCAGTGCGCAGAAGAATAGCAGCAAGCCAGAAATGACCTTTTCCTTTAACGGTATTTCTTTTTGAATAAAATAGTGTATCACGAGTATTACCACCGGAAGACCGCAATAAAGAAAAGGTATGCGGTTATCTATATCAGGCATCACTCCCAGCAGCATGCTGTTGATCACATCAAAGAAGGATGTGGGAAGATCGGAAAACGATTGATTGTCGGCAGCCATATGGGAAATAAGGAATTTGGCACAGGGCAAAAGGATGGCGGCGCAACAGCCGGCAGATAGTATTACGGAACCGCTAAATCTAATAAAAAGCTTAAAGATATGACGAGCAGATGTTTCTTTATATTTATAATACAGGCATATAAACGCTGCAAATGCAACAGCTATAAAAATACCGCTGATGAAAGCCATGTAGAAATTACTTAAGAACAACAATATCCAGACAGGTACGAGAGAGAGCCAGCGCCCTGTTTTGACCAGGCGATAAACAAGCAGTATCAGTATTGGAAAAAGATAAGCTGATTCAAGCCATATGATATTAAAATGTAGCGTTATATTAAAACTGTTCATTGCATAGCAGATCGCAAAGAATACAGCTGCCGCATTGCTACATTTGATAACGTATTTCGCAAACAGAGAAAAGAAAGCTCCACACAGACCTATCTTCAGGGTTATTATTACTGCGGTCATAGCGGGGATGGAGATGATCTCGGGAAGGTAGAGCAGATTAAAAGGGCTGAAAGCATAATATGCATATGTAAGGATAGTGGGTGAACCGTAATATTGGGAAAAGGTATACCAGAAATCTTCTTTTCCTTTAAGGACGCGAAGAAACAGATGGATGAAATCTATGTATTGTGAATACAGATCACCTCGTAAGAGAGTTCTGTTTCCAAATCCCAAAACACGGTATAGAGCAAGGAATATAAGAAAACTGATTACAGAGAGTGTAAAGGAATATAATGCGGTTAACGCTGATCTGTTATTTTTCATGCTTAGGCCTCCGTATCGGATCCTTCAGAACTGACAGCAGGAGTAGGCTGTTTGCTCTTTTTTATAATTATCAGAGTTAATATAAGCAGTACAAGTAAACTGCCACCGCTTATAAGCTTTCCGGTATCAGCACCCGGATGAGAATATATCAGACGTATATTATGTGTACCGGGAGTAAGCTCCAGGCTTAAGAAGCTATCATTGATAACAGGATATGTCGGTGCCGGAGAATCATCGATATAAGCGTCCCAACCTTTGTCATAGGGTATAGAAAAAAACAGTATCGGACGATCGGCTGATGCGTTAACAGTTCCACTTATTTCATCGTTTCTGAAAGCATTTGTAATAAGAGGCATACTGCCAAGATCTTTACGAAGATCTGCAAGATTATCGCTGTTATATGCGCAGAAGTACATGTTTTTTACAGCGTAGTCAAAGTCTCCGTTTCTACTGAAAAGAAGGTTGATGCAGGGAATACCGAATTCGTTAGGGAGCGCTTTTACTATGCTTTCATCTGAGAGAGTATGGCTCTTATTAAAACCGCTAATCGGGTATTCGATGGTGGGGGCAGTGTTTCTTATTACCGGTTCAGATAGTGACGTGAAATGCGCCAGAATGTTATCGCTTACTGATTCGGGGAAGGAAATGTTTATACTGCCGTCAACAGCTACATCGCTGATATGTTGAAAAAGCGTTGCATCGTCAAAAGGATATATTTCCATGTTCTTAGCGGTGATGTTATTATTTGACACCGAAAGCGGAGTATAGAACGAATACTTTTTATTTGCCATTAAGCTGACAAGATTTTCCTGATTTGTAAATACATCATGATCATTATTCCATGAGAGTAAGCCGGGGCTGCACATAAAACCTATAGGAAGTGCCAGAGGAGAACCGCTTAGTTCTCCGGTCTGGGCATTAAGACTGTATTTTACACCAAAGAGCATATCGGTCAGATCTGTGTAACCGTGATCATAGATGCTCATAAAAGAAGTGCCTATGCCAAGAGAGGAGAGGGTTTCACGCAGTTTGGCATTATCAGTGGTAGTGAAAGTGTTAAGGCCCATATAACCGAAACGAGAGGGAGCATTAAAGCATATCTCACCATTTACACGTACACGGTAGATATCTTTATCTGCGGCTAGCAGTTCCGGTATTATGTCCTGTTCATTCTTTTCCCACGACGCAAGTTCATCTTCGGAATGAAAGCCGAAATCATTTCGTGAAAAGCAGGTGCAGCCGTTTATAAGCAGCTCTGCCGAAAGAAGAATAGTAAGTAACAGCCCTGTATTTTTTGGACGGTAATGATGCAGAGCGATATAAAGAGCCAGAAAAGCTGCATTCACAAGGAAGAAGCCATAGCTGTTGGTATGGTATCCGCTGTAGCAGAGTTTTTGGAAAGGAATAAGGATCGCATACAGCAGCATCAGGCCTGAGATTATGCATATATATTTCTTCACAGGGATTTCCTTTAAATAGGGGAGTGCACGGCAGCTGAGTGTAAGTATCAGGAATACCAAGCACCATGCATAACGGTGGGCATACCAGTTGGGAGCTTCCATTGCATGCAGGAAACGGTACAACGGAAGAAACTGTGATGCGGCAAGATAAAAGATCAGAATGAATCCGGCGGTAAGTTTCTCACGTTTTTCTATCTTTGAACACATAAAGTAAGCAGGGAGCAGCAGAAGAACCGGCAACCCGCAATATATAAGCGGAATGGGACTTCCCATGCCCTGCATTTCTCCCATAAAGAGATTGCATAATACATCGGGGAGGGTTACCGAAAAAAGTGTGAATGCGCTGCGGCTCTGATCCTTATCAAGCAGTTCATAAGCTGTGGGAAGGAGCACTGCGGCACATACCCCGGCGGCAAGCAGTACGCTGAAAGCATATAACAGGCACTTCTTTATTGCTGTCTGTAATGACGCACGCGATCTTTCTTTGACACTTAATATAAGAAGAGCTAAAAAAACAAATGCGGTAAATATACCTGCGATATAGCCCATATAGAAATTGGTTATGAAGAGGTAAGCATATGCAGGGATAAGCGGTATGAAAGATGAACCACGGAAATAAAGCGTCATCAAGAGGATGATCACAGGCAGTGTATAAAGGGCATCAAGCCACATTATGTGTACACACATGGATACGGCAAAAGTACAAAGCCCGTAAGCTGTACCAAAGAGGATCGTACAGGGGGATTTTTCTTTTAAGCCTTTTGAAAGGAAAAGCTGAAACATTGCAGCTGCCAGGGAAAGCTTAAGTGTAATGATAACTGCTGTCATGGCGGAAACAGATATCCCCGGTATCAGGTATAGGAGATTAAAAGGGCTTAAACAGTAGTAGGCGTATCCGGCGGTAGCGGGATTACCGAAGAAAACAGAAAAACTGTAATAAAAACTGCCGTTTCCTTTTAATACATTAAGAAAGCTTTGGATAAAAGCTGTATATTGAGAAAAAAGATCACCGGAAAGAATTGTTTTGTTACCGTATCCCAGTATACCTGAAAAAGCCAGTATCAGCAGAAAGATAATAGCTGTAAGTAATGCAGAATAAATGGGATAGTGCTGTTCCTTTGCTTTTGATCTAAGAAAGGAATTCATTTGTATGTTACCTCCTAGTATGAATCAAAGGTTCCGACCGGTGTGGCAGACACATCGGGGTTATAATACTGTGTAGTCAGTTCATAAAAGATCTCCCTATCCAGTTCGGTAGCTTCCGGGCCGGGAGCATTCTTCATAAGTTTCTTATTGAAGAAGCAGACTCTGTCATCACAATAGTAAACAACATATGTTTCGGGCAGAAGCTTGGGTGACAGATAAGGCATATAATCGTCGATAAGAAGATATACTGTATCATCTGAAAGCTGTTCACTGTTCCATGCATCCAGATCGGCCTGGACAGAATTTTTGGGGCCGCGACAGGCTTTTGATGTGTTCAGCGTCATATTATGATGAGAGGCGAAAACCCCTGCGGAAGCGATATCTTCAAAAGTATCGCTGATAAAAGAAAGATGTCTGGCATCAGATGTAAAAACATCATCGAAACAGTCGTTAAACACTGTAGAATAACCGCTTGTAATGCCATCTGCCTTACCTTTAGCGGTAAGGGGGACAAGTTCTACGTATTGTAAAACTATACAAGGCATTAGTATATACACAAAAATGCGTGATGAAGGGAGGCCTTTGGCAAGAATATAAAAAACTCCCACTTGTATCATATACCATACAGGCAATATGAAGCGGGCTGTTGCACGGAAGGTAGATAAGAATGCCAAAAGCTCACGGTTAGGATCGGTACCGACCAGATCCCAAAGCTGCTGCCCTGCAATACGGGGACGAAGTCCTTCGGAAATTGCAAATAAAAAGACCGATGCAAGCAGGGTTAGAATAACGAAAAAACTGTGCTTTTTAAGAAAAGGCTTGATCTTTTTATGATTTATGACCAGGAGAACGATCGCGATGAGAATGAATATCATAAAAGCGATCCCCCAGTATACCGCGGATTCCGTACTGTATTTATAATCGATACCGGGGAGGAATGATGAAAAGATCAGTGGATTGATCAGATCCACGGGATCGAATACGAGTCCGGGAAATCCGCGCATGATCACGCTCTCGAATTTAAGCATTCCGCCGCCCAGATAATAGGCCAGTAAGGTGATGGCCACACAGCTGAAAAATGTGATGACGGATGATAAACGTTTTTTGTTTTTGAAAAATTGATAAAAACATGAAAAACTCATAAGAAAACCGGTCATAAAAAACAGATAACCGTGTATCAGAACACTGACTCCGCACATGAGCGTCCAAAGAAAAATACGCTTCTTTGCGCTCATTTCTGATTCGCTGATGATCAATAAAAACGAAAAGAGGATAAGCCATTGTCCGGCAAGGGAACTATGATGAAAACAACGGAAGAGAAAAGGAACATTGATTATGAAAAAAGGAACACAGAGCATAGTCTTTAAGTAGCTGAGACCAAGTTTTTTTAACAGGAGTGAGGCACTGACACCCTGCAGCATAAAACAAAGGAAGATCCACATACCGAAATATTGAAAATACTTTGGTAGTATCGGAGAAAGCAGCTTGAATATGAATGCCAAAAGAGGAATGGAGTCACTGTATATAACAGAGCTGTCGTAAGGATAAGGATAGTATGACTGCACGCCGATCGGATTGCGCCAGGGACTTATACGGAAGAAGTCAAAGCCGAGCTGGTGATTGAAAACATCGGCATCATCACTGTTATATATAAAAGCCACATTAGTGGGTACGAGACTTGCAAAGCCGTATATCAGAAAAAAAAGGATCGCACCTATGATCGCAGCAGAGAGGGCGTAGACCAAAGGATGCAAAAAAAACTGTTTGTATTTATCAGATGATATTGTTTTGGGATTTTTATCAGCCATAAAGAAAATTATAAATGATTAGTATGGAAAAGTAAAGAATGGAGAATGCCGGGACAGCATTAACGGTCATCAAATGTTCCGATCGGAGTAGCGGCAAGCTCGGGGTCATAATAATGATCTAAAATATCATAAAGCATGGAACTATCAAGCATTGCGGCGTCTTCTCCCGGAGTATTTTGCAGCAGGTCCTTGTGGAATATACAGATCATTTCGTCGCAGTAGTATATAAGATGATCATCGGTAAGAAGTACAGGCTTCAGGTAGGGGATGTAATCATCAGGGATGAGATATACTGTATCCTGACTCAGCTGTTCTGCATTCCAGGCGGTAATATCAGCCCAGACGGAGTTCTTGGGACCGCGACAGGCTTTAGATGTATTAAGTGTCATATTGTGGTGCGAAGCAAATACCCCGGCAGCAGCGATATTTTCGTAGTTATCACTGATGAATGACAGGTGCCTTGCGTTTGAAGAAAAGGTATTGTCAAAACAATCATTGAATACGGTATGGTAGCCGGATACGATCGAGTCCGCGCCGCCTTTTGCTGTTTTAGGGACTATCTCTGCGTATTGGAGAATGATGCAGGGGATCAGTATAAGGGTAAATAAAGTCTGTTTGTTAACAAAACGTGATATGACGTAGAAAACGCAGATCTGTATCAGATAGAGTACCGGCAGGATAAAGCGGGCTGTGGCTCTGAATGTTGATAAAAAAGCTATCAGATCATAATCGGAATCCGGTTTGATGAGGTTGAAGAGAGTCTGCCCTGCTATCCTGGGGCGAGGTCCTTCGGATATCACGAACAAAAATAATGAAGCGATCATAGTGAGTATGATAATGAAACGGTGTTTTTTAAAGAAAGGCTTTATGGACCGGCGTTTGATGATAATAAATATTACAGACATGAGAAGGAGTATAATAAAGGCTAATCCCCAGTAAACAGCTGATTCCTTGCTGCACAGATATACAATGGGAGGGAGAAAAGAGGAATAGATCAAAGGATTGATCAGGTCCACCGGATCAAACAGATAGTGAGGGAATCCCCCCATTATTATGTTTGCATGCGGGAGCATCCCACCTCCCAGATAATATGCGAACAGGCTGGCGATAACACAGCTGAAAAATACAGCAAGGGTTGATACGCGTTTTTTTTCTTTAAAGAATCTGTAAAAACAGGAGAAACTCATCAGAAAACCTGTCATAAAGAACAGATAACCGTGTATCAGGACACTTCCGCCGCAGAGCAAAGTCCAGAGTACGATACGTTTACGGGGTTTCATATCCGATTCGCTCAGTATCATCAGGAATGAAAAAAGAATAAGCCATTGACCGGCCAAGGCACTATGATGGAAACAACGGAAGAGAAAAGGGACGTTCAGGATAAAGAAGGGGACGCAGAGCATGGCTTGCATGTAACTGAGGCCTATCTTTTTTAATACTAGCGAAGAGCTAACGCCCTGAAGTATAAAACATAGAAAGATCCATATACCAAAGTACTGGAAGTATTCGGGCAGGATAGGGGAAAGCAGTTTAAAAAAAAAGGCGAGTAGTGGAATAGAGTCGGAATAAATAACGGAGCTCTCATAAGGATAAGGATAATAGGATTGCAACCCGATGGGATTGCGCCAGGGGCTTGTGCGGAAGAAATCAAAGCCCAGCTGATGGTTAAAGACATCGGCGTCTTTACTGTTATATATGAAGCTGACATTAGTGGGTAAAAGCGTGGCAAAGCCGTAGATCAGTAAAAAAAGGACCGCGCCGATGAGGGTCGCTGACATGGCGTATACAGTGGGACTTGCGAGAATATCTGGCGCCTTTCGTTTGTCTGTTTTAATCATAGAAGTATTGCTCATGGATGATAATTATATACGGAAAAAGATTGTATGTAAAGCTATGTATTTGGTTTGACTAAAGTACGGTTTAGATATATGATAAAATCCATATAAAGTTGAATAAATGCAAAAATCTTATTGAATAAAGGTGTATATGACTAATAAAGAGGAAAGAAAAGCTGTAGATCGTAACGGCGCCCTGGATCTCATCCGGATCGTAGCCTGTCTTGGTATCTTATATCTTCATTTCAGAAGCTATGTGAGTCCCGGGGGAGTTTATTGGGGGGATGTACTGGTCACTGCTGATGACAGCGGTGTGGATCTTCGCTGCTTTGTCGAGATCTTCTTTGTTATGTCGGGTTATCTTATGTACTCTTATGTTAAACGTATTAGTGAGGGGATGGGCTTTGGCGAGTACTTTTGCCCTAAATTGTGGCGTATCCTTCCGCTTCTGGCAGTTGCTACAGTGGTATATCAGCTGCTGGCTCATAACCTTTTGATGTTGGGGGCGGATGTTTCATATTCGCAGTCATCGCTATGGGGAATGCTTTCATCAGCGCTTGGAGTACAGGAAGGATGGAGTTTTATCAATTCCCATATCAATCCGGAAGCGTGGTTTCTGGATGTCCTGCTTTTATGCTACCTTTTTACTTATATAATTGTGAATATCTGTAACAGGTTTGGCATTGATAACCGCTGGGGCTTTTGTGTCATGATCTTTCTGGGGGCGGCATGTGTCAGCAGGGAGTCTGAGCTGCCGTTTTTAGGATATATGGCAGGCAGGGGGTATGAGAGTTATTTTGCAGGAATGATGCTGGCAGCTTTTTTAAATAAGAAGAGCGCCGGAAAAAAGGAGTACCTGATCTCATTTCTTATACTGATCGTTTATGCTTTGTATCATGTTTTCAGGCCTGAGCTGCTTGTATTCGGAAAATTCTACCTTGTGGCTTTTCTGGTCGCGCCGGCGCTTATCGTGATCACACAGATACCTGCGGTGCGCAAAGTATTTTCATGGAAGGGGCTGGCGGCTGCAGGAAAAGTGACGTTTGCAACGTATGTTTTTCATACGTGTACGCTCCTTGGGATAAGGAATCTCGCGGAGTATTTTGGAGTGACCATTGATTATGGGCATGAAGTCATGCTTATAGCTTATATCATATGTGCTTTCATCGTGGGAACATTGGCATATCTGCTGGTGGAAAGACCGGTCATCAACCTCAGGAACAGATCACAAAAAACGGAGAGGAACTGATTCTTAATTCATTACCCATAGCTTTCTGCTCATGCAAATACTATTGAATTATGAGGACTTAAAAGGTATAATTCAGACTGTAATAAAGGTTTATTGTAAGGGCCCCTGATATAAACAGTTCATTGGTAATATAATTAAAATTGCTTGTTGATTTTAGGCAAATTGCCGTATTTTAAAAAATTGACGTGCAAGGTATAGTTTGGTATAATCTTTGCGAGTGAGAGCATATTTTTTTTGTATGGCAATTTGTACGGGCTTTTTAACAGCATCTGCTGTTTTTAGGTATGCGGAATACAAGGCAGCCTTGGGACCGGAAGAGGCGATAGATAAGCGTTTGCAGGCGCTTGGGAACCTTAACGGGATGGCTTTTTGCAGGACTGAAGCTGCACCTGTATGGGTGGTCCGTGTACTGGCAGTTCTTTTATGGGCTGCGACTGCCTGGCTTTATGGTGAGAGTTGGCTGTTTTTGCTGTATGGTCTGTGCATTTCATTGTTACTTGGTTTGTCTTACGTTGACATCAGGATTAATGAGCTTCCGCCGCTTTTAAATGCGCTTATAGCGGTGCTGGGAGGGATCAGACTGGTGTTGGATATCGAACATTGGTATACATATCTTATCGGTGCGGTAGTTGTCAGCGGGCTGTTCCTGCTGATAGGTCTGTTTAGTCAGGGCAGGGCCATGGGCGGAGGCGATGTTAAGCTGATGGCGGCTTTGGGGCTGTTACTTGGATGGCAGAAGATACTTCTGGTCCTGTTACTGGGAGCTGTTTTCGGAACACTGGTACATGGCATCAGAATGCTGATCTTTAAAGACGGTCATGCACTGGCATTCGGACCGTATCTGGCAGCGGGGGCTGCAGTGGCTATGCTGTACGGGGATAAGATAATAGCGTTATATCTGAGCACGTTTGTCAGATCGTAAGACGCAGGTAATGCATATCGCGGCCATCGGCCGTTGTATGATACAGGCTGTAAAGCCGTATACAACTATATGAAAGGGGAGCAGCAAGGATGGCCAACAAGGCATTGACTATCTACATCTCGGGCGACGTTATACGAATAGCCGAGATGCAGAAGAACAACAAACAAAGTGTGGTGCTGAGCAACGCTGCAGAGATCACGACCCCGGCGGGGGCATTCAATGATGGTTATATCGTTGACGTGACAGCAATTGCAGAAGCCATCAGAACAGCGATCTTCGGAAGAGGATTTACGGCGAAGGAGGTAATCTTCACCATATCCAGTAAGAAGATAGCCAGCAAGGAAGTAGATATCAACTACTTCAAGAATACCAAGAAGCTGGGGCAGGTTCTGCAGGCAAATTCAGGGGAGTATTTCCCTATGAGCGGATCGGGAGATTACCTTTTCGCTTATTCCATTCTCGAAGACTATATGTCGGAAGATGGAAGGAAGTACAGGGTATCCGCAGTAGCGGCACCTATGGATCTGGTACGCGGCTATTACGAAATAGCTGATGAGCTCAAACTTAACGTAAGAAGCATAGATTACTTCGGTAATTCGGTTATCCAGCTTCTTGCCCTGCAGATGCAGGAGGGACGTACCGATCTGGTTCTTCAGATAGAGAAGGATGCGACTTACGTAAACGTTATGCGTGGCCATGTACTTGTCCTTCAGCGTAGCGTCAACTATGGTAAGACGGCAGTTATAAATGCCCTTATGGATGTCAAGAAGATATCCGAAAAGGATGCAAAGACACTGCTTTCAAATGAGGCGCTGTTAGACCAGCATGTTACCGCTGATGAATATGCACAGACGGTTTCCTACCTGGTAAACGGTATAGGCCGTGCGGTTGAGTATCACAGGACCAAGAACCCCGGAGAGCTTCTCCAGGGTATCAAGATATTCGGTGAAGGTTCTGCTATAGCAGGTATCGAGAAGATCCTCCAGCGTGAGCTGGGTGCTCCCGTGGAGCATTTCGAGACGCTGGCAGGCGTTTCGATAAAAGGGCAGGCTGCTCTTACCGCAGAGGAAGTCCTGCGTTATCTGCCTAATATCGGTGCTGTTATCGATCCCATGAACCTTAACATAGGTGCCGGACAGAAGACGGCGCTTATTGAATCGTCCGATCTTATCAAATACTTAAAGTATGCTTTCCTGGTTGCGTTCGTAGGAAGTGCGGTATTTACCGGTATCAATATCTATCAGCATAAGAAAGTATCTGACGAAAGAGACCGCTTAAAGGCAGAGATAGAAAAGATCAAGGATATTGAAGAGATCAAAAAGGCTTATGAAGATGCCGAGCATGAATATCTTCAGGTTAAGGCATTTGAACTTGGTACGCACAATGACAATGAATATATCATCCAGTTCATAGATGATCTTGAGGCACTGTTGCCTAAGGATTCGGCAATATCAGAGATAAGTTTTGAGGATGGTAATGTTAAATTCACTCTTACCAGTGGCTGGCATGACACCACAAAGAATGAGGTTGCAGATGTCCTTCTTAAGATAGGAAATCTTGATTATGTTTCTAACTTTAAGATCCCTGCTATCGAGGATATGTGGCGTTATATCATGATCATCGGTTATGATGAGGAGACAGGCGAGCCTATTTATTGGACTACCGACTACACTCCCGATAAGGAAGAAGAGGAAGAGGAAGAGGAACGCGAAGACCTGATAGGGGCTGAGGATCTTGAAGACATTGATGAGGAGAGAATCCCCGAGTATCCGAAGGAATTCAAAGAGTTTGAAGTGGGTATGACCATTGATGAAGGCATTACAGCTATTGAAACTGTACTCCAGAGGCAGGTTATTTACGAGGCAACATGCCACATCGGCAAGCCGGTAGTATATGAGGAGCTTCAGAAGCTTGAAGATAATAACACCGGGAATACCGATACGAGCAATGCTGCAGACGCAAATGCGAATGCGGAAGGAGGTGCACAGTAATGTTAGGTTTATCGGATAGAGACTCGAAGATCATACTGGTATTATTGATCATAGCAGTAGTGGTTCTGCCTTATGTACTTTACACCAAAGGTCTTCGTGAGGAAACGGAAGTTATAAAAGGCGAGAATGTGGAGTTACAAGCCAGACTGGATGAACTGCAGGAAATGAATAAGAACAGGGATTTCTACATCGCAGAAACAAAGCGTATGCAGAAAGAGCGCGATGAGTTGATCGCTTCATTCCCGGCAGAGATCAATCAGGAAAACTACACCATGTTCATGCAGTATCTTGAAGTTAATTCCAGAGTTAAGGCTGATGAGAATTTCCTTGCTCAGGAAGAGGATGATGATGATGAGACACCTTTGTTCGGTTACAGCGGGATAGATGGTAATACCACTTTCCTTATCAGCTCTGTAGGATATAATGATAATGATTATATTCCCATCGGTGATGAGGTTAATCCCAGTGATTACACCGGTATCATAAATGATTCGGTTCTTGGTTTTACCTGCTATTATGACGGTTTCCGCTATATGTTGGATTACATACTCAATTATGATGATCCTATGATATATAAGAAGTTAGAGGTTGAGTATGATCCGGATACCGGTGAACTTGAAGGCGAGATGACGATCGAGCAGTGGGCTATTTCCGGCAACGGACGCAAGCTTGATACTGTGCCTGCATGGCCGGATATCGACGAGCTTGATATGCGCGGACTTGAGCTTCATCTGTTTGGACCTCTCAGTCCCGACGCATTATATACACATCAGCTGTTTGAAGTGTATTTAGAGGAACTTGCTGAAGAAGCAGAAGAGGAAGGCGAAGACGACGGATTTGATGTGGTAGAAGAGTAATAAAAGTAAGTGTTTTATCCCTCCCCCAAATCGGGGGAGGGGCTTGAAGTTCTTGAGGGCGTTGCAAAAGAAGGAGGCGCGTATGAAGAAAAAAAGGAAAGGCCTGTTGACGTGGTTAAGGAAAAATAAGGCCGGTGTAACGGTTTTTGAGGTGATGATCGCATTGGCTTTATTTGCCGTGATCATTACACCGGTAATGCAGTCTTTTGTAACGGCTATCAAAGTAAATCAGAGGAGCCGTGAAGTAATGGACGGTACCGATGTGGCTAATTCCATTATGGAAGGGATAAAGGGCAAGACTTATGAGGAGGTAGTAAAGGCCCTTTGTAATGCTTCTTCGGGATTTACTACTTCTGTCGAAGATGATAACTCAAATGCTAAGCTGGCTCTCTCCAGCATAAATGATAACTGGTATAATCAGGGACATGTAGGCGGTATGGATTCTTCCAAGAAGATCCTTAATAAGGCGGGAGGGGCCGCTTTTACTACAGGTGACTATTCGGGTGATTACTCTTCAAATTATCGTAATATTACAGATACCAACAGACACGGTTTTACAGCGGATCAGGTAGATGATCAGGCTATGGCCGGTAAGGCGATAACGGAGCTTCAGATGTTCTTTGATCCCACCTTGCCGTATGCTGATTATGTTGCCGGTACTGATGATAAATTACTGTATTTCGGATTCAGCGACGGGCTTCAGTATACCGATACTGACAACCCTAGCGGAAAAGGTGTACCCAAGCTGACATATATGCTGTATAGCAGGATACAGAGGGATAATCACTTTTATGACGCTACCGTAACTTTTCTTCCCAGATCACATGATTCCAATAACGGAAATGCATCAATGAGAAAACCGGCGGGAGGCGGAGCTTACGAGCCGTCAGATACATATTTTACATATGAAGTAACAGTTAAAGTATATGAATATCATTATGATGCTTTCAATCAGGTCTGGGTTGACAGGTTTGCCGCAGACGGATCTGCAAGATTTGAGGGCGCACCCGTAGCAGAGCTTCATTCGGGCATAATGAACAAGAGTATCAATAAGTAAAGAGCAGCACATTAAGGAGGAGAAAAGATGAAGAGAATGAAAGGTAACAGGGGAGCAGCGCTGGTTGCTGTACTGATCGGGATCCTGTTTATTGCAATCCTGGCTAGTTCGCTGCTCTTTATGTCGACAATGAACTATCAGATGAAGGGGATGCGTAACAGGGCATCTGATAACTTCTATTCTGCAGAGTATGCTATGGCTGATATGCTCTCGCAGATAAAGCAGATGAGTTATGCATCGGATACACCTAAGACTACTTTACAGGCCTATCTCAAGGGACCCGGGAATACGTTTAATGCGACTAATCTTCAGAAGCTGATCGGTTATACCAGCGGTGGCGGTGTTCTCCCGGATATTTCCACAGCTAGAGTAAGCTGTATTTATGACGGCAGCGTTGCGTCTTATGAGGAAGCCGGAAATTATATCCTTCTTAAGGGGGTAAAGCTTGATACTACGACCACTGACGGATATGAAAGCAGTATAGTTACCGATATCAAGATAGGTTTCCCTAAGAGTACGGATGCACCGGGAAAGCTTAATGATTTCAGTATCCTTTCCGACAGCCCGCTCAACCTTAACAGGAGCAGCCAGTACTTCGGCGGTGATATATATGTAAGGGCTACCGGCGCTCTTGGTGACGGTGGCGGAGATGCTTTAAAGGTAGGCAGCTTGTCAAATGTAACATTCATGGGAAACTTCTGCTTTATAGATGGTAATCTTACTATTGAAAGCGGCGGACATCTGTATTTAAATGGCACAACTTATGTACGTGGAAATGTAGTGGTAAAGGGTAAAGGGCGTCTCTTAGTCGGCAATGATCTGTACATCAAAGGCTCAAGTTCCGGAAATGTAGAGTATAAAGATGCTACATTCAACCATGGTTCTGCAGGTGTAAAGTGGGAGAATTATGATAAGTATAATGCAGGCCTTGCAGGCATGCTTGTAGCTCCGGTTATGCATTTACACAGGGATGATACTTCCACCGGCAAGGATATGACTTTTACTCAGACGGAGTTCCGTAACAAATGCCATAACGGCGGTCTTAACAGAGGTGATTGCTTTGTATCAAAGACAAGAGCCGACGGTGTGGTAGTTGGTGCATGCTATCTTACCAACCAGCAGAACTTAAGCAGCGGCTGGGATTTTGAAAATACTCTTATAATCGGTGGCGGATGCCCTACCATGTATCAGGGTACTATGAAGAACTGTACATATCTTAATGTTGACAGTACCAAGGTTCTGGAAATAGACATACAGACCGGTGGGTTCCCTTGGGGAACTATGGATGATGAAAGCTTTGAGCTTGCCAGAAAATTATGGGTTAAGACAAAGTCTGATGATCCTTCCGTTCAGGTAGCTACAGCAGAAAATATGACAGTGGATGATCTGGTGGCTGTACCCGGTAGGCCCGGACATAGCACGATAGGTGCAGGTGGAGTGGAGATAGTTCAGTACACCTCCGATGCAGACAGTAAGCCATTCTATTACAAGGATGGTGCACATAATGTAAATTACTTCCCCTTTGATAATTTCCTTGATAAGGATATAAACAAGACACTTCGTGAGTTTAAGGGAGCAGCAGGCGGAGATGATGACGGCAGTGCACAGCCTGTGATCGCTCTCTCCAACTGGTCTAAGGAATAAGGAGGGAGGCTTATGAAAGAGAAGAAGAGCTTTTTAAAAAGCAATAAAGGTATATCGATCATGGAGCTTCTGCTCGTAATGGTTATATCCCTGCTTATATTGGTATTTCTTCTGATATCGTATAATGTTGTAAATAATGCTAACGTGACGAAGGCATCCAAAAGACTGGAAAATGTTCTTAAGAATGCTAAAGTTGCAGCCATGAGCCGGGGGCAGGATGCGGGAATGGTAAATATCACCGTGGAAAACGGAAGAGTATTCGCAACCACAGGAAGCGGTACCAATGCAAAAAAAGAGCTGATCTGTAATGCGAATGTGATCCTTTCGGTTGGATCCGGTGGTGTTCCTCCTGTTATAGGCACTGCTTCAGCAGGCGCGATAGTGGCATTTAATCCAAGCGGGAGAATAAGAACTTCTGTCACGACAGGTGATTACTTTATTCTTTCAAAGGGTTCTAAGATGTATAAGATAATAGTATATAAAGAAACAGGCGCGATCGAGTGCGGTCTGTACAATCCGGGAGCGGAAGCTACGCCGACTCCTGGAGCATAATAGTTAAGAAGCGTATTAAGAAAGGAGGAGAAGATGAAGAGAAATAAGGGCTATACCCTGGTGGAATTGATCGTAGCAGTAGCTGTTCTGATCCTGGTAATGGCTGAAGTGGGTGCTTTGATGGTCAACAGCCAGAAATTGTACAGGAACGGATACTATGAGGTTAATCTCCAGGAAAATTCACAGCAGGTTGTTCAGACTGTTCAGGATCTGTTGATGAATGCAAATGTGGTTAACAGTTTGACCACCACTACAGCAACTTCCCTTGGAGGGATAAGGTCGGATATCATATCTTTCCAGACAGAAGAAAGAAGGAAGAGCGGGGATACATATCTTCCTGGGACGATAACTGTAAGCTATAAGATAGGCAGAAAGACCGATCTGGTACCCGGTACTGCTGCTAAGACCGGAAGAGCCGGAGAGTATACCGATCTGGTGCTTGTACGTAATGACGGCACCGAGACTATCAGTCTTATAGCGGAAGGCGTGCAGTCTATCTATCTTACCAAGAACAACGATATTGAATCTACTGCTAACGGTGATATGTTCAATGTTAAAACGGCTGACGTATGTAGTATTGCTATGAACATGGCTAACGAGAGTTATCGTTATTCATCTGCTGGTGAAGTTTATCTGAGAAACAAGATAGGTAGCGGTGGTGATCCTATGCCGGAAGGCGGCACAGGATCCGCAGCAGATGTTGATATAACCGTACTGCGTATACATGAATACGATCTTAAGAAATTTGTCCCTTCTGAGTTCACTGCGGGGTTTGCTTTCAAGGACGGCGCTGCAGGTGCTTATTATGAGCTTGATACAGCAACCGGTATCTTCAGTTGTAAGTTGAACCTGAACGCAGACTGGAGTGTAGAGAAGGAATGTGATCTGATCGCCAGCAGTGCAGCAGGTGAAACATATAAGATCCATATTACTACTCCTAAGGTAAATGATGGTACTCATATGCCTATATACACCTGGTCAAATACTACTGCGGGCATGATAAATGCTATTCCTGTTAACGGTATATGTACATGCCCTGATTGCAGAGAAGGCGATGCTATCATGGATGCACAGATCACGCTTGCTATAGGTGGAGGCAGTGATTCTAAGATTGATTCCAGCGGAAGCACAAAGACAGTTGACCTTTCTGTTCTTGCTACTAACGGAGAAAATGGATTTACAGTAAGAAGACATAAAGATGAGAATGCTTCAGAGCCTATAGGTAGTGCACCGGCTGCATGGAACTTTACATCTATGTTTGATAATGAAGTGTTCAACCGTGTTAAAGAGGGGGAGAAGATGAACATGCATAGCATGTGGTTCTCTATCTGCCCTATGAAGGAAATTCCCGGTATGACCCATGATCATGATATATGGGAGTTTACAGATCTGGCAGCAACACATCAGTACAGATGCCTTTATTACGAATATCTCCTCAGCAATAAGGGTAATCCCGGTGACCCTTACGGTTATGGAAATACAGGTCAGCACTGCTTTACTGTTCCTCATCCCGATTCGACAGGAGCTAACTGCTTTGCAGACTTTGAGTTAGGACGTATACATGTCGATAATAAGGCGAACGGATTTAGTGTCAATACAACCCAGCATGCTGACGCATCCAGTTATTACTGGGATTATATGGTAGATAATAACAGCTACGTAAGGCTCCATATCTGGGCTAAATTCAAGGGACTGCCGGATGATGATAAGTATATCTACGACTGCTACGGGTACTTCTTCCCTCAGTCAACAGGTTCTCAGAGCCAGCACGATCATCTTATGAATATCATAATGGATCCGCCCAGCGCATCTGATATTCAGCTTCCTGTAACAGGTAATGATCCTCATCCTTATACTTACTACGACATGAATCACTAATATGATCTTATCCCCCGCCATCTGGCGGGGGATATTTATTGTATCGCTAAAGCAATCCCCCGCCACCCGGCGGGGGATTCTCTAGATTAATAACTATGTCCCGCCACTCGGCGGGGGATTTTCCAAATTAATAACTATGTCCCGCTACCCCCGTTCAGTGAACGGGGGATTTTTTTCTTGCATTATAAAAAATTTTATAGTATATTATCTTGCGTGTGCAAATTGTACACGCAATTTATATTTATGAGGAAGATGCAATGGCTAAGAATCTGGTAATAGTGGAGTCGCCTGCAAAGGTAAAGACTATTAAAAAATTCCTGGGCTCAAACTACGAAGTATGCGCCAGCCAGGGGCATGTGCGCGATCTGCCCAAGAGTACGCTTGGTGTGGACGTAGAACATAATTACGAGCCCAAATATATAACTATAAGAGGAAAGGGAGAAGTGCTTGCCAAACTCCGTAAGGAAGTCAAGAAAGCAGATAACGTATATCTGGCTACCGACCCCGACCGTGAGGGAGAAGCTATAAGCTGGCATCTGTTTGAATCGCTTAAACTTAGTGAGAAAAAGGTGCACCGTATTTCCTTTAACGAGATAACCAAGAACGCCGTAAAGGAATCCTTAAAGCATCCCAGGGATATAGATATGGATCTGGTGGATGCACAGCAGGCAAGGCGCATCCTTGACCGTATGGTGGGTTATAAGATCTCTCCGCTCCTTTGGGGCAAGATAAAGCGCGGCTTATCCGCCGGACGTGTGCAGAGCGTGGCACTGCGCATCATCTGTGACCGTGAGGAGGAGATAGCAGCATTCATTCCCAGGGAATACTGGACCATAGAGGCGCAGTTTGGCGCAGGAAGCAGCAAGAAGAGCTTCACGGCAGCCTTCTACAGTGACGAGAACGGCAAGAAGACGATAGACAGCCGTGCGGAAGCGGAAGCTATAGAGAAGAAGCTTAAGGGCGCTAAGTTTGAGATAAAGGAGGTAAAGCATGGAGAGCGTACGCGTAAAGCTCCCCTGCCTTTTACCACCTCCACACTTCAGCAGGAAGCATCAAAGGCACTTAATTATTCGACATCAAAGACCATGCGTACAGCACAGTCTCTATACGAAGACGGATACATATCCTACCTGCGTACCGATTCCACGCGTGTATCGGATGAGGCGCTGGCAGCATCCAAAGAGTATATAACCGGGACCTTCGGAAACGATTATCACAACGGAAGTGCGGCGGCGAAAAAGGATGATAAGAAGATCCAGGATGCGCACGAAGCAATACGCCCTACGGACATAAGCCAGACACCTGATATGCTCAAGGCCAAGCTGCCCAGGGAGCAGTACAGGCTATATCAGCTGATCTGGAAGCGCTTTGCTGCCAGCCAGATGTCTGCAGCCGTTTATGATACGCTTTCCATCAAGTTAAGCGCCGGCGGTATGATATTTACAGCTGCAGCCAGCGGTATTAAATTCGACGGCTTTATGAAGGTTTATACGGATACCGATGACGAAAAGGCCCAGAACAGTTTCCTCTTAAAGGAATTTGCTGCAGATGGAAAGAATCCCGTAATTAAGCTAAACGAGATAGAGAAGAAGCAGCATTTCACCCAGCCGCCCGCGCATTTTACCGAGGCGTCGCTGGTGCGTGCGCTTGAAGAGCTGGGGATAGGCAGGCCTTCAACCTATGCGCCTACCATATCGACCATCCTGGCCAGACGCTATATTCTTAAAGAGAACAAGAACCTCTTCGTATCGGAACTGGGCGAGATAGTCAACAAGGTGATGAAGGAGGAATTCCCGGCTATAGTTGATGTTAACTTTACAGCCACCATGGAGAGCCTCCTCGATAATATCGGTGAGGGCCAGATGAACTGGCGTACCGTAATAGAAAACTTCTATCCGGATCTGGATACCGCTGTCAGGAAGGCAGAGGAAGAGATGGCGCACATCGAGATAAAGGATGAAGAGAGTGATGTGCAGTGTGAGAACTGCGGCAGGATGATGGTGATCAAATACGGCCCCCACGGACGCTTCCTGGCCTGCCCGGGCTTCCCGGAGTGCAAGAATACCAAGCCTTATTTTGAGAAGGTGGGTGTGGCCTGCCCTAAGTGTGGCAAGGACATCGTGGTACGAATGACCAAGAAGGGCCGCAGATACTACGGCTGTGAGGGGATCCCCGAATGTGACTTTATGGTATGGAATAAGCCTGTAGCCGAAAAATGCCCCGAGTGCGGCGGTATCATGCTCAAGAAGGGAAGCAAACTGGTCTGCGCCGATACAGAGTGCGGCTATGTAAAGGATGATGACAGAAAGGATGAAGAATGAGCTTAAGTCTTCTGGATCGTACAAGAAAACTGGGACGCCTGCTTCATAATAATACTTCTTCCAAGGTGGCGTTTAATGATATCTGCGAGGTTCTCAGCGACAGCCTCGCGTCGGACGTGCTTGTAATAAGCAGGGGCGGCAAGCTTCTTGGCTGTGGCATCAGCGAGGAAGTACAGCCTCTTAAGGAGCTGCTGAGCCACACAGTGGGCGAGCACATCGATGACGGCCTAAACGAGCGTTTTATGGGGATACTTTCGACACAGGATAATGTGAACCTGATGACACTGGGCTTTAGCATGGATATTGCTGAAGGCGGCGGACGTTACCATGCCGTAGCTTCACCTATCTATGCCGGCGGTGAGCGCCTGGGCAGCCTTTTTATCTATAAAGATAAGGGCTGGTACGACATGGATGATATCATCCTGGCAGAATATGCCGGTACCGTTGTAGGGCTTGAGCTTTTACGTTCCCTTCGTTCCGAAGCTGATGAGAGCGACCGCCTGATGCAGGGAGCGAAGAGTGCACTGGATGCGCTGACGCTCTCCGAAAAAGAGGCCATCAGGCATATCTTAAGCCAGCTTGACGAAGAGGAGAGCATCCTTATCGCTAAAAAAGTAGCGGAGGATACGGGGATCGCCAGGAGCGTGGTGGTGAATGCGCTTCGCAAGCTTGAGAGTGCCGGCGTGATCGAGACCCATTCTGCCGGTGTGAAGGGTACAAGACTTAAGGTCATGAATAACAGTATTTACAGTATCATATAAGGTCCTTAAACTATTTGCTTGAATATCTGAGGCACTGCCGCTAAAAGTATCGTTTACGACCCCGCCCCGCGCATCTTAAGCAGAGGCGGGGTTTACATAAAATTATCTTGTAATTTTTCCTGAATAATATATAATATTTATTACAGTTTCGGACATAAGTATCCGATATAATAGATATGAGCATAGGCAGGGAAGCCCTAAAAGGCCACGGAAAGGCACAGGGTTTTGTCTGTGCTGTTTTTGCGTATAAGGAACGCGTGAGGTGATTTTATGATAAATTCCAACGTATTTTCGTATATAAATGTGCTGGATAAGGCAGCGGATGCAGCGTGGCTCAGAAACGAAGCCATATCCAATAACCTGGCAAATGTGGATACACCTAACTACAAGCGCCAGGATGTGAGCTTTGAAGATGAGCTGATCCGCAATCTGAATAAGGTGGAGCACCGCACGATGGATGCAAAGGTCTATAACATGGACCTGGCCCGTATAGAGCCCAGGGTATATACCGATGCGGAAGCATATTCCTACAGGCTTGACGGAAATAACGTTGACATTGATACCGAGAACGTATACATGGCTGAAAACCAGATAACCTATAATTCCCTTATGCAGTGTGTCAAGAGTGAATTCCAGAACTTAAAGACCGCTATGGGTAACGGATCATAAGAGCCGGCCTGATCGAAGAAACGTGTCATCCTGAGCGAAGAAATGTGTCATCCTGAGCGAAGCGAAGGATCTTGAAAGACTATAGCAACCAATAAACTAAAGCATTAAAAAAAAGGAGTATCCGCCATGGGAATGTTCACATCCTTTAATATAACAGCATCCGGCCTGACCGCCGAGCGTTACCGCATGGATACCATTGCGGAGAATATAGCAAATGCAAATACCACCCGCACCGCCGACGGCACACCCTACAGGCGCAAAGTGGTGGAATTTGAGACCAAGGATACGCAGCAGGACAGGCGTTCATTCGGACGTGTGCTCTCTACGATAGTGGGTACCGGACGCGCACAGCAGCGCCATGACCGTAACGTGGTGAGCGATGACCTGATCGGCTACGGAGTAAAGATCCCTACGATCACAGAGGACACCGAAAGCCCTATGAACATGGTGTATGATCCTTCCCATCCCGATGCGGATGAGAACGGATATGTAACGTATCCCAATGTCAATACGATAACGGAGATGACCAACCTGATCGACGCCAACAGGGCTTATGAAGCAAATGCAACGGCATTTAATGCCAGCAAGTCCATGGCAACAACGGGACTGAGTATAATCGGTTAAGCTGCAGTACCGCAACCCTTTCATCCAAAGCAAAGGTTCTTGTCTATTAAGAGGATAACACTATGGAATACATCGATACAGCCACAGGCAATCTGGTAAGTAATCCGATCGACAGGCTCAATGTGCGCACCGGCAAGGAGATAAGCCGCTTTGCGCAGGCAAAGGGCTCTGATTCGGAGGATCTTTTCGGTGCGATATTCGGGGCTGCACTCTCAAATATCAACACTACCAACAAATACTTATCGGATGCCGAAAATGAAGAGATCAAGCTGGCCATGGGACAGAGCAATTCCACTCATGACCTGGCTATAGCACTGCAGAAGGCTTCCACGGCGCTGCAGTATACGGTAACGCTTAAGAATTCCATAACCGAGGCATACCGTACGATAATGAATATGCAGATTTAATCTTAAGGAGGGGCCCGCGCGAAGCGTGGGAAGATGCCTTGCGATGTGCAGGAATAGATAGAGTATATTTCTTAAGGAGGGGCCCGCTAAATGGTCGATAAAATCATGGCCTGGTTCCGTTCGCTGCCCAAAAGGCTGCTGGACTGGTGGGAAAAATTTTCAAAACGACAGAAGATAATAATCGTGCTGCTGGCGGTACTTACCGTGGCGGCTTTTGTTGGTCTGATAATCTGGATCACGCGTCCCGAATATGTAAAGATCCATACCGCAGCCTCCGCAAAGGAAGCACAGGAGGTCATAGATCTGCTCACCGGTGATGAGATACCCTATACGACTTCGGAAGACGGTCTGACCATTTCCATCAACCGTAAGGATTATACCAGGGCAGTCCTTCTGCTTGGCAGCAACAGCATCTCAACGGATAATTATTCGATAGACAATGTGGTAGACGGAGGATTTTTCTCTACCGAAGCCGATACCCAGAAGAAGTATAAAGTGTATCTGGAGCAGGAACTCGAGGAAAACATCCAGGCAATGGATTTTGTACGTAAAGCCGATGTTAAGCTTAGCATCCCGGAACAGAACGGAACCCTTATCGCGCAGACCAAGGAAAGCTATGCGGCAGTTACCCTGGAGCTGAGCGGCACCTGTGACAGTGATAAGGCCGGTGCTATCGCAAGGATGGTAGCCACTGCCCTTGGTAATGACACCACCAACAATATCAGTATCGTGGATACCAGCGGAAAGCTTCTTTATGCCGGAGCAGAGGAGAGCTCATCCTCCGGAACATCCACCGCATTCTACACCCTTGCAGACCAGCAGTCCAGAGCTGTGGAGGCTGATGTCAAACGTGCCCTGCTGGGCCTTAACCAGTTTTCGGGCATCGAGGTGGCTGCGCATGTTGTGATCGATACGGCCAATTATGAAGAAGTAGTTCACGACTATTCCAACACAGAAACAGAAGGCGATGGCGTACTGGCCAGCCGTGATACCTATCAGAGCACCAATGAGGGTACGACGGGCGGTGTTCCCGGTACGGATTCCAACGGGGAACAGACTACCGATTACGTATACGAGAACCAGTCTAATACCTCTTCGTCGGTCATTGAGACCAGTGAGGATTTCCTTCCCGACGAAAGGATAAGGACTACCACCAGGCAGGCAGGCGATATCGACAGGGAGAATTCATCCGTTACCGTAACGCTTCTCACCTACAAGATGATCAACGAGGATGATATCCGTGAAGCAGGTGAGCTCGAAGGTATCACCTGGGAACAGTACAAGCTTGCCAATGATGTCCGCACCGAGCTCCCCGTGGAGCAGAGCCTGATCATGGCAGTTTCCAATGCTTCCGGCATAGCCAGCGGTAAGATATCCATACTTTCCTATGAGCAGCCCTTCTTTGTGGATCATGAGGGCATGAACATCAAGCTTAATGACGTGCTGCAGATAATCCTGATAGTACTGATCCTGGGGCTTTTAGCTTTCGTCATCCTGCGCAGCATGCGTCAGGCACGTGTGGAGGAAGCGGAGCCCGAGATTTCCATCGACGATATACTGCAGTCTACCGTTACCGATTCGGATTTAAATGAGATAGGCGTTGAGGAGAAATCCGAGGCCAGAAGGATAGTTGAGAAATTTGTCGAGGACAACCCGGAGCTGGCGGCAAATCTGCTGCGCAACTGGTTGAATGAGGAGTGGAGTTGATAAATGGCTAACGATAACAGCTTGACCGGAATACAGAAAGCGGCGGTGCTGCTTATTGCCCTGGGGCCCGAAATGAGCTCTACTGTGTTTAAGCACTTAAAGGAAGAAGAGATAGAGGACCTTACACTGGAAATAGCCAATACCAGGAGCATCTCGCCGCAGGTCAAAGAAGATGTCATAAACGAGTTTTACGAGATCTGTCTGGCACAGCAGTATATCGCTGAAGGCGGTATAGGCTATGCGAAGGAACTGCTGGAAAAGGCGCTGGGCACCGAAAAGGCACTGGATGTCATCGGAAAGCTCACCGCATCCCTGCAGGTAAAGCCTTTCGAGTTTGTCAGAAAGACCGATGCGACCCAGCTTTTATCCTTTATACAGGATGAGCATCCGCAGACCATAGCATTGATACTATCTTACCTGTCGCCTTCGCAGTCGGCGCTGATCATTTCTGCCCTGCCGCAGGAGAATCAGGCGGATGTCGCCAGACGTATCGCCACTATGGACAGGACCAGTCCGGATGTCATCCAGGAGGTGGAGCGCGTGCTGGAGAGCAAACTGGCAAACCTGGTAAATCAGGATTACACCCAGATAGGCGGCGTGGATCAGGTGGTGGAGATATTGAACTCTACCGACCGCGGTACGGAAAAGCATATCATGGAGATATTGGAGATCGAGGATCCGGAGCTGGCCGACGAGATCAGAAAGAAGATGTTCGTCTTCGAAGACATATTGCTTTTGGACAACAAGGCTATACAGCGCGTGCTGCGTGAAGTTGATAACGGCGATCTGGAGCTGGCGCTCAAGGGTACCGGTGAAGAAGTGCAGAATGCGATATTCACCAACCTCTCAAAGCGTCTGGCCGAGATGATAAAAGAGGATATGGAATTTATGGGCCCCGTGCGTATGAAGGACGTGGAAGATGCCCAGCAGAAGATAGTCAACGTGATCCGCAAGCTGGAGGATACCGGTGAGATCATCATATCCCGAGGCGGAGGTGACGAGGTAATTGTCTAATTTCATCAAAGGCGGCTACGTCAATGTTGAATCCGGAAAGAAGCTGACGATCAACTCAAACACTTTCGTTGAGAAACGTCTGGAGGAGCTTCGTGCCAGGATGGTAGAGGAACCGGCGGAAGTGATCGAAGAAGGCTTTTCAGAAGGCCTGGATCCGCTTCTGGTCGAGCGCCTGGTCACGGAGGAAGATGATAATGTGATAAAGGCCGGCAGTGCCGCAAGCCACGAAGAGATCGAAGCGATGCTCAAGGATGCAAAGGCCCAGGCGCAGGCGATCATAGATGCTGCGAAAAAGGAAGCCGAGCAGATACGCGGTTCTGCCAGGGACGAGGGCCGTGAGGAAGGATACAGGGACGGCCATAAAGAGGCAGAGGAAGAGTGCAGACGTAAGTACCGGGAAAAAGAACTCGAGTGTGAGGCAAGGGCTTCCGCCGCTGAGCGTGATTTCCAGAAAAAGAGCGAGGAACTGGAACCGCTGCTGGTCGAAAAGATAAGCGGCATATTTGAACGCGTTACCGGGGCGAGGCTTGAGAATGACAGGGAGACCGTATTGTTCTTATTAAACCGGGCTCTTACAGGGGTGGACAGCGGGCGCAATTATGTGGTGCATGTTTCATCCACCGACTATGAAAATGTCAAGGCACAGAAGGAGCAGGTGGCCAAGGGGACAGGTATCCTGCCGGAAAGCTTCGAGATAGTGGAGGATTCGACCTTAAGCCCCAATTCCTGCCTGATAGAAAGCGAGGGCGGCATATGGGACTGCTCACTGGGCACCCAGCTGTCGCTTCTTGTGCAGCAGCTTAAGATATTGAGTTACGAGTAAGAGAGGGGAGCTGACGCCCCCTTTCTTTCAATAGAGCGGGTGTCGCATAAAACCATGAATGATTATAACCTCGAAAAATACGACGCAGCTGCGGAAAAGCTTTATTACCGCAAACTGGGCAAAATAGTAAATGTGGTGGGGCTGACGCTGGAGAGCGCAGGGCCCGATGCCAAGATGGGCGATATGTGCAGGATCACCACGACAGCCGGCAATGTGATAATGAGCGAGGTCGTCGGCTTTAAGAATAACATGACCCTTCTGATGCCTTATGAGAATACTGAAGGCATAGGCGCCGGCTGTATAGTCGAGAATATGGAACGGCCGTTGTCCGTGCAGGTGGGGGATTTCCTTCTGGGACAGATACTGGATGGCCTGGGCAGGCCCATAAGCGAGTTCACGCCCACCGGCGAGACCTGGTATCCGCTGGATGCCAAGAGCCCGGATCCGATGACCAGGACGATAATAAACGAAGCTCTACCGCTGGGGGTAAAGGCAGTGGATGGGCTTATCACCGTGGGCAAGGGCCAAAGGATCGGTATATTCGCGGGCTCTGGTGTAGGTAAATCAACACTGATGGGGATGTTTGCCAGAAATACAAAGGCAGAGCTGAACGTGATAGCACTGATAGGAGAGCGCGGCCGTGAGGTGCGCGAGTTCATAGAAAGGGACCTGGGCCCCGAAGGCATGAAGAGGAGCGTCGTGGTATGCGCCACTTCCGATAAACCGGCACTTGAACGTAAAAAAGCTGCCCAGACGGCTACGGCCATAGCGGAATACTTCCGCTCCCAGGGCAAGGATGTGCTGCTGATGATGGATAACCTTACACGTTTTTCCATGGCGCAGCGTGAGATAGGCCTGGCCACCGGTGAACCGCCTGTTACGCGCGGATACCCGCCCAGCGTTTATTCGGAAATGCCCAAGCTGCTCGAGCGCGCCGGCAGGGATGATAAGGGCTCCATTACAGGACTCTACGCCGTGCTGGTAGACGGTGACGATTTTAACGAGCCTATAACGGATACCGCCCGCGGTATACTGGACGGCCATATAATGCTGTCGCGCCGCCTGGGTGCAAAGGGGCATTATCCCGCCATAGATGTGATGCTCTCCATCTCACGATGTATGAGCATGGTGACCGACAAGGAGCACCGCCAGGCAGCAACCAAACTTAAGTCTGTCATGGCCACTTATGATGAGGCGGAAGACCTGATCAATATAGGTGCTTATAAGAAGGGCTCAAACAAGAACATTGATTATGCCATAGATAAGATAGATGCTGTGAACGAGTTCCTCTGCCAGGACGTGAACGAGAAATTCGATTACGAGGAGACCGAGCGCCTCCTTGAAGGGCTGTTTAAGTAAGGGAGAAGAGTATGGCGCGTTTCCGCTACAGGATGCAGAACATCCTTGAACTGAAGGAGAAGCTGGAGGAGCAGGAGAAGAATAACTTCGCCGCGCGCCGGGCTGCGCTCACGGAGGAAGAGGAGAAGCTGGACGCGGTACTTTCAAAGCGCGATAGGATAGTGGAAGAGGGCAAGGCGCTCCGCCTTACCACCATAGATACGATAAAGATACGGGAGAACCAGCGGGCTAAAGAGTTCGTTGAGGAAGAGGTAAAGCAGCAGCGTATCAAGCTGCGCATAGCGGAAAAGAACCTGGATGCTGCCAGGGCCAGGATGCAGGAAGCGATGCAGGAACGCAAGATACATGAGAAGATGCGTGAGAAGGCCTTCGAGCGATTTGTGGAGGAGCAGAACGCCGAGGAGGTCAAGGAGATAGACCAGCTGACGAGCTACGTATACGGGACTAAGGAAGACGACGGACAATAAAGGATCTTCTGCCGCGGCACCACCGTAAGAGGGCTGCCGGAGGATCTTAAGGAAGGAGCGGACTATGGCCGACGATTATAAGGCTGAACGGAAAAAACTTGATGAAGAAAAGAAGAAGCTGAAAAAAGAGCAGATCGCCCAGCGTAAGGAAGCAAAGAAACGTGCCAAGGAACTGGCTGACCAGGAATCCCAGCTTGAGGGCGAGACTGTTGGCGGCGGCATTTCGATGTTCTTCGTGACACTTTTTATCATAGTGATCTGGCTGGTGATACTGGGAATACTTATCAAGCTTGATGTGGGAGGCTTCGGCAGCGGCGTGCTGGCACCTGTTATCGGCAATGTTCCCGTGCTCAATAAGATACTGCCCAGGGATACCACTACAGAGACAGAGGACCTGGAGGCATACTATGGTTACACATCCCTGGAAGAGGCTGTGGACCAGATAAAGGCACTGGAGCTGGAACTGCAGAGCGCGCGTACCGCAAATGCGGCTTATGCTGCGGATGTTACCCTGCTGCAGGGGGAAGTGCAGAGGCTCTCTACGTTTGAGCAGTCCCAGGAGGAGTTCCAGCGCATAAGGACCGAATTTTATGAGGATGTTATCTATGCGGAGAACGGTCCGGGGCCCGAGGAATACCGTAAGTATTACGAACAGATAGATCCTGCAACGGCGGAATATCTGTACCAGCTGGTGGTAAAGAGCACCAATGCATCGGCACAGATGGCTGATTATGCATCGGCATATGCTGCAATGCCGCCCGAGGAGGCAGCTGCTATATTTAATACCATGGGCAATTCGCTGGAGCTGGTGGGAGAGATACTCTGGTCCATGACCAGTGCCCAGAGAGGCGCTATACTGGCGCAGATGGATGAGAATATAGCAGCGCAGGTAACACGTATAATGGATCCGGAATAAACTGTGGGGTTAAGTATAGCCGCCCATCATCCGATAATCTTCATGTAAAGTAATATACGGAAATATCAAAATGTATTATCCGGGAGGAAAGCACATGACCATAGCACCGTTGATGGAAAACCCCATGCAGGGCATGCTGATGCCAACCCCCTCCGCAGCCGATACAAAGACAGACGGTAAGGGCGATTTCATGCAGGCATTCAGTAACGCCAAGGGCAGCGTTAATACGCAGCAGGACGTTAAGACGGAAGGAACCGGTGCCAAGGGAAAGGAATCCAAAAATGCGGCGATGGATGCCGCTAACAGAAACAGGAGCGTAAATGAGAACCGTGCGCAGAGAGTGCAGAAGACTCCTGCAAGCGAGCGCAGCGATACGACTGCGGAAGAAGATGTGGAGGCAGCGATCACTGCCAATGCACAGCAGCTTCTTGCGGATATCATGGAGCTTCTGGGAGATATAACGACAGAAGGACTTGAGGATGCTCTGTCATCCCTTAATATGGATATGTCAGACCTGCTTTCGGGCGGCGCCGGCAATATGCTGGTAGCGCAGCTTTTCGGAGACGGGGATCTGGCATCGCTTCTTGCCGACAGCGATCTTTCTGATATGGCTTCTAAGTTAAGCGACCTTATAGCAGAGGCCATGGAAGATATGAAAGGGCTGATGCCGGAAGAAAACGCCGAGCGTCTTATGGGCCCGGCTCTTAATGATGCGCTTAAGGAGATGTCGGCTGCGCAGAGCGTGGAAGAGATGCTTTCCGACGCGGTAATGCCTGTGGCAGCACCCGAAGAGCCTTATTCACTGGGACAGGAGATAGGCGGCGGACAGAAGGAAGCGGGCGGAGAAGAAGGACCGGCATCCCGCAGGAGTGAGAGGCGTGAGCATGCGGAGTTTGAACAGATCAGGGAAGAACAGGCAGCGTTCATGCCGAATGCGGATCAGACATCGGAGATCTCTGCGGATGAGCTGCGTGCACAGACACAGGAATTAAGATATACCACAGATCCTCAGGAGATCTTAGATCAGGTGGCCGACCAGATAAAGACAAAAGTCAAGGAAGACATGAGCAGCCTTGAGATGGTGCTGCATCCCGCCAGCCTTGGAAATGTAGCACTTAACTTAACGAGTAAGGACGGCAGCGTCAGCGCACAGTTCACCGCACAGAACGAGGCAGTGAAGGCTGCGCTTGAAAGCCAGCTGGCAGTGCTTAAGGAAAACCTTGAGCAGGCCGGGGTAAGGGTAACCGAAGTATCCGTAGCCGTAGGAAGCCATGCTTTTGAACAGAATCTTGAGCAGGGCAACGACGGACAGAGTGATGCAGAGGCGAAGGAACAGGAGAGACTGCGCCGTGCAACAAGGCGTATCGACCTTGGCCTTGACGGCGATATGGAAGAGATAGACGATGCGGACGCGCTGACGGTGGAGATGATGCAGGCAGACGGTAACCGCATGGATCACAGAGTATAGGCGCCCATATGCAGGCCGGAGTGCCTGCGGTGTCATCCGAAGCGGCAGCTAAGGATCTTTCCGTGTATTTAAGGAGGTAACATATGAGTCTGATGGCGGAATTTGTTGACGGTAAGTTCAACACAGAGACAGCGTCCAGCGCATCATTAAAGAGTGCGCATGAAGATAAGAATAAATCCGGAGTGGACAGCGAAGCTTTCCTTACCCTTCTGGTAGCGGAAATGCAGAACCAGGATCCGCTGGAGCCCACATCCAATACGGAGTGGATCAGCCAGTACGCCACATTCACCCAGGTTAGCGAGATCCAGTCCATAGGTGACGCCATGAACGGAGTTCAGGCGCAGGGGCTTGTGGGCAAGAATGTCATCATGAGAGTGACTGAATCCACCGGCGAGACCAATTATATCGACGGCATGGTGGAGCGTGTTGGCTATGAAGAAGGCAAGGCATATGTATACATCAACGGTAATCCCTATTCGATCGACGATCTGGATACCGTTATCAGTGACCAGTATATGGCAGCACAGGAAAAGGTGGACCAGATCCGTGGCCTGATCAAGAAGCTGCCTTCGCTTCAGGAGCTTACCATCAGCGACCAGGATACCGTAGTGGAGATGGGCAGGATACTCTCGGGTATGAGCGAATATGAGAAGAGCTTCATCGAAAAGGATGCCCTGGCTGTCATCAACGAGTACGGAGAGCGTATGCTGGCTATAGTGGCCGATCATAATGCGCAGGATGCGGCGCAGACCATAAAGGAAGCTATGGAACGCCTGCCTGACATCGATGAGATAGATCCTTCCCAACATAAGGAACTGATCGAGAACTTAAAGGGCGCGCTTGATGAGCTCAATGATACAGCAAAGGATTACCTGGGACAGGATAACATCGAGAAGATAGAGGCGTACTACGCAAAGCTTAAAGAACTGCAGGAAGACTGAAAACTGCGCCTTATAAGCGCTGTGCCGTTTAGAGCCGCTCCGCCATGTCATTCTGAGCGAAGCGAAGAATCTTTACCCGGGCTATAAAGAAACTCTCATCCTTCACCGATAAACATTATGTAGGCGAGAGGAAGTTTTCTCAGGGAAGAGAAAATTTTGATAAAGGATTTCAAGCTCCTTTCGATTATTAAAACAAACGAAAGGGGCTTTTTATGTGCCCCGGAATATAAAGGAGGAACTGCCTTATGATGAGATCACTCTTCGCCGGTGTTGCGGGATTAAAAACACACCAGATCAAGATGGACGTTATCGGTAACAACATTGCCAACGTCAATACCGTAGGTTATAAATCCCAGTCTATCAATTTCGCTGAGCTTATGTATCAGACCACACAGTCTGCATCGGGTCCCAATGCGGATACAGGCCGCGCCGGTGTCAATGCAAAGCAGATAGGTCTCGGTACTGTTTCTGCAGCCATCACCACCAATATGTCGGCACAGGGTTCATCGCAGAACACAGGTAATGCATTTGACCTGCGTATATCCGGCGATGCGTTCTTTATCGTAAACGGCGGCTCCGGAAACCTCTTCACCCGTGACGGTTCCTTCTATGTCGACGCTATGGGTAATCTGGCAATGAGCAGCAACGGCTATAACGTAATGGGCTGGCAGGTTGATGAGAACGGCGATATCGTTCAGGATAACGTGAGCAAGCTGCAGATATTAAAGGCAGAGAACATGACCAGTGCGCCCCAGGTTACCAGCCGCGCGAATATGAGCGGTATCATCGATAAGATGGATCCCCAGGTAATGGGCGACGGAAAGATAGTAAACCTCCAGATCTACGATAATCTGGGTTATTCATATACCGCAAGATTCCTTGTGCAGAGCACCGATGATGAGGGAATGTACACCGTGACTCTTGATGATCTGCGCGATGCAAATAATGATTCCGTTATCAAAGATACCACCAAGAAGGACGGAACCGTTGTCAAGGCTAAATACGATGCCAATATATTCACCGGTGCCGGCTTTGAGAGGAAGGATCCTCCTACCTACACCAACCCTATCATGAGAGCCAAGACTTATACTCTTTCCGACAGATGGAATGTTAATCCTGACGGTACTCTGGTAAGCAAAGCGGACGATACCGTGACACTGTCTCCCGGAAGCGATGAATATGCGGCAGCCTGGGGCTTCACTGAAGGCTGGGAGAAATTCTCCAATCTGTTCACTTCCGAGACCGACGCAGACGGTAACAGGACCTACACCAGACTGGGTGCGGGACTTACTGATATGATCGATGCCACAAACGGTACCATTAAGGTTGACGGTTACTATGCTGAGGACGGCAAGGTGTTAAAGCTCAGCTACGATCAGATAAGCGGTGCCCTTCAGGGTATCGACGCCCTTAAGAACGATCTTAAGAATTTCTTCTTGAACGTGGAACCCCTTGAGGCAGGCGCTGACAATCCCTTCTCAATGAACTCCGCACAGGGAGAGGATCAGGGAAAACCCGGTATCGCCATCTTCATGGACCAGACCACTAACGTAAATAATGAGAAGAAGTCCACCATAGGCGCACTTAGCGGTGATGCCGACGGTTTCGGTACCGGCTGGGCGGTAGGTGCGATGACAGGTGTTTCGATCCAGGGCGACGGCAAGATCTATGGTGCTTACGATAACGGCCAGACCAAGCTTTTGGGCCAGATAGCGGTAGCGAAGTTCGCAAATGCCACCGGTCTTGAGAAGATGGGTGAGAACCTTTACGCCGCAACCCTTAACTCCGGACAGTTTGACGGCGTGGGCGTGGATGTTTCCGCAGACGGCGGCAAGGTATCCACAGGTATACTGGAAATGTCAAACGTGGATCTGTCAACGGAATTTACCGAGCTCATCACCACCCAGAGAGGTTTCCAGGCAAACAGCCGTATCATCACCGTATCCGATACACTGCTTGAGGAGCTTGTAAATCTGAAGAGATAATGTGATGCCAGGGTCAAAAGCTCATGAGTTTGGGACCCGCACGAACATGAGCAAGTAGCAGAATGCCTGTTTTTTAGGCATTCTTGCGGATCGCGAATGGTCGTAGGATTGCGGGAGTGCGAAGCACGAAGCAATCCGTAAGCATCATAAAGTGAATAAAAAAACAATTGACCTTAACAGTATAATGTGTGATATGACGGAATTACCCGAGGGTCAGGCCTCGGGTTTTTTCGCTTTTTTATCACGGGAGTAACAGCCGGCGATGTCATCCTGAGCGCGGCGAAGGATCCTGACAGAGTAAATTCATAAACGAAACAAAATCATTAAACAAGCCTGTACTTTACAGTATGGACCCGGTCATTCAGGATGCTTCGGGCTGAGTCCTCAGAATGACATAAAGCGAAGGATCTTTAAGAGGAGTTTACATAATATGATCGAGCTGACCAAGATAAACGGCAGTACAGTCCTCATAAACTGCGACCTGATAGAGTATGTAGAGGAGACCCCGGACACGGTAGTTACGTTAACGACGGGGCATAAGTTAATAGTAAAAGAGAGTAGACAAGAGATAAAAAATCTTGTAAAATGCTATAAGCAGGAAATATATCATGGATGATGACACGGAGACCGATGGAAGGGTCACTGTGTTTTTGCGTGTGTTTACTAAAAATATTTACAGGGGATAAGAGAGATAATGGATATAGCATCGGTAATCGGTCTGGTGGCCTGCCTTTTCCTGATGATCTTCGGTATCGTCTTTGACGGTAAGGCGTTTACCATAAATATGGGTTCACTCCTGAATTTCCTGGATGCACCCTCTGCCATAATCACCTTTGGCGGAGCATTTATGTGTATCATGGCCGGTAATACCATGAGCGATTTCGTTGCCGGGCTTAAGAGCTTCGGCGTGATCTTTAAGCCGCCCCAGGCCGATCCGGTGGGGACCATCACCAAGATAATCGAGCTTTCCAACGTAGCACGTAAGGAAGGCCTTCTTGCTTTGGAAGAAGGAGCCGGTGATATTGATGATCCGTTCTTAAAGAAGGGCATCATGCTGGTCGTGGACGGTACCGATCCGGAACTGGTACGCGATATCATGGAGAACGAACTGGGTGCCATGGAGGAGCGCCATAAGGCCAAGAAAGGCTTCTGGGAAGGAGTTGCGGCAATGGGCCCTGCCTGGGGTATGATCGGTACCCTTATCGGTCTGGTTAACATGCTTAAGGCTCTGGACGATCCCAACGCCATCGGCCCCGCAATGGCCGTAGCCTTGCTGACAACCATGTACGGTTCCATGCTGGCTAACTGGATATGTGCCCCCGTCACTTCAAAGATGAGCGTGTATAACGGCATAGAAGCCGGTGTAAAACAGATAATGATAGAAGGCCTTCTCTCAATACAGGCAGGTGAAAATCCCCGTGTTATCGAAGAGAAGCTTAAATCCTTCCTTGCACCTGCAGACAGACCTACAGGTGAAGATAAGGGTGAATAAGAGGTAGTGTAAGTTGGCTAAGAAGCAGAAACAGGAAGAAGCGCCCGCCGGTTCCCCGGCGTGGATGGCCACATTCTCAGACCTGATGAACCTGCTGCTATGTTTCTTCGTGCTGCTGTTCTCGATGAGTTCCATCGACCAGAAGCGCTGGGAGGAAGTGGCGGCCAGTTTTAATGCGACCTTCAGTATCTTTTCCGGAGGCGCCCAGGCCATAGGTGACGGCATACTCATAAGCAACGGTGTGAGTCAGCTCAACCAGCTGGATGATTATATCAATTCCACGGGTAAGACTGCCGAGGATTCGGATGCACCTAAGGAAAACATAATGGAGGAGGCCGAGAAGCAGAAGATGGCTGCCTCCGAAGAGCTTGAAGAAAAAGTGAGCGAGGCTATGAGCGAAGCGGGACTGGACGATCTGGTCGAGCTTTCCTATACATCACAGTATGTGGAGCTTACCTTAAACGGAGCGCTTTTGTTTGAATCGGGCAGTGCCACGCTCAGTGCTGAAGCGGGTGCGGTCCTTGACCAGGTGGGACTGATCCTGGAGCGTTATGCCGATTCGACCATCGAGATCGAGGGCCATACGGATTCGGTACCTATGAATTCGGCAAAGTATCCCAGCAATAACGAGCTTTCCGATGCCCGTGCACTTTCGGTATTTTATTATCTGATAGAGCATACAAGTCTTGACCCTGCTGTGGTCAAGCACAGCGGCAGGGGAGAGTACAATCCCATTGCGGACAATTCCACTGCAGAAGGCAGGGCACTTAACCGCCGTGTGGAGATAAAGATATATAATTCTCTGAGCGAATAAAGGGGGAGATATGAAAAAGAATCTTATATCAATTTTGATACTTTCGCTTCTGGTGGTCAATCTTGTGATGACCGCGATAATGCTCTTTTCGGTGATGAGCACCAATAAGCGCACTGCCGAGATAGTAACGGATATCGCAGGGGTACTGAGCCTTGAGCTGGGGACGGACGCCGGCGGTCAGACCGGCATGCCCAGTCCGGAAGAGAGCGATTATTACACACTTCCCGATATGACTATCAATACGCGTAAGGCTGAAGGACAGGAGAAGGACCAGTACTGCATAATCGGTATCACGCTTGCTATCAACAAAACACATGAGAAGTATGCAAGCTACAGCGGAGAAGCAATGGCCAATTACGAGAAGCTCTTCCAGAGCGAGGTTATCAGCGTTATCGGCCAGTATACCGCAGATGAGATAAAGCTCATGCAGAGCGATATCTGTGATGAGATATTAAAGCGCATACAGGCGCGTATAGGATCCGATGTTATTTATAACGTGAGCATCAGCAACATTAATTTCGGATAAGGAGCGGATAATTGGGTGACATACTCTCCCAGGAGGAGATAGATAACCTGCTAAAGGGCCTTACGGACGGCTCTGTTGACGTAGATGATATAAAGAACCAGGACGACCGCGCAGTCAAGAATTATGACTTTAAACGGCCTGCCAAGTTCTCGAAGGAGCATCTGCGCACTCTCGAGCTCATATTTGAGCATTACGGACGTCTGCTGTCTACCAACCTGCCGGTGTATCTCAGAAAGAACGTGCAGGTAAGCGTGGTCAGCTCCGAGACCGTTACTTTCAGCGAGTTCACCAATGCCCTGTCAAACCCCGTAGTCTTGGGAATAGTGAATTTCCAGCCGCTCAGTGGCAATATACTTATAGACCTTGGGGCTAACGTGGGCTTTTCCTTTATCGACAGGATGCTGGGCGGGCCCGGACTGCCGCTTGAAAAGGTCAGGGATTTTTCTGAGATAGAGATGAACATCCTCTATAAGCTCGTGACCATTTCGGCGCAGCTTCTGAGGGAACCCTGGCGTAACGTGCTGGAAGTGGAACCGGTACTGGAGCGTATCGAGACCAATACCCAGTTTGCCCAGATCATAGCACCTAACGAGATGATAGCCATAGTCACCTTAAACATCAAGATGGGTGATGTGGAGGGCTTTTTGAACATATGTATACCCTACATGACCATAGAGCCCATAATAGATAACCTGAACACCAAGTTCTGGTTCACCAGCATGGTGAATTCCGATTCCGGCGATCACAGGGTAGATATAGAGAATCTGCTGCGTAAGGTGGATGTGCCCGTTAAGGCGGTACTTGGCAAGAGCCAGATAGCCGTGAGTGATTTTCTGGGACTGCAGGTAGGCGATATAATCCGCTTAGAGCGTAGGGTTGATAACGAACTGGATGTTTATGTCGGGATGTATAAGAAGTTTTCTGCCGTTCCCGGTACCGATCACGACCGCTATGCGGTAAGGGTCACCAGCGTGTACAGGGACGATGACGATCAGAAAGAAGATGCAGCGGCCGAAGAGTGATCTTAGCCGTAAATCATTTTAAGAGAGGATAAACGTACAATGGATGGAATGCTGTCACAGGACGAGATAAATGCACTCCTGAGTGGTATGGACTTGAGCGGCGACGGCGGCGGTGATGCGGCTGCCGGCAGCGGCAGGGGTGAGCCCGATCAGAGCCTGTTGTCCGATATAGAAAAGGATGCCATAGGGGAGATAGCCAATATCAGCATGGGAACATCAGCTACTACGCTATTCTCGCTGGTGAACCAGAAGGTGAACATTACCACTCCCAGGGTCACGCTGGCCAACTGGGATACCGTACTGTCGGATTATCCCGCACCCTGTGTATTTGTCGAGATACAGTATACTCTGGGCCTTACGGGGTCTAATATACTGATACTTAATGAGAGAGATGTCAAGATAATCACCAACCTTATGATGGGCGGTGACGGATCGGATATAGATGGCGAACTGGGCGAGATGCACCTGTCGGCCATTTCCGAGGCCATGAACCAGATGATGGGATCGTCTGCCACATCGCTGTCTTCGATGATGAACATGAAGATAGACATCAGTCCTCCCATTGCAAGTCTTGTCAAGGTAAATGAGCTTACCGACGGCAGCAGACAGGATCCGTTTACGGATGATACTTTTGTTCAGATAGAGTTCCGCATGCAGATAGGTGATCTGATCGATTCCACCATCATGCAGCTCTATCCTATAAGCTTTGCAAAGAATCTTTATGAGCGGTTTACGGGAGGCGCTATTGGAGAAAGTTCAACACCGGCACCTGAAAGTGTGCCTGCTCCGGCAGCGATACCGGAGACACCTGTAGCTCCTGCACCTGCGCCCGCGCCTGCACCTATGCCTGCAGCGGCGCCGATGCCCGATCCGTACGCATATCCGCCTCCGGCGCAGTTTGCAACGCCGCCTTATCCGCAGGGCGTTCCTATGCCCGCGCCGCAGATGAACGTACAGCCTGCACAGTTCAGCGCGTTCACACCCGAGATGGCGGCAATGATAGGGCAGGAAAATATAGGCCTTATAATGGATGTGCCCCTGGAGGTTACGGTGGAGCTGGGCCGTACATCAAAGACCATACACGATATACTGGAATTTGCGCCCGGTACCATCATAGAGCTTGAGAAGATAGCAGGTGAGCCTATCGATGTGCTCGTCAACGGCAAGTTCGTGGCCAAGGGCGAAGTGGTGGTAATAGAAGAAAGCTTCGGCGTAAGGATCACGGAGATCATTAAAGACTGATGAGATCTGCTTTATACGAAACAGCAAATATGCTGCTTAAGCTAAAGGAAACGAATCCGTCGGCAGGCAGCGGCAATGCGGTGAACAACTTTGCCCGCTTTGTTACCATGCTCATCATCTTTGTGCTGGTGCTCCTGCTCACGTACTACACTACACGTTTCGTAGCCGGGACAAAAAAGGGTTCGATGAGCAGCGGAAATATGGAGCTGCTTGAGAGTCTTCCGCTGGGCGCGGGCAAATACCTGCAGCTTCTGCGCATAGGCAGCCGTTATGTGGTAGTAGCGGTCACAAAGGAGCATGTTGAACTGATAACTGAGCTCAGCAGCGATGAGTATATAAAGAGTACAGCTGCGGAAGGTGGCAGTTTTAAAGAGATCTTATTAAACAGGATGAAGGGCGGCATAGGCGCGCTTAAGGGTGAAAATGATAAAGAGGGCAGTGATGAATAAGCTTATCCTCAGAATATGCCTTTTGTTTATGACGGCCCTGGCAGTAATGTTCCTGCCGCTGAAAGCGTATGCCACGGACAGCGACAATAACGGTGATTCCGATGAGCGTACATATGAGGATGAACCGGGGGATTCCGACAGTGGTTCCGATCTGGCATCGCCCAATATCGGCAACAGGGTCACTATAGAATTAAACGACGGGAACGGCTCCATGAACGGGGCTCTGCAGATCGTACTGATACTGGCAGCCATATCCCTGCTGCCTTTTCTGCTTTTAACCGTAACCAGCTTTACCCGTATCATAATAGTGCTGCATTTTACCAGGCAGGCGCTGAATACGCAGACGGCGCCGCCAAACATGGTACTTATAGGTATAGCTCTGTTCCTTACTATCTATATAATGAGCCCTACGTTCACTGCGATCTATAATGATGCGATAGAGCCCATGAACAACGGCACTATCGAGACGGCGGAGGCTCTGGAAAAGGGAATACAGCCTCTTCGCGAGTATATGTATCCCCAGACCGAAGTTGAGGATGTTACGGTCTTCCTTCAGATAGCCGGTTATGAAGACTGGAGCGGGGAACCCGATGATGTGCCTCTGCAGGTGCTCATCCCGGCTTATGTGATGAGTGAGCTGCGGACGGCGTTTATAATAGGCTTTTTGATATACATACCGTTTTTGATAATAGACATGGTGGTATCGTCGGTACTCATGAGTATGGGTATGATGATGCTTCCGCCCACAACTATATCCATGCCGTTTAAGATACTTCTGTTTGTTCTGGCAGACGGGTGGAACCTGATAATAGTCAATCTGGTGCGGACCTTCTATTAGCTATTTAAGCGTATGCAAAGAGGTGAGCCATGACAGTAGATCTTGTTACACAGATAATGGCGGATGCCATGTATACCATACTGATTACAGCGCTTCCCCCGCTGCTCATTTCAATGATAGTGGGGCTTATAGTCAGTATCTTTCAGACGGTTACTTCTATACAGGAGCAGACTCTTACTTTTGTGCCAAAACTTCTGGCGATCTTCCTGGTGCTTATGATAGGCGGGGGCTGGATGCTCAGTAACATGATCAATTTCATGGTCGAGCTCTGGTCGGACTTTTCGGTCTATATCCATTAGGTGAGCTATGGATCCGGCGTATTTTGACCTGTCATTTCCGCTTGAGGAGCTGGAGTACTTTCTGCTGATACTGACCAGGGTTTCGATGTTTATCTTTGCGGCCCCGTTTTTCGGAAGAGCGGAAGTGCCGCAGCGTCTTAAGGCGTGTTTTGCGCTGGTGATGAGCTTCCTTTTGTACGAGTCGATAACACCGCATATGTATGTGCAGTACAATACGGTCATCGACTATACGACCATCATCTTAAAGGAAGCGGTGACAGGGCTTCTGATAGGTCTTTCCGCCAACTGGGTCATGCAGATAGCAGGCTTTGCCGGGCAGATAGTGGATACCAATATAGGCTTTTCCATGGCATCGCAGATCGATCCCACCACGCAGATGAATGTGACGGTTACCGGGCAGTATTACCAGTACGCGTTTATGCTGATATTTATGGTGAGCGGGATGCACCGCTGGTTAATAAAGGCGCTGGCAGAGAGTTTCACGCTGATAGGCATAGGCCGCAGCGTGTTTGATATGGAGGCCATGTACACTACCCTGGTAGGTTTTATGGCTGAATATGTATCCCTGGGCTTTCGTATAGGACTGCCGCTGTTTTGTGTGACCCTGCTCACGAACGGCCTTTTAGGTATTATGGCCAAGGTCTCGCCGCAGATGAACATGTTTGCTGTAGGTATGCAGGTTAAGGCACTGATAGGTCTGGCGATCATGGTGGTGACGGTAAGGATGCTGCCGGATGCCGCTGATCTGCTGTTCGTACAGATGAAGACATTAATGGTATCCTTCATAGAGGCAATGGGAGGGACAGCTTGAGCGCCGATATGCCCTTACGTCTTGAATATGACCTGCAGTTCTTTGCTAAGGAAGGCCCCGGCGGAGAGAAGACGGAGGAGCCTACCAGTAAGAAGCTGGAGGATGCCCGCAAGGAAGGACAGGTGGCAAAGAGTCAGGAATTCGCACAGAGCCTGACGCTTCTGGTACTGTTTCTGCTGCTCAGGATATGGACATCTACTTTGACAAGGCAGCTTGGGGATCTGTTTGACGGTTTTTACGGAAGGATCCCGTACTTTGTCAAACTGCCCTCATATTACGATCATCATAACGAATATACTAAGCTGATAAATATAGGGCTCTTAAGGACACTGATAATAATCCTGCCCTTTCTGCTGGCAGGTTTTGCGGTATGCTTTGTGGCGGATCTGGTACAGGTCAAGTGGAAACCCACCAGCAAGCCCCTTAAGCCCAAGTTCAACAAGTTAAACCCCATCAGCGGGATAAAGCGTATCTTTTCCGTTACCAAGCTGGTGGAGCTGCTCAAATCCATCATAAAGCTTGTGGTGATAGGGGTTGTGATCTATAATGAGATAAAGGATCAGTGGCCGTTATTGTACATGCTCTACGATATACCCATGATGCAGGGCATAGTGATGGCCGGGCAGCTTTTAGTCGATATAGGTTTTAAGATAGCGATAGTATTTATCGTGGTGGCATTTGCGGATTTCGGCTTTCAGAAATGGAAGTTCCACCAGGATATGAAGATGACCAAGCAGGAGGTCAAGGAAGAGTATAAATCAACCGAAGGTGATCCTGCCATCAAAGGAAAGATAAGGCAGAGGATGCAGGAAGCTTCCAGACGCCGTATGATGCAGTCGCTGCCCAAGGCCGACGTTGTCATTACCAACCCCAGTCACTATGCCGTGGCGCTGCGTTATGACAAGGAGCAGGCCGAGGCTCCGTATGTGGTGGCAAAGGGCGCGGATTATGTGGCCCAGAAGATAAAGGAAGCCGCAAAGGAGCATAAGATAGAGATAGTAGAGAATAAACCTCTGGCCAGGTCCCTTTATGCGAATGTGGAGATCGGTGAGGAGATCCCGGAAGAGCTCTACGTTGCGGTAGCCGAAGTGCTGGCATTGGTCTACAAAAAAACAGGCCGTGCCTGATATAGTACTAGGGAAAGGAGGAGCGCATGGTAAAGAAACTTCTTAAGGGCGACTTTGTAGTAGCCTTTTATGTATTGAGCGCATTTATCATGCTCATCGTCCCTATCCCCAGCTGGCTTCTGGACGTACTGCTGGCGGTCAACATGAGCGTGGCCTTCACCATACTGTTTTCGGCCATGCTCTCAAAAGAGCCGCTGGATATGAGCTTTTATCCTACGATGCTGCTCTTCACCACACTGTTTCGGATAGCGCTCAACGTATCTTCCACGCGTCTGATACTGATATCCGGCAGCCCCGGAAACGTGGTATCCACCTTCGGTAATTTCGTGGGCGGCGGCGATCTGGTAATGGGTATCATAGTCTTTGCGATACTGCTTATCGTACAGTTCATGGTCATCAATAAAGGTTCGGAGCGTGTTGCGGAAGTAACGGCCAGATTCACCCTGGATGCAATGCCCGGTAAACAGATGGCTATAGATGCGGATCTTAATACCGGTGCCATAGACGATCAGGAAGCCAAAAGGCGCCGTGATAAGATACAGGAAGAATCAAGCTTCTTCGGTTCCATGGACGGTGCCGTGAAGTACGTAAAGGGAGATGCTACCGCAGGTCTTTTAATATCGGCAGTCAACCTTGTGGGCGGTATCCTTATGGGTATGTTCAGAAGGGGCATGGATTTCAACAGTGCGCTCAACCAGTACGCAGTCCTTACCATAGGTGACGGTCTGGTATCGGCCATACCTTCACTGCTCATATCGCTGGCAACAGGTATACTGGTCACCAAGGGTTCAAAGGAAGCCGACTTCGGAAATACGCTTATAAAGCAGATCTTCGGTCTGCCCAGGGCCATGTATATAGTGGGTGTGACGCTTGCTTTCCTGGGTGTGTTCACTCCCCTTGAGTTTATGATCTTTGTCCCCCTTGGCGTGGTATTCATACTGGTAGCCAGAAAGATGGAGACCACCATGGCCACGAAATCCGTGGAGGAGCAGGTAGAGGCGGAAGAAGTGGCCGAGGCGGAAGAGATACGAAGGCCGGAGAATGTTACCGCCCTTTTGCAGGTGGACCCCATAGAGCTTGAGTTTGGATACGGTATCATACCTCTTGCCGATGCCAACCAGGGCGGCGATCTTCTGGACCGCGTGGTCATGATAAGACGCCAGATAGCACTGGAGCTGGGTACCGTGGTGCCTATCATACGTCTTCGTGATAACATACAGCTGAATCCCAATCAGTATATAATAAAGATCAAGGGTATACAGGTTTCCGAAGGCGAGATATTATTTGATCATTACATGGCGATGAACCCCGGTTATGTAGAGGAAGAGATAACCGGTATCGATACCGTGGAGCCGGCATTCAAGCTGCCGGCCAAGTGGATAACCGAGGGGCAGAGGGAAAAAGCCGAAAGCTGGGGCTATACCGTTGTGGATCCGCCTTCGATAATCGCCACCCATCTTACGGAAGTGATACGTGCCCACATCGCCGAGCTCCTTACCAGACAGGATGTACAGTCTCTGGTGGACAATTTAAAGGAGTCCAATCCTTCTATCGTGGAGGAACTGGTACCCAAGCTCCTGGGACTGGGCGAGATACAGAAGGTGCTGCAGAACCTGCTTTCTGAAGGCATATCCGTGCGTGACCTGCTGACTATATTTGAGAGTCTGGCCGATCATGCGACCGCCACAAGGGATACGGATCTTTTGACGGAATATGTGCGTGCTTCGCTTAAGAGGGCGATCTCGAATAAGTATTTTGCGGGCGAGTCTACGGTCAATGTGCTTACCGTGGATCCCAAGCTTGAACAGGACATAATGGCTTCCGTAAAGCAGAGCGAACAGGGAGCGTACATAACTCTGGATCCGGAGCGTGTAAGGAAGCTTATCGACAATCTGCGCTCCGAACTGTCAAAGCTCGAAGGCATGGGAGCCAGTCCCATAGTGCTCACCAGCCCGATAGTGCGTATGTATTTCAGAAGACTGGTTGAAGAGTACTTTCATGATCTGGCGGTTGTGAGTTATAATGAAGTGGAATCCGATGTAGAGCTTCAGAGCGTTGGCATGGTCAGCGCCTGAATGAGAGGCAGAGATGGTAATAAAGAAATATCAGGCTAAAACCGAAGAAGAGGCTGTAGAGGCAGCAAAAAAAGAGCTTGGTGACGATATCACCGTGATCCATTCGCGCAATGTCAAGCCCAAGGGTTTCTTTGCGTTCCTTAAAAAGATGCAGGTCGAGATAACCGTTGCAAAGGAAGAAGAGATGGACAGGCCGCAGAATACGGCTAAAGAGACTCTTGCCCAGGTAAACCGCTTAAGGGAGAAGGCCGAGAAGGATACGGCACCGGTGCCTGAAAATATTGAAGAACATAAGGCTGAGGTAAAGACCGATGCAGCCGTTGAGGCCAAGCTTGAGAATATCCAGAATCTTCTCGAACAGAAGCTCATAAACCGTCACAGTGACGAAGAAAAGGAAAAGAAGAGCGATAAAGCCGCAGATCCCGCGGATGATGATAAGCGCAGGGAACTTATGGAATTCTGCAGGCTCCTGTATAATACCCTGGTAGAGAACGAAGTGAGCGAGCGCGTGGCGAACGAGCTGGTGGACGATATAGAGCAGAACTGTCCCGATGATATGCAGATGGAACATGTGCTCTCACACATCTACCAGAAGATAATACTTAAGTTCGGCAGGCCCGGAGTTATATCACCCGGGGAAAACGGCCCCAAGGTGGTATTCTTCATAGGCCCCACCGGAGTGGGAAAGACAACTACCCTTGCAAAGATCGCTTCCAAGATGCGCCTTGCGCAGAATAAGCGTGTGGTACTCTTTACCACCGATACCTACAGGATATCCGCGACCGACCAGTTAAAGACCTATGCCGGGATACTGGGTACGCCTTTCCATATAATCTACACCCCGGAAGAGCTTGAAGAAAACTACGCAAAGTATAAGGATGTTGATTATATCCTTATCGATACCGCCGGTCATTCCCACAATAATGAGGAGCAGAAGAAGGACATATCGGAGTTTTTAAATGTCCTGGATAAGAAGGCCGAATGCGAGTATTATCTTGTAGTCAGCGCCACTACCAAATATAAGGATCTGCTGGCTATAGCGGATGCATATAAGGAACTGGCCGATTACAGGCTCATCTTTACAAAGCTCGATGAGACCGAGGAGTGCGGTAACCTCCTCAACCTAAGGCTTCATACAGGTGCGGCCATGAGTTATGTGACAAACGGACAGAACGTACCCGACGATATAGAGGAATTCAATCCCCAGGCTATGGCCAGAGGACTTTTAACGGACCCCGCTTCACAGGAGTAAAGGATGGATCAGGCTCAACAGCTCAGAAATATAATAAAAGCCGGACCTGTATCAAACAGACCGCTGGCCAGAGTGATAACCGTGACATCCGGTAAGGGTGGCGTGGGCAAGTCGAACACGGCCATAAACCTGGCTGTCAACTTTAAAAAGCTGGGTAAGAGGGTCATAATACTTGATGCGGATTTCGGACTTGCCAATATAGAGATAATGTTCGGGACCATGCCCAGGCATAATTTAAGCGATCTTATCTATCAGGGAAAGAGCATTACCGAGATCATCACCTGGGGCCCCGGTGAGGTGGGCTTTATCTCCGGCGGATCCGGTATAGCGGGGCTGTCAAACCTGGGCAAGGAATATTTAAGCTATATAATCCAGAATCTGGCAGCGTTAGATGCCATTGCGGATGTGATAATAATAGATACGGGGGCCGGGATATCGGATGCCGTTCTGGAATTTTTGGTGGCGAGCGGTGAGATACTGCTGATCACTACGCCGGAACCCACATCCATCACGGATTCCTACTCGCTCTTAAAGGCTCTTAACCGTCACCCGCGTTTTGCGAAAGAGAATTCCCAGATAAAGATGATCGCAAACAGGGTTGAGGGGGATAAGGACGGCGAGGTGCTGTTTAAGAAGCTTAATGCGGTTGTGAGCCGCTTTCTTGGGCTGCCGCTTGAGTATCTCGGAGCGGTACCGCAGGATAAGAATCTGAGCCAGGCTGTGATGCAGCAGACGCCGGTATCACTGGCGTCGCCTAACTCAAAGTCTGCCAAAGCATACGAAGCAATAGCCGCAAGGCTTATGCATATGGAAAATGAAGGAAAAGTAAAGAAAAGGGGGATGGCCGCATTCTTCTCACACATAGTGGCCAATAAGAAAACACAATGATCGATATCTTAGACATCGTCCGTCCCGGCGACAGGGTGGACATAGAATCAGTAGTCGCGAGTGAAGCGGATGACCGTAAATACCACATCACCAAGGTTTATGATATAGGCGAGAGCGGTGAAGTGGAGGTGGTCATGCCCATGGAAAAGACCAGGACGGTCATCTTATCCATAGGTGTGGTCTACGATCTGTATTTCTATGCCGGCAAGGGCATTTATGCGTGCACGGCAGAGGTGGTCAGCCGCCGTAACGAGAACGGAGTGGCGATAGCGGTGCTGGTTCCTTCCACTGAGCTGCGCCGTCACCAGCGCAGGGAGTATTTCCGTTATGACTGTGTTATAGGTATGAACGCCAGGGCACTGACCGATGAAGAGAGTGCATTTTATGAAAAGCACGGGCGTCTCATAAGTGATGAACAGCTTTATGATAAGGGCGTTATCGTGGACTTAAGCGGCGGCGGTATGCGCTTTGTGACTACCCAGGAGTATAAGCAGGGCAGTCTGGTCCATTGCAGGTTTATCTTAAACAACAGGAACAAGTCGACCACCTATGATGAAGTGGTCAGGATACTTTTTGCCGATCCGGTGGTAAACAACAAAGCCAGCAGGGAGTACAGGGGCCAGTTTCTGGGAATGGAGAACGGTGAGCGCGAAGAGATCATACGTTTCATCTTTGAGGAAGAACGAAAGATGCGTGCTAAACAGAGCGGAATGTGATACTGCGGCATAAAGGAGAGACTACATGGCACCGAAAAAAATTCTGATAGTTGATGACTCTGCACTCACGCGAAGAGTTCTCTGTGATATAATCAATTCAGACTCCAGATTTAACGTCGAGGGAATGGCCAATAACGGCTTAGAAGCCCTTAAACTGCTGGATCAGAGAACATTTGACGGGATCATAACCGATATTAATATGCCCAGGATGAACGGGCTTGAGTTTCTTAAGGAACTCAAAACCCGCAAGAGGGAAGAAAGAGTGATGGTGCTCTCAACTGAGACGACAGAGGGAGCAAGAGTCACGCTGGATGCCCTGGAACTGGGAGCTGTGGATTTCATACAGAAGCCGCAGAGTGCGATATATTCAAAGGATCAGGATTTCATAAAGAGATTTTTCGGAATACTGGAAGCAGTGGTATTTTCAAACAGGAAGGCTTCCAGCGGCATATACAGAAACACCGTGGTACTCAAGCCCGGCAGCCTTATCGCAAAGGTAGACAGCGCGGCGGTACCCAAAGAGGGCAAAGGCAATAAGATAGTCGCCATCGCGTCCTCCACCGGAGGACCCAAGGCGTTACAGAATGTTATCCCCAGACTGCCAAAGAACCTGGATGCGCCTGTACTGGTGGTCCAACACATGCCTGTAGGTTTTACCAGATCACTGGCAGAACGTCTTAATGCCATGAGTGAGGTTACGGTTTCTGAAGCTGTTGACGGAGAGATGCTTGAAAAGGGGCACGTATATATCTCAAAGGGCGGTGCCCATATGAATTATCAGGATGCCGGCGGCCGCGGGCGGATCGTTTATACCGACGAGCCCAGCCGTGAAGGAGTCAAGCCCTGTGCCAATTATATGTACGAATCACTGGTAAAGAGTCCTTTCCATACCGTGGTATGTGTAGTGCTCACAGGGATGGGACATGACGGTACGGAAGGCATCCAGAACCTTGTAAAAGCAAAGAACACCTACATCATAGCCGAGGATGAAAAGAGCTGCGTTGTAAACGGGATGCCCGGCAGCATCGTAGCAACAGGACTGGTGAATGAGGTGGTGGATATCGATCAGGTAGCACAATCTATCCTCGCTAACGTGGGGGTTAGATAGGGTTTATAGCAACACAAGTAAGCGAGAAAAGGAGAGAGTTGACATGGACGTAAGCCAGTATTTAGACATCTTCCTTGATGAGAGCAAGGAGCATCTCCAGAATCTGAACACCAGTGTGCTTAATCTGGAGCAGGATCCCGAGAATCCGGATACTATCAGTGAGATCTTCCGTGCCGCTCATACTCTTAAGGGTATGGCCGGGACTATGGGCTATAAGCGCATGCAGAATCTGACCCATGATATGGAGAATGTCTTTTCTGAAGTCCGCGATGGGAAACTCAAAGTCAATGCAGCTATGATCGATGTTCTGTTCCGCTGCCTTGATGCGATCGAGGAATACGTTTCCGTTATCAGTGAGACTTCTGATGAGGGTGATAACGATAACGAGCCGATAATAAAAGAACTTAATGATATACTTGCAGGTAAAGGAGCATCCGAAGAGGAGGATAAGCCCAAGGAGAGCGTGGCTGCATCAGCAGAACCTGCAGCAGCAGCTGCTGCTGCCGACGCATCATCAGCCGCACCGGCAGTGGCATGGGATTTTACCGAAGAAGAGCACAAAGCTCTGGAAGATGCCATGATGGCAAACAAGAAGCTCTACAGCGTGACGGTTACCGTTCAGGAAAGCTGTCTGCTTAAGGCTGCGCGCGCATTCCTGGTATTTAAAGCTATTGAGGAAAGAGGCGAGATAGTAGCCGCAAAACCGTCCACTCAGGACATAGAAGACGAGAAGTTCGATCTGGAATTCTCACTCATCATCGCATCGGAAGGTGAGCTGGAACCCATTTTAAATGATATAAAAGCCGTATCCGAGATCGCCGACGCAAAGGGCGGTATCTTTGAAGGTGATCAAGCTGCGGAAAGTGAAGCTGAAGCGCCTTCCGCTCCCGTTACCGAAAAGAAGGAAGAGAGCGAAGCACCCGCACCCGACCCCGGTACTTCGGTCGCTAATGTTAAGAACGTTGTGGCTAAAAAGCCCGAGACTGCCGGCAGCGGAGCAAAAACGGAAAAGAAGAGCGGCAGCAAGCCCGCCGTAAACCGCACCGTACGTGTGGACATCGAGAAACTGGATTCGCTGATGAACCTTGTCAGTGAGCTTATCATAGCAAAGAATTCCCTGGTGAGCAGTGCCACCAGTTCTGCGGAATCCTCCAATCTGCATGAGCAGATAGAGTATCTGGAGAGCGTGACCACCAATCTGCATGAATCGGTAATGAAGGTACGAATGGTGCCTATCGAGAGCGTGGTGAGCAAGTTCCCCAGAATGATCCGCGATATCTCCAAGCAGCTTAACAAGCCCATGGAGTTGTATATGAGCGGTGAGGAGACAGAGCTTGACCGTACCGTGGTGGACGAGATAGGCGATCCTCTTATGCATATGCTGCGTAATTCGGCAGATCATGGTCTGGAGATGCCCCAGGAGCGTATCGCAAGGGGCAAGCCCGAGACAGGTTCCATATTCCTGGATGCATATCAGGACGGAAACAATGTTGTGATCGAAGTACGCGATGACGGTAATGGTATAGATGTGGAGCGTGTAAGGCAGAAGGCCATCGAGCGCGGTGTGATGACCGAGGAGCAGGCATATGCTGCCGATGATTCCGACATCATCAATCTGCTGTTCATGCCCAGTTTCTCCACGGCAAAACAGGTATCCGATCTGTCCGGCCGCGGCGTAGGTCTGGATGTGGTAAAGAGTAAGATAGAGGCATTATCCGGTGAAGTCGATGTTAAGACCAAGCTGGGTGAAGGTACAACCTTCAGCATACGCCTGCCGCTTACCCTGGCGATCATACAGGCACTCATGGTAGTTGTCGGAGGCGAGAAATATGCGATCGCATTAAGCGGTATACAGACGATAGAGAATATCAGCCCTAAGGATGTAAAGACCGTTGAGAGCAAAGAAGTGATCAACCTGCGAGGTACGGTCATCCCCATCCTTCGCTTAGACGAGATCTTAGGCTGCGATTCACAGCGCGAGCCCGAAGAAGATATGATCGTGGTCATCGCAAAGAAGGGCGATAAGCTGGCCGGCCTGGTCGTGGATAATCTCATCGGACAGCAGGAGATAGTCATCAAGTCCATGGGTAAGTATATCAATAAATGTAAGTTTATCAGCGGCGCCACCATTCTGGGTGACGGCGAAGTGGCACTTATAATCGATTCCAACGCTTTGATCTGACAGTGAGCGCGGATATACTTAAGGCAAGGAGAGAAGACAATGGCAAATGAACTCAGTACCAATGTAAATGAGATAACCCAGTATATAGTGATCCGTATAGGGGAGGAGCAGTACGGCATCGATATCAAATATATCGATAACATCGTCCGTATGCAGCAGATAACCCGTGTGCCCCAGGTTCCCGCTCATTTTAAGGGAGTTATCAATCTCCGAGGAGAAGTGATCCCGGTCATGAGCATAAGGATCAAGATGGGACTGGCACCCGACGTGGTGAGCAAGGATACGCGTATCATCATAGTCAAGATGGATCAGCATGAGGGTATAGGCATAATGGTCGATATGGTGAAGGAAGTTGTAAACCTTTCTTCGGCAGAGATAGAACGTGTCGGCTTTGACCGCGGTGATAACGGAAACGCATATGCAAGCGGTATAGGCAAGCACGAGACCGGACTTATCACACTGCTCGATCTTGAAGCGGTGCTGGCCGGATTATAAGGAGGAATACCTTATGGCAGACAAGCCGGATCTTACAATAGAGGAGATGTCCGATAAGTACTTTGACGTACTTAAGGAGATCGGCAATATAGGAGCGGGAAATGCAACCACCGCTCTTTCAACCATGCTTGGGACCAGGGTCGATATGATGGTGCCCAAGGTAAGGCTGATGGAGTTTAAAGAGGTAGGTACCACGCTGGGCGGAGAAGAGCAGCTGGTCGCCGGTATCTATCTGGTGGTTGACGGAGATATCCATGGCAGTATAATGTTTATCCAGAAGAAGGAATCTGCCCGTGCTATGGTGCAGAAGCTGATGGGAATGCCCAGTGAGGGGGAAGACTTCTCCGAGATGGAGCTCTCCGCATTAAAGGAGATCGGAAATGTCATCACCGGTGCGTACCTTAATTCGCTGGCTACGCTTACCAATCTTACCATCTATCCTTCGGTACCGTATGTGTGCATAGATATGGCGGGAGCGATCCTTTCGGTGCCTGCTATAGAGTTTGGGGCCATCTCTGATAAGATGCTCCTGATACAGACTGATTTTGCTGATGATGTGGAGCTTTCCGGATATTTCATCCTTGTACCGGATGAGGAGTCGGATGCCAAGATACTGCATGCTTTGGGCTTTTAAGCCACTGGGAAAGACATATGCCTGAAACGATTAAAGTCGGGATCGCGGACCTTAATGTGTGCACTCCCCCCAACCTGATCACTACCATAGGACTGGGAAGCTGTGTGGGTATCGCGATACGTGATAAACAGAATAAGATAGGCGGCCTGGTGCATGTTATGCTTCCAAGCAGCAAGGAAGTAAAGAGTAACGGTAACCCCGCTAAATTTGCCGATACGGGCATCCCCGAGCTGGTAAGGCGGCTGGAGAAGATGGGAGCCATACGCAGCCGTATGGTGGCCAAGATAGCCGGCGGGGCGACCATGTTTGCTTTTAATTCCAAGTCCGAGCTGAGCGGGATAGGGGACAGGAATGTGGCTGCCACCAAGCAGACGCTTAAAGAGATGAATATCCCCATTCTGGCAGAGGATACCGGCGCCAATTACGGACGCACGGTCACCTTTGATCCGGAAACGGGAGATTACGAGGTTAAAGCCGTAGGCAAACCCTTGAAGGTGATCTGATGCAGGATATACAGGTTCCGGAAAAAAAGAATACTTTAAAGACCAAACTCCTCCCCTCATTATTTATGCTTATGGGCGGAGCGGTAGCGCTGATCTTCGGGCTGATACAGCATTTTCAGATGACACAGCTTTTACTGGTGGTTTTTTTTGCTTTATTGGGCTTTGCTATACTGGGCACCATAATCAAGAGCATAGTAGATAAGTTTAATATGAGCATGAGCTATGTTGATTATTTTGATGACAGCGGTGACCTGGTAGAGAAGAGTAACTATAAAGATAATTGATAAGGTATTGGTGGAGGACTGATGGACGAGGCCGGAAAGAAAAGATTATGGGATGACTATACCAGACTTCAGAGCGCGGAGCTGAGAGAAAAGCTCATACTTGAGTATTCTCCGCTTGTAAAGCTCGTTGCCGGTCGTCTTTCCATGTATCTGGGTTACAATGTAGAGTATGAGGATCTTGTGAGCTATGGTATCTTCGGACTGATAGATGCCATCGATAAATTTGATACCAGAAAAGGCATAAAATTTGAGACCTATGCATCGCTGCGCATCAGGGGCGCTATGCTCGATCAGATAAGAAAGAACGACTGGATACCCAGGACGGTACGCCAGCGTCAGCGCCAGATAGAAGCGGCAATGAAGGACATAGAGGAAGCTACGGGTAAGCCTGCGACCGATGAGGAGATAGCGGCAGCCCTTGGTATCACCGATGATGAGCTTTTAGACTGGCAGTCACAGCTTAAGCTTACCAATGTGGTATCGTTAAACGAATTCATGGAAAGCGGAAGCGAAGTGGCCGGAGATGCCAGCATGGGGGCGCATTTCATGTCGCCCGAGGAAGTGATGGACAATGCCGAGCTTAAGGAAAAGCTCATGGAATCGCTTGATCTGCTTACAGATAAAGAAAGAAGCGTGGTGCTGTTTTACTACTACGAAGAGCTGACACTTAAAGAGATAGCGAACATCCTGGAGGTGTCGGAATCCAGGATCTCCCAGCTGCATACCAGGGCGCTTGAGAAGATGCGCAAGAAGCTGGGCGACTACATCGGAATCCTGCATAAGATTTCATAATACGCGAAGGATCCTGACAAGCATGTCATCCTGAGCGAAGCGAAGGATCTTTCCATAGGAGGAAAAACATGAATCCATACTTTAAAGTAGAGATCAACGATAAAGGCACATTCCTTAAGCTGATCCCGGGGGATTCGGGATTGCCTTCGATCCAGGAGGCCATTAATTATCTTGAAGCAAAAAAGGTGCCCTACGATGTCGGTGTACTGGGAGCCTTTTTTAAACAGGGAGATCCGGATAAGCTGATCCCTCTTTCCGGAAACAGGATATATGCGATCCCGGAGGGCAGCGTGATAAGGGTGAGTGATGACCGTATGACGGCCACTGCCCGTTTTTATCCTGCATCGACCGGCGGAAAAGCCATCACTAAAGAGGATATATACAGTGAATGCCGGCTGGCCAAGATAGTATACGGTATTGACGATAAAGAGATAGAGAGGTTTTTATCTGAAAAGCAATATGCCACCGATTATGTGATAGCACGCGGAAAGCCGGTGGTCGAGGGCAGCGACGCAAGAATAGAGTACAATTTTAACACAAATAATAAGGTGCGTCCGACGCTTAATGAAGACGGTACGGTCGATTTCTTTAACCTTAACCTGGTCAATCACTGTACCGAAGGTATGGTTCTGGCTACATTGACACCGGAGGTAAGGGGTGAAGCAGGATCCGATGTTTTCGGAATGGTGATCAAACCCAGGGACGTAAAGCGTGCCATATTGCAGTTTGGTCTTAATATAGAACTCTCTGAGGACAAATGCTCCATCCGGTCAAAAGTTAACGGGCATGTAACCCTGGTGGGCGGCAAGGTCTTCGTATCCGATGTGATGGAGGTCAATAACGTGGATAATTCCACCGGAAACATAGACTATCAGGGCAATGTGGTAGTAACGGGCGATGTTAAGTCCAACTTCAGCATAAAGACCAGCGGCGATGTGGAAGTGCGGGGCGTTGTGGAAGGAGCACGTATAGAAGCCGGCGGGAACATAATCCTTATGCGCGGTATAAACGGTGAAAGCAAGGGAATGCTAAAAGCCGGCGGAAACATTGTCTCCAAGTTTATGGAAAACTGCACTGCCGAGGCCGGCGGTTATGTTGAGACCAATTCGATACTGCATTCAAAAGTGCGTGCCGGTACAGAGATAAATGTGATGAGTCAGAAAGGCTTCATTACCGGCGGGGAAGTGTGCGCTACATCCGGTATAAAGGTCAAGACCCTGGGATCCCATATGGGAGCCGATACCAAGGTCACGGCCGGCGTGGATCCTTCGGTACTCTCCAGGATGGGAGCGCTGAATAAGGAGATCCCGGAACTCCAGAAGAATTTAAAGACCACACTGCCGATATTGGAAGCTACCAAGAAAAAGCTGGCAGCAGGCGTTAAGATGACACCTGACCAGGTCAAGCAGGTACAGGCTCTTGCCGTAAATGTAAAGGCTACACAGGAAAAGCTTATCGCGGATAACACCGAGATGGAAAGTTTAAAGGAGAAACTGGAGGAAGGTTCTGCCGCATCCGTGGATGTAATGGGCGAAGCATATCAGGGCGTGGTGATCACTATATCGGATGTATCCATGGTCATAAAAGAGACCGTCAGATACTGCCGTTTCATCAAAGATAAAGGTGACGTCCGTATAGCCTCCATGTGAGCCGGACTGTCATGCTGAACGAAGCGGTCCACGTATTATCCTGAGCTGCCCACGTGTCATCCTGAGCTGCCCATATGTCATCCTGAGCTGCCACGTGTCATCCTGAGCGAAGCGAAAAAGTGAGGCAGGAAATCTGTGATTTCCGAAGCCGAACTTTCCTTCTTGGGGATCTTATAAGGAGAATGATCTATGGCCATAGGCATAGTTGAATTGCAGGGAAGCATTAACAGAACACAGGATTTCCAGCAGTTTCAGCAATATGAAAATGATAAAGGCATGATATACCAGAATAATCAGCAGACCCAGGTTGAACAGAACGTGGAGGATAAGCTGAACCTGGTGCATGAAAAGGAGAATGCCGCAGAGGATACCGATGCCAATGATAAGGGCAGCGGCGGTATGTACGGCGGAGACGGCGGCAGGAACCGTAAGAAGAAAAAGATCAGGGACCGCGTTGTGGAGAAATCCACCATGGCCTTTGATGTAAAGATATAAAGAGGAAGGTAAGATGAACATATTAGAGATCGTACTGCTGGCGGCGGGAGTTCTCGCATTCGTCAGCAGCTTTTTCCTGCCTGATAAGAGCAGGGGAGAGAAAGCAGAGATTCCCGAAGAGGAATTAAAACGGCTGGTTGAAGAGGAGATAGAGAATAACCGCGGCCGTATCGGGGACATGACCGAGGAGAGCGTTAATTATCAGGTGGAAAAGACGGAGCGCAACTTAGACCGTCTGACCAACGAAAAGATGATGGCGCTGGGAGAGTATTCGGATAATGTGATGAGCCAGATCGGCAGCAATCATCAGGAGGTGGTTTTCCTTCATGATATGCTTAACCGTTCAAAGAACGAGCTGGAAGATCTGTTAAACCGCGCAGAGCGTGAATCAAAAGAGGCCAATGAGCGTGCCAATGCAGCCTATACTCTGGCAGAGAATGCCAGGAAACTGGCGGAAGAAGTGATGGAGAAGGCGGAAGGTGCAGCAAATGCGGCGGTAGCTGCAGAAGAGAAGATGCTTGATGCCAGACGTCTGACCCAGGATATGCAGAGTGCACCGGCAACAGTTGAAGAGCAGCCTAAAGAAGACGGATTCCAGGCTAAGGAGCTTAAGGAACTGGTGGCAGCGCATGAAGCGGCTGTTTCTGCCGAGGAAACAGAGCCATTGGCCGGAGAAGACCTTGATGAGCTCCTGCGGCAGGCTAAGGCGCTTGGCACAGAAAATGAAGATGATGAGGAAACCGACCGCACACAGGATGTGCTTGATGCTTTTGCATCAGCTTCTAAACAGCAGCTTAATGATGTTGCCGGACAGACACAGGATGATGATCAGGATCTTGCAGGGCAGCAGACGCCGGAACGCAGCATAGCTTCAAGCAGCGAAGAGGAGCTGCAGGCATTGCTCGACAATGCCATGAATGCAGCACCTGCTGAAGCAGAGCCTGTAGTACCGGTTGCCGAGATAATGAAAGTGGATCCCGAAGAAGAGCGTTTCTTTGAGGATACACAGGAGCAGGAAGCAGAGGACGATGAGGATGAAGAAGATGAGCTGAGCGAAGAGGAGATGATGGAGAAGCTCCTCCGCGAAGCTACGGCTGAGCTGGCTCATGATGTATCAAGGGTATCGGCAGCAGCAGATAAAAAGAAAGCCGTAAGCAGGCCGGAGGTTACTTCCGGTAAGGAGGCAGCAGAGTCCGGAAGCGGAGACGCGGCCGTTATACGTACATCCGTAAAGCGCAGGGTAAAACCCAAAGCGGCACGTAAGACGGCTGATGATGACGAGATAGAAGGACAGATGAGCATACCGGAGGAGTTCATGCCGGGAGCTGAAAAAAACACAGAGGAAAACGTTAAGGAAAATACAAAGGAAAACAGCAAGGATAATAAAAACATCGTTGCACTTCAGTTCGGGCATGAGGATGATAACAGCGCAAACCATAACGAGCGTATCCTTCAGATGCACCGCATGGGGCGTTCCAATATGGCTATAGCAAAAGACCTGGGCCTGGGCATCGGTGAAGTAAAGCTGGTCATCGACCTGTTTGAAAACATGTCGTGATCATATAAATATAGGAGTAAACATGAAATTAGCATCATATATGCGCGGTCTTGGTATAGGGATGGCCGCCACCGCCCTGATCCTGCACTTTTCGGGCGGGACACAGATAAAATCGGAAGGCGGCGATAAGCCTGTGGCTGCCGTATCGGAAAATACAAATAAACGTCTCAGTGAAGTAGGGGAGGAGACGCCCACACCGGAATACGGGGGAACTTTTGCAGGCATGATCCCCGATAAGGGAGAACCGCAGCACACCGTATCGGATGATCTGATAGCCGGCCTTAGCGGTGTAAGTATCAATGAAAGTGACGAGACTGCAGCGGTCTTAACTCCCACAGAAGGGGAAGGATCCCAAGAGGCACCTACGGCGACTAAAGTCCCCACAGCTACACAGGTTCCCACAGCTACCCATGCGATAGAACCTACAGCGACCAAAGCAATAGAACCAACAGCTACAAAGGCTGTGGCACCCACAGCGACACCTGTTCCCGAGCCGACTAAGGCACCCACGCCCACGCCGCTTCCGGTCGTCACACCCACTTCTGCGGCATCGGCATCTGCGGGAGGAGTGAGCCTTAACGGGGAGGAAAAGGAAGTGGTGGTGATATCGGGAGACGATTCATATTCCGTATCACGCAAGATGGCAGATGCGGGGATAATACCTTCCGCAGCAGAGTTTGACAAATATATGTGCGCCAATAAGTATGACAGGCGCATAACAACAGGCATACATAAGATACCGGCAAACTGCAGTTATCAGCGCATATGCGAGATACTTACAACAAAGGCACGATGATCGATCAATAGTCATCAAGGGAAAGGAGGATGACAATGGGCAGAGCGTTTTACAGATCCTTATCATTCTTTTTATGTTTTCTGCTGATATTTGGTGATATCAGCTGCGTTTATGCGCAGGATGCACAGGAGCAGGAGGCAGAGATCCCCGGTGATGAAAGCAGTGAAGACAGCGCTGAAGCAAGTGTCAGTGAGAGCAGTGTGGCGGTTCCCTGCCCCACGCCGCTTCCGTCTGACGATGAAGATGTCCCTGAGGAAGATACCGGGGACATACGTTATGCCCACGCCGATGTATCCGGTCAGCTGATACAGGCCGGGGGACATCCGGAGTTTGCAGGGGATGACGAAGATATAGTTTATGCCGCCGATACCGCCGGAGTCAGGAAAGCGATACTTGAAGGCCTTATAGCTTTTGAAAGCGAGATAGACATATCTGCTTTTGGGATCGACGAGGGAGATATCGCGGCGATCTATGCCAATGTAGTTAATTCCAATCCGGAGCTTTTCTATGTTACCGGAGCGTTCGGCTTTTCCTATGATTATAAGGACATGGTACTTTCTATAGAACCTGAGTATTCGTCTTATTTCACCCGGGAATCCGTTGAGATATTCAATGCCAAAGTTGATGAGATATTAAAAAACGTATCATCTGCTGCTTCCGATATTGAGAAGCTTCTGGTACTCCATGAATATCTTGTAACCCATGTGGAATACGATCACAGTAAGAAAAAGCCCGGGGCATATGATGCTTACGGCTGTCTGGTAAACGGTATGGCTGTATGCCAGGGTTATTCCGAAGGCTACCACTGTCTGTTAAAGAAAATGGGCATAAACTGCAAGGTGGTATACAGCGGGACTTTAGAGCACACCTGGAACATGGTGAAGCTGGGCGGAAAATGGTACTACATAGATGTGACTTATGATGATCCCGATACCACGGATCCTTTCTATTGCAGACATACCAATTTTTTAAGAAGCCGTGACGGTCTGGTGGATGCGGACCATAATTCAAATGACTGGGTCTCCACCGATGACGGGGTGAATGTTTTCAAAGCATATTCGGGCGGGACCACATATGATTCTTTCTTCTGGTCGGATATATTAAGGCCTGTTCCCGTTGCGGGAGGCTATGCGCTGTATTACAGTGCCGGTAAGCTTAATATGTACGATCTGGCAAAGGGCGGTGTAAAGCAGTATTCGCCGCAGGGAACCTGTACATCAATGACCTCGGTTGCCGGAGTATTCTATTATTCCACACAGAGCAGCATTTATTCCCTTACTACAGAGGGAAAGATCAATAAGTGTTATACCCTTAACGCTACCGAGGGCAGTTACGGAAGCATATATGAGCTCACACCGGAAAGCTATGGCGTAAGGTTCCATATAATGAAAGCGGCGTATACCGCTGTTTTGTATACTTCAGTTTATGTAATAGACGATCTGCCGGTGCCTACAGGAGTCAGCACGCCCAGCCCCACCAAATCGCCTACGGTAACACCTACCAATGCAGTCACGCTTACACCTACGCCTACCGCAGTGCCTACCACGGAATCCAAGAGTCTGTCGGTACTGCTTGAGCAGACCTCTTATACATATACGGGATCGGCAATAAAGCCCGTAGTAAATGTATTTTACGGTGGAGCGCTGCTCAAAGAGGAAGTAGATTACAATGTGAAGTATTCCAAAAACGTGAATGTGGGAACAGCCGCATCCTTAACGGTAAGCGGCATAAATCTGCCGTTTACGGCTACACGCGCCTTTACGATCACCGCAAAGAATATCACTGACGCCGATATAAGTGCCATGGATATGTATCTGTTACGCGGATCAAAGATCAGCGAGCCGCAGATCTACTATGGTTCCGTAATACTTGGTAAGAAGGACATCAGTTACGACAGCGCACTGCATTTTGAGGCGGACGGGATATTTACCGTAGAAGGAAAAGGTAATTACTGCGGTGAAAGAAATATCAGCGTAAAGGTCATCGACGAAAAGAAGCCGGGCATAAAACTGAGTTTAAGCCCGCATGAGCATATCTATAGCGGAGAGGAACAGAAGCTTTCCGCAACAGAGCTTAAAGTATACGATCAGCTTACCGGTACTAAGGAACTGATACAGGATGTGGATTATAAAGTGTTCTATCCTTCGGATATAATCAATGCCGGTGTCAAAAAGATCAAGGTAACGGGAATAGGACAGTATTCGGGAAGTATAGAAAAGAGTTACAAGATACTTCCTAAAAAGACAGGTAAGATAAGCAGCGGCGGACCTAAGGAGCTGCATTATCATCCGGACGGGGTGAGGCCTGTTATCAGTGTGACCATAGACGGGGTAAAGCTTGAGCCTGGCAGGGATTATAAGATAAAGTATGCTTCCAACAAAAAGATAGGAAGCGGAAAGTATACCATTACGTTTATTGGCAATTATAAGGGCTTCGAAAAGAGGACGGGTTATTTTTCCATAAGGGCAGCAAAGCTTGATGACGGCGGCAGCCTGATACTGCCCGATATGTGCTTTACCAAGGAGGGAAAGTATTTCCAGACGCCTGTTGTGGTAAAGGATAATAAAGTGGTGGCAGCCTCACAGTTAAATGTCAGATATTATGTGAATGGTCAGAAGCTGGAAAACTATACCAGGATAAAAGGTGATAATCTCGGTGATACGGGCGAGCTTAAGGTAGATGTGGTAGTGGATGGCAGGAATAATTACTCAGGTACCTTGAAGGGAAGCTATCTGATCAGAAGAGCAGATAAGGATCATGATATCGCGGGAGCAAAGGTAAGTATCATAAACAGGACCACGGGTAAAAAGGTAAGCTCCTACACGTATACGGGAGATCCGATAGTGGTTGGCGGAGATGATGAGATAGTGGTCACCATCGGTAAAGAAAAGACCGTGCTCGAAGCCGGGAAAGATTATTCGGTAAAATATGCAGCCAATGTGGATAAGGGCAAGGCTGTGGTCATTATCTCCGGTATGGGCGCCTATGCCGGTTTTAAAAAGATAAACTTTAAGATAGTCAAGGGCAGGCTTTAAGGCTTAAGCCTTATGCCCGCCTATCTGTCCGTTACGTTCTATCGTCATGGCACCTTCTTTAAAGTTGGTGCCTTTTAATATTGCGTTCTTCCCGAATTTATGCCGGATCTCCACCGTTGCCTTCTGCAGGGCTTTTTCTTTTTCGAGACGTTCGTTCTCAAGAGCTTCTTCCTCGTCGCGCGCATCATAATCGGTAAACAGATCCAGTTGTTCAAAGTGGTGGTCAGAGCTGCTGACCGGGCCTTCTTCCGATTCGGGCAGTACATGTGAGGCGCAAACGGCCAGCCTGCGGATCAGAAGGTCAGGATCGGTAATACGTTCATAAAGCTCACACATTGCATCACAGAGTATCCTTGTGGAAGCGGTACGCCGGTCTAAATTGACGCTGCTGTGGGCATGGGCGGGGACTTCCCTTCCGTAACGGTCGGTATGGATATTATCTGCATATTTTTTGCGTATGGCAGGATCTTTTAAGCTTTCCACATCGTAACCTATGCTTAATGTCAGCTGGTCGGTCACCAGGTGTTTTTCTGTCAGATCAAGGGATAAAAGATCTGTCATCTCGCGGACTATTATCGCTGTCTCGTCATGCGTATAGGGACGTTTTAATACCTGGCCGTTGCTTAAGCTTTTGCTCTGCGGGCAGTAGCGCTTAATCTCATCTATCGTGCAGGGCTCCCATCCCCAGGCATGGTCTATGAGCAGCTCGGCATTTACGCCGAATATCCGGTACAGTTCATCCTCATACTGCTCGGAATATCTTGCCAGATCACCCATGGTATACAGTCCCAAAGCGGCAAGTCTTTTTGCGGTGCCGCCCCCGGTCCGCCAGAAATCGGTCAAGGGGGTATGGTTCCACAGCTTCTTTCTGTAGCTCATCTCATCAAGCTCTGCGATACGTACACCGTCCTTATCGGCCTGCATGTGCTTGGCCTCTATATCCATGGCTATCTTACACAGGTACAGATTCGTACCTATGCCGGCTGTGGCCGTTATACCGGTGGTGTGCAGCACATCCCTTATCATCTTAAGAGCCAGTTCATGGGCGCTTAAGCCGTAAGTCTTTAAATAATGCGTGGCATCTATGAACACCTCATCACAGGAATATACATGCATATCCTCGGGAGAGATATATTTAAGATAGATACCGTATATGCGATTGCTGTATTCCATGTACAGCGACATGCGGGGAGTGGCGGTGATGAAATCTATGCCGCAGCGCTTCGCTGCCTGCACCACCTCAAACAGTCTTGGCCTGCCCGGAATGCCGTAGGCCTTCAGTGCCGGACTCACAGCCAGGCATATGGTCTTTTCGGTGCGCGAGGCATCGGCTACCACCAGTCTGGTGGTAAGCGGGTCCAGACCGCGTTCATTGCATTCCACTGAGGCATAGAATGATTTAAGATCGATTGCGATAAACTGCCGTTTCATAAATATTATTATCGAACAAATATTCGACGATGTCAACCGATTTTGTCTTTAAAAATCCGGGGGGTTGTGATAGTATTCTAAGATATTAAGGTCCATTGGCTTTTTATTCTGTTTATGATGCTTACGGATTGCTTCGTGCTTCGCACTCCCGCAATCCTACGACCATTCGCAATCCGCAAGAATGCCTAAAAATCAGGCATTCTGCTACTTGCTCATGTTCGTGCGGGTCCCAAACTCATGAGCCGAATCATGCAAGCATGTTCGTCTCATGAGCTTTTGACCCTGGCATCATTCTAAAGCATGTGCTAAAAAATAGGCAGACGGGGCGGAAAGTATGACCCAAACAGGCCGCAAAGTTGTGAATGGGTCATAGATAGGAGGCGGAATGACGGCAGACGGGGCGGAAAATATGACCCAAACAGGCCACAAAGTTGTGAATGGGTCATAAATAGGAGGCGGAATGTCGGCAGACGGGGCGGAAAGTATATTTTGGAGAATGGGCATCATCAAAGGCCCACTGTTTTAACGGTATATATTTGCAGATAAAGATATTGAATGATTGAGAAATTAGCAAACCCCCATCTGAGATGGGGGAACAGGCGAAGCCGTGGCGTTGCATAGAGTATAAGAAAAGAAAAAACCTCCAATGTTATAATAAAGTGGGTTCGCAACCACAAGACTA
>JAFRXH010000037.1 GCA_017437785.1 Lachnospiraceae bacterium
AAACAAAAACGGCAGCAAAAACAGATAAAAGCAAGGAAGCAAAGGAAAAGCCGGCTAAGAAGCAGGCTGTGGTAAAGGTTGTGGAGAAAAAGGTAGTGGAGAAGAAAACTGTGGATAAAAAAACTGTAGAGAAGAAAACAATTGACAAAAAGGCCACGGAGAAACCGGCTGCGGAAAAGAAGACTGCTGATAAGAAGGCCGATGAAAAGAAAGCAGCCGATAAAAAAACGGAAGAGAAAAAGACTGTGAGCGCTAAGGCTGATAAGAAGTCCGAAGACAAGAGTGCCAAAAGATCAGCGGATAAAAAGAGTGAAGGAAGCAAAAAGGCTTCTTCAAAGAAGGCTGATAAGGATGAGGCATTTGAGGATGACGGATTTATGGCTGATGATGATTTTGAGGCCGGAGAGGATGACATTAACGATGCTGAAGCAGCAGCGCTTCGCGAGACGCTCTTTGAAGAAAAGCTCAAGAATCTGATAAGCAGTGCAAAGAAAGCCGGTTATATGGAGTATCAGGAGGTTATCGATACCTTTACCGAGCTGAATCTGGATGAGGAGCAGTTTGACCGTATTTGGGATGCACTGGATAAGAATCACATCGTGCTTCGTATGGAGCAGATAGATGATGATGATATTCCCGATGAAGAGCTGGCGATGGAAGAGAGCGCCGAGCTCGAATACGATATGGAGAACCTTGAGGTAGGTAATGCAGACGGAGCCAATATAGAGGATCCTGTGCGTATGTACTTAAAGGAGATAGGAAGGGTTCCCCTGCTGTCAGCCGAGGAAGAGATAGAGCTGGCAAAGCGCATGGAACTGGGGATGGAGGCTGCCGAAAAGAACAAGGAGCTTAAAGCTAAGCTGGCACGCTTAAACGATCCCGATAAGAAGGGCAAGTCAAAGGCTAATTCCGATACTGCTGCAAAGATCTCTGAGCTGGAAAAGAAGATCGCCGATAACGATGCAAAGATAGCTTCGGGCAAAGCAGCGGGACAGGAGCTTTCGCAGGCAAACTTACGACTGGTCGTAAGTATCGCAAAGCGTTATGTAGGACGCGGTATGCTTTTCTTGGACCTTATACAGGAAGGTAACTTAGGCCTTATAAAGGCAGTTGAGAAATTTGATTACCGCAAGGGATATAAGTTCTCTACTTACGCAACATGGTGGATACGTCAGGCAATAACCCGTGCCATCGCAGATCAGGCAAGGACCATACGTATACCCGTTCATATGGTAGAGACCATCAACAAGATAATACGTATCAACAGACAGCTCCTTCAGGAACTGGGACGTGAGCCCGCTCCCTCTGAGATAGCAGAGCGCATGGACATGCCCGAGGACCGTGTAAGGGAGATACTCAAGATCTCACAGGAGCCCGTATCTCTTGAGACGCCTATCGGTGAGGAGGAAGACAGCCATCTGGGCGATTTCATCCAGGATGACAATGTACCCGTACCTGCCGATGCTGCTGCATTTACCCTGCTCAGAGAGCAGCTTAACGAGATACTCGATACACTTACAGACAGAGAGCGCAAGGTGCTTACGCTGCGTTTTGGTCTGATAGACGGACGTGCACGTACGCTTGAAGAAGTAGGTAAGGAATTCTCCGTTACCCGTGAGCGTATACGTCAGATTGAAGCAAAAGCATTACGTAAGCTGCGTCATCCCAGCCGCAGCAAGCGTATAAAGGATTTTCTGGACTGATGATCAGGCTCTCCGCACGTATGGAGGCGGTGGCTGCCCTTTGTGAAAAGGGCGGCTGCGGAGCCGATGTAGGCTGCGATCATGCCTATGTGAGTATATATCTGGTCCAAAACGGTATCTTTGATAAGATGCTGGCCATGGACTTAAGGAAGGGCCCTCTTTCCGCGGCAGAGGAACATATACGTGATGAGGGGCTTACCGCTAAGATAGAATGCCGTTTGTCCGACGGGCTTTGTGAGTTGAGAGCGCAGGAGGCAGACAGCGTGATATGCGCAGGTATGGGCGGTGAGCTGATGGTGCGTATCTTAAGCGATGGTATCGAAAAGATAAAAGCCATGAAACAGCTTATACTGCAGCCTCAATCGGAAGTGGCAGAAGTAAGGCGCTTCCTTAAAAGAAATTCATTTAAGATAACACAGCAGGATATGGTATTTGAGGATGGGAAATTTTATCCCATGTTCAGGGCGGTACCGGGGACCGAAGAAGATACCGGAGACGATGAGCTTTATCTTGAGTATGGAAGACAGCTGCTTGAGAGCGCCCATCCGGTACTTAAAAAATATCTTGAAACAAGGATACAGAGCGAAACATCAGTAAGAATGCAGCTTAAGGCCGCCGCTGAAGGCGGGAGCACTAAGGCTTTGGCGCGTCTTGAAGAAAAGACTGCAGAGATCGATAAGCTTAATAAGGCGCTTTCTTACTACAAGTGATGAAAGGAGCATGATATGGAGCTTAAAGACGTCATTGCCATGCTTGAACAGCTTTCGCCGCCGTCCTTTGCGGAAGAGTGGGATAACAGCGGTCTGATGTGCGGCAGATCGTCTAAAGAAGTAAAGAGCATACTGCTTTCTGTGGATGCCACCGATGAAGTGGTGGAGGAGGCGGTGCTCACGGGAGCCGATCTTCTGCTCACCCATCATCCTCTTATTTTTCCTTCCGTCTCACACATTACCGAAGCAGATCATGTGGGGCGCAGGCTCTTAAAGCTGATATCATCGGATGTGGCCTGCTATGCGATGCATACCAATTTCGATGTGATGGGCATGGCCGATGAAGCGGCAGACCGGCTGCAGCTTGAGGACAGGGAAGTGCTGCAGGTGACCTACGAAGATGCCATAGCAAACGAAGGCATAGGCAGAGTAGGAAATCTGAGCAGGGATATGCGCCTTAAATACTGCGCGGAGCTGGTAAAGGAAGCGTTCATACTTGATAATGTGAGGCTGTTCGGTGATCCCGAGTTTAAGGTACGCCGTGTGGCTATTGCCCCGGGTTCCGGAGCGGATATGATACCGTATGCGATAAAAGCCGGAGCGCAGCTTCTGATAACCGGTGATATATCGCATCATAAAGGCATAGATGCAGTGGCCGAAGGCCTTAATATAATAGATGCGGGCCATTACGGCATTGAAAAGATATTTGTAAGCTATATGAAGGATTTCTTTAGGAAACAGCTGCCTGAAATGAATGTAAGCGCAGCTTCGCAAAAGGAGCCGTTTGTGGTGATATAAAGCCGCAGCGCCCGGAAAAGATCATACAGCAAAGGGGGTATCGTAAAATATGGATATGGTTACGATAAAAGTCAACGGAGAAGAAAAGCAGTACCCCGCAGGGACCACATACGAGAAGGTGGCTTCTGACTTTAAGGACAGTGAGGATGCACGTATAGGCCTGGTCCTTGAAAACGGAAGGATAAGGGAGCTTAAGAAGACGGTTAAACAGGATGCTGAGATAAGCTTCATAACCCTTAAGCGTTCCAGCGGACATAAAGCTTATGTGCGTACTGCCATACTGGTAATGGTTAAAGCTATAGATGACGTGCTGGGCCATGATAAGTCGAAGCAGGTCAAGGTGGAGTTTGCTATCGGAAACGGCTATTATATAAGCCCCAAGGGCGGACTGAAGGTTGACCGGGACTTTCTTGATAAGCTTGATAAGCGTATGAGAGAGATCATTGCTGCAGCACTTCCAATCAGCAAACGTTCCATATCGACGGATGAAGCAAGGGAACTGTTTGCAAAAGCGGGGATGGAAGACAAGAACAGGCTGTTCCGCTTCCGCCGCAGCTCTCTGGTTAATGTATACAGTCTGGACGGCTATGATGATTATTATTACGGATATATGCTGCCGGATGCATCGTATATAGAGCATTTCAGCCTGGAGCTTTACGAAGACGGCTTTATGCTGGTACTGCCCGAAAGCTCAGAGCCCGATGTGCTTAAGCCGTTTGTTCCCAGGCCCGGACTCTTCGGGGCATTAAAGACTGCGGATGACTGGGGTGCAAAGCTGGGCATAGATTCAGTCGGCGATCTGAACGAAAGGATCTGCAGCGGAGGCCTGGGAGAACTGGTACTGGCACAGGAAGCGCTTCAGGAACGCCGTATAGGCGAGATCGCCAGAAAGATCGTGGAGCGCGGCGGCGTTAAGTTTGTAATGATAGCCGGACCTTCATCATCGGGTAAGACCACATTCTCGCACAGGCTGTCCGTACAGCTGGCGTCATATGGATTAAAGCCTCATCCCATCGGTGTGGATGATTATTTCAAGAACCGTCAGGATACACCCAAGGATGCAGACGGCAATTATAATTTTGAGTGTCTTGAAGCTATAGACGTGGATCTTTTTAACGGAGACATGGTAAAGCTGTTAAACGGGGAAACGATAGAGATACCCAGCTTTAACTTCAAGACGGGACAGAGGGAATATAAGGGTAATTTTAAGACCCTGGGCAAGGATGATATACTGGTCATCGAGGGTATACACGGACTCAACGATAAGATGAGCCATGCCCTGCCTACCGAAAGCAAGTTTAAGATCTATATCTCCGCGCTCACCAGCCTTAATGTTGATGAGCATAACCGTATCCCTACCACGGACGGCAGACTGCTGCGCAGACTGGTAAGGGATGCACGTACCAGAGGGGCCAGCGCACAGCGCACTATATCAATGTGGCCGTCGGTACGAAGGGGAGAGGAAGAAAATATCTTTCCTTTCCAGGAGAGTGCGGATGAGATATTTAATTCGGCTCTTATATATGAGCTGGCGGTGCTCAAGCAGTTTGCGGAACCTTTGCTGTTTTCCGTGCGTGCGGACGAGCCCGAATATCATGAGGCCAAGAGAATGCTCAAATTCCTTGAGTATTTCCTGGGCGTGAGTACGGAGGATCTTCCCAACAATTCCATAGTAAGGGAATTTGTGGGCGGAGGCTGCTTCGGACTGTAAATACTGAAAATGCAAGAGGGACAGATGATCGCGGGCGCTTAATGCGCGTGAGGAAAGTCCGGGCTTCGCAGGGCAGGATGCCGGATAACGTCCGGTGGAGGCGACTCCAAGGAAAGTGCAACAGAGAAAAGACAGCCTCTTTATGAGGTAATGGTGAAACGGCAGTGTAAGAGACTACCGCCGCTGCGGTAACGCAGCGGGTCAATGCAAACCCCATCCGAAGCAAGACCAAATACGGAAGAGATACGCCGGCCCGGCGTTCTTCCGGGTGGGTCGCTCGATCTGCAGGGTAACCTGCAGGCTAGATAGATGATCATCCAAGACATAACCCGGCTTATAGTCTCTCTTGCTTTTTTTTATTGCTCATGTTATATATTATGTAAACCTAAAGATTCTTTCGGACTCCGTCTGTTCTGTCATTCTGAGCGATAGCGAAGAATCTTGAAAGACTAAATTTTGAGATAAAGCAAACTATGGATAATATGGACATATTTTCATATATGCAGGAGCAGCAGGGGGAGAAGGAAGCCCCTTTAGCAGCCAGAATGCGCCCTGAGACGCTTGATGAAGTTGTGGGGCAGAGACATATATTAGGCCCCGATAAGCTGCTTACCAGGGCTATAAAAGCGGACCGCTTAAGCTCCGTGATATTTTACGGCCCTCCCGGTACGGGAAAGACCACCCTGGCAAAAGTGATAGCCAATACCAGCAGTGCGGCGTTTAAGCAGATCAACGCCACCATTGCCGGGAAGAAGGATATGGAAGAGGTTGTGGAAGCTGCTAAACAGGATAAGGCGCTTTACGGCAAACGCACCATACTGTTTATAGATGAAATACACCGTTTCAATAAGGCACAGCAGGATTTCCTCCTGCCTTTTGTTGAGGACGGGACAGTGGTGCTTATCGGAGCCACGACGGAGAATCCCTACTTTGAGGTAAACAGGGCACTGCTTTCAAGGTCGAATATCTTTGAACTGAAGCCGCTTAGTAACGAAGATATCAAAACCCTGATACTGCGGGCCGTAAATGATGAAAAGAAGGGACTGGGCAGTTTTAAAGCCGTGATAGACGATGATGCGGCGGAGTTTCTGGCAAATGCCGCAAACGGTGATGCACGCAATGCCCTGCTGGCTGTGGAACTGGGAGTGATGACCACACCTGCGGGAGCGGACGGAAAGATACATATAGACAGGGCTACAGCTGCAGAATGTATACAGAAAAAGGTATTGCCCTATGATAAGGACGGGGATAACCATTACGATAATATCTCCGCATTCATAAAGAGCATGAGGGGGTCAGACCCCGATGCCGCGATATACTATCTGGCAAGGATGCTGTGCTCGGGTGAAGATATAAAGTTCATAGCAAGAAGGATAATGATCTGTGCATCGGAAGATGTCGGAATGGCAGATCCGCAGGCGCTGCAGCTGGCCGTATCGGCGTCACTGGCAGTGGAACGTGTGGGCATGCCCGAGGCGAGGATCATACTGGCGCAGGCGGCGTGCTATGTGGCATGTGCGCCCAAGAGCAATGCTTCGTATCTGGCTATAGGTGAGGCCATGGATCTGGTGGAGAAGGGCGGGGTATATCCGGTCCCCAGGCATCTTCAGAATGTGCATGCCGACAGTGCGGGACAGGAGAGAGAACAGGGATATCTGTACGCACACGATTATCCCAACCACTACGTTAAGCAGCAGTATCTGCCGGACGAACTGAGCGGTAAAGTGTTTTATCATCCCACGGATATGGGATGTGAAAAAAAGATAAAGGAACATTTAAAGAAGATAAAAGGCTGACCAATCAAGCGGGTTTTGTAAGAGATCACACTAACGGTAGACCGGATGATTAGGATCGCGGTTTGCGACGGTAGACCATCCTTTTCCGGTATGATCGGGAAGACGCTGTTTGAGTGGAAAAATGAAAGAGGTCTTGATGTAGAGTATTATGTTACGCGCGATTCTGATGACCTGATCGATCTTTGTACCCGGCGCGGACATATGGACCTTATCTTCATGGCGCTTCACCCTGCCGGAGGGTCGGATGGTTCGGCCAGTGCACGTAGCCTTAAGAGGGCTGATGAAAATCTCAGGATCGTTTTCGTAACGGCTGAAAGACAGATCGATATTGAACTTCTGAATCTGCAGCCGCGTGGTTTTTTGGCGCTGCCTGTAGATGCGACGGCCGTCAGGATGTATGCGGATGCGTGTGTGGAGGACAGCAGGAGATTTTTTATATTCAGCTACGGCCATGGCAGGACTGCTGTAGAAACAGATCAGATCTGCTATATCAGTAAGAAAGACTATCCCCAGTACAGGGTGATGGATATATACTGTAATAACGGCATTTCCTATATGTCGTATATGAGTGTGAAGGATGTTGAAGCAGAGCTTAAACGTACCGGCACCGAATTCATAAGGATACAGAATTCCTGTTTTGTAAATCCCTTTTATATAATCTATATCAACAGAGTAATGTTAAGACTGAGGCAGGACTGCTGCCGCGGTGAAGCTGAGCTGTATTTCAGCCGCCGGTTCGGCGGAAAAGCATACAGGTCTTATATTGAGTATGCCGGCAGAAATATTGACCGCTACGGTATTGCATTATGCACCTCATAGGTGTATGATATGTATATCAGATATCTTATATATACCAAATATTACATGAAAACTGCCGTTTCTTACGTCACCCGTTCCGGAGGAGCCAAAATACCCTATAATTGTCACACATAAAAGGTCTGCTAAACGGGTATAGGGAGATACTCCGGGGATCACATCGAACATTCCGCCGTTCACTTTCCGGAGGGTTTATGTACACGGGGCCTTGCATGATGATCTGGGGCATCACACCGGTGAACAAGGTGTGGTGCCCGTTTTTATGCACAGGGTCGCCGAAAGGAAAACGTTGCCTGACGGCAACCGGCGACCCGCGCGCGAGCAGGGTGCGACTTCGTCTTCCCTACTCGATTGCACATAAAAAAATCCCGCCGTAAGCGGGATCTTTGATCAAAGTGCTCTTATATCGTGGTAAAGCCCGAAGGGGCGGTATAGCGCCTGCCCTGATAAGCACCGGTACTTTCCATATGGGCGTGAAGACGGTTTAAGATATTCTTTTTATCCGTGCTCCATAAAGGAGCTATCAGCAGATTGCGGGGGCCGTCACCGGTCAGGCGGTGTATTACGATGTCCGGCGAAAGGCGCTCCAACGCACCGCTTAACAACGATATATATTCATCAGCAGTGAGTACTTCAAAAGCCCTGGCATCGTAATCTGCAGCCAGATCGGTGCCTTCCAGCACATGCAGAAGCTGCAGCTTGATACCGAACACATTAAATGTGTTTATGTATTCTATTGTGGAATACAGCTGTTCACGGCCTTCACCGGGCAGCCCGATGATACAGTGTACTATTACGGGGATACCCAGGTCTTTCAGCTTATGTACAGCCTCTTCAAAGACAGAATTATCGTAATGCCTGCGGATATACCTGACTGAAGCGGGATGTATGGTCTGCAGTCCCAGCTCGACCCACAGGCTCTTTTCGGGGAAACGTTCCTTTAATTCCTGCAATACCGAAAGGATATCCTGAGGCAGGCAGTCCGGTCTGGTGGCTATGGACAGACCTATGACACGGGGATCGGATAAAAGCGAGATATAGATATTGCGCAGGTAAGCCGTATCACCGTAGGTGTTACTGTAAGGCTGGAGATAAGCTATACAGTGACTGCCGTGGAATTTATCTGCAACGCGCCGCATGGCCATATCCAGTTGGGCTTCCACATCGGGCCTGCCTTCAGCTGTAAGAGGAAGGGCGGCGGCGAATTCCCCGCTGCCTCCGGCGGAACAGAAAATGCAGCCCTTATCATCCAGCGTCCCGTCCCTTACGGGACAGGTACAGCCGGCATGAAGAGCTGCTTTATATATTTTCTCTCCGTATATGCTCTTAAAATAATGATCCAGTGAATAATAGGGTTTATCGCCCCAGCGGCGCTGTTCCATATCTTTAGTCCAGAATGTTGGTCTCGGTAATGTGTGCTTTGACTGCGGCCGCTACCACATCGGCAACCTGGGGATGGAAAGGCTCAGGAAGTATGTGGTCTTCGTTCAGTTCGCTTTCGGGGATCAGATCTGCGATCGCGTGAGCGGCAGCCATTTTCATATCTTCGGTGATCTGTTTTGCACGGCCTTCCAATGCACCCCTGAATATGCCGGGGAATGCGATCACATTATTTACCTGATTGGGGAAATCACTGCGGCCGGTACCGACTATACGTGCACCTGCTGCCTTTGCCACATCGGGCATTATCTCGGGAACGGGATTGGCCATGGCAAAGATGATGGGATCGGGGTTCATGCTGCGTACCATCTCTTCGGTAACAATGCCGGGAGCGGAAACACCGATGAATATGTCTGCGCCTTTAAGGGCATCAGCCATAGAGCCGCTAAGCTTTTCGGGATTGGTAAGAGCCACCATCTTTTCCTGCATCCAGTTGAGTCCCTTTGCACCTGCGGAAATTATACCCTTGCTGTTGCAAAGGATTATGTTCTTAAAGCCGTGGTTTAATAAGAGCTTGGTGATGGCAACGCCTACAGCACCTGCACCGCTTACTACTACTTTCTGGCTTGCGCTCTCACGCTTTAACAGCTTCAGCGCATTGATAAGACCTGCCAGTACAACGATAGCGGTACCGTGCTGGTCGTCATGGAATACGGGAATGTTAAGGGTCTCTTTAAGTCTCTCTTCTATCTCGAAGCAGCGGGGAGCGGAGATGTCTTCAAGGTTGACTCCGCCATATCCGGGAGCAAGCCAGGTAACGGCTTTGATTATCTCTTCGGTATCCTGTGTATCAAGGCAGATCGGAACTGCATTTACTCCGCCGAATTCCTTAAAGAGTACGGCTTTGCCTTCCATAACGGGCATGCCTGCCGCGGGACCTATGTTTCCCAGACCCAGGACTGCGCTGCCGTCGGATACTACCAGTATAGTGTTGCTCTTTATGGTGTATTTATATACGGCTTCAGGATTCTTTGCTATCTCCTTGCAGGGAGCTGCTACACCGGGAGTGTACGCCAGTGCCAGATCCGCGCCGCTTTTAACGGGGGCTTTTGATTCTGTGCTTATCTTTCCTTTCCACTGCTCGTGGAGCTGCAGGGCTTTTTCATCGTTGCTCATTTTTCTCTCTCCTTTATATGTTTGAGGTCTTTCAAAATACCTGTATTATATTAGCATTTTGCGCCGATACTGGCAAGAAAGTATTTGCAATATAAAAAAAAGTATAGTATAATGTGCCTCGAACTTAAAGTATAACGATCATTTCTTTAATTTTGATGTCCGGAGAACCCCGATATTATTATTAAATGCATGAGTTATTTGAACAGTAAAAACGTACAGTGCTGATGTTCGGTTTTTTATTTGCTTTCAGGAGGTTGTTAAATGGCAAATATGAGAGAAAAGTACGAAACGCTGTCCCTTATAGATCTTAAAGAGATCGCAAAGGTAAGGGGGATCAAAGGTGTTTCGGCAATGAAGAAGGCTGCTATCATCGAGGCTATGGTGGAAATGGATGAGAAAGAATCCGCCGCTAAGCCCGCAGAAGCAGCACAAAAAACGCGTGCGGTAGCAGAACGTGCAGCCGCGCCGGCGGCAGAGGCATCGGATAAGAAGGTGCCGGTTGCGTTTGCAGCACCTCCCGTACACCGTGAAGACGGTGAAAAGAGAAGGATAGAAGTGGAGCAGCTCTCCGAAGATGAGATAAATGAATTAGACAGCGGACAGGAAGTGAGCGGTATACTGGAAGTAATGTCCGACGGCTTCGGCTTCATACGCTGCGAGAATTTCCTTCCCGGACAGAATGACGTATATGTTGCGCCCACACAGATAAGGCGTTTTGGTTTAAAGACCGGCGATATCTTAAAAGGGCACACACGCGTAAAGACAGAAAAGGAAAAATTTGCCGCTCTGCTGTATCTGACCAGCGTAAACGGCTTTGATCCGGAGTCGACCACAAAGAGATTTAACTTTGAGGACATGACCCCCATATTCCCCGATAAGAAGATACATCTTGAAAGATCCGGCGCACCTGTATCGATGCGTATAATGGATCTGATAAGTCCTATCGGTAAGGGACAGCGCGGTATGATCGTATCCCAGCCCAAGGCAGGTAAGACCACACTGCTCAAGGATGTGGCAAAGTCTGTTAAATTAAATCATCCCGATATGCATATGATAATCCTGCTCATAGACGAGCGCCCTGAGGAAGTAACGGATATGAAGGAGGAAGTAGGCGGTCCCGGCGTGGAGATAATCTATTCCACTTTCGATGAGACACCCGAGCATCATAAGCGTGTTGCGGAGATGGTAGTGGAACGTGCGCGCAGACTGGTTGAATATAAGAAGGATGTCATCATCCTGCTGGATTCCATAACCAGGCTTACCCGTGCCTATAACCAGGTAGTACCCCCCAGCGGCCGTACGCTTTCCGGCGGTCTGGATCCTGCTGCGATGCATCCGCCTAAACGATTCTTCGGTGCGGCACGTAACATGCGTGAAGGAGGCAGCCTTACCATACTGGCTACCGCGCTGGTAGACACCGGAAGCAAGATGGATGATGTGGTATACGAGGAATTCAAGGGTACCGGTAACATGGAACTGGTTCTGGACCGTAAGCTTTCGGAGCGCAGGATATTCCCCGCGATAGATATACCCAAGTCTTCAACACGCCGTGAGGATCTGCTGCTGACACCTGAAGAGCTCGAAGCAATGAGCACTATCCGCAAGGCGATAAACGGCGTACGTCCGGATGATTCGGTGGATAAGATAATAGATATGTTCGCACGCACCACCAATAACCGTGATTTCGTGCAGCTGGTCCAGAAAACAAGATTTTATTGACAGCAGTTTGGTAGTGTGATATATTTAACAAGCTGTTTTTAACCAAGGAGTGTCCCACACACATTCGCAGATATACCCTTATGCGTCTGTGAGGCGGGAAGAAGGAGTAAAAGATGAGAGAAGGAATACATCCTGAGTACTATCAGGCAACCGTAACCTGCAACTGCGGTAACACTTTCGTTACCGGCAGTACAAAGAAAGAGATCCACGTGGAAATCTGTTCCAAGTGCCATCCTTTCTATACCGGTCAGCAGAAGGCTACACAGGCCCGCGGCCGTGTTGATAAGTTCAACAAGAAGTACGGCACAGGCAAGTAGGACTGTAGATGTACAAGAACAAGAAGGTTGGGATGGCTGTGTCATCTCAACCTTTTTCGTTATAGAAAGATCATCCTGAACGATCAGGCGTGTCATCCTGAGCGCAGCGAAGGATCTTAAAAAGATAAGGAGATATAAATGGCAAAGAGAAGACGCAGGAGCGTGTTTTCCGGTATAGGCGGCCAGGCAGTGCTTGAAGGCGTTATGATGCGCAACAGAAAGGAATACGCCATAGCGGTACGCAAACCCGACGGAAATATAAGCGTTGATATCAAGGAGCTGGACTATGACCCCAAGCAGCTGAAAAGAAGGATACCGCTGCTTCGCGGTATAGTATCCTTTGTCGAATCATTGACGCTGGGCATGGATATCCTTTCATACTCCGCATCTTTTATGGATGATGAGGAGGAAGAAGGTAAAGAACAGAAGAAGAGCCTGTTTGAGAAGATATTCAAGGATAAGGCAGAGGATGTGGTCATGGCTCTTACGGTCCTGTTCTCCATAGCTTTTGCCATATTGCTTTTTATGGTGCTGCCTTATGCGGTTTCGGAGATCTTAGGCAGATATATCCGTAATAAGTCGCTGATACTGCTTATAGAAGGAGCGCTGCGTATACTGATATTTATCCTTTATGTGGCGGGTATAGCGCTTATGAAGGATATACGCCGTCTGTACCAGTATCACGGTGCGGAACATAAATGTATCAACTGTATAGAAACGGGCCGTCCGCTTACGGTGGAGAATGTAAAGAAATCTTCACGCTTCCATAAACGCTGCGGTACCAGCTTTATGCTGTTCGTGGTGGTACTGGGCGTGATACTCTGCTTCTTTATACGTACCGATGTGCTTTGGATGAAGATAGGACTGAGACTGGCACTTATACCGGTGATCGCCGGCATATCCTACGAGCTGCTGCAGCTGGCAGGAAAGAAGGAAAACTTTCTGCTGGCAATCATATCAACACCGGGACTCTGGCTTCAGGGCGTGACCACAAAGGAGCCGGATGAGAGCATGATAGAAGTGGCTATCGCGGCGACAGAGGCGGTTTTTGACTGGGAAGCATTCCAGGAAAAGCACTTTGTACGCAAGATGGTCAAAAAGAAGCGTACCGAAGCCGACGGAAGAGAGGTAGAGACCGGCGAGGATACCATGCAGATAGATGTGCGTGAGATAGAAGATATGCTGCGCAGCGGTAATACCGGTGTGATCAACAGGGATCTGATAAACAGCAGATTGAACAATGCCAACGGCAGCAGCATGAACGGCGGTGCATACGGCAATACGGACACTTATATGAATAACAGCTCAAATTCATCAAACAGATGGGGGCAGGGGCAGTGAATTATGCTGCAGCATGCAATACAGCCGTCACTAAGCTTATGGCTGCGCAGGTGCCGGAGGCAAAGGAAAATGCACTGCTTTTACTTGAACATATCTGCGGCAGCAGGCGGCAGGATATGTACCTTGATCCCGGACGGATACTGACGCGGGATGAGAAAGATAAGTACTTTGATCTGATAGATAAAAGATGTGCGCGTATACCGCTGCAGCTTCTGACGGGTACGGCTTATTTCTTCGGTCTGGCTTTTAAGGTGGACGGAAACGTGCTTATTCCCAGACAGGATACAGAAATACTGGTGGGCCGGGTGCTTGACGACGGAGCTTGCGGATGCGCTCTTTTGGATATGTGTACCGGGAGCGGCTGCATACCCATCAGTATAATGAAACACGCAAAGCTTTCCTTTGCGGCGGGCTGCGACAGATCGCCGGAGGCGCTTAAAAATGCGGCTGAAAATGCGGCCTTGCTTAAAGCGGCGGTTGAGTTTTACGAAGGCGATATGTTTGAAGCGCTTCCGGAAGAAATGAAAGGCAGTTTTGATATCATCACGTCAAATCCGCCCTATATAAAAAGCGGGGATATCGCGGGACTGATGCCGGAGGTCAGGGATCACGATCCGTATATGGCTTTAGACGGCGGTACTGACGGGCTTATCTTTTACAGGCGTATAGCGGATGAGGCATTATCATGGCTTAAGGAAGGCGGACGGATCTATATGGAGATCGGCTGCGACCAGGCCGGGGATGTAAGCCGTATCTTTGCAGAAAAAGGTTATAAGGACATTGAAGTGATAAAGGATTACGCCGGTCTGGACCGCGTAATATTCTGCAGGGCATGAGCCCTCATATACAATAAACAAAATTATTGAACATGAACAAATAGCGTAGTAATATTATTAGGAGTGCGATAAAATGTTTGGACAATTAGAGGATATAGAGAGAAGATTTGAGGAAGTCTTAAACGAACTTTCCGAGCCCGGTACTACCGGGGACCAGAAGCGTTTCCAGAAGCTTATGAAGGAGCAGGCCGATCTGACTCCTTTAGTGGAGACCTACAGGGAATATAAGAAAGCAAAGCAGGATGGCGAGGACGCCATAAGCATGCTTGAAGAAGAGAAGGATCCCGAAATGCGTGAGATGCTCAAAGAAGAGCATTCCGCGGCAAAAGAAAAGGAAGCTGCACTTGAAGAAAAGCTTAAGGTGCTGCTGCTTCCCAAGGATCCCAATGATGATAAGGATGTAGTGGTAGAGATACGTGCGGGAGCCGGCGGAGACGAGGCTGCTCTCTTTGCCGCGGAATTATACCGTATGTATGCACACTATGCAGAGAGCCGCCGCTGGAAGACCGAGCTGGTGAACGTGGATGAGACCGGCATAGGCGGGATGAAGGAAGTGGAATTCATAGTAAGCGGAAATGGGGCTTATTCAGTACTCAAGTATGAGAGCGGCGTGCACCGTGTACAGCGCGTACCCGAGACCGAGAGCGGCGGACGTATCCACACTTCCACAGCTACTGTGGCCGTTATGCCGGAAGCTGAGGATGTGGAGATAGAGATAGACGAAAAAGACATAAGGATAGATGTTATGCGTGCGTCCGGAAACGGCGGACAGTGCGTCAATACTACCGATTCGGCCGTACGTCTTACACATTATCCCACGGGGATAGTCATCTATTCACAGACGGAAAAGAGCCAGATCCAGAATAAAGAGAAGGCTTTTGCCCTGCTGCGTGCCAAGCTCTATGATCTGGAATGCCAGAAAGCGCATGATGCGGAGGCGGATCTGCGCCGCAGCCAGATAGGCACGGGAGACCGTTCGGAAAAGATACGTACCTATAATTTCCCTCAGGGTAGGGTAACAGATCATCGTATAGGGCTTACATTATATAAGATCGATAAAGTAATGGACGGTGATCTGCAGGAGATCATCGACGGATGCATTACGGCAGACCAAGCCGCAAAGCTTCTTAAGATGGGAGAGAGTGCCTAAGCTGTGGGAGAGATGGGAAGAAAATCCGGGATCGGCAAGCTTGATGTGCTTGAGGCTCTTAAGGACATCCTGCTTATCATAACGATCACCTGTTTTGCGATAGCTGCCATAGCCGCGATCAAAGCCGGTGTGGATAAGAAACGCAACCGCGAAGAGACGGATGAGCTGCGGCGCAGGGTAGCTGCGGTGGCCGTACAGGAGCCTGTGGAGATACAGCAGCCTGATGAGCCTGCCGCTGTTACAGAAGAGGGGGAGGAAGAAGAGGAAGTGATCCCCGAGCCTGTTATGCTGCCCGGATATAAAGAGCTTCATGAGGACAATGCAGATATAGCCGGCTGGATAAGGATCGATGATACCAGGATAGATTATCCGGTAATGCAGACCTTCGGAGAAAACGAATGGTATTATCTGGATAAGAGCTTCTCAAAGAGCAGGAATTCCAACGGATGCCTCTTTGCGGATCCCGGATGTGTGATAGGTACCGGTTCGAAGAAATATGATTATAAAGACGGCAGCAGACCATCGACCAATATAATAATCTACGGTCACAGGATGAATAACGGCGATATGTTCGGAGGACTGGGAAACTATCTTAAGAAAGATTACGGACTTTCGCATAATATCATATATTTTGATTCGCTGTATGAACACAGGACATACGAGCTGATAGCGGTGTTTAAATCGAAGATATTCTACACCGATGAAGAGGTATTTAAGTATTATCAGTTTACACAGGCTAAGACAAAGGAAGAATTTGATTCCTCTGTTAAAAGCATAAAAGAGATGGCTGTTTATGATACCGGCGTGGAAGCACAATGGGGAGATGAATTCATAACACTTTCGACTTGCGATCATTATACTCCAAACGGTCGTCTGGTGGTGGTAGCAAAAAGAACGGATAACAGATGATCCGGATATTCAGGGGGTGGATATGAAGAAAAAAGTCGCTGTATTTACAAACGGATGGAGCGATGATTATTTGGATTTCGCACTTGAAGGTATCAGAAGACGTGCGGCAGAAGATAACATCGACGTCTTCATTTTTCTGGACTACACTTCTTACGATAAGACTGCCGAAGAGACCGCGGGCGAGTTGAATATCTTAAATCTGCCAAGGCTTTCGGACTTTGACGGGATACTCCTTATGGGCAATACCTTAAATAACGCCGGTGAGAATCAGATCCTTCGTGAAAAGATACTTAAGACGAAGGTTCCTTCGCTGTGCCTTGAATATGTGCTGGAAGGGATCAACTGCATAAGGACCGAGAACATAAACGGTATGAAAGAACTCATGGAGCATATGATCAGCGTCCATGGAGTTAAGGATGTGTTCTGGATCGGCGGCCCGGAGGATAATGCTGACAGCCGTGACAGATATCAGGCGGTGGTTGATGTTTTGCATGCACATGGGCTGAGCCTGGATCCTAAGAATCGTTTTAACGGTAACTGGAGTTATGCGATAGTCGAAGAACAGCTGCCGGATATCATCGCTAAGATGGAACAGCTGCCGGATGTGTTTATGTGTGCAAATGATTCCATGGCACTGGGGTGCTGTGCGGCGCTGGATAAGGCAGGTTATGATGTGCCCGGTGATGTGGCTGTTACGGGTTTTGACAATCTGATGAGCGGTAATCATTTCTCACCGATACTTACTTCCGTGGACCGCGGATGGAATGAGCGCAGCTATCAGGCAATGGACAGTCTGATAGAGCTTATGAACGGTGGTAAGGACTTTGGCGATAAAGTATATCATTCGACTTTTGATAAAGGTGAAAGCTGCGGATGTTCCCTTGGAGATGAGGGCATAAGGATACAGAAAGAAGCGCGCAAGAGTGCTTTCCAGGTGCCCATAGAGAGGACCATTTTTGACT
>JAFRXH010000038.1 GCA_017437785.1 Lachnospiraceae bacterium
CGAAGTGCGTGCGGAAATCGCGAAGCGATTTCGGGGGCTCATCTCTTGCATTCGCAGATAATCCGCGCGAAGTGCGTGCGGAAATCGCGAAGCGATTTCGGGGGCTTATCTCTTGCATTCGCAGATAATCCGTGCGAAGTGCGTGCGGAAATCGCGAAGCGATTTCGGGGGCTCATCTCTTGCATTCGCAGATAATCCACGCGAAGTGCGTGCGGAAATCGCGAAGCGATTTCGGGGGCCCATCTCTTACATTCGCAGATAATCCGCGCGAAGTGCGTGCGGAAATCGCGAAGCGAACAGGGAAAAGTTATAAGGGCATGATGTTTGAACTCCCCGGCTGTATGGTGTAATATACATAGTGAAAACCGATGACTGACATAGCCGGACCGGAAGCGTGTGAAACGGCTGCGGATAAGTATATGACCGGTTTGGATTAAGGGGATTGATCCATGAATAAAGGAATCCTTAAAAGAGTATTATTGATGATAGCAGGGGGGATGCTTATGTTCGGACTGTTCGGCTGCGATAATAATAAGCCGGCGCTTAGCGGCAGCTGCGGCGATAACATGCAGTGGGAATATGATAAATGGACCGGTACACTCACGATCAGCGGGAGCGGGGAGATGGTCACGCCAAACCGCTGGATGTGGAGCGATTATAAGATAAATAAGCTGGTGATATCCGAAGGTGTGACATCCATAGCGGATGAAGCCTTTTATTCAAACCATAAGCTTAAAGGCGCGCTGGTGCTCCCTAAGAGCCTCACAAAGATAGGTGAGTTTGCTTTTTACGGCTGCGACGCCCTGACGGGGACATTAGATATACCCGACAATGTAGAGAGCATAGGGATAAATGCATTTGTAAGATGCAGCGGCTTTAATGCCATAAAGCTGCCCTCATCCCTAAAGACCATAGGTGATGATGCTTTTTACCAGATGGAGGGGCTTAAGGGAGAGCTGATACTGCCGGACGGACTTGAAAGCATAGGCAACAGGGCTTTCTGCGAATGCGGCGGCTTAAGCGGAGATCTGAACATGCCGGATTCGGTCACGCAGATAGGTTATTATTCTTTCGGGCACTGCGGATTTGACGGATTTTTGCATATTTCCGGATCTTTAAGTGTGATACCCGATAACAGTTTCTATATGCTCCAGGCGCTCAAAGGAGATATAGAGATACCTGCAGGGGTGGAGATGATAGGAGATGCGGCCTTCCGCTTCTGCGGTGCCGACGGCAGACTGATACTTCATGACACGCTTAAGAGCATCGGAGAATACACCTTTGATAACTGCAAGGCTTTATCGGGTGAACTGCTTATTCCCGACAGCGTAGAGTATATAGGCGAGCACGCTTTTGAAAGCGACGGATCACTTAGCGGGCTCAAACTTCCAAAAGGACTGAAAGCCGTATGCAGCCACTGCTTTAACGGCTGCGGCAATATGAGCGGGATACTCAGTCTGCCGGAAGAGCTTTTTATCATAGGCGACAGTGCCTTTGCCGGGACCGCGTTTACAAAGATCGGGAAATTCCCGTCTAAACTTATGTCTATAGGCTCATCGGCTTTTGCCTCCTGCAAAGGGCTGGTTGCGATAGCTGATCTGCCGGAAGGCCTTAAGCATATCAAGGCCGGAGCTTTTAAAGGCTGCGAAGCCTTATCCGGCAACATAATTTTCCCGGACAGCTTAAGCAGCATAGGCAAAGCAGCATTCAAAGACTGCGCGAAGATCACGGGAGTAAGCTTTGGAAAAGGCATGCAGAGCATAGCTCAGGAGGCCTTTGGAGGATGTGGCCTGATCAAAAAGGCTGAGTTTAGCGGTGATGCAGCGGATATATACGGTAACGGCGAAGAAGGAGCTTCATTCCCCGACGGCTGCGTGGTCAATATCCCGGCGGGAGGAAAGGATCTGAGAAAGGAATGGGAGAGTGCGGCACAGCAGCAGGCGGCAGCTTCAGACGGCGATACCCAGGCTAAGGATCAGCCGTATTACTGGACACAGTCACTGACAGAGCGGGATTATTACGGGAACGCAGGCTTTGCGGATGTGGCGCTTAAGTTTGACGGGGGTAAGATCATTGTATCCGTAAACGGACGACAGCTGAATGAATACGGGTACTATGCTGACAGTAATGATGAGGAGCAGATCGTACATACAAACGGATTGTTCTGCAAGGAAGGGCGGATCAATGAGCTCCGATACAGTAAGGGTTACAGATCAGACGACCGGCTTTATGCAACGATAACAAAGGATGACGGTACTGCTGTGGAAGTGGTGTTCCATACGGGATCGGAAGAAAAGCTGTATATAAGAAAAAATGATAATGACACATATCCCGTTATAGTGGATTTTATTGACGGGGCGCCGCTTAACTGATAAAATTAAAAGGTGATCATTCCGGACATTTTTCAGGAGAGCGGGGGCGGATGAAACTGTCTAAGGAACATAAAGTATATGACGTATTGGGACTGATAGTCCTGGTTATAATCTATATGTGTGCTTCGCTGGCTACTACGATCGTTTCACGCAGTCCGGGAAGCATTTCTGTTATGGGCGGCGAACTGAGACTCGCACAGTTTGCCGGTATAATCTCATCTTTTGCAAATATCGTACTTATCTTTATGGTGATCTCTTTCAAAAAGGTAGGTTTTATCGTGGGCCTGATCACACTTATCGGGCAGTTTCCCATGATACTCATAACTATCGCGAGAGTGGGTAATCTGGGCTCCGTTCCCGGTCTGTTTAACAATATTTTTACCATAGTAGCTATCATCATCATATACCGGAGAAGCAAGAAGATCGACAAATACCAGGAAGCAGAGATCAAGTACCTGCAGGAGCAGCAGAAGCTGTCGACGCGTCTGTTTGAACAGACGGCTACGGCGCTGGTAAACGCGATAGATGCAAAGGATACATACTCACATGGTCATTCCCTTAGAGTGGCGGAGTATTCCGAGAAGATAGCGCGTAAGATGGGCAAGTCCGAAGAAGAGATCGAGAAGATCTATTATGCGGCGCTTCTTCATGATGTAGGCAAGATAGGTATTGACGACAGCATCATTAATAAGAACGGACGTCTGACAAAAGAAGAATATGAGGTTATAAAGCAGCATCCCGTATTCGGCAACCAGATCCTTTCGAGCATAAGCGAGTATCCGTATCTAAGCATCGGCGCGCATTATCATCATGAACGTTATGACGGCAAGGGCTATCCCGAAGGCTTAAAGGGAGAGGATATCCCTGAGATAGCGCGTATTATTTCGGTGGCGGATTCCTACGATGCCATGACATCTACAAGAAGCTACAGACAGGCATTGCCGCAGCAGCTGGTTCGTGAGGAGATCGTAAAGGGAGCGGGCAGTCAGTTCGATCCGGAGATAGCCAGGGTTATGCAGCGCATGATAGATGAGGATTTTGAGTATAAACTGCGCGAACGCAGAGCCGTAAAGGAATTTGCCGGTAAGAGTGATCTGGAATGTGATGAGTATAAGAAGACCGTATCCGGCAGCGTGCTGCTTACGCCGGTCATCACGACGCTTAAGTTAAAGATCAATGCGATCGATAAGAAAAAACCTGCGGCTGCTCTCATTCTTTTTGATTCGAGCGACGGACATGTGCATAATACGGAAAGTACCATTAAGGAAATGTCCTATTTTGAATATGCCGTGGTATGGATGGACGGAAGGACAGAGAATATAAACGCCAGGGATATATTAAGCAGTGTAACGGAGAGCAAAGGCTCTGTAAAAGAGGGCTTTTGTGAAGTGAGCGGTGTAAAGTATCATGACCATGTCATGATCACCGTCGATGACGGAAAGGAGCGGCGCGAAGTGGTGATCGCTCTCCCGGATTCGGCACGTTTCGTATACAGTGCGATCTCCGGTGAGAACTGTATTATAAGTGATACGGATATAAGCAGAGCCGAGACACCGATAGGAGAGGACTACATACCACGTATAGCACCCGAGATAAGCTATATCGACGTACCTGCGGGAGATATACCCAATGTGCAGATAAACTTCTACAGGACGGAAGTATCTGAGGGGATAAAAGTCAGGGATGGCATGAAGCTGTGCTTCCACTCAATGAGCCTTCCCACAGCCAGACTGGTATGGCATTGCCCATATATCCTGCTGTATACATCGGCCGACGGCAGGGTTAACGGTCAGGGGTATAAGGAGTACGCATTCATAAGGCTGGACGGAGAATACTGGGATGAAGCGGAAGGTGCTAAGAATGAACTTATCGTAAAGGATGATGAGTTTATAGGCTGGAACAGCTGGAAAGATGAGAATAAGACAGGTATCGACTGTGAGGTGGATTTTGATTGCCGCAGTGACAGGGTGATAGTCTCTACATCCAATCTGGGGCTGTATATTAAGAATACGACTGTATTCAGTGAGGGCGGGGAGCAGATCTATGCTGCGATAACCGGGGATCAGGTCGCTGTCACGAATATACGTATAAAATAAAAAGAAGCATTATGGAGGTTTGTATGGCTGCACGTTTTATAGGGGACAGCTGCTGTGACTTTACTAAACTCGACAAACGCAAATATGATATCGTAAGTGTACCGATGTCTTTGATAATAGGCGGGGTTGAATACCCCGATGACGGGCTCAGGAGCCAGGCAGAATGGATAGAGCTGGTTAAGAACGATCCGTCATATCCGCGTTCGGCATGCCCTTCGCCGGATGCTTTTTTTAGGGCTTATAAAGAAGGCGTTGATAATTATGTGATAACCCTTTCGGGGAAACTGAGCGGCGTATACAACAGCGCCATGGTGGCCAGGGAGATGTTTCTTGAGGAACATGAGGATGCGCATATCCATGTGTTTGATTCAAAGAGTGCGGCTGCCGGTGAACACCTGCTTTTTGAAAAGATCGCCGAGCTGGCTGATCAGGGGCTTTCCTTTGAAGAAGTGATAGAACAGGGAGAAGCTTTCAGGGATGATATGCGTACCATCTTTGTACTGGATGATCTGGAAACATTTAAAAAGAACGGCCGCCTTAAGGGTATCAAGGCTTTAGTGGCAACGACCATGAACATCAAGCCCGTGCTGGTGGGCAACGATGGTGAGATAAAGCAGATCGACCAGGGCATAGGGATGGATCGTGCGGTGAACAGGATGCTGCGCCAGATAGAGAAAATGGAGCTGCCGGGGAACCGTAAGGTGCGCATCACGCAATGCGACAGTAAAGAGCTGTGCGTAAAGATAGCCAGGGTGCTGTCCGAACGCTTCGGATTTGAAGATATTAAGATAATCAGCGCAAACGGTATAAGTACAGTGTACGAAAATCCCGGCGGTGTAGTGATAGCGCTGTAAGGGATACCGATGAAAAAAATAACAATCTTTCTCATTATAGTTTTTCTTGCATCAATTCTGAGCATGAGAGCATCTGCGGCAGGCCGCTGGCAGGATACGGGGGACGAACTGGTAGTTGTCATCGACCCGGGACACGGCGGTATAGACAGTGGCGCGGATGCTTTTCCTCCGTTCGAAAAAGACCGCAACCTTGCTACGGCTATCGCTTTTGCGAACGAGCTGGCGCGTTATGACGGTGTCAGCATCTATCTTACGCGTACCACCGATGAGGAGCTTACGCTTAAGGAAAGGGCGGAGTTTGCGGCATCCGTGAATGCAGATATTATGATAAGCCTGCATCATAACGGGAGTTCCGATCACAGCCAGCACGGCTGTGAGATATGGATACCTTCTGCCGCACCCAATAACGCATACTGCTATCAGTTTGCGCAGATCTGGGAAGCAGAGATGGCGGAGCTGGGGATAGATGACCGTGGCGCAAAGGTGCGCATCAACGGCCTGGGACGCGATTATTACGGCGTGATCCGTGAAGCGGCATACTACGGCATTCCCTGTGTGATAATCGAGCAGTGCTATCTGGACCATCCCGATGATCGGATGTTCTGCGATGAAGATGTGGACAGGTATAACTTTGCAAGGGCCGATGCGGCGGCGGTGGCCAAATACTTCGGGCTTCACAGTGATGATCTGGGAGTCGATTATCTTAATTACGATCTGGCAAATGTTGATACCGCGCTTCAGTACGGTGAGGTTCATAACGATCCCGGGGCAGGAGAATCCACGCCGCCCGGGCCGCTGGCAGAGGGACAGACAAATCCGGAATTTGACAGCTTAAGAGAGGCGCTGGCCCAAAAAGACCCGGCGGAGGAAGAAGAGATAGTTACGATAGAGATGCCGGAATTAAACATATCCAACGATCCGGATGAAAAAAGCGTATCCGCGGATGAACCGGAGCCGTCTGCCGTGGAGAGTGTATCTGAAGAGAAACCCACGGAAGGCTTTGAAGATCCGGATGCGATGATGGAGAGGCTCCGCAGGGAAGCAGCAGAGAAGGAAGCTTTGGAAGAAGCGGATGAGAGTGCGCCTGTGCCGGAGACACCGGAGAAAAAGAGCATGCTCTTTCCGGCGATAGTATTTGCGGTATTGCTGCTGGCGATCATGCTGATACTGGCCTTTGCACGGGATAAGTAAAAAAACGGATGAAATTTGTAACACAAAGAGGAAGTATGTGATATACTGTTATGCAGTAGATTGTGTCGTTACTAACATGGGGGTCTTGCATGAAGCTCACAGCTGTTTGTGTAAGCAGTATATTTGACAAGCAAAGGTTTATGGCTGCCAACAGGCTGACAAGACAGAGGATCGCAGCCGGAGAACATATCATACTACTGCCGCTTGCGATGGCAAAGCGGGCTATACGCGCACAGGAAAGGGCGGATTTTCTGTACTTTCTGGCAGGGGCAGGGATAAGCGAGAGCATCGCGGTGGTTTCGGACAGCATAGATGAAGGTTTTGTCGCCGCGCTTAAGCAGAAGTTTGAAAGCTGGAATATACCCTTTTCAACGATAAATAATACCGAACTGGGACCGGCCACTCCCGAGGAGGAGGCATATGCCGATAAGTGGCTGTCAGAATCTATAATCATAAATGAGAACGTGGCTTCACGTATCTTTTCCTTCAGTGATGAATTCTTAAAGAGCGACAGTGTCGAGAATATATCCACGGCGGTAAGCAGTATAATACCCGAAAATTCCTTTGTATGCATGCGTGACTCTTTTCTGCAGGATCTGTATGCGGACAGGGGGGCATGCCCTACCAATTATGAAAAATTCTATATTTTGGCCGATAACCGAAAGCAGTCCCGTTGCTGGGAATCTTTTTTGGCCAGGGAATTCTTCCCAGATGCAAAGAAGGTGCTTGAGCAGACGCCTCTGACGGTTGCAATCCCCGTACATTGCAGGCAGTCGTGCTTTGGCTATATGCTGTATCTGGCGCAGGAACCGGATGTTCAATGCGGCGTGCTGGAGCAGTGCACGGTGATAATGGATATGCTGATCGCCAGATATATCACCGAAAGAAAGCTTATGTTTGCAAATCACGAACTGGTGAGCGCAAACGAAAATGTACAGCGTCTCCAGGAGACGGATGTGCTCACCGGCCTGCGCAACAGCAAGGGCTTTATGAGAGAAGCTCAGGAGATGCTGGATAAATGCATTGCTGCAGGTAAGAGGATATCCAGCGTCTGCATAGATGTGGACCGTCTGGGCAATATAAATGAGATATACGGGCACCTTGAGGGCGATATAGCAATACAGATGCTGGCACAGATAGTGATGGACAGCATTCATAAAGGGACGATAGCGGCACGTCTCGGATCCGATGAGTTCGTGGTCCTTTCCGTCATCGACGACAACGGAGGGAAGCTGGAAGAATTCATGGAGCTTATCAAGAACAGGCTCTTAACATATAACCGTATCTCCGGTAAGGAGTATACGCTTGAGGCAAATATGAGCGCCCTCACCATAACTACGGATGCAAAGACCACCGTAGAGCAGATACTCGAGGAATCCTTTGCAAGAAAACGCATGATGAAGGAAAGCCGCTACAGCCGCAGGGCGAACCCGTCCGGAAACAGTGAAGAGTATGATGAGAAGGAACGCGGGGCTGTGCGCGATGTGATGGACGGAAACGATTTCCGCTACGCATTCCAGCCTATAGTATCCGCAAAGGACGGCTCCATCGTAGCTTACGAGGCATTGATGCGTACAGGCCACGAGAGCAGGATATCGCCGCTCACCGTGCTAAAATATGCCACTATGGATGAGAGACTTTACGATATCGAGCTCTCTACTTTTACCAATGTGCTGCATGCCATGGCTGAGATGGGAGACGGCCTTAAAGGCAGGAAGATATTTGTAAATTCAATAAGCAGTCATTATCTTAATGATGCGGATTATATGCAGCTGAGGCATAAGTACAGAGACCTTTTTGATAAGCTGGTAGTGGAGATAACGGAAGGTACGGATCTGGCTGATGAGAGCGCGGATATACTGCGCAGCCGTAGCAGCGAGGACGGGTTTGAGGTAGCGGTAGATGATTTCGGGACCGGATATTCCAACATGTCCAACCTGCTCAAGTTCCTGCCCAATTATGTTAAGATAGACCGGAGTCTTATCGAGAATGTACAGGAAGATCCCAAGAAGCAGCATTTTGTAAAGACCATAATCGAATTTGCGCATGATAACGGCTTTTTATCCCTTGCCGAGGGAGTGGAGACAGGCAGGGAACTGACGGCCGTGATAAGGATGGGCGTAGACCTGATCCAGGGATATTATACCGCAAAGCCTGAGTTTAAGCTGGCAGCGGATATCCCGGAGGATATAAAAGAAGAGATAGTAAAGGCAAACATTGAGGATACGCATGAGCGTGCCAAGAAGGTTTATCTGGCTACCAGGGAAAAGGAACTGTTTTTGATGAACCTTGCCATGGAGAACTATACCGGAGTGATCGTTTCACGGCCGGAGATGGTGATACACGGCAATTCGGATTTTATGGCCGGGATGTCATTTAGCATTAAGGACGGATGCAAGTGCCGGATGCGTATAAGCAATGTGCGCTTGGGCGATATGGGAGAGCATCCCTGCATAGAGATTGGCAAGGGCGCGTCGCTGGAACTTGTGATCGAAGGGAATAACATATTTGAAGGAAACGGTATCCATGTTCCCGAAGATGCTTCTTTAAAGCTGAGCGGTAACGGAAACCTGACGATCTCGCCCGTACAGCCCAGTGCCTATGCGATAGGTTCCGAGTTCGACAGCAACTTCGGGCATATAGAATGCGCTCTGGGTGGTACGCTTATGCTTAATGTGGACGGGAACCACTGTGTGGCTATAGGCGGAGGCAGATGCCAGTCAGGTGAAGGCATACGTATATCGCGCGGGACCATTAATATCGTAAATGCAGGTACAGAGTGCGTGGGTATCGGGGCGTTTTCCGGAGAAGTACCCATCTCGATGACCAGCGCAAATATAAGCATGGAGATGAGGACTGCCAAAGGCATAGCTGTAGGTACGATCGAGGGAAGGCAGAATATAGAGATAAGAAATACATCCATTAATATCGACGGATCGGGAAGTATCCTGGCGGGGATAGGTTCCTATGCCGAGACCGCAGGCAGTGTGCGTATCGATGATGCCAGCGTGCATATCAAGTTCAACGGTAAGAAGCTGTACCTTCTGGGCGGCGCTGCCGGCAGGCTGTTCCTTGGAGTTTCCAATACCGATCTGGAACTTACCGCCGAAGGGAATGAGGCGGTATGTATCGGTACGATGGCTGAAGACGGAGAGCTTAAGCTTTTGAATTCGCGTCTGAGCATAGCGATGCTCGTGGGAAAGCCGGTGCCTGTCGGTATAAATAAAGATATGCTGATGATAGTGGGCGGATCGCACCGTATGAATGTTAACGAAGAGGAGAGCGAGTTTTAAGTCCAGCCTCCGTCAAGGCTTATCACCTGACCGGTGAGATATGCGGGGGCTTTTAACAGAAGGGATACGCATTCGGCGGCTTCTTCTGCAGTGCCGGGCCTTCCGGCCGGGATCTGTTCGAACAGATCCTTTTTTTCTTCTTCGCTTAAGTGCGCGTTCATTTCCGTATCGATAAAGCCGCAGGAGAGTGCATTCACTGCTATGCCGGACGGAGCCAGCTCGCGCGCAAGGGCACGGGTGAAGCTGTCGATGGCGCCTTTTGAAGCGGAATAGGCCGTTTCCATAGAAGCCCCGACACGTCCCCATACCGAAGATATGTTTATGATACGGCCGCTGTGCGAACGCAGCATAAGAGGGATCGCTGCCCTTGAGAGATAAAAGGCACTGTTTAAGTTGATGCCCATAAGCTTAAGCCATTCATCATCGGACATATCCTGCAGCAGACCGATGTGGGAAACGCCTGCATTATTGACGAGTACGTCAAGAGTTTCGAAAGGCTCTAAAAGACCTGCCGCAAATCCGGGATCGGATACATCGCCGAAAAAGCAGTGAACGTTCACGCCGCAGCCGGAGCTTAATTCTTCGGAGATCCGTATAAGACTGTCTCTGCTGCTGCGGCAGCACAGGCTTAAGTCATAACCTTCCTCTGCGAGTTTATATGCGATGGCCTTTCCTATGCCGCGGGATGCGCCGGTCACTACAGCGGTCTTTCTCATGGGTATACCTCTTATTGACATAAAATATTTATCATGTTAATATTTTTTACAAACTGTAACAAAAAAGAAACATTTTGTAAAGATTTGGCAGGATTTCGATATATTTACTTAATATGAAGTTCAAACTCCTCTTAAGATCAAGTGTGATAATAGCAGCGTTGGGCCTGGCGTATACATCGGCGGGTGCTGTTCTTAATGCTGCCGGAGATGATGCGGATCTTAGTGTAACGGCCGGAAACGTACAGGAAGCGGAATACCTGGGTGGTGCGGCCGCACTTTTTGAGGAGAGTGATCTGATCGAAGAGCAGCCTCTTTTGCAGACGGCCGGAGCGGAGTCGCTTTTGGATTCCGAGCTGGTCTTTTTTGATGTCTGGGCCGGAGGTGAGCTGGTAGAGAGTTTTGAGAAAGTGATAAGTGAAGTGCCGGAAGCAGAAGGCAGTATAAGCGTGCCGGAACCTACGCCCACAGAGCTGCCTACGGCGACGCCTACACCCACGGCTGCACCCACTGCCACACCTACCCCTGCACCGACAGCGCCGGCGGCAACGCCTACCGCGGCACCTACGCCTGCACCGGAGCCTACGGCGACGCCTACACCTACGGAAGCCCCTACGCCGACAGAGGCCCCCACACCTACGGAGGAGCACGCTCCTGTGGATGAACAGGAAGAGAACGGTGATACGGATACCGAAGACGGAGCAGCCAAAGGAGCGGAAGTTGCTTCTTTTGCATGTCAGTTCGTCGGCAATCCCTATGTATACGGCGGGACCAGTCTGACGGATGGCGCCGACTGCTCGGGCTTTGTAATGAGCGTATATAAGAATTTCGGAGTGGCACTGCCGCGCTCATCGGGAGACTATCTTAATGCAGCATATGCGGTGGAGAACGGCCTTGACGGAGCAAGGGCCGGCGATATCATCTGCTACAGAGGGCATGTTGCGATATACATAGGTAACGGGCAGATAGTCCATGCTTATAATTCAAGGAAAGGCATAACAATAACGGAAGTTGGATATGATACGGTCATTGGTGTCAGAAGAGTATTCAGATAAGAAAGCGGCTTATCATGCGCTCGCAGCGGCAGTCGTTGCGGGCGCTTTTTTCATTGTGTTTGCCGTGATAGTACGGCTAACGCCGTTTGGCGACAATACCTGGGCTGTCTTTGACATGAAAAGACAGTACCTGGATTTTTATTCGTATTATAAAAGCGTCCTGGCGGGCAGGAACAATGTGCTGTATTCACCGGCCATGGCACTTGGGTCAGGAGCGGTGGGGTTCTTTACCTATTATCTTTCAAGCCCCGTACTCCTTTTGCTGGCATTTTTTGATGAAGCGCATCTGCCGGAAGCCGTGACATTGATGGCCGGCATCAAGTTCATGCTGATGGCGGCCGCCTGCGACCGCTTCCTGGTATTTTATCTGCGGCGCAGGGGACATGAGGGCATGCCGCGCACACTGGCTTTTTCACTAAGCTATACGTTCTGTGCATATATGATGGCGTACGTCATCAATCCCATGTGGATGGAAGTATACATACTGATGCCTGTGGTGCTTTGGATGCTCATGAGGCTGATCGATGAAAAGAAGCATGCGGCGTATGTTATCACGCTGGCGCTTATGATATGGTGCAATTATTATATCGCATTCATGGTATGCCTCTTTGTCGTGTTATGGACGCTGTGGCTGCTCATCGATGAGCCGTCTGAATGGTTTAAGAAGCTTATGCGTGTGGGTGCCTGCTCTGTCTGGGCTGTATGTCTTGATATGGTGGCACTGCTGCCTACCGTCTTTGAACTGGCGGGCAGCCCCAAAGATTCAGGGCTTCTGGGAACAGAGGGAGAGGGCTGTGATCTGTGGCCCTGGCAGCTTGCGGGCCAGGCAAGGATATTTAAGTTTGACGGCAGCAGTACTTATTTCGGCAGACCGCTGATCTTTGTGGGCACGCTTATACTGGTACTCTGTATTGTATTCTTTTTCCTTAAAGCTGTGCCGCTTAAGGAAAAGCTGTGCATGGGTGCGCTGATGCTGGTCATGGCGGCATCCATGTGCATAGATAAGATAAATCTTTTGTGGCATGCGGGGATGTATCCTTCGGGATATCCTTACCGCCAGGCTTTCCTTCTTGTATTTATATTCATCATCTGTGCGGCAAGGGCGTTAAATGCAGTGAAGTTTAAGAAAAAAGAGCTGCTTAATGCGGCGCTCATCGCATTGCAGCTTTTGGCGCTTTTAGCAAACGGGGTATATATTTTTAAGATACAGACAGCGGACGGGATGCTTACGGCATCCGGATACCGGGAAGTCTATAATGAAGATGCGCCTTTGTTTGAACGCATCAGCGGTGACGGGGAATTTTACCGTACGGATGACTGTGCACCCAGGGAACAGAATGACGGTATGATGTACGGCTACAACAGCCTGACGCATTACAGCTCCGCGGGGCTTATGAGCACGCGCTTTTTCTTAAAGAAGCTGGGCTTTCATGATGACGGCCTGTATACGGCATTTGGCAATGACAATACAGCTGCGGCAGAATCGCTGCTGGGTATAAGATATGTGAACGGCTGTTACAGGAGGGATGATTACGCGCATCAGGAAGCGGTGCTCTACGAAAATCCTTACTGGCTGCCTGTGGCGATGAGGGTTGATGAACTGCCGGTGGCTGATATGAGCGATCCCTTTACGATGCAGGAGAGTATTTATTCATCTTATTGCGGCTATACTCCCGACTTCTTTAAGGAATGCAGCGTTCGCAGGGAGGCCGGTGCCGGTACCGATATCTATGAGTGTGAGACGGCCATCGACGGGCGCGTGTATCTGTATATCACAGGCATAGAGGACAGGATACAGAATATCGCGATATATCTGGATGATGATTTCCTTTCGGGCTACGGAAACCTGGGATGTTACAGTGTACTGGATCTGGGACATTATGAAGCGGGTGAGACTTTTACGATACGTGTATACTGTGAGGGTGACGATCCGGACACGGGAGATGCGATAGTCGTGAGCGAGGATATATCGGCCCTGCATCAGGCTTTTAATGATTCGATAGGAAGGGGGCTGCAGGCGCAGAACACGTCTTCATCACGATTTGAGATACAGATACCGGAGCTTGATGAGAGCGTGGGTGTGGCGACTACCATACCGTATGAGGATTCCTGGAAAGCATATTTAAACGGCCGTGAGATAATACCGCAGAAGATATATGATGCTTTTTTATACATACCGGTGGATGAGAGCGGCATGCTGGAACTCCGTTACGTTCCCAAAGGCCTGATACCGGGGCTGATGCTCAGTGCGGCGGCGCTCATTGCACTGGTGGTTGGTGCACTGTTTACCATGGCGGTGAAAGATAAGGAAAAGAAAAAGACCTGATCATTCAGGTCTTTTTACTTCCATGAGCATTCTGTATTCGACATCCCTGTTTGCGGAGGTGAAGGCCTTTATATCATCGGGGCCGTATTCCGGGGCTTTCTCGCGTGCGGCGCTTCGTCCGGGATGGGAGAGTATCTCGAGATATGCGTCCTTCTGCTTTGCGTATTTCATCATCTTGGGCAGAAGGATGTTTACACGTCTAAGGTCCATCTCGCCGGTCATGGCTACGCCGAAGAGCCTGCCGGTATCTATGTTCATGCCGCGCAGCTTATCGCGCACGAAATGGCTTAATATATGTATCATGATGTTCTTTACGATATTGATGGGCGGGATGGTACCTGCTATGCCCGGCGTAAAGAGAAACATCGACAGCGGCTCCGTGGAGCAGCGGATAAAGCTTACCTCGTTACGCAATCCCGTTCTGGCCAGCGCATCCATAAGGGCATCAAATACCAGCGGGATCATATGGGTGTGAACATGCGAATCGATGCGCAGCGCGATGGGATCGCCGTTGTCGTCGCGCAGATCCTTTGTCTTTTCGGTCACGGCCTTTATCTGTGCCTCTATCTCTGCGGAATACGAAGCCAGCAGCCTGTTGCGCTTATGGTCGGGGATACAGGTATGCAGGAAGATGCGCCCCCATGAATTCTTTATTATGCGTCCCGGTTTTTTCGATGAGAGCCAGTAACCGTCTATCAGGTTTATGTGTACCGATATGAGCGGTTTTTTGGGGAAGGTCTTCCAGTTATCCTTAAGGAGCTTCATGCATTCTTCGTAGCAGCCCATGTTGGGGATCACGCTGAAGGAGTCGATACGCCCCGCCTGCACCAGTTCTATAAGCCGTTTTGAATTCTCTATCGATGCAGCGTAGTCGTCTGCGTGAAAGTCAATGTCGTACATACATCCTCCAAAAGGTTAGTTTTTTCAAACACACATCTATTATCATACCATATGAAGGGCGAATCGTCACGCTTTTTTTGCGCGTTCCGGGTTTTTGCGATACTTGCGGAAGAGGAGATTTTGTGCTATACTTCGCTTATCAACAAAGAATACTCCGGTCTGTACCGGGGAAACGGAGGACGTGCGTATGAAGTTTATCATTCTTGGTAAGAATATCGATGTGACGGAAGGACTCAGAAGTGCGGTAGAAGACAAGATAGGCAAGCTTGAGAAGTATTTTGCAGAGGACACCGAAGTACATGTTACTTTAAGCGTTGAAAAGGACCGTCAGAAGATAGAAGTTACCATACCGGTTAAGGGCAGCATCATCCGCTCGGAGCAGGTAAGCAATGATATGTATGTATCCATCGATCTGGTGGAGGAGATAATCGAAAGACAGCTTAAGAAATACAAGACCAGACTCACCGACCGTGAGCAGGGTGCCGGATCTTTCAAGCAGGAATACCTTGATAAGGATTTTATGGATGAAGAGGAAGTTAAGATCATCCGTACCAAGAAGTTTGATATCAAGCCCATGTATCCCGAAGATGCATGTGTACAGATGGAGCTTCTGGGCCACAGCTTTTTCGTATTCTGCAATGCAGAGACCGACCAGGTGAACGTGGTCTACAAGAGAAAGGGAAATACCTACGGACTTATCGAGCCGGAAGTATGATATAAGAAAACAAGTTATGTTAACAGGGGCCGTGGGCCCCTGTTTTTTTGTATTTTTATGCTGTTTCTTACTTGCAGATAAGGCCGTTTTATGGTAGAATCGTGCCGATGCGCGGGCACGCTATCGGGGCCCGCTTAATTAACAACACATTTTTTATGGAGGTCAGAAATGTCTAAGAAAATCGTACTTGCAGGTGCATGCCGTACCGCGATCGGAACCATGGGGGGCGGTCTTTCAACTACTCCCGCAGCGCAGCTGGGCGCTATCGTTATCAAGGAAGCTTTAAACCGTGCAGGGGTTGCTCCCGAGAAGGTTGACCATGTATACATGGGATGCGTTATCCAGGCCGGACAGGGTCAGAACGTGGCACGTCAGGCTTCTATCAAGGCAGGGCTGCCTATCGAGACACCCGCTGTTACCGTTAACGTAGTATGCGGCTCCGGTCTTAACTGCGTGAACATGGCAGCACAGATGATAGCTGCAGGCGATGCTGATATAGTAGTAGCAGGTGGTATGGAGAACATGTCAATGGCTCCTTTCGCTATCCCCAACGGCCGTTACGGTTACCGTATGATGTGGCCTTCACAGAGCCAGGGCGGTCTGGTAGATACCATGGTCAAGGATGCTCTCTGGGATGCATTCAATGATTACCACATGATCACAACCGCTGATAATGTAGCTAAGGAATACGGCCTTACCCGTGAAGAGCTTGATGAGTTTGCATTAAAGAGCCAGTTAAAGGCATGCGCAGCTCAGGAGAGCGGTGCATTCGATAAGGAGATCGTTCCTGTCGAGATCAAGAAGAAGAAAGAGACCATCCTCTTTAATAAGGATGAAGGACCACGTCCGGGATCCACTATCGAGGGTCTGCAGAAGCTTAAGCCCCTTAATCCCGACGGCGTTGTTACCGCAGGTAACGCTTCCGGTATCAATGACGGCGCAGCAGCTATCGTTGTTATGAGCGAAGAGAAGGCTAAGGAGCTGGGCGTTAAGCCTATGGCAACATATGTTGCAGGCGCTCTTGCAGGCGTTCGTCCCGAAGTTATGGGTATCGGACCCGTAGCAGCTACCCGCAAGGCTATGGCTAAGTGCGGATACAAGATCGAAGATTTCGATATCATCGAGGCAAATGAGGCATTTGCAGCTCAGTCCGTAGCAGTAGGCAAGGATCTGGGTATCGATGTTGACAAGCAGCTTAATCCCAACGGCGGCGCTATCGCTCTGGGTCACCCCGTAGGCGCATCAGGTGCGCGTATCCTTGTTACCCTGCTTCACGAGATGGAAGCTAAGGGCGCTAAGAAGGGTCTGGCTACACTGTGCATCGGCGGCGGCATGGGCTGCGCAACAATAGTAGAAGCTTACGAAGGATAATTATTTAGGGGGGAGTATATCTCCCCTTATTTATGTGACCATGTCATCCTGAGCGGAGCGAAGGATCTCATACAGTATCTGTCATCCTGAGCGCAGCGAAGGATCTTATGATAAGGAGGAAATATGGAATTCGTATTATATGAAGTAAAAGACGCCGTAGGCGTCATAACCATAAACCGTGAGAAGGCTTTAAACGCCCTTAACTCACAGGTGCTTGACGAGCTTAACGCTACACTGGATGCAGTGGATCTTGACAGCGTGCGCTGCCTGATCCTTACCGGTGCAGGCGAGAAGAGCTTTGTGGCAGGCGCTGATATAGGAGAGATGAGTACTCTTACCAAGGCTGAGGGCGAGGCTTTCGGCAAGAAGGGCAACGATGTATTCCTTAAGCTCGAGAAGTTCCCCATCCCCGTTATAGCTGCAGTTAACGGCTTTGCACTGGGCGGCGGCTGCGAGATCTCCATGAGCTGTGATATCCGCATCTGCTCCGACAATGCAATGTTTGGACAGCCTGAGGTGGGCCTGGGCATCACACCCGGATTCGGCGGCACCCAGAGACTTGCGCGTCTGGTAGGCGCAGGCATGGCTAAGCAGCTGATCTACACCGCAAGAAACATCAAGGCTGCAGAGGCATACAGGATCGGTCTTGTTAACCAGGTGGTATCAGCCGAGGTTAATGAGGCAGGAGAAGTAGTAAAGAGCGCAAAGGATGCTCTTATGGATGCAGCGTTCAAAATGGCAGCAGGCATCGCAGCACAGGCACCTATCGCAGTACGCAACTGCAAGAAGGCTATAAACGAAGGTCTGCAGGTTTCCATCGATGAAGGCGTTGCTATCGAAGAGAAGCTCTTCGGCGACTGCTTCGAGACCGAGGATCAGAAGGCCGGCATGGGCAACTTCTTAAAGAAGAAGGATGACCCCACCAAGGTTAAGGTCGTAACATTCGTTAATAAGTAAGGGATAGTTATGGCAGTATTGGGCGGAATATGCAAACGTTTAACAAGGTAAATTAATAATTTAAGGAGGAAAGATAAATGAAGGTAGGTGTTATCGGAGCAGGAACAATGGGCCAGGGCATCGCTAAGGCATTCGCTCAGGTCGATGGCTACACCGTAGCTCTCTGCGATATCAAGCAGGAGTGGGCTGAAGGAGGCAAGGACAAGATCGTTAAGGGCTATGCAAAGCTCGTAGAGAAAGGAAAGCTTACCCAGGAGCAGGTAGACAAGATCACCGGATCTATCACTCCCGGACTTAAAGAAGATATCTGTGCAGACTGCGATCTTATCGTAGAAGCAGCTTTCGAGGATATGACCGTAAAGCAGACTACATTTAAAGAGCTTGACGCTATCTGCAAGGCAGACTGCATTTTCGCATCAAATACATCTTCACTGTCCATTACCGAGATCGGAAAGGGTGTTAACCGTCCCGTTGTAGGTATGCACTTCTTCAATCCCGCAGACAGAATGAAGCTCATCGAGGTTATCGCAGGTGTTAATACTCCCGCTGATATCGTTGAGAAGATCAAGGAGATCTCTGTAGAGATCGGCAAGACTCCCGTACAGGTTAACGAGGCAGCAGGTTTCGTTGTAAACCGTATCCTCATCCCCATGATCAACGAAGCAGCGTTCATCAAGATGGAAGGCGTTTCCGATATCGAGGGTATCGACAATGCTATGAAGCTTGGCGCAAATCATCCCATGGGTCCCCTGGAACTGGGCGATTATGTAGGACTTGATATCTGCCTTGCTATCATGGATGTTCTCTACAATGAGACAAAGGACAGCAAGTACAGAGCATGCCCTCTTATCCGTAAGATGGTACGCGGTGGTAATCTTGGTGTTAAGAGCGGCAAGGGCTTCTATGTATACAATGCCGACAAGACCAAGACTCCTGTAGACAAGTTGTGATTTTAAGGCATAAGCCATAAAATATATTTACGAAAGGATTGATAAGTCATGGATTTTACATTAAGCAAAGAGCATGAAATGGCGAGAACACTGTTCCGTGATTTCGCCGAGAACGAAGTAAAGCCTCTGGCTCAGGAGGTTGATGAGGAAGAGCGTTTCCCCAGAGAGACTGTTGAGAAGATGGCACGCTACGGTTTCCTTGGTATACCCGTACCCCGTGAGTACGGCGGCCAGGGCGCAGATCCCCTTACCTACGCTATGTGCGTTGAGGAGCTTTCAAAGGTTTGCGGTACCACAGGCGTTATCGTATCCGCACACACTTCACTGTGCGTTGATCCTATTATGACATTCGGTACCGAGGAGCAGAAGCAGAAGTACCTTGTACCCCTTGCAAAGGGCGAGAAGCTGGGTGCGTTCGGTCTTACCGAGCCCGGTGCAGGTACCGATGCCCAGGGTCAGCAGACCAAGGCTGTTCTGGATGGCGATGAGTGGGTACTCAACGGCTCCAAGTGCTTCATCACCAACGGTAAGGAAGCAGACGTTTATGTTATCTTCGCTGTTACCGGCAAGATAGAGAAGAGAGGCAAGATGATGAAGGAGATCTCCGCATTCATCGTGGAGAAAGGCACTCCCGGCTTTACCTTCGGTACAAAGGAGAATAAGATGGGTATCCGCGGATCATCCACCTATGAGCTGATCTTCACCGACTGCCGCATCCCTAAGGAGAATCTCTTAGGACAGCAGGGTAAGGGCTTCAATATCGCAATGCACACCCTTGACGGCGGCCGTATCGGTATCGCTGCTCAGGCTCTGGGCCTTGCAGAGGGCGCTCTTGAGACCACCATCAACTATGTTAAGGAACGTAAGCAGTTCGGTAAAGCCATCGGTGCTTTCCAGAACACCCAGTTCCAGCTGGCTGATATGGCTACCAAGGTAAAGGCTGCACAGTATCTGGTATACGCAGCAGCAATGAAGAAGGCAGAATATCAGAAGAATCCCAAGGTATCCTATTCTGTAGAAGCAGCTATGGCTAAGCTGGCAGCTGCAGAGATCGCTATGGAAGTTACTACCAAGGCAGTTCAGCTCCACGGCGGTTACGGTTACATCCGTGAATATGATGTTGAGCGCATGATGCGTGATGCAAAGATCACCGAGATCTACGAAGGTACTTCAGAAGTACAGCGTATGGTCATCTCTGCAAATATACTTAAGTAGGATAGGAGGGTAAGACATTGAAGATAATCGTATGTATCAAACAGGTTCCCGATACAAAGGGCGGTGTTGAGTTCAATCCCGACGGAACCTTAAACAGAGCAGCAATGCTCACTATAATGAACCCTGATGACAAGGCAGGTCTTGAGGCTGCTCTTCGTCTTAAGGATCAGTACGGTGCAGAGGTTACCGTACTTACCATGGGTCTTCCCAAGGCAACAGATGTGCTTCAGGAAGCTCTGGCTATGGGCGCTGACAAGGCAGTCCTGGTTACCGACAGAAGACTGGGCGGTGCAGATACCTGGGCTACTTCCACCACAATCGCAGGCGCTATCCGCAATCTTGAGTACGACCTGATCATCACCGGCCGTCAGGCTATCGACGGTGATACCGCTCAGGTTGGTCCCCAGATCGCTGAGCACTTAGGTCTGCCCGTAATATCCTACGCTATGGATATCAAGGTTGACGAGGCAGCTAAGAAGGTTACCGTAAAGCGTCAGTATGACGACCGTTATCATGTGATAGAAGCAAAGATGCCCTGCCTTATCACAGCTCTTTCAGAGCTCAATGAGCCCCGTTACATGAGCGTAGGCGGCATATTTGATGCAGTAAAGGCAGAGATCACCACCTGGGGCCGCGATGACCTTAAGGATGTTGATGATGCAAACATCGGTCTGGCAGGTTCTCCTACCAAGATCGCAAAGGCTTCCGATAAGGTACGTAAGGGCGCAGGTGAGAAGAAGGTATTCGATTCACCCGAAGAGTCTGTAGCATACATCATTGAGAAGCTCGATGCAAAACATGTAATATAGCGATGAAAAAGCCGGACAGTGGCTGGTATGAAGAGCGTGCTTGCACGCGATTTCATACAGACATTGGACGGCCCTGACGGTATGAGCAAGGAGGCCGACAGGCCGGATTGCGAATGCCGGCAGCGATTGCGGAAGTGCGAAGCACGAAGCAATCGATTTTCAAATAGTCGAAAGGAGAATGTAAAATAATGGCATTAGAAGATTACAAGGGCGTATATGTCTTCGCACAGCAGGTAGACAATGAGATAAGCCCCATAGCATTTGAACTGCTGGGCAAGGCAAGAGATCTGGCTGAGCCTTTAAAGACCGAAGTTACCGCAGTACTGATCGGTTCAGGCGTTAAGGGCCTGGCTGACCGTCTTGCTGAGTACGGCGCAGATAAGGTTATCGTTGTTGATGATCCCGAGCTTAAGGATTATCGTACCGAGCCTTATGCTCACGCACTGGCTTCCGTTATCAACGAGTACAAGCCTGAGATAGTTCTGGTTGGTGCAACCGCTATCGGACGTGACTTAGGCCCTACCGTTTCCGCACGTGTAGCTACCGGTCTTACCGCAGACTGCACTCAGCTGGATATAGGTGATTTCCCCTTAAATCCCATTCCCGGGAAGGAAGCAGAGCAGAAGCACAATCAGCTGCTCATGACCCGTCCTGCATTCGGCGGCAATACCATTGCTACCATCGCCTGCCCCGATAACCGTCCTCAGATGGCTACCGTTCGTCCCGGCGTTATGCAGAAGATCGATCCCATTGCCGGAAAGAAGGCAGAGGTTATCGAGTACAATCCCGGATTCACACCCAACGACCGTTATGTTACCATCAAAGAGGTTGTTAAGGCTGTATCCGATACCGTTGATATCATGGATGCAAAGATCCTTGTATCCGGCGGCCGTGGCGTAGGTTCACCCGAGAACTTCAAGATCCTTGAGGATCTGGCAGAGGCTCTTGGCGGAACTGTTTCCTGCTCACGTGCAGTTGTTGATGCAGGCTGGAAGCCCAAGGATCTGCAGGTTGGCCAGACCGGTAAGACCGTTCGTCCCAACCTTTACTTCGCGATCGGTATCTCCGGTGCTATCCAGCACGTGGCAGGTATGGAAGAGAGCGATATCATCGTAGCTATCAACAAGGATGAGGATGCTCCTATCTTTGACGTAGCAGACTACGGTGTAGTAGGCGATCTTAACAAGATCGTTCCCCAGCTGACCGCAGCTATCAAGGCTGAGAAGGCTAAGAAAGCAGCTGGCTGAGAAAAGCTTAATAAGAGATAAAACGAAAGGCGCCTTCCGTTTCGCGGAGGGCGCTTTTTTTATCGCAGAGCCGCCGAAAGGAATATGTCAGCTAAAGCTGACCGGCGGCTCGCGGGCGAGTAGGGTGCGATTCCATCTTCCCTACTCGATTACACAGGGACGCCGAAAGGAAAACGTTGCCTGACGGCAGTGGGTATGGGACTATTTTGAAAATTGAAAAACAGACGGTTTTATGCTATGATATTAAGTGGATAAATATAATTTTCCGGAGGTAATATGAGAAAATTTAAGGGCATGTGGCGCCTTATGGCCATACTTATACTTGCATTTACGGTGCTGGCGGGATGTGCGGATGATATCCCCTCTTATATACCGGCAGATGATGAGATATCGATGTCGGAAGAGACCGGCGGAGATCTTTTCGACGGAGAGCAGCAGGCACCTTCGCAGACGGCAGTTACGGACCGGGAGGAAGATGAGTCGGATGCCATAGGGCCGACGCCAACGCCGGAGCCGTCTGATGATACCGGGGATGTGCCGGATGCAGAGACGGAAGATGCAGCGCAGCCGACAGAGGAGGCATTACCCACAGAATTTCCTGCAGTGGAAGAGACAGAGGCAGAGCCTTTACCGGAAGCAACACCCACTGAGGCAGTCATCGCAGAGGATGGAGAATATACATCCAAGAAAGATGTGGCGCTTTATATACATACTTACGGTAAGCTTCCCGGAAACTATATTACCAAGAAAGACGCCCAGGCACTGGGCTGGAGCGGCGGCAGTCTTGAGCCTTACGCACCGGGAAAGAGCATAGGCGGCGACCGCTTCGGAAACTATGAAGGGCTATTGCCGGACGGCCGGTATAAAGAGTGTGATATAGACACAAAGGGAAAGAAGAGCCGCGGATCAAAGCGCATCGTATTTGATGATAAAGGTAATATCTATTACACAAGCGATCATTACGAAAGTTTTACGCAGCTATACTGATTTAGAGCCCCGTGTCATCCTTAGCAAAGAATTACGGGAAACCTAAACTACGGAGGTTATGATGAAGGAATTAACTCTTGATATAGATAATGTTTGCGGTGCGGATGAATTCTACGATCTGCTGGGAAAGCATATCGAGCTTCCCGCATATTTCGGAAGAAATCTTGATGCATTATATGACGTGCTTACGGAGGAACCGGGGGGGATAAAGATCACCCTGGTAAATACCGATGTGATGGAAGCGATGGCACCCAAGTTTCTGCGCAGGTTAAAGCGTATGCTGGAGGACGTTGCGGATGAATGAGTTTATGAAGGCAGCCAGTGAGCTGGCAGCGGAGAATCTCTCAGCTAACAGCGGCGGGCCCTTCGGAGCAGTCGTGGTGAAGGGCGGAAAGATCATAGGACGCGGCCGCAATCATGTACTGGAAAATAATGATCCCACCGCACACGGCGAGGTGATGGCTATAAGAGACGCATGCAGCAATACCGGCAGTTATGACTTAAGCGGCTGTGAGCTTTACACGTCGGCGTATCCCTGCCCCATGTGCATGGCGGCAACGGTGTGGGCGAATATAAAGAAGGTATATTACGGCAATACGCGTAAGGATGCAGAGGAGATAGGTTTTCGCGATGATGATATCTATGAACTGATGGGGAAGCTTTCGGCGGATGCGGAAGATGCGGATACTATAGAACTTAGGCAGCTGGATCATGAGGAGACGATAAAAGTATTTAGGGCATTTGCGCAGAAAACTGATAAGACGATCTACTGACCGTAAAAAGGAGGATCCTGCGCTTGGATAAAAGACAGAAGATTCTTGCGGGAACGATGCTGGTAATGTGGGCGGCATATGCCCTGGCCACGCTTGCCGGAGCGGATAAGGTCTATAATGTACTATCACCGGTCACAGGCCTTTTGTCATTCTTCCTGATATACATAAGCTATAAGCAGGCCAAAAAGTACAGGTACTCGGCGGCTTTTATCATGCTGGGGATCGGTGCATGGATAGTAGCCGACATAATGCTCTTCACCTATACTTATGTGCGCATTGATGATCCTTACCTTATCGATCTGTCGGATAAGCTGTATCTGGCGCCCAATTACTTTTTCGGCGTGGCGCTCACGGCGTATATACTGGTTGATTTTAAAAAGCAGGATATATTCAGGCTGCTCATCAATACGTTCATCTTGGCTGTTACGGGATTTATAACGGTCCGCAGGCTTTATCTTCTGGGATTCGGCATCAATACCTATGAAGGGACATTTCCGTTAAGCTCTTTGTTATATATGATAGCCGTGATCTACGTGCTGGCGCTGCTGTTCTTTATACTTACCATCAGGGGAGCGGGCAATCATACCAGAGCCGGCTACATTATCTTTGGAGCGGTAGTGGTCTATAACATCTTTGAGATGCGCTATACCTATTACACTGCCGGCGGACTGGATGCGGAGAGCATATACATAGATATAATCTATATGGCCTGTGTGTGCGCGTTCGGGCTGGCATTTGCGGATCCGACCATCAAACGGGCGGCGGAAAACGCAGAACGTGCCATGAAGCAGGATAAGGAGATCCGTTCGTCTATGGGAGCGGGCTGGATATTCGGCCTGATACTCATACCCGTGGTGATAGTAAACTATTGTATCGGCATACTTTCGGAAACGGAATTTTACATACTGATAGTATCCGGCATGGGTTACCTTATCATGTGGAAGACGCAGCAGACCAATGAACTGACCCAGGAGCTCCTTAAGAAACAAAGGGAAGAGAATGAGAAGCTGGGCCAGTGGGTGGATTATCAGGAACAGGAGCTTAAGGTAGCCAATGAGCAGCTGGAGCGCGTTTCCTATAAGGATACGCTGACGGGACTGTATAACCGTAAGTACAGCAGGCTGCACATAAACCAGATGATCATGGAGAATCCCGATGTGCGCTTTGCGATGTACTCCATGGATATCAATTATTTTAAGCCGATAAATGATAACTATGGTCTGGAAGCAGGCGACAAGGTCCTGATGGAGGTTGCGGGCAGATTAAGCGCAATTGCCGACGATAAGGTGGCGGCTTTCCGCCTGGGAGCCGATGAATTCATGATGGTCTATAAGGACTATGGGGATGAAGAGAAACTTCAGACCATGGCCAGGAGACTTAAGGAGACCATGGATGCACCCATGGAGATAAACGGGGACGTTCTGCGTCCGTCTTTAAGTATAGGTGTGGCCACATATCCGGGGGATACACAGGATCTTGAGCAGCTGGCGAAGTTTGCAGATTCAGCCAGAAGATCCATAAAGCACAGGCATTCAAGGACAGAGTATAAGTTTTACGATCAGGATCTGATAAAACAGATGAGCAGGAAGCGCCGTCTGGAAGTCAAGCTGCAGTCTGCTGATTATGACAGGGATTTCAAACTCTATTACCAGCCTCAGGTAGACTGCGCCACAGAGCAGCTCATCGGTATGGAGGCACTGATACGCTGGATAGATCCGGTGGACGGATTCGTATCACCTGCGGAATTCATCCCGCTTGCTGAAGAGATGGGCCTTATGGGGAATATAGGCGACTGGGTCAACCGTACCGCGATGAGGCAGATCAGGGAATGGAACGAAAAGTACGATAAGGAGCTGGTGGTGGGAATCAACGTTTCGCCCCTGCAGCTGCGTGATCCCGATTTTGCGGAGAAATTCCTCCAGCTGCTTGGTGAGATGAAAGTCCCGGCCAAATGGCTTGACGTTGAGATAACAGAAGGATACGCACTCAATTCCTCCATGGCCAGCGGGGATATCATAACCAAGCTTAAGAAATCGGGTATAACCTTTTCCGTGGATGACTTCGGGACCGGCTATGCGAGTTTCACCAACATGCTTGATTTTACTTTTGACAGGATCAAGATCGCCAAGGAACTGGTGGATGACATAGTTACCAACCGGAACGCCTATGTAGTGGTAAAGGTTATAGTGCTTATGGCCAGGGGGCTTAACTTAAGTACTATAGCAGAGGGCGTGGAGACTAAAGAGCAGCTCGATATACTGCGCGAGCTCGAATGCGGCCAGATACAGGGCTACTACTTCGGACGCCCCCTCCCCGCAGACCAGTTCGAAGAGAAATGGCTTAACCCGCGCACGCCGAAGGCGTGACGGATGAATATGCCTTCCCCTTGAGGGCGCATGGCGTCCGGGGGACGCCAGCCCTGCGCCGACCGGAGCGAAGCGGAGACAGGTGGCACGCCGAAGGCGTGACGGATGAATATGCCTTCCCCTTGAGGGGAAGGTGGCACGCCGAAGGCGTGACGGATGAGGTGTATATGAAAGGACCAATTCAATGAAAATACTGATAACCAACGACGACGGCATAGATGCTGAGGGGCTGTTGCTCCTGGCACAGGCCGTTTTAGCGGCGGGGGAGCATGACATAAGGATCGTGGCACCCGCTGAACAGTGCAGCGCCATGAGCCAGCGCATCACACTGCGTGAGAAGCTTTTGCTCAGGAAAGTACGATACCCGCTAAAAGGAGTTAAAGCCTGGTCATTATCGGGAACGCCTGCGGACTGCGTTAAGGTAGCGCTTGAAAAGCTTTATAAGGACGATAAGCCGGATGCGGTATTCTCCGGTATGAACTTCGGATACAATTCGGGTTTTGATATAATCTATTCGGGTACCGTGGGTGCGGCGATGGAGGGGATACTTCACGGCATACCTTCGTATGCTTTCTCCAATGCTGCATATATCTCAAACGATCTGGCGATAGCAAAGCTGCCGGAACTGATAAATACCCTGCTTAAAAAGGAAGCGGATCTAAGCGGCATATGGAATGTGAACATCCCGGGCTGCCCGGAAGAGGAGTGTAAGGGCATTTTATGGGACAGACGCCCCGCGCCTTTTCAGTTTTACAGGGACAATTATGATGAGGAGGAATGTGATGATGGAGTGCTGCTTAGTGTATCCGGCATACCCTATGACGGGGAAGTGGATATATCAACGGATATAGGTGCCCTGCAGAGGGATTATATATCCGTAGGAAGAGTACAGAATATGATATTAGGAGTGGACTATGATAGGAGATAAGGAATTGATGGGCTTTGCCCTGGCAGCACGCCATATGGCGTACGCCCCCTATTCGGGGTATCAGGTGGGAGCGGCTCTGATAACCGATGACGGACAGCTTTATACAGGATGCAATGTGGAGAATGCATCGTACGGCGCAACCTGCTGCGCGGAACGTACAGCGGTATTTAAAGCAGTGAGCGACGGAAAACGTGTGATAAAGAGTATTGCGATATCGGGCGGAAAGGGAGATGAGCTTAACATGGCCTTTCCCTGCGGTATCTGCAGACAGGTATTAAGGGAATTCTGTGATCCGAAGAAGCTTAAGGTGCTGGTAGGAATCTCTTCGGATGATTATAAAGAATACAGCCTTCAGGAACTGCTTCCCGAAAGCTTTGGACCGGAGGCGCTTGAGTAAGATGGATGAGATAGTATTGGTACTTGGAGTCTTTGCGGCCATTGTGGCTGTGTTTACCGCTTTCGGACTTATAGAGCGGCACAAATATACCCGGCTTATAAAGGGACGTATACACAGGGAATACGGGAAGTTCCGGGATAAGCCCATAAGCGCCGAGCGTGCCGAATGCATCACGGCGTATTTCAGAAAGCATAAGAACGATCTGTCCATAGATGATATAACCGCTTCTGACCTGGAACTGGATAAGATCTTTACGGTTATGGACCTGACTTATTCGTCAGCCGGAGAAGAGCTGCTCTATCATGCACTGCGTACTCCGCTTTTTGATGAGGAGGAACTTAAGCGCAGGGACGAACAGATAAGATATTTTGACGAGCATCAGAAAGAAAGGGAAGAGATGCAGTATTTCTTTGCCTGCATGGGCAAGAACGGCCGCTATTCCCTCTACGATCATCTGGATTTTGCGGATACGCTGGGAGATGATAAGACACTTGGGATGCACTTTATCGCACCGCTGCTCTTAGTGGCGGCCATAGCCCTTTTATTTGTGAATACCGGCACCGGTATACTGGCGATCATCGCTGCCATAGTATTTAATATGGCCTGGTATTTCAGGACCAAAGGAAAGATACAGCCCTATGTGGTAACGCTTAAGTATATAATGCGTGATATCTATTCCGGCAGGAAAGCGGTCAATATGGATATCCCCTGCATAAAGCGTGAGCAGGAGGATATGAAGAAAGCTCTGGATGAGCTTAAGGATTTCACACGCGGTGCCGGAGTTGTCTTCAAGGGGGACAGTTCGGGAGGCGATCCGATGGAAGTGATCGCAGACTACCTGAATATGATACTACATACGGATCTGATCTGTTTTTACCGTATGTTCAGGCAGATGCTGGTGCACAAGGAGCAGATCGATTCCCTGCACGGATCACTGGGCTATATAGAGATGATCATAGCCGTGGCTTCTTATAAGCGGGCACTGGGCAGCGTATGTACGCCGGTATATGATGGGAAGGAAGCGGCAAAAGAGCTGTATCATCCGATGATAGCCGATCCTGTCAAGAATTCGTACGAGCTTAAAGGAAATATGCTGTTGACCGGTTCCAATGCTTCCGGTAAGTCAACCTTCTTAAAGACTATGGCTTTAAACCAGCTGTTCGGACAGTGCTTTTATTTCGCCTGTGCGGATGAATTCCATACCGACATGCACAGGATATACACTTCCATGTCGCTTAGGGATGATCTGGCCAGCGCGGAAAGCTACTTCATGGTAGAGATAAAGGCAATGAGGCGTATACTGGAGGCGGCCGCTGCCCCCGGAGCTAAGATAGCCTGCTATGTGGATGAAGTGCTGCGCGGTACAAATACTGTAGAGCGTATTGCTGCATCAACGGTAATATTAAAGTCAATGAACAGTAAAAAGATGTTTGCGGCGGCAGCGACCCATGACATCGAGCTTACAGAGCTGCTTAAGCAGTATTATGAGAACTACCATTTTGAGGAAGAGATCAAGGACGGGGACGTGCTCTTTAACTACAAGCTGATGCAGGGCAAGGCCACGTCGAGGAATGCGATCAAGCTGCTTTCGGTAATGGGATATGACCCTGTACTGGTAAAAGATGCGGAAGATCTGGCACAGAAGTTTATGAAAGAAGGAGCCTGGACATGACAAAGGTTACTATATATACGGACGGCGCAGCACGGGGAAACCCGGACGGGCCCGGCGGATACGGAGCGGTACTTCAGTTTATCGATTCAAAGGGCGTGCTGCATGAAAAAGAACTGAGCGCCGGTTATAAAAAGACGACCAATAACCGTATGGAGCTTATGGCTGCGATCGTGGCCCTGGAGGAGCTGACTAAGCCCTGCGAGGTAGATCTGCATTCGGATTCAAAATACCTTGTGGATGCCTTTAACCAGCACTGGATCGATTCCTGGATAAAGAAAGGCTGGAAGCGGGGAAAGAATGAGCCGGTCAAAAACATCGATCTGTGGAAGCGGCTGTTAAAGGCAAAGGAGCAGCACAAAGTAAGATTCATATGGGTCAAGGGCCACGCCGGAGAAGAGATCAACGAGCGCTGTGATAAACTTGCGACTACGGCAGCAGACGGAGATAAGCTGCTTGATGATGTGATAACCGGGTGACACAGCATTCCCCTGTCATCCTGAGGGCGCAGCCCGAAGGATCTTGATAGAAGTATATTCATCCAAAGAACTGTATTAATTCACCCAACGAAAGGAGAACATTATGTCCCAAGGCAAACTGACAATGGAAGAAACCAAGAAACTGGGCTTCGGCCTCATGCGTCTGCCTAAAAAAGGCCTGAGCATCGATGTGCCGCAGACCTGCGAAATGGTGGACATGTTCCTCGATGCGGGATTTACCTACTTTGATACCGCCCATGTATACCCCGGATCGGAAGAGGCTACAGGTAAAGCGCTGGTTGCAAGACATCCCAGAGAGAGCTTTACCCTGGCCACCAAGCTTTTTGCAATGCTGGCGCTTACCGAAAAGATGGCCAGGCAGCAGTTTGAGACTTCACTAAGCCGTATGGGCACGGATTATATCGATTATTATCTCCTGCACACGCTGATGGAGAATAATTACCGTAAATACGACAAGTTTCATCTCTGGGACTTTGTGAAAGAAGAAAAGGAAAAAGGCCGTATCCGTTATGCCGGTTTTTCCTTCCATGACGGACCGCAGCTTCTGGAAGAGATATTAAAGGCTCATCCGGAAGTGGATTTTGTACAGCTGCAGATCAACTATGCGGATTGGGAGAATCCCAACGTGACATCAAGAGCAAATTATGAAATGGCCCGTAAATACGGGAAGAAGATAGTAGTCATGGAGCCTGTTAAAGGCGGGGCGCTGGCCGATCCGCCCAGGGAAGTCAAAAAACTCTTTGACGGGTATAACCCCGATGCGTCCTATGCTTCGTGGGCAATACGTTTCGTGGCTTCGCTCGAAGGTATACTGACCGTTCTTTCCGGTATGTCCAATACAGCGCAGATGAAGGATAATCTTTCCTACATGAAGGATTTTAAGCCGCTGAACAGCGAGGAACGCATAATCATAAGGAAGGCGCAGGAGATAATGGGACGCAGCGCCACGATCCCCTGTACAGCCTGTTCGTATTGTACAAAGGGCTGCCCTAAACAGATCCCAATACCCGATATCTTTGCTGCTATGAACAAGCGCCTGGGCGACGGACAGATCGAAGAGGCGGCTGCAGCATATAAGGATATATTATCAAAGGGAGCCGGAGCTGATGACTGTGTAGGCTGCGGACAGTGCGAGAACGCCTGCCCCCAGCATATTAAGATAA
>JAFRXH010000039.1 GCA_017437785.1 Lachnospiraceae bacterium
ACAACTTCATGGCATAATTCCCCCATATATTGTACGTGTCATATATCAATATACAACATATACAACATTTAGTCAAGAGGAAATTGACACAAAAATACCGCCGTTAGGCGGTTTCATCAAAATTGGCTGTCAAACTACCGTAAAAGCGCAGAATCAGGAACTGTTGCGTGAGGAGAACCTTAAACAGATCGAGGAGCTGCTTAAGACAGCTTTGGATAAAGCAAAACAGGCAGGGGTGTCTGTCGATGAACTGGTCGAACTTATCAAAGCGCTGGAGTGATGTGATGTGTACCCATCCCGTCCCCTGTACCCATCACCTAAGCTTGTAATACACCGGGGGAGATGGTATAATCCCTTCTTATGATAGAGTTATACCAAAAAGCATTTGAAATAAAGAAGAGCGGCCTGTGGGACATTTTCCTGGAGGAACAGATCTTTGCGCTCAAAATCAAAAACGGTGACATGATATATGTCCAGATCCGACGCAATGATGATGAAGAGAAGACGGTATCCGTATACTACGGGGAGGGATCTCTTGAAATGGTAAGAAGGATCATGGATACGGATCCCGATACCATGGCTGATGAGGAGGAAGTAGAGCATCTTTTTGCGATGATCGAGGGCGCGGAGCTTTGTTTTACAAATAAGGCATCCTTAACCGAGAAGGAACAGGAGGTTGCGCTGGCTGCGGCTAAGTTAAGCGGTATAAGGCCCGGGGGCAGCGGGGCTTATCCGAAGTTCAGGCGTCTTAAGAAAGGACAGCCGTTTGCACCGTTGAGTGAAAAGCGTGATATACAGATAATGATGATGGCGCTGGATGCGGCCATGTGGTTCATTAAAGGCAAATCGGGGAAGGTGAGGCTGTTCATTCCCGCAACAGTGAGATCTTCATTTGAAATGGCTGTGCTTGAAGCTGATAATGAAGGATACACTCAGAACTTTATCAAAATGCCCAAACTGGGCAGGATGGTATATCCTGCCGGGGTAAACAGTAACGAGATCCTGCAGAAAAGGATCAAGAAGATGGTAAAGAGGGGGCGGTGGGCATGCCGCATAGTACGCCTTGATGTGGTGTACGAATGGGGAGAGAAGAAAGAAAAGGTGCTTCCGTCGGTTATGAAGATTATCAATCTTGATAACGGGGATTTTATCGAGATGATGCCGGTCGCTCATTATGAAGAGCGGACGGAAGTGGTCCTGGATAAATTTATGGAAGCCATATGCGATTATGGTTCGGCTCCCGTGCAGATATTTGTTATGGAAGAACGCACAGCGGCACTGCTTGGCCGCTGGTGTAAAAACTGCGGGATCAGATTAAGCCGCGTAGAGTATATTCCCGAGCTGGATATGTATGACGGCATTTATGACGGCGGAGATGATGAGGATGATAGGTCACAGGGCCCCCTTTTTTACATCGAAATGGCTGTTGATTTTCTGATATCGGTACCGGACGGCAGGCTAAAGGGATTTGCAGAGGATATACAGGGAATAAGAGGTGTAAAGAACAGTTTGTTCTATACCATGTTGTCTGATGAGTACAGAAAGAAAATTGACGACCTGATCATAAGATTTAAGAAACTGGGACTGTGAGGAAGCTTAAGAAGTGCATGCCGCTTGCGGAAAGCAGGAGCTTGTGATAAACTGATTTTTTGGCATCATTACTATATTATATGAGATAAACAGGAGATAAAAAGATGAGTCTTGAAAGAAGCCTTCAGAGACGTGTCCTGGAGGAAAAAATGGAAGACAGCTTAGAGGAACTGGCACAGGAGATATATAAAAAGAGCCTGTCGGAGTGCAGCGATACCGAATGCTATGAGTGCGTATTGCAATATACCAAGTCGCTCATGCAGTTCACAGACCGTATTGAAGGTAAGAAGAAGCTGTATTATATCTCGGCAGAATTCCTTATCGGAAAACTTCTTTCAAATAACCTGATAAACCTTGGGATATATGACCGTGTGGCAGAGATATTAAAGAGCAAGGGTAAGGACATAAAGCGTATCGAGGATTCGGAACCGGAACCGTCGCTTGGAAATGGAGGCCTGGGACGTCTGGCTGCATGCTTTATAGATTCCATTTCCACTCTGGGGCTGCCCGGAGAAGGTGTGGGCTTATGTTATCATCTTGGACTCTTTAAGCAGGTATTTAAAGATCATCTGCAGAAGGCGGAGAAGAACGACTGGATGCGGGAAACATCCTGGCTGCATAAAACCGATACAACGTTTAGTGTATCGTTCGGAGACAAGAAACTGACTTCACGTCTGTATGATCTGGATGTGGTCGGCTATGAAAACGGCATCAATAAGCTTCATCTTTTTGATCTGGAGAGTGTGGATGAGGGCATAGTAAAAAAAGGTATAGATTTTGATAAGGAAGATATAGAGAAAAACCTTACGCTGTTTTTATATCCTGATGATTCCGATGAAGCGGGAAATCTGCTGCGTATATATCAGCAGTACTTCATGGTGAGCAATGCGGCACAGCTGATACTATCGGAGATGAAATCACATGATTATGATCTGAGAAAACTTAATGAGCATGCGGTGATACAGATCAATGACACACACCCCACGCTGATAATCCCCGAGCTTATCCGTATCATGGTCAATGATAAAGCCTTTACCATGGATGAGGCTATTGATGTGGTGAGAAAGACCTGCGCATATACCAATCATACAATACTTGCGGAGGCGCTCGAAAAGTGGCCGTTAGCTTATCTGGAAAAGGTAGTTCCGCAGCTGGTACCCATCATCAAAGAACTCGATAAGCGTGTAAGAAAACAGTATAAGGATGAAAAAGTCCAGATAATAGATAAGGATAAGAGAGTGCATATGGCACATATCGATATCCATTACGGATTCTCGGTAAACGGTGTGGCAGCAATACATACCGAGATACTTAAGAACACCGAGCTCAATCATTTTTATAAGATCTATCCCGAGAAGTTTAACAATAAGACAAACGGTATCACATTCCGCCGCTGGCTGCTTTCATGCAACAGGGAACTGACCGCTTATCTGGATGAACTGATAGGTACGGATTACAAGTTTGATGCGGATAAGCTTGAAAAACTTCTTGAGTATAAAGATGACGTAAATGTTTTAAGAAAACTTGAGTCTATCAAACAGGATAACAAAAAAGCGCTGGCTGCTTATATAAAGGATCGTGAGAATATAGAATTGGATACGGATTCTATATTTGACGTGCAGATAAAGAGACTGCATGAGTATAAGCGTCAGCAGATGAACGCGCTTTATATAATTCATAAATATCTTGAGATCAAGGGCGGAAAGAAGCCCCTAAGACCTGTAAGCTTTATTTTCGGTGCAAAAGCCGCACCTGCTTATGTGATCGCGAAGGATATCATCCATCTGCTTCTGGTGATGCAGGAGATAATCAATAATGATCCTGATGTGAACAGATATATGAAGCTGGTAATGGTAGAGAATTACAACGTAACTTATGCGGAGAAACTGATCCCCGCTGCAGAGATCTCAGAGCAGATATCACTGGCAAGTAAAGAAGCCAGCGGTACCGGAAATATGAAGATGATGCTTAACGGTGCGGTGACACTGGGAACGGCAGACGGTGCAAATGTTGAGATAGCAGAGCTGGTAGGCCCCGATAATATCTATGAGTTCGGTATGGATGCAGATACCGTTATAAAGCATTATGAAGCAGCCGATTACGTTTCGAAGGATTATTATAAGAAGAGCCCCGTTATAAAAGAAGCTGTGGACTTTATAACAGGAAAGCAGGCTATGGCGGTGGGACATAAGGAAAACTTAAAGAGGCTTTCCGATGAGCTGCTTAATAAAGACTGGTTTATGACACTGGCCGATCTGGAAGAATACATAAAGGTAAAAGATAAGATGCTTTCGGATTATGAGGACAGGGACAGATGGATGAAGATGAGCCTTACGAATATCGCTAAGGCCGGGTTCTTCTCTTCGGACAGAACCATCCGTCAGTACAACGAAGATGTGTGGAAATTAAAGAATGCCGACGAGGCTTAAGAATAACAACGGAGGAAAAGATAAATGCCCATTACAGATTACCTTGAGCGGAACAGTAAACAGTACGGTGATGAGGTGGCTCTTATAGAGCTCAATCCCGAGCAGAAGGAGACAAGAAGGATAAGCTGGAAAGAGTATTCACTTATACAGCAGACCGATGATCAGCCGTACAGAAGAGAGATCACCTGGAAGGTATTTGATGAGAAGGCAAACCGTATGGCAAATATGCTTTTGAGCCGCGGTGTAAAAAAAGGAGATAAGGTTGCCATCCTCATGATGAACTGTCTTGAATGGCTGCCTATCTATATGGGAATATTAAAAACCGGAGCACTGGCAGTTCCCTTTAACTTCCGTTATTCTGCAGATGAGATACAGTACTGCGCGGATCTGGCTGAAGTGGATGTGCTGCTCTTCGGACCTGAGTTTATCGGCCGTATCGAATCCATAGTGGATGAACTTTCAAAGAACAGACTGCTTATATATGTCGGTGAGAGCTGCCCCACTTTTGCGGAGAGTTACCGTGAGCTGGTAGCGGATTGCTCGTCGGAAAAACCTGATATTGTTGTTAAGGATGATGATGACGGCGCGATCTATTTTTCTTCGGGAACCACAGGTTTCCCCAAGGCTATCTTACATAAGCATTTAAGCCTTATGACAGCAGCGGAAGTTGAGCAGCATCATCATTCTACAGGACGTGATGACTGCTTCCTCTGCATACCTCCGCTGTATCATACGGGAGCGAAGATGCACTGGATGGGCAGCCTGGTAGCAGGATCGAAGGCTGTACTTTTACGCGGTACCAAACCGCAGTATATCTTTGATGCGGTATCCCGTGAGCATTGCACCATAGTATGGCTTTTAGTGCCCTGGGCACAGGATATACTGGATGCACTTGATTCGGGTGCACTCCGTATAGAAGATTACGAGCTGGATCAGTGGAGACTGATGCACATCGGCGCACAGCCTGTCCCGCCTTCACTGATAAAGAGATGGATGGAATACTTCCCGAAGCATCAGTATGATACAAACTACGGTCTGAGCGAGTCCATAGGACCCGGCTGTGTACATCTGGGTGTTGAGAATACCCATAAGGTAGGTGCGATAGGCGTTCCCGGTTACGGATGGCAGTGTAAGATCGTTGATGAGAACGGAGAGACCGTTAAGCAGGGAGAGGCCGGCGAGCTCTGTGTGAAGGGTAACGGTGTGATGGAATGCTATTACAGAAATCCGGAAGCTACCAAAGAGGTGCTTAAGGACGGCTGGCTCTTTACCGGTGATGTGGCTATGCAGGATGAGGACGGCTTTATCTTCCTGGTAGACAGAAAGAAAGATGTTATCGTTTCCGGCGGAGAGAATCTTTATCCCGTACAGATAGAGGATTTCCTGCGCCAGCATAATAAGATAAGCGATGTGGCCGTAATAGGTCTTCCCGATAAGCGCCAGGGTGAGATAGCCGGAGCGATAATACAGATAAAGGAAGGCATGGAATGTACTGAAGAAGAGATAGAAGAATTCTGCCAGGGCTTGCCCAGATATAAGCGCCCCAGAAAGATCATCTTTGCAGATGTACCCAGGAATGCAACAGGCAAGATAGAGAAGCCGCTGCTTCGTAAGCGCTATGGTGTAGAGCAGCTGGTTGCACAGGAAAACAAAGGTTGATATATGAAGACAGTTGAAGAATTAAGAGAGTTTTTTGCAAAGGACCGGTATGCATGCGCTCTTACCGGTGCTTTTATAGAAGAGGTATCCGAAGGCTATGCTAAGGTAAGCCTTAAGATAGAAGATAAGCATTTAAACGGTATGGGACATGTAATGGGCGGAGTGTATTACACGCTGGCTGATTTTGCGGCAGCTGTTGCAGTGAACCAGAACTTTGATGAAGAGATGTGCGTGGGCTTAAACGGGCAGATAAGCCACATAGCTTCGGTTACGGAAGGAACGCTGTATGCGGAAGCAACCGTACTTAAGAACGGACGCAAGGTACTTTTCGTGGATGTACGTGTGACCAATGAAGAAGGAAAGCTGCTGACGCAGAGCAGCATGACGAGTTATAAGGTGGTCTCAAAGTAAGCCCGGAAAGCCCTCAAGCGGGGGCTTGTGTCTCAGGGAGAGAGAACGTCGGATTTTGTGAGGGCGTAGTCACCCAGCAGCTGCTGTTCCCAGCTTTTAAGGTCGCTCATGTTAAGACGGCGGCCGGTGCGTGGAAGAAGCCCGTGGGAATCGCAGAGTTCCTGTGAATAATCTTCAAGGAAATAAATGTGTCCGAAACGCATGGGACCGTAGGTATAATGATTTATCATGGAGAGCGCACCGCTGCGCTCTTTATCTACTTTAAGACCGTTTCCTTCGTCATAAAGCTGTACCCATGCCATTGCTTCGTATACACGCTCGGGATAATCCTGGGTGGATGTGTAATTGCCCAGGGAGTAATATACCAGAGCTTCGTTACCGGCATCGGTACTGATCCATTCAACAGGTTCGACTACATGAGGATGCGCACCGATTATAACATCTGCGCCTGCATCGATCATCTGCTTTGCCATGGTTGTCTGGTAGGGCATGGGTGTAAAAGTGTATTCCACTCCCCAGTGGGGACATACTACAACAGCATCGGCTATAGAGTCGGCCTCATGTATGTCGTCAAGTACTGTCTGTGACACTTCCGTCATTGTCAGCCTGCGTGTGTTTGGATCATAGGGACAGAGGAAGTCGAGATGTCCTATCGCATCTGCAGCTACGCTTTCCCAGTTGTGGGAATAAGTAGCATTGATGAATGCGATGGTATATCCTTTTATATCAAGCAGATAGATACGGTTGTTATCTGTATGTACACTTGTTGAAGGATGAGGTGTGGTATCTTTCAGATTCCGCCAGTTTCCTTTTGCGGGAGGTCCGAAAGGCTCACGCTCTTCGCTGCTTTCTGCAGTATCGGTATCGTTATTGTTTACTTCGCTGCCGTGTATACCGCAAAGAAGTATCTCGGGATGATTATTATGGAAGAAGTCGGCGAAGTTGATAAGGCCCGAGTAGCCCTGATCGTAAGCATGATTGGTCGCAGCCAGTACAACATCAAAACCTGCTTTTGCTTCGGCATCACCTACCGCAGTAGGTGAATTAAAAGTGGGATAGCTGGTGAACTCACGGTCATCGCCGCCGAAAGGCGTCTCCTGGTTTATTATGGATACATCTGCGGCATCTAAGAATTCTTTTATATCCTCGAATTCGAAATCGAAATTCCAGCTTCCGTCATCCTGCTTTCCGGTCATAAAGATACCGGTATGCAGCAGGTTATCGCCTACCATCATGAGACTGATATCCACACGTTCGGGTAAGGGAGCGAGAGTCGGAGTGGGTGTGGCGGGAGGAAGATTGTTAATGTCGATAACCGTTGCAGTCTCCTCACCGACGTAGTCTAAGCTTATCTCCACCGGTGTAACATTATCTGAGGTCGCGCCGCCTTTAGAACAGGCCGGCAGGGCCAGCAGAAGGGTGAAGTACGGTATGAGCCTTTTTGATTGCATTCTACGCATGCAGATGTTCTCGCTTTCAGATTTAATTAATTACAACATATAGTTCAAACAAGGGAGATTATACCACATGAGCCACAAAATGCAAAAAAAAGCTTGCATTTATACTGAAATGATGTATAATGTTACAAAAATGTTACAAATGTTTTGGAAATGTTACAACGTATTACAGAATTGTTTTAATAAATCCAGAGAGAGTTTTATGAAGAATAAAAGATTAAACAGGAGCAGTTCACGAAAGCTTTCACGTTTTGAACGCAGGCTTATCAAAGGGATAAACAGATTTGCAATACCCACGGTAGGAGTTGTAGTTTTTGCAAGCTGCCTTTCAAGTGTGGTTCAGGCACACAGGGATTCGACGGTTTCTTCAGATTCCGTTCAGTTACAGGATCAGATCTCATATGAAGTTAAAACAATAGATGTAGAAAGCAGCGCCGCTTATGATGATGCTTTCATGATATACACTCAGGTTGATGAAGAGAGTATAGCGGATGAAGTACTTCCTGTTGCAGGTGCGGCAGAAGAAGTGATCTATAAAGATGAACAGTTAGTTACGGTTGATACGGAAAAGGTTGTGGAAGAAACAGAAGCAGCAGCCGTTGCATCAAGTGTCAGCTTAAATGCTGCATATGAAGAAGATCCGCAGATGGGCGGAGAACGTTCCGAGTATGAAGAAGTAGATGAGTATGAAAAATTTGCGATCGCTAATGTTGACTACGATTTCATTAATGTACGAGGCGGTGCCGGTGTAAATTATGAAGTAGTAGGTAAGATGTATGATAAGTCTGTTGCAGAGATCATCGAAGAATGTGAAGAAGCAGACGGCTTATGGTTCCATGTGACCAGCGGTAATGTGGAAGGTTATATCAAAGCGCAGTATTTTATCTACGGTGATGATGTGGCTGAAGCGATCGAAGACAGTATAATCAGATATGCGGTAGTAAAAGTCAACGTCCTTAATGTAAGAGGCGAAGCAGATATAGAAGGTGAAAGATTAGGTTATCTTACCACCGGAGAAAAAGTTCTGATATTAGACAGTGAAGACGGCTGGTATAAAGTTCAGTATACCGATGATAAAGTAGGATACATCGCCTCTGAATTTGTCGGTATCGAAGAAGAGTTCATCAGTGCAAAGTCGATAGAAGAAGAAAAGAAAGCACTTGAAGAAAAGAAGAAAAAAGAAGAAAGAGAAAGACAGCAGAAGAATTCACAGCAGACGGTTGTTGAAGATGTAACATTCGCAGTGACTGCACCTGCAGCAAATTATTCAACCAATCCCGAACTGCGTCAGGCGATAATCAATTATGCAATGCAGTATGTAGGAAACAGATACGTACCTGCAGGACAGAGTCTGGCAGGCGGTACAGACTGTTCCGGATTCACATGCTATGTATACAGAGATTTCGGATACAGTTTAAGCCGTACACCTTCGGGACAGCTGCAGACAGCAGGAAGAAGTATATCACTTGCGGAAGCACAGCCCGGTGATATCATCTGTTACAGTTACGGCGGAGGATGTTCACACGTTGCACTTTATATCGGCAACGGACAGATAGTGCATGAAGCAAACAGCAGAATGGGATGCGTTGTAAGCAGTATAGATTTCATGCCGATCGTAGGAGTAAAGAACGTAATCGACTGATCTTACTAAAAGCGTGAAAGCCAATAATTACAGGGCTTTCACGCTTTTTTATTTTCAAAAAAATTTCCGGTAAAAAAACCAAAGTCAAAAAAACCTATAAAATCAAGGAAAAATCAAAGAAAAATCTTGCATTGTTAACATAAATAATGTAAACTGTAGCACAGATATAGCATCTACAATATATCATCAACGCAACAAAATGGAGGAGAGAAGAAATGGCAGCAACAAAGAAAGCAAGTGAGAAAGCTGAAGTTAAAAAGACTGCAGCAAAGAAGACCACTGCAAAAAAAGAAACCGTAAAGAAAGAAGCAGCTAAGAAGCCTGCAGCAAAGAAGACTACTGCTAAGGCAGCTACCGCTAAGAAGGAAACTGCAAAGAAAGAAACAGCAGCAAAGAAGACTACTGCAAAGGCTGCAACCGCAAAGAAGGCAACCGCAGCAAAGAAGACTACCGCTAAAGCTGCAACCGTAAAGAAAGCAACTGCAGCAAAGAAGACTACCGCAAAGGCTGCAACCACAAAGAAGGCAACCGCAGCAAAGAAGACTACTGCAAAGGCTGCAACCGCAAAGAAGGCAACCGCAGCAAAGAAGACTACCGCTAAGGCTGCAACCGCAAAGAAAGCAACCGCAGCAAAGAAGCCCGCAGCAAAGAAGGCTGCAACTGCTAAGAAGGCAACCGCAGCAAAGAAGCCTGCAGCAAAGAAGGCTACAACCGCTAAGAAGGAAACTGCAGCAAAGAAGCCCGTTGCAAAGAAAGCAACCGCAGCAAAGAAGCCTGCAGCAAAGAAGAGCACAACTAAAGCTGATAAGTAAAAAACTGAAACAGTTTATTGTTAAGTACGAGTGCCGGAACCAAAAAGTTTCGGCACTTTTATAAAATAAAACAGAAGGTACGGATCTATGAAAGACAGTAAAAGAAAAAGCGGCATATTGCTTCCGGTAACATCGTTACCGTCAAAACACGGCATAGGATGTTTTTCAAAAGAAGCATATGCGTTTGTTGATTTTTTGAAAGAAGCCGGTCAGAGTTACTGGCAGGTATTGCCTTTGGGTCCCACCGGATACGGTGATTCGCCGTATCAGTCTTTTTCTACATTTGCAGGAAATCCATATCTGATAGATCTTGAAGAACTGATCGCAAAAGGATGGCTGTCTGCAAAAGACTGTGCAAAGATCGACTGGGGAAAAGATAAAGAAAAAACCGATTACGAAAAGATCTATAACAACCGTTTTTCTCTTTTAAGAAAAGCATATAAAAAAAGCGGAATAGAAAATGATAAAGAGTATAAGAAGTTTGTAAAAACAAATTCGTTCTGGCTTGACGATTATGCGCTTTTCATGGCGATAAAAGAAAAGTATAAAGGCAAGAGTTATTCGCTGTGGGATGAAGATCTGCGTCTTCATAAAAAGAAAGCGCTTGATAAGATAAAAAAAGATCCTGTTATAAAAAGTGAAGCGGCAGCTTTTAGTTTTATACAGTTTTTGTTTTTTGAACAGTGGCATAAACTAAAAAAGTATGCAAATGAAAACGGCATTGAGATAATAGGTGATCTGCCTATCTATGTTGCATTTGACAGCGCCGACAGCTGGTCGCATCCGGAGTTGTTCCAGTTTGATGCCAAAGGATTCCCGACAGCCGTGGCAGGATGTCCTCCGGATTACTTCTCGGCAACGGGGCAGCTGTGGGGAAATCCGTTGTATAAATGGGAGTATCATTCAGAGACGGGATTCGACTGGTGGATAAAGAGACTGGAGTTTTCTTTTGATCTTTATGATGTGGTGCGTATAGATCATTTCAGGGGATTTGAAGCATACTACTCGATCCCCTACGGAAATCCCACCGCGGAATTCGGACATTGGGAAAAGGGACCCGGATATGAACTCTTTAAGGTAATGAAACAAAAGCTGGGTGAAAAAAATATCATTGCGGAAGATCTGGGATTTCTTACCGCAGGAGTAAAGAAGCTGGTAAAGAGATGCGCTTATCCCGGAATGAAGATATTGGAATTTGCATTTGACAGTGCTGAAGATAATGATTATCTTCCGCATAATTATGACAAAAACTGTGTGGTCTATACCGGGACGCATGATAATGATACGGTCATAGGCTGGTTTAAGACTTTAAGAAAAAAAGACAGGGATTTTGCTAAAGAATATCTTGGAATAAAGAATACTAAAAACATTGCATACGAACTGATCCGTGCGGCACTTAGCAGTGTGGCTGATACCGCGATAATCCCGATGCAGGATTATCTGGAACTGGGAAGCGAAGCCAGGATAAACACACCGTCAACTCTTGGAGGAAACTGGGACTGGCGCATGAAAGAAAACTGTTTCGACGAAAAACTTGCAGCGCGGATCAGAAGGATGTGCGAGCTTTACGGCCGCTGCGAAGTGAGATCGACAGAGGATAAATAAGAATTTGAATAATGTCTGTCGTTGGTAACGTCTTCTTTAAACCAGGCGGGGGGTGTAAAACTCTCCGCCTCTTCTATTGAGGTGAATTCCACTTCGGCTATGATCAGCGGGGCAAAGACGCCGTCAAATACATCCAGCTCGATCGTAAGAGCGCTTTCTTTTATCGGGATGAGATATCTTTTTTTGCATATGATATTTCCGTCGGCTTTGGTCAGAAGATGCTCGTAGGCTTCGCGTGTGAGAGGAAGATTGTATTCTTCGCGGGCTAAAAAGCCCTTGCCTTTATAGGTCATATAAAACTCATCATCCTGTCTGCGGACACGCACTACCGGATCGGTATTAAGATATCCCTGCTCGATAAGATGGAAGGGATAGGACTCAAGGTCATCGGGAAGTTTTGTTATAAGAAATTTGCGTTCGATCTCCATTCTTGCCGGCTCCTTTTAAGGCTTTGGCCCCACGGATCTGAGTATCACTTTTTAGCTCTGCCCGGGATGACATCAAAGCGGTTATTATGATATAATTATACATCGTATGACCGGGCAGGGTCAAAAAAAATTTAATCACGCCCATAAAAAAATGATCATCATCCGTATTGATAATCAGAAGGGCTTTACGGGGGAAAAGTCTTGAAGGAAGAACAGTTTGCGCAATGCATGCAGCGCATAGCAAAAGGTGATAAAGATGCGCTCAGGGAGATATATGAGGAGTACCTTGCATATCTTTATTCGGTCGTATATGGTGTGCTGGGCCATAAGGAAACAGCTGAGGATGTCACCAGTGAGGTGTTTCTCCGCATATGGAATACAGCAGATAAATTTAAGCCCGGAGGAGGCCACAAGGCGTATCTGGCGACGATAGCCAGGAACATGGCTATCGATGAGCTCAGAAAGCATAAACGTGAAGTGCTGATGAGCGGAGATACGGATCCGGAGGATGACAGCGGAGGTGCTGATGAGATAGGCAGGGCTGCCTCGGGCGATACGGGGCCGGAAGATGAAGTGATAGAAGACATGAGTCTTAAAGAGGCACTGGATCGGTTAAAACCTGCCGAACGGGAAGTGGTAAGTATGAAGATACTGTCGGAGATGACATTCCAGGAAATATCGAATGTGCTAAATATACCGATGGGAACAGTAACATGGAGATATCAGGCGGCTATCAAGAAGCTTAAGAGGTGCGGTTATGAATAAGAATCTGGAAAGTGAATATCAGAATATGATCCGTGCCGAAGTGCCGGATATATGGGACAGGATCGAAGCAAAGATCGATGCGCAGGAAGCGCAGAAGAAGGTTGTTCCTTTTAAGAAAAAGAATACAAGGTGGAAGTACTATGTGATACCGGCAGCTGCAGCGCTTCTGTGTGTGGCTATAGCTGTACCTGTGATGTTTAATGCTAAGAACGCTTCAACTACGGCTATGGAGACAGCTACTGCTTCGCAGCCGGCATCAGCGGGTGGGCCGGCTGCAATGACAGATTCGGCAGCTTATGCAGAGGAATACGACAGCGTGGAAGAGGAAGCTGAGACTGATTATGCTTTAGCGATCGTTCCGGAGTATGAAAAGGATAATAAAGGTAACGGAGAGGGAAAACAAGCCTTTACTGTTGCTGGGGATAATTCGACTTACCACTTGGTGACAAACGGGAGCACACTGGGAGAGGCAGCAGAAGCAGAGTGCGCGCCTGAAGAAGATGATCATACAGAGGAAGCTGATGAGGACGTAAATGTTGATGACAGGGTTATACGTATAGAAGTTGACGGACAGATGTCAGAGGATGACGTTGATGAACTTGCCGGGATGCTGGGACTTAAGATATATTCATCCGAAGGTGCGGGGGAATATGTCCTGATCGGTGAAAACGGTATCAGCGATGAGCTTCTTGCACAGGCTATCAGGGTGTTTAAGGAGAATGCCCACGTAAAGAATATGCAGGTAGATAAGCTGCCGCTTAAATAATGCGGTTACGCTCTTCGCCCTTTAAGAAGGCAGCGATGTTCTTATAAGCTTCCGTAACAACGCGGCTGCGGGCCTCTAAGCTGGCCCAGGCCATATGGGGAGTGATGATGAGACGGTCGCTGTCTTTTATCGTGTTTAAGGGATTATTGACAGAGATGGGCTCACCCTCAACTACATCGATACCGGCAGCAGCTATCGTATGGGAGTTAAGGGCGTCGGCGAGAGCTGCGCTGTCCACGACACCGCCACGTGCGACATTGATAAGAATGGCGGAGTTTTTCATGAGCTTCAGACTATCCGTGTTTATCAGATGATGGGTAGCTTTTGTAAGAGGACAGTGTAAGGATACGTAATCGCTTACGCCAAGCAGTTCATTTAAGGACAGCTGTTCGTAGCCTTCGTCACGTTTATTACCGGTGGTGGAGGTCCATACTACCCTGCAGCCGAAAGCGGATGCGGCGGAGGCGACCCTGCGGCCGATATTTCCCATACCGATAATACCCCAGGTTTTACCGCTCAGTTCGTAAAAGGTATTTGAGAAGTGCGTAAAGCCCTCCTGCGCGGCCCAGGAGCCGCTTTTGACATATTCGTCATAGTAGGGCAGGTGTTCGCTTAAATAGAGCGCCAGAGCGAAGGTATGCTGCGTTACGGAGGGAGTACTGTAATCACTTATATTACATACTGCGATGGAACGCTCGCGGCAGTAATCCAGATCGATGTTATCATAACCTGTTGCAAACTGGGCTATGAGCTTTACATGTGATGCATCCTTCAGGGTGTGACGGCTTAAGGGCATCTTGTTTGCGATGATTATGTCTGCATCTTTGACGCGATCCGCTACCTGTATGACTTTGCTGTTTTCGTAGATGGTCACATTGCCCAGTTCATGCAGGATGTCGACACTTACATCCATTCCTACGGTGCCGCGTTCAAGTATGACTATATTCATCGTAAGTAAGCTCCTTAATGTTTTTTATGATTATAAAACTCCGAAGCGGGGCTTGCAAGATTGTTTTGTGTTAAGGATAAGCTGTGATATAATAAAGGGCGGTGTGACAGCATAGAGACACCATGAGGGAGGTTGTTATGAAGAAGAGAATGATACGATCGTTTGTTTATGCCATGGGAGCTGCAATGCTGATAGGAATGTGCGGCTGCAGTGCAGATGGGAAGAAGCCAAGGGGACCGATAGATACAGACACGGAAGACGAAAACCCGACACCTACTGAGGCAGGTGAAGTGGACGGGCCTTCTGTCATAGATGAACCGGTTATAGAGAACGCATCGATCGACTATACATCCGAAAAAACACTTTTGGATTTTCTCTCAGGAGAGTGGAAGCAGGTTGATAAGATAAGCGGAGTTGAGCTGGGGATACTCAATATAGGCGCAGACGGGAGTATCGCCTATACACAAAGCGGCAGCAAAGAGACGTGTAAAGGCCGTCTCAAGCTTTCGCAGGATAGTGAAGGGCACATAATGCATCCTGACATGTACAGGATAGAGATGGACAATATACCGGATTATTATAAAAAAGGGCAGGATATCAGCGCAATGGAGTCGGGCGGTTATTTTCATATTGCCAGGTCTAAAGGATCGGATCTTTTGTATCTTGAGGAAGTGGGAAACGGCGATTCTGTATTGTCGTATTGTCTGTTTAACGGCCCGGATGAAGAGGAATTAAGTTCACAATGGGTATTCTGCCGGGATAATGAAGTGACGGCCGAAGAAGAACTTAAGCAGAACACTGATATATATGCTATGGTCTGGAGCATAGATAATGATAGCATGTTGCTACAGGAAATGAAGGCTGTGACTTATGAGACCGGAAATGATTATACCGGATTTAAATATATGGGAGCGCTGTTTGATGAGGCTGAGTATCCCGTGGCCTCATGGTACAAAGAAGCAGCCGGTCTGGATCTTGATATGGTATGGGATGAAAAAAAACTTAACGGAGATCATCCTGCGAAGATTTATAGCGTGAAGATAGATTCTGACGGAAAGGTATGCGCCCTCTCGGATGTCAACGAGGCATTTTACGGAGAGTATGAACTGTTTCCGCTAGAGCAGGATATATCCTATTCGGGGATGACTTTTAAGTGTAACGATGCGGAGTACAAACTTGAGGATCTGGGGAATATAGGCAACAATATCGAAAATGTTACCGTAAACGGTGATTATGCGATAATAGAGGCGCATCTTAATCCTCATCGCAGCATATATACCTTCTTTAACATGAGAACGGCATGGCCCGAAAGAACGCTTGCGGCCGGATCTCTCCTTATGGATGATGCGGTATATGATCATTTCTATTCCGATATGGACTGTGTGTATGACAGCTCGGATAATTTGATACACCGGGTGGACGGAGTCGAGATAGCGGGACTTTCATTCATGGATGACGGGAAGCAAATCAAGGTTGAATACTGGAAGGATGATATGACGACCATATACGAGGACGTGATAGAGAGGCCGGAAGCCTATAATGCACCTATGTTTGCCTATGCGGAATTCCGGAAGAATCCGAATGCAGCAACGTGGCAGGACTTTGTGAGATATGCGCCTGATGACTCATTGTTTATGGTGATGGTCAATCCGCCCGAGGACAGTGCATGGGATTACTGTATGCCTCAGTCTGTGGGAGACGGCGGAAGCGACCTGGTCTATGTGGTGGCACTGCAGGATGATACAGGGGTAAGTTTTGGCGTGGGAGATTACGATATACTTAATAAAGGCGAGATAAAAGCGTATTCGATAACGGTTCCCGAAGGCGGATGGGAATATACCTTATCCGTCGAGACCGCTTACGGAAGCCGTGCTGAATGGGAGGTAATGATCATAAGCGGCAAAGATCCCGTGCGTTGCAGCTTTGGTACGCCGGTCAGATAAAAGGAGGCAGATGCAAAATGAAAAAGGGAAACGGTGGCGGGCTGTTCATAGTTCTGCTGATAGCATCCGTAGCAGTCATCATCATTCTTGCGGTATGGTCTGCACAGCAGGATGCGAAGGAACTGGAGCGGATAAAACAGCAGGAAGTGATACAGGAGCAGCAGGCAGAGGAACTTGGGGATGCCATGCAGGGTATCAAGGATGATATAGAGCAGGGCTATGAAGACCTGGATAAGCAGATAAGCGAATGAATAAAGAAAACGGTACGTATTTGTGCCGTTTTTTTATGCACAGGGTCGCCGAAAGGAAAACGTTGCCTGACGGCGACCGGCGACCCGCGCGCGAGCAGGGTGCGACTTCGTCTTCCCTACTCGATTGCGCTTTAAAAGTGCGGGATTGCCCAAGACAGTTGCTATAAAAATATTGACATTTTATAGTGATATGATATCATAATGATATCAGATAACAACAGGGGCATACAAAAGGGAAGATATCCCGGAGTACCCCGTACCTAAAAGGAGGTAACAGTTATGAGAACAAATGTACAGGAAAAGATCTTAAGCGGCCACAAGATCGGCGGACTGGTATTGCTTCTGGTGATCGCGCTTTATATCCTGGCAATACCCGGCGTTGCATTCGGAGCAGCAAGCGGGATGGGGATCATATCAGTAATCAGTGTATTATGGTTATGTCTGGGCTGGATCCTGCTTTGCGGACTTAAGGTCTTAAAACCCAATGAGGCGCTGGTGCTTACCCTCTTCGGTAAGTATGTAGGCACACTTAAGGGCGACGGATTCTTCTGGGTAAACCCTTTCTGCACCGCATTTAACCCTGCATCGGGCACCAAGCTGGGACAGAGCGGCGACGTAGCAATGAACAACAGCATTGTATCTTTGACTACAGCGGGAACAGCAGCAAATGCAGAGGCATACAACAAGAAGATCTCACTTAAGGTGATGACTCTTTCAAACAGCCGTCAGAAAGTAAATGATGTACTGGGTAATCCCGTAGAAGTAGCAGTAGCCGTAATGTGGAGAGTGGTAGATACCGCAAAGGCAGTATTCGAGGTTGATAACTTTAAAGAGTACCTTTCGCTTCAGTGCGATACCGCAGTACGTAACGTAGTCAAGGTTTACCCTTACGACGTTACCGACAATGTGGACACCACCGGTGATGGCATATCCGATGACGGAAGCCTTCGCGGATCTACCGAAGTGGTAGCTAACAGGATCAAGGAAGAGATCCAGAGCAAGGTTGTAAGTGCAGGTCTTGAGATAGTGGATGCAAGGATCACTTATCTGGCATACGCTCCCGAGATCGCAGCAGCAATGCTCCAGAGACAGCAGGCATCCGCAGTGGTAGATGCAAGAAAGCTGATCGTTGACGGCGCTGTGGGAATGGTAGAACTGGCACTTGAGCGTCTGAATGAAAAGAATACCGTAGTGCTTGACGAAGAAAGAAAGGCTGCAATGGTATCAAACCTGCTGGTAGTGCTCTGCGGTAACCATGATGCACAGCCTGTAGTCAACTCAGGGAGCCTGTACTGATGGCTGAGAAAAAACAGGTCCCTCTGCGCCTGTCGGAAAAACTCTACAACGCGATTGCCGCCTGGGCGGAGGATGATTTCCGATCCGTAAACGGGCAGATAGAATACCTGCTTACGGAGTGCGTGAAACAACGGAAAAAGGACGGTAAATACGTTGGACAGGATATAGATGCACCGCCGGATATAAAGATCGAATGAAAATAGGCCCCCGGGAATTGAAAATCGGGGGCTTTTTGTGACATGTTAACGGCGGAATTGATAGAGCGCTTTGATTCTGTTATAATATCGCAGGAGAATGAGAGGATCGGAGCATTGAGATGACGAGTAAAGAGAATAAGGCCGCGGCTGAAACCGAAGAACGTTATGAGTTCATATGGCCGGGCAAGAAAAAGTGCATTGAAGAGGCAAAACGCGAGTGCTGTGAAAGCCTGGTCTTTGATGAGCAAAACAGCTTTATGGCAGAGCGTACAGCCAATCTTTATATCGAGGGCGATAATCTTACAGCGCTTAAGCTGCTTAAGGCAGAGTATGCGGGCAGGATAAAAATGATATACATCGATCCGCCGTATAACACCGGGAGCGATCATATATATCAGGATCGTTTTACCGCAGGGGATGCGGCATCAGGCAAGGGCAGGGGATCGTCAAACAGCCGCTCGCATGCGGCATGGTGTTCGATGATATATCCCAGGCTGTATGCCGCAAGGGATCTGTTAAGCGAAGACGGAGTGATTTTTATATCGATCGATGAGAACGAAGAATTCAATCTGAAAAAGATATGTGAAGAGATCTTCGGAGAAACAAACCGTGTGGGAGAGGTGATACGAAAGACCAAGTCCATGACAGCGGATGACGGCTGCGGTTTTAACTTACAGCATGAGCTTTTGCTGATATATGCAAAGGATAAGAGCAGACTGCATCTAAAAGGTGAGAAGAAGGCATTTGCCAACTATTCAAATCCGGATAACGATCCGAAAGGGGACTGGTGCGCGGGAGATCCAAGTGCCAGAAGTGGCGGGCCTTCTACGTATTTTGAGATAGAGAATCCATATACGCATAAAAAAGATCTGCCGCCTTCGGGAAGGTACTGGGCGTTTTCAAAAGAAAGCTTAAAACGCTACATAGAAGAGGGTAAGATAAAGTTTAAAGAAAAATACCGCGACGGGGAAAGAGGTTTTATATTCAAAAGATATAAAGCTGACGCTAAAAGTCAGTACGAGCCCGTCCACAGTCTGTTTGCAGTGGAGAACGAATACATGAACCAGTCTGCTACGGTAGAGCTGCGCAGGATATTCGGAAGTGATGTGTTCAGCTATCCCAAGCCTGTAGCGTATATACAGAAGCTGGTACAATACTGCACGGACGATGGCGATATGGTGCTCGATTTCTTTTCGGGCAGCGCCACAACAGCTCAGGCGGTTATGGAACAATGCGCAGAAGACGGTTGCAGGCGCAACTTCATCATGGTCCAGCTGGCAGAAGAAGTTGATAAAAAAAGAAATGCATACAGGGAAGGTTATAGGACTCTTTGCGATGTGGGACGTCAGAGGATAAGGCTTGTGGCAGAGCAGCTTAAAGACAGTACGGACTGCGGTTTTAAAGCATTTCGCATAAGTGAAGACTGAAGCCGGAAATAAAAAGTTTGAAAAAAGTTCTTGACAAATCATTAAGACGGGTCTATTTTATTTTACATAATTGATATGGCAAACGAACGAAGGCGTTCCGATCTTATTCGGAGCGCCTCTTTTTTTGCAAAAAAAATGAGAGGAGGAAAGGATCATGAGTGATAATTTCAATGTGGAGGAGATGTTTGGGAAAAACGTGTTCACCATTGAAAAGATGCGTGTGTTACTTCCCCGTGCGGTATACAAGGAAGTACGTAAAGTAATGGCAGAGGGCGGCGAGCTTTCACGTACATCTGCCGATGTTGTTGCAAAGGCAATGAAGGACTGGGCAGTGGAGCAGGGAGCTACACATTATACACACTGGTTTCAGCCGCTTACCGGTATCACCGCGGAGAAGCATGATGCATTCGTTACTCATCCCGATGAGGAAGGCAGAATGCTTTTGGAGTTCTCGGGCAAGGAACTTATAAAGGGCGAGCCTGATGCATCTTCCTTCCCTTCCGGCGGACTGCGTGCAACCTTCGAGGCAAGAGGATATACCGCGTGGGATATCACTTCACCTGCTTTTATCAAAGAGGATGCAACCGGAAAGATACTCTGCATACCCACCGCATTCTGCTCATATACGGGCGAAGCGCTTGATAAGAAAACACCTCTGCTTCGTTCTGAAGAGGCTGTAAGCCAGCAGGCACTGCGTATAGTAAAGCTTTTCGGAAATACCACAGCAAAGAAAGTTACGGCTTCCGTAGGACTTGAACAGGAATACTTCCTGGTAGACCGTGAGAAGTATTTAAAGAGAGAGGATCTGATATTTGCGGGACGTACCCTTTTCGGAGCACCGGCCCCCAAGGGACAGGAACTTGAGGATCACTATTTCGGAGCAATACGTGAGCGCATCGGTGCTTACATGAAGGACCTGAACGTAGAGCTTTGGAAACTGGGTGTTACAGCCAAGACACAGCATAACGAAGTGGCGCCTGCCCAGCATGAGCTGGCCCCCATATACGAGGATGACAACGTAGCGGTCGATCACAACCAGCTGGTAATGGAAACCATGAAAAAAGTGGCGGGACGTCACGGACTTACCTGCCTGCTTCATGAGAAACCGTTTGCAGGCGTTAACGGATCGGGTAAGCATGATAACTGGTCGCTTATCACCGATAACGGAGTTAACCTTCTTGATCCGGGCCTTACACCAAATGATAATATACAGTTCCTTCTGGTGCTGGCATGTCTGGTTAAGGCAGTTGATGAGCATGCAGATCTGCTGCGCCAGTCTGCTGCGGATGTCGGTAACGATCACCGCCTTGGTGCAAACGAAGCTCCTCCGGCTATCATATCGATGTTCTTAGGTGACCAGCTTCAGGATGTGGTAGAGCAGCTGGTATCTACGGGTACTGCCAAGAAATCCAAGAAGAGCGGAAAGCTTGAGACCGGTGTTTCAACTCTGCCCGATCTGGATAAGGATGCGACAGACCGTAACCGTACTTCACCTTTTGCATTCACCGGAAACAAATTTGAGTTCCGTATGGTAGGCTCAAATGATTCCGTGGCCGGGCCCAATACCGTGCTCAATGCCATAGCAGCCGAGGCATTCTGTGAAGCGGCCGACCGTCTGGAGAAAGCAAAGGATTTTGACAAAGAAGTACATGATATCATAAAAGAATACCTTACCGATCATCAGAGGATCATCTTTAACGGTGACGGATATTCCCAGGCATGGGTTGAGGAAGCAGAGCGCAGAGGACTTCCCAATATCCGCTCGATGGTCGAGGCTGTTGATGCACTGCTCACAAAGAAGAATGTGAAGATGTTTGAGAAGTTTAAGATCTTTACAAAGGCTGAGCTGGCATCCAGGGCAGAGGTTACTTATGAGACCTATTCCAAGACCATCAATATCGAAGCCCTGACCATGATAGATATGTCAAAGAAGCAGATAATCCCTGCGGTTATGGCATACAGCGGAAAGCTTGCGGAAACACTTATCGCGGTTAAGGAGGCCGGCGGTGATGTGAGCGTTATAAGCGAAAACTTAAAGAGTGTTACCGCTAAGCTTGCAGAAATGAAAGAAGCGCTTGATAAGCTGCAGAAAGATCTGGAAAAGGCAGGAAGCATCACTGATGAGAAGAAGCATGCATTCTTCTATAAGGATACGATCTTTACCGACATGAGCGCGCTGCGCACACCTGCAGATGAGCTGGAGATGATGGTCGATAAAAAGATGTGGCCGTTACCTACCTACGGAGATATGTTATTTGAGGTCTAAGCCTTCCCCTTGAGGGCACTAGCTCCCGCTTAGTGAGCACAGCGAATTTAGCGGGGCTGCGTCCGTTAGGTGAAGGTGGCTCGAAGGGCCGGATGAGGTGTTATAGATAAGTGACAAAGGCGTCACGAAGAGCTTGGTTCTCTTTGTGACGCCTTATTTTTGAAGGATTTTCCCGCATTGCGCGGGATCAGATCGATATCAATACACACACAGAGAGGAGTTTACGGCAATGGAAGAGAGTCAGCAGACTTTATACAGAAAAGAATTTGAGCATGACAACTGCGGTATAGGCGCCGTAGTTGATATTAAGGGGAAAAAATCCCATGCTACCGTAGAAAATGCATTAAAGATAGTAGAGAATCTTGAACACCGCGCCGGAAAAGATGCAGAAGGCAAGACCGGTGACGGCGTGGGAATACTCCTGCAGATATCCCATAAGTTCTTTAAGAAACACAGCGGACTGGATCTGGGTGAGGAAAGAGACTATGGTATCGCACAGCTTTTTATGCCGCAGAGCGAGCTTAAACGCGCCCAGGCTAAGAAGATGTTCGAAGTTATAATAGAGAAAGAGGGGCTTAAGCTGATAGGCTGGAGAGAAGTGCCCTCCTGCCCCGAAGTGCTGGGACAGAGAGCGCTTGACTGCATGCCTCATATCATGCAGGCGTTCATTGAGAGACCTGAAGATATTGAGAGAGGTCTGGCCTTTGACAGGAAGCTTTACATAGCAAGAAGAGAGTTTGAACAGAGTAATGACAATACGTATGTAGTATCCATGAGCAGCAGGACCATAGTATATAAGGGCATGTTCCTGGTCGGTCAGCTGCGTACATTCTTTAAGGATCTGCAGGATAAGGATTATGAATCAGCGATCGCGGTGGTGCATTCACGTTTCTCTACCAATACGAATCCAAGCTGGGAGAGAGCTCATCCCAACCGCTTTATAGTACATAACGGTGAGATAAACACTATCCACGGCAACGCCGATAAGATGCTGGCACGTGAAGAGAACATGGACAGTGAGTTCCTTAAGGAAGACCTGCACAAGGTGCTGCCCGTAGTCAACCGTGACGGATCCGATTCTTCAATGCTTGATAATACCCTGGAATTTTTGGTGATGAGCGGAATGGAGCTGCCGCTCGCAGCAATGATCTGCATTCCAGAGCCTTGGGCAAACAACGATACCATTTCCCAGGAGATAAGGGATTTCTATCAGTATTATGCAACAATGATGGAGCCATGGGACGGACCGGCATCCATACTTTTTTCCGACGGTGATATAGTGGGCGCTATATTGGACAGAAACGGTCTGCGTCCTTCGAGATATTACATCACAGATGATGACAAGCTGATACTTTCATCGGAAGTAGGTGTGCTTCCGATAGAAGAGGAACATATAGTACTTAAGGAGCGTCTGCATCCCGGAAAGCTTTTACTGGTAGATACACTGCAAGGCAGGGTCATAGACGATCATGAACTGAAAGAGCGTTACGCCCATGCACATCCTTACGGTGAGTGGATAGACAGTAATATGCTTTCGCTTAAGGATATCCATATCCCCAACATCAGGACGATAGAGTATAGACCCGAAGAGAGGGCAAGACTTCAGAAGGCATTTGGTTATACCTTTGAACAGTACCGTACATCAATACTTAATATGGCTCTTAACGGCGGTGAGGGCATAGCTGCCATGGGCTGCGATACGCCGCTGGCAGTGCTTTCAAAAGAAGACAGGCCGCTGTTTGATTACTTTAAGCAGATGTTTGCACAGGTGACCAATCCTCCCATCGATGCGATACGCGAGGAGATAGTAACAGCAACGACTGTTTATGTGGGGCGTGACGGAAATATCCTTGAGCCCGCACCCGAAAACTGCCATGTGCTTAAGATCAACAATCCCATTCTTACCAATACCGATCTTCTTAAGATCAAGCATATCGACCATGAAGGCTTTAAGGCCGGAGTGGTATCTATGCTGTACTATAAGTCTACAAAGCTGGAGCGTGCTATTGAGAGGCTGTTCGTGGATGTTGATAAAGCATACCGCGACGGAGTAAACCTTCTGATATTATCCGACCGCGGAGTGGATGAAAACCATTTGGCGATACCCTCACTGCTGGCGGTATCGGCCGTTCACCAGCATCTGGTCCAGACCAAGAGGCGCACTTCGCTTGCGATCATCCTTGAGAGCGGTGAGCCCAGGGAGGTGCATCATTTTGCAACGCTCCTTGGCTTTGGTGCCAGCGCGATAAATCCTTATCTTGCACTGGATACGATACATGAGCTGATCGATAACAATATGCTCAATAAGGATTACTATGCTGCAGTGGATGATTACAATCATGCGGTACTGTCGGGGATCGTTAAGATAGCATCAAAGATGGGTATCTCCACGATACAGTCTTATCAGGGCTCAAAGATCTTTGAGGCGGTAGGTGTATCAAAGGAAGTAATAGATAAATACTTCAGCGGGACCATAAGCCGTGTGGGCGGTATCACGCTTAAGGATCTGGAGAATACCGTTGACAGGCTGCATTCCGAAGCATTTGATCCTCTGGGGCTTTATACGGATCTTACACTGGATTCGATCGGTGCGCACAAGATGCGCAGCCAGGGAGAGCAGCACAGATACAATCCTGCGACCATACATCTGCTGCAGTATTCCACCAGGACCGGTGATTACAATAAGTTTAAAGAATATACAGCTAAGGTTGATGAAGAAAACCACGGAAACTTAAGAGGACTGCTGGATTTTAAATATGCGGATAAGCCTATAGATATAGATGAAGTGGAATCCGTTGATGAGATAGTCAAGCGTTTTAAGACCGGAGCAATGAGCTACGGTTCTATATCGCAGGAAGCGCATGAGACCCTTGCTATAGCAATGAACCATCTTCATGGCAAGTCGAACACCGGTGAAGGTGGTGAGAGCGACGAACGTATAGGATCCGCGGGCACGGATAATGACCGCTGCTCGGCTATAAAACAGGTAGCGAGCGGACGTTTTGGTGTTACCAGCTCCTATCTGGTATCGGCAAAAGAGATACAGATAAAGATGGCGCAGGGAGCAAAGCCCGGTGAGGGCGGACACCTCCCCGGAAAGAAAGTATATCCATGGATAGCAAAGACCAGACATTCCACCCCGGGCGTAAGCCTTATATCTCCCCCTCCTCATCATGATATATATTCGATAGAGGATCTGGCCCAGCTTATCTATGACCTTAAGTGTGCCAACCGTTATGCTGATATCTCGGTCAAGCTGGTATCGGAAGCAGGTGTAGGTACCATAGCTGCCGGTGTTGCCAAGGCCGGCGCACAGGTGATACTTATATCCGGTTATGACGGAGGTACCGGTGCAGCGCCGCGTTCATCCATACATCATGCAGGTCTTCCCTGGGAGCTGGGATTGGCAGAGACGCATCAGACGCTTATACAGAACGGCTTAAGAAGCCGTGTACGTATTGAGACCGACGGTAAACTTATGAGCGGCCGTGATGTTGTTGTGGCTGCTCTGCTGGGCGCGGAGGAGTTCGGCTTTGCTACGGCTCCGTTAGTGACCATGGGCTGCGTGATGATGAGAGTATGTAATCTGGATACCTGTCCTGTCGGAGTGGCTACTCAGAATCCAAAGCTGCGTGAGAGATTCAAAGGCAAGCCTGAATATGTGGAGAACTTTATGCGCTTTATCGCACAGGAGATGCGTGAATACATGGCTAAGCTGGGAGTGCGCAGCGTAAATGAGCTTGTCGGCCGTACGGACCTGCTGGTAAGGAATAACGAAGTGGGCTGTCCTCACGAAGGCGGTGTGGACCTTAGCGCAGTGCTTCACGGCTGCGAGAGCGCGACCTTTGATCCCAAGGATGTATATGACTTTAAGCTGGAAGATACAAAGGATATGAAGGAGCTGCTCAAGAAATGTAAAAAGGCAGTAGAGGATGGAGAGAAGCTGGAGATAAAGATCGACGTAACTAATACAGACAGGGCTTTCGGAACGATCCTGGGAAGTGAGATAAGCAGGAAACATAAAGACGGACTTGATGAGGACAGCATAGTGGTACATTGTAACGGCGCCGGCGGACAGAGCTTCGGTGCGTTCATCCCTAAGGGACTTACGCTTGAGCTTACGGGTGATTCCAATGATTACTTCGGCAAGGGCTTATCAGGCGGAAAGCTTATCGCAAAGGTAAAGCCCGGAGCAAAGTATAAGCCCGAAGAGAATGTGATAGTAGGTAACGTGGCGCTCTATGGTGCTACCAGCGGATATGCGTTTATAAACGGTGTTGCAGGCGAGAGATTTGCTGTACGAAACTCGGGCGCATATGCGGTAGTGGAAGGCGTTGGTGAGCACGGTTGCGAATACATGACCGGCGGACGCGTAGTGGTACTGGGACATACCGGAAAGAACTTTGCAGCAGGTATGAGCGGTGGCGTGGCTTATGTCCTGGATGAAGAAAATGTGCTGTATAAAAACCTTAACAAAGAAATGATCTCGCTTGAAAAGCTTGAGAACAAGTATGATATACAGGAGCTTAAGAGCCTGATAGAAGCACATGTTAAAGCTACTGGATCTGCCATAGGCAGGAGAGTGCTCGATGACTTTGATAACATGCTCCCCCATTTTAAGAAGCTGATACCCCACGAGTACAAGAAGGTGATGAGCCTTTCGACAGCGCTTGAGGAAAAAGGTTTATCGGCAGAAGAAGCACAGATGGAAGCATTTCTTAAATTACACGGGGAGGTATGAGACGATGGGAAAAGCAACGGGATTTTTAGAGTATGAAAGAGAAGAGGGAGCGGTAGTTCCCGCAAAGGAAAGGATAAAGAATTTTAAGGAATTTCACGGAAGGCTTAATCCGGAGAAACAGCGTGAGCAGGCGGCAAGATGTATGGCCTGCGGCGTGCCGTTTTGCCAGTACGGGCAGATGATAAGCGGCATGGCTAGCGGCTGCCCGCTTCATAATCTGGTGCCCGAAACGAATGATCTGGTATATATGGGAAATCTGGAGCAGGCATACAGGCGCCTGTCAAAGACGCATCCCCTTCCGGAATTTACCTGCCGTGTATGTCCCGCACTTTGTGAAGCGGCATGTACCTGTAATTTAAACGGTGATCCGGTTTCTACAAAGGAAAATGAAAAGGCTATAATCGAGGCTGCATTTAAGGAAGGCTGGGTACAGCCCATAATACCTAAGGTAAGAAGCGGCAAGAGCGTGGCTGTGATCGGAAGCGGGCCTTCGGGCTTATCTGCAGC
>JAFRXH010000040.1 GCA_017437785.1 Lachnospiraceae bacterium
CTCAAATTCAGCTGCGGATATCGATGCCTTATATGCTGCAAGCTTCTTTGCCAGCTCTTCTTCGTTCTTTGCGGTAAGGCCTTTTTCCGGCTTAAGTACCAGTATTGTCTTATGGCTGTTATCGATCAGGTACTTCTTTACCAGCTGCGTATAATACGGTGTTGATATGCGCTCACGCAGTCTCGAATAGATATCAAGCGACTCCAGATGTATGAAGGGCTTATCCTTATCATACAGCCAGCTGTCCAGCGCCTTTAAACCGTACAGCAGTCCCTTGGGGTATGTACCGGTATCGGCTTCCCTGAAACGGAATTCCAGTGAGTTTACGCATGCCAAAAGTGCATTTTCATCAAAGCCTTCTTTGCATACGCGCTCAAGAGTTTCGGAAACGATCCTTTCAAAATCCTTTAAGTCGCTCTCATCGGCATTCTTTGCCACTATGCTGTAAAAAGGCTGGTATATGCCGTTTTCGTACTGGGAATTTATCTCCGTACCTATGCCTGCATCCAGAAGCGCCTTACGAAGCGGTGTACCGTCCGCACCTACCAGCGCATAGTCGATCATCTGGAAAGCTATATAAAGCTCCGGATCCATAACATCTCCGACTACTGCATTGTAGCTTAGATAAGTCTGCTTCTCTTCGCTCTCTTCATCGGTGATGGGATAAGGCAGCGTGATATAAAGCGGTTTGTCAAACGCCTTCTGCACGCCTACTTCCGATGTTATCTCTATACGCTCGTATTTGCTTAAATATTCCTTATCAAGCCATTCGAGCCTCTCCTGCATATCGGCATTGCCGTACAGATAGATATACGAATTGACCGGATGATAATAGCTTTTATGGAATTCAAGGAACTGCTCATAACTAAGATCCGGGATGTTCTTCGGGTCACCGCCGCTCTCCACACCGTAGGTCGTATCGGGATAGAGCGAGCTGAATATCTCACGGCTTAATACATCATCGGGTGATGAAAAGGCGCCTTTCATCTCGTTATATACGACACCGTTTATCACCAGATCATCGTTTTCATCTGTTTCGTAATGCCAGCCTTCCTGGCGGAATATCTTTTCCTCATTGTAGATATTGGGCTTTAAGACAGCGTCCATATATACGCTCATAAGATTCTTAAAGTCCTGGTCATTGCATGATGCCACGGGATATACGGTCTTATCCGGATAAGTCATGGCATTAAGGAAAGTATTAAGCGAACCCTTTACAAGTTCAACAAACGGATCCTTAAGCGGATACTTTTCGGAACCGCAGAGTACCGAATGTTCCAGTATGTGGGCAACACCCGTAGAATCCTTGGGCGGTGTACGGAAAGCGATATAGAAGACCTTATTGTCATCATCGTTTTCAAGTATGCTCACGCGCGCACCGCTCTTTATATGCTCCAGAAGGTACGCTTCCGACTTAAGGTCCTCCGAATAGTGTTTCTCTATAAGCTTATATGCACTTAGTTTTTCCGTGTTCAAATCATTTCCTCCGTATTTTTTATAATTTAAATCCCATAAGAGCCAGATTGGAAAGGATGATCTCGCTTATCACTATACCCTCGCTTGAGCCTTTGTGCGACTCGACAAAGCTTTTTACATCTTCCGTATGCTCTTTATATCCGCCGTTTTCAGCGGGCAGATAATACTTTACTTTTAATTTGAGATTATCAAAGATCCTGAAGTTCTTATCTTCTTTGGTAAGCCCCTTAAGCTGCTCCTCTATGGTCATGTCACTGTCCGTATAGGGAAGTATCAGTCTGTCGATGATCGTCTGGAATTTAAAGGGCAGACGTTCGGCTCCCAGCAATTCCCCATAGCTGTATCTGGCACCTATCATGGTGCGTGAGAATTCCTGGAGTATGTATTTAAAATCATTGTCACCCGTATTCATCATAACGCAATATAATCCGCCAGATCTTTACTCAAAACCATCAGCCGGCCCAGTTCATCTTCGTCGATGTCCATCTCTGCGCAGATCTCGGCCGCAGATATCTTACGGTTAAGCTCCTCATTCATTTCCCTGGCCTTAGTGAGCACGTTCATGATACGCAGCATGGTATGCTCCATCGCCTCGCTTTCCTCACGCTCAACGCCTACCAGTTCTTCCATCGCGTTCATGGCTGTCCTGGTCACGAGTGCATCACACTCGGAAGGATCCTCTATGCTTCCCAGCATGTTCATGGCAGCCGCCAGTGCCACGTTTCCTTCGCCTATCAGGTCCGATATCTCGACGCCCTGTCCGCTGTAGAGTCTTGCCAGATCAGCTATGCTCTTTAAATAGCATGCCGTGAGCTTTTCCTTTGCGGTATTGTCCCCGTTCATTGCCGACATTACCAGCACGCGTTTCATATCCTCGCCTATCTCATCCAGCCCCTCTATCTCCTCAAGGTAGAGATTGATATGGTCAAGGTCCTCATCGCTCAAGGTCTCAGCTGCAGAAAGCGCTTCATCTATGCCGATATTGTTATCCTTAAAATAACGGTCAAGTACCTTTTCCTGATCGGCATTAAGCTCACCGAATACTTCCTTTATCTGTTCGCGCCTTATCATACCGCCCTGAAATATCGCGGTATCCTTAAGCGCAGTGACATTCTCTATAAATGCTTTCTCATCCATTCTGTGAATCCCTCGTAAAATGTTTATGTGTAAATATATGATCGCTGCAGTACTCGTAATTGCCCTCACACTTAGAACAGAAACGGAATTCCAGATCCGGATATTCCTCACTGGTCCTTCCGCAGATAGCGCATTTATGGCGCGCTATAGCCTTTGACTGCACCGAAGCGACCTGCTTTTTGAATTCCCGCGCCCTGGCACGCATCTGAGGCGTCCGCTTAAAGCCCCTTCTGGTAGTGATAAAGAATACGATAAAGTTACACAATGATGCGCCTATGACAAAGAGTCCAAGCGGCGTACCGCTCTGCATGCACATCTCGACCGCTTCATATACCAGGATCACCGCATAGATCACTCCCAGTATGCTGACCTTTATGGGGAGCAGGAACATGAGCAGCACCTGCATATTGGGATATGTTGCCGCAAAAGCCAGAAAGATCGACATGTTAACGTAATACGTAGAGAACAGTTCGCTCAGCATGGCGAAATAATAATTGCCGCCATACATTTTAGGGAATTCCTCACCGTAGCTCAGAAGATATGTCGCATCCGCAGCGGTAACTATATCCGGCATGAATATCATCACATAGCCGTACATAAGAAAAGCACCTATCAGGGTAAATATAAGCCCCGAAAAGATATAGTAATTAAAAAAGAATGTCCCCCATGTACGTTCCAATGTGGTTCCTATCGAATAATAGAAATACATCATGATCAGCACGAAGAACAGATTGGATGTCTCCGGCGGGATAAGCACCCATGATATCACACGCCAGACCTGGCCGTGTAATATGGCATAGGGATTAAGGGATATCACATCTATTATCCCGGGATTTATAAGCTGCATCAGGTATCCCACACCGTAGCAGAGTATCATGATAAGCGGAAGCCTGGGTATCGCGTAGCGCCCCAGCTTCTTTTCGAGTTTTGAAATAAATGAAGGCATCAGCATTACTCCTGAACTTGATTTTGTTACAGCAGTCTATTTTACCAAAACAGAGCCAAAAAGTAAACCGGCCCCGAAATTTAATCGGGGCCGGCAGCTTTATCTCTGGTTAACCGGATTCAGAGCTTATGACTCTTTCTTCTCCTCATCGATCTTCTTCTCGAGCTTATCGAGCTGATCGGAAGCAAACTTTCTGCCGCCTACACCAAAGGCGATCGCAAAAGCGATACCCAGAGCAGCAAGTACGATAACGAATGCCGCATTAACGATCGCTGCTGCGATACCCAGCTGGTTAAGTGCCATGAACACTGCAACTACGATCACTGCAGCCTTTGCAAATATGGCGTAATCCTTAAGGCCGCCCTTCTTCATAACCTTTTCAAGTGCAGCTGCGCAGAAGAATGCTGCTATCATGATAAGAACTGCAGCCAGTACATTAGGCATGTAAGCGATGAGCTTCTCGCCTATACCGGAGAGTACATTGAGTTTGAGTACATCGACGCCTTCAACTATGAAGAAGATATCAAGCACTACGGTAACAACAAGTCCTACAGTCTTTGAAAGCACAAAGTTCTTTGCCTTATCGCCAACCAGATCCTTAACCTTTGCATCAGCACCCGAGGATGCGATCAGGCGGCATACGATCTGGCCGGTAAACTTGCCGATCAGAGCACCGATCCAGATAAGTACTATAGCGATGACTATCTGGGGTATGAAAGAAAATACTACGGTAAGCATTGAAACTGCCGGTCCGGATACAGCCGTGATGTTAAGCGCCTGCAGAGCTACTATAACAACAGGTATCATGATGAATACGTAAACGATGTAAGCCAGTGTTACGGAGAAGCGTGCATTTGCATCTGCCTGTATGCCGAACTTCTGCTGAAGCTCATCAACTTTAAGTCTCTGGAAAAGCGGTATGAGAAGCTCACGGACGAGCTTTGCGATAATAGAACCTGCAATAAGAACTATGATAGCTGCAAAGATGTTGGGTACATAACCCCATACGGAATTAAGAAGCGTTGTAAGCGGAGCGACTATGGAGCCTACGCCCAGAGCCGTAAAGATCCCGGGTACAAATAACAGGAACACAAAAAGGTAAACAAATTTACCGATATAATCGATGATGCCGATACCGGTATTTAAGGGTGATACATTCTGCGTACCGGGCTGTGCCATGTTAAGCTGTGCCAGCTTGGTCTTCTTAAGCAGACCCACTACAAGACTTCTTACCAGCGACGCAATGATAAAGCCAAGAACCAAAAGAAGTATAGCCGCAAGTACACCCCCGAAAGAACCGATGATCTTTCCCAACAAGTTACTGAAATACTCACCTATGCCCATTTTCATTCCTCCTTTTTATCTCCGTCACATGAACGGATAATTTTATCTCTAAAACTATAACATCTATTCGGCTTTTATGCAAGTCAAACAAAAAGCCCCTTGATAAGGGGCTTTTACATGGCATAGTTTAACAAATACCTTTCATTCAAACAGCGCTTACAAGCATATGCCGTGGAAATCAATATATGAGAGACTCTCACGCTCTCTTATGGCAGCCATCAGGGCCGGTATGGTCCGCCCGGGGTCATTTCTAAGCACTTCTTCCACAGTCTGCTTTGTTTCCTTAAGCAGCTCTGCGTCGGTATATATATCCGCTATCTTAAAATACGGCAGGCCCGACTGGCGCAGCCCGAAGAAATCCCCCGGCCCGCGTTGCTTAAGATCCTCTTCCGCTATCTTAAATCCGTCGTTGGTCTCCTTAAGTACATTAAGGCGCTCCTTTGTACGCTTGCCAAGCTTCTCATCCTCTTTGCCGGCTACAAAGATACAATACGACTGGTAGCCGCCGCGTCCCACACGCCCTCTTAACTGATGCAGCTGCGAAAGACCGAAGCGTTCGGCATTCTCCACCACCATAACGCTCGCATTGGGAACATTCACTCCCACCTCGACTACGGTCGTTGAGATCAGTATATCGCACTCGCCTTTAGAAAAGCGCTCCATAATATCGTTCTTTTCGGCGCTCTTCATCTTTCCGTGAAGCATCTCTATACGGACGGAAGGCGGAAATATCTGTCTTAATCTCTCACTGTACTGCGTGACGTTGGTCACGTCCTCCAGACCGCCCTCATCCACCATTGGACAGATTATGTATGCCTGCCGTCCCTCGCTTATACGCTTGTAGATGAACTGGTATATCTTGGTATGCTCATCTTCGCTCATCACAGCATTTTTTATCGGCAGGCGCTCTGCGGGCAGCTCATTGATCACCGACACATCCAGATCCCCGTACAATATAAGCCCCAGAGTCCTGGGTATCGGTGTGGCACTCATAACCAGCACATGAGGCGCCTTTCCTTTGGCTGCGAGACTCATGCGCTGCCTGACCCCAAACCTGTGCTGTTCATCGGTTATCATCAGCGCCAGGTCCTTTGCGATAACATCATCCTGGATCAGGGCATGCGTGCCTATTATCAGGTTATATCTGCCTTCAGCTATACCTTCCTTTGCCTCTCTTTTTTCTTTAGCCTTAAGCGAACCGCTCAGCAGCACCGGCTTAAAGCACAGACCGTATTCCCTGCTCATCCTTACGGCATCGTCATAATGCTGCTTTGCCAGCACTTCCGTAGGCGCCATGACGGCAGCCTGACGTCCATCCTCACATACTGCCAGGGCCGCTGCAAATGCCACTATGGTCTTTCCGCTGCCCACATCCCCCTGCAGCAGGCGGTTCATACAGTATCCGCTCTTCATATCGGCAAATACATCCTCTATCGCCCTTTGCTGTGCGGCCGTCAGCTTAAAAGGCAGATGCGCCTTAAGCTTTTCAAAAGAGGCCTCCGGATCAGTAGCTATGTAGCTGCTCTTCTCCTTTTCCTCACCTTCTTTTAACAGCTCCATCTTTACAAGAAAAAGAAAGAACTCATCAAAAGCCAGGCGTCGTCTGGCTTCGTATACCTCATCCATATCCGCCGGCTTATGCATGCGTCTGATAGCCTCGGGTATCGATATAAGCTTTCTGTCTTTAAGTATATAATCCGGCAGATATTCTTTGATATCATCGGCCAACACAAGCGCCTGTTCTATAGCCTTCCTAAGCGGTGCATCGTTAAGTTTTTTCGTAAGCGGATAGACGGCTTTAAGATGCATCAGCGCCTCTTTATACTCATCCTCCGTATAGAACTTAGGCTGCGACAGATAGACCTGCATGCCCTTGCGCTTTGCATACACACGCATGATCAGCTCGCGCCCCGCAAACAGGCTTTTCTTTAACCACGGCATGTTAAAAACACTGACACGCGCAGTGCCGCTCTGATCCGAAAAGCTAAACTGTGTCATATTCTTTCCGTTACGGTATACGGAGGATACCGCAGAGCTGACCTTTCCTTTAAGCGTGACATAGCCGTCGCCCGCTATAGCCGCTATCGGCGATATCTCTTTTAAACTCTCATAGTTTCTTGGGAAATAATGCAGCAGATCGTTTAAGTTAAAAAGACCGGCGGAGTAGAAAGACTCCGCCGTCTTATCGGCAATACCTTTTAAACTTTTTATATCATCACTTAACAGCATTTATTCTACGGATATTATGTAGTAATATACGGGCTGTCCGCCGGCCTGTATGTCTGCCTCAAGAGCCGGGAAGCGGTCTGCAACCTTTTTCCTGACAGCTTCGGCGTCAGCTTCCTTAACATCATCGCCAAAGTAGATCGTTATCAGCTCGGATGCATCATCAACCATCTTATCAAGCATCTTTAAGATCACTTCATCGATATCTTTGCCGTTTGAAAGTATGCCCTTATCACCGATGCCCATATAGTCATCTTTGTTTATCTGTACACCGTCGATAGAGGTGTCGCGTACTGCATAAGTGACCTGTCCGGTCTTTACTGCGCTTATGGCATCCTCCATCAGCTTCTCATTCTCCTCAACGCTCATATCAGGCACATATGCGACCAGCGCTGATATACCCTGCGGTATGGTCTTGGTAGGGATCACGATTATCTTCTTATCCTTTGTAAGATCCCTGGCCTGATTTGCAGCCAGAATGATATTCTTGTTATTGGGCAGTATATAGATATTATCGGCATTGATCGCAGCGATGGCATTGAGCATATCCTCGGTACTGGGATTCATGGTCTGACCGCCTTCGATCAGGTGATCCACGCCAAGGTTTTTGAATACTTCGCTGAGTCCCGTACCGGCGGATACCGCTATAAAGCCCACTTCTTTTCTGGGCATATCTTTAGCGGGAGCTGCTTTAACCGCCTGTGCAGCTTCTGAGGAAGCATCCTTTGCATCACTGCGGCTGCGGTTTACTATCTGCACATCCAGAAGCTCACCGAACTTGATGGCTTTCTGCAGTACCATACCGGGATCGTTAGTATTAACGCTGACATTTACTATGCTCTCATCAACAGCAAGAGCGACCTCATCGCCCACACTCTCCAGGAACTTGCGCACTTCCTGTTCGCGCTGCAGATGGAAGATCTTTTCCAGCTTGACGGAAAGGCTTGTATGATAGAGATAACGGTACTGGGGCTTCTTCTCTTCCTCATGCCCAAAGAGCCTTACTTCGGAAGCGCTCTGTGAAGTCTCCTCATCAAGTGTAAACTCTATACCCTTGCCTAAAAGCCCGTCGTAAAAGCCTTCGAGTACGGCTACAAGTCCGGAACCGCCCGAATCGACCACGCCCGCTTCCTTAAGCACAGGCAGCATCTCGGGAGTCTTATCCAGCACTTCCTTAGCATACTCTATAGCTTCTTTTAAGAGTACCTCTATATCTTCCTCACCGCGCTCAAACACCTCATTGACCTTTACCGCAACAGCCTTTGCCACGGTAAGTATGGTACCCTCTTTAGGCTGCATTACAGCCTTATAAGCAGATTCGACAGCCTTATCGCAGCCTGCGCTGATAACAGCCACATCGATGGTGTCGCAGGTCTTTACCACCTTGGTAAAGCCTCTGAAAAGCTGGCTTAAAATAACGCCGGAATTTCCTCTTGCTCCTCTTAAGGAACCCGAAGAGATGCTTTTGCACAGCGTAGCCATATCCGCATCATCAGGAAGTGAATACACATCCTTTGCTGCAGACATAATAGTCAATGTCATATTGGTACCGGTATCACCGTCGGGCACAGGGAATACATTAAGCTCGTTAATGTGATCCTTATTTGCCTCGAGCTTCTTGGCTCCGGCTAAAAACATTTTTGCGATTATCTTAGCATCAAGAGACTTTGCTGACACTTTACTGATCCTCCTGTTAATCGATCACTCTTACACCTTCGACGAAGATGTTGATCTTCTCAACCTCCATGCCGGTGTAGCTTTCCAGCTTATACTTCACGTTGCTGATAAGATTCTCGGTCACAGCCATGATGCTCACACCGTATGCGATTATGATATGGAAATCCAGGATCAGCTTGCCGCCGGAATTCTTTACGGATATACCGTGATTTACACTTTCCTTTTTAAGTATGCGTACCAGTCCCTCTTTGGGATTGACGCTGGCCATACCCACTATGCCGAAGCATTCATTAGCAACGGTACCGGCATACTGAGCTATAACGTTCTTGTCGATCTGTATACTGCCCAGATGCGTATCAACCGAATTATTCATAGCCGCCCTCCTGTATTAGTTATTTGAAACTGCCTTATGTATTATATATGAAAGTCCCCATAAACGCAAGAAAACCACCCCGCAATTTAAAGGTGGCTTTTTTTTGCATCAAATGGTACGGAATATAGCACCCATTATGCGCGTTCTACAGCGCCGGACTTAAGACAGGTGGTACATACATGCAGTCTCTTGGGGGTACCGCCGATCTTGCACTTTACGTTCTTTATATTCGCATTCCACACATGGTTTGATCTTCTGTGGGAGTGACTAACGTTATTTCCGAAATGAGCTCCCTTTCCGCAGATATCACATCTTGCCATCTTTAAACACCTCCTTTAGCCTTAAAATATTACGTAAAAAACCCGCAACGCCCATATATTATCAGATTAGCTAATAAAATGCAAGCATTTTTTTCAGCTTCCCGAACGGGCAAATGCAAAACGGTTCTTTAACTCCTCATATTCCTCATTTATCTTGATGAGTATCTCCTGATCGCCGCATATATTATCGGGATGGTATATCTTCATCAGGTCTTTGTAGCGTTTCTTAAGAGCCACCATATTATCAACGCCCCTGAAGAAAAGTCCCGTTGCGTATACTTCCTTGCGTGCTGCATAATTGGCTCTGCGTAGCCTTATCTTTTCCTGCTCTACCTGTCTGTATTCTTCCTTAAGCTTTGCACGGTCCTCATCGAATAATGCGTAAGAGCGCTGTATTATCTTCTGCTTCTTGTCAAGCATGCGCTCATCATCCTTAAGACGCTTACGCTCATATTCAACAGACTCACGCAGCTGGTTCATCTCTATGGAGAGCTGTCTTTTCTCGCGCTGCAGCTGCTTGCGCTCATTGGCTATCGCTTTACGTTCCCTGTGCAGCTCGTCCAGATCGGCTTCTATCTGTGTACGTTCCGCCTGGATACGCACACTTTCCTTAAAGAGCTGATGTTTTATATCCATCAGTTCTTCCGGGTCCGCGATATTATCAAGCCTGTCGGATAAGCTGTCCATGCCGCCTCATCAATCCTTCTTATCAAACGATCCGGATTCCGATACATCTTCTCCCTTGGGGAAAGCCGCCTCACTCACTTCTTCGCTGTCAACATCCACAGCCTTTCTTGCCTTGAACTTTTCTATAAGTTCGGGGATCAGATCAGCGATCTTTGAAACACTGTTTGTATCCTTAACACTGATCATCCTTGCATGTCCGTCCTGGATGACGAGCACGGCAGAGGGTGAAAGCTTAGCATTCATGCCGCCCAGTCCGCTGTCCTTCTTACTGCCGTTTGCCTTGATCCCGGCACCGGCCGCCACACCAAAGGACACATCCACCAGGGGGATTATGGTGGTATCTCCCAGTTTGAGGGGCTCACCTATCACGGTCTTGGATCCCACAAGATGTTCCATGTTACTGATAAGGGAATCCATCACATTTGTGATATTGTTCTCAGCCATTTTTCTTCTCCTCCGCTTCCTCTTCTCTCTTTAATCTCTTTATAAAATACTTGACTTTCTTATTAAACAGGATCAGGGCTCCGTGCCAGGCCAGTGCAAATAATAACACCCTGCCTCTCAGATCAGCTTCAAAGTCAAAGTACTTATCATCCTGATAAGCATTAACATAAACCTTTCCGCGTCTGCCGCGTATCAGTTCTATAAAGGGCATGGCAAATACTTCGTACTCATATACCTTTGCCACGGCTGCCGGATCATCATCGGCTATATTAACCTCTGCGTCAAAACGCGTGGGCTTTACAGCCTTAAGTATTCCTGTCACATGCTTCTTTACATATTCGTATACCCATTCGGCACCCTCACTGCCAAGAAGCCTGTGATAATATTCTATAGTATCAAAAAGCGAGCTTACTTTTTCTTTTATGCCTTCCAGCTTTTCAAAAAGAACATCCCCGCCTTCTTCGATCATATCCGGCAGGTCATATAAGATATCTTCTGTCTTATCCGCGATCTCATCCAGCCATTCAAAAAAGCTTATCTTTTTCTTTCGTGTAAATATATCCTTTAAGCTTTTTTTCTTACCCGTATCAGCGTGATCGCCGTCCCCGTCAGTGCTGTCTTTTGCTGCTTCTTCGGATCCGGACAATGTTTCATTTTCCGCTGCAGCTGCATTTACTTCCTGTGGTTTATCTTCTGCGGACTCCGGCTCTTTTTCTTCTTTTTCATCCGGCAGGGGATCTTTCTTTTTGCGCCGCGCTTTCAACCGCTCCTTTTCTCTTGCCTTTTCCTCTTTAAGCTTTGCCTTCTGTGCCCTTTTCTTCTTATCATAAAACGGTATGCCCAGTATCTTTATACGCAGGTTTATCCCGTCATCATAAGTCAGCAGCACCACTACGAAATGCAAAAGCCAGGTAACTTTGGCGTAAGCGCTTATCCCGTCATTTTTCTGGCCGTGTACTTTATATCTGTACGGTACGAACAGTATTAGCAGGACTGCAGCGAGTAAAAAAACAAGTATGCACAAGAGCACTATGCCAACGATCTTTAAAATACCCAGAAAAGTTCCCATTCTCAGGCACCCTCACGATCGAGCGCATAATAAGCCAGATACATAAGGGCCTTATCATAATCCTCAGCAAGCCCCAGTATATGCATGTTTCTAACGCGGTAATAACGCTGATTCAGATCCTTACTCTTTAAAAACTCTGCGTTGCCGGAAGGAGTCCTTAAGATAACATAGATATCCTCAGGTATGTCTCCCTTCATAAAGCTTTCGCAGAGCCTCATCTTCTTCTCTTTAAGAGCGCTGCTTACGTACAGGCCCGGATCAAAGGTAAACATAAGCCTCACCCATTCCATAAACGTGCGCGGTAGAGCCGCTGATAATCTTCGTATGCCTGCTCTAATATCTGCTTCTCGTTGGCAAATTTAAGCAGATGGTAAGCCTCATGGTATTTATAATAACCCGAATCACAGAAAAATTCTTCCCGCTGCGGCCTGGAATAATAGCTGTTTGACTTCATCAGATACCAGTGGACTTCCTTCTCCACTACATCTTCCGGCACATTAAAGCTGTAATCGCTCTTTCCTATATACTTAACGATACGCGCCTTAACCCCTGTTTCTTCGCCCACCTCACGAAGGGCGGTCTGGGGAAATTCCTCCCCCTTCTCTACCGTGCCCTTTGGAAGCACCCAGCCTTCATATCTGTTTCTGTAATTCTTATAAAGCAAGAGTATCTTGCCACGAAAGATCACCACACCACCGCAGCTGACTGCTTCTATCATTATGTAGTCCTCCTGTGGATGTGCACAATTAAAGTTATTATAGCTCAATCATTGAGCTTGCGCAAGATAAAATCTGCGCACTCTTTAACGCCCGCCTCATCGGTATCTACTATGATATCCGCACCGTCTTCATAAGCCGCTTCCCTTTCCGTAAGCATCGCCGCGATGCGTTTTTCTTTTTCGGCCATATCCTTAGCTCCCGCAAGCAGCGGCCGGCTGTCGTCTTCAGAAAGCCTCCGCGCTATGGCCGCAGGAGACGCCTTAAGGTAAAAAACGCACCCCAGGTCTCTTAAGAATTCCCTGTTGGCGCTGCGAAGCGGCATCCCCCCGCCTGTGGAGAGTATCCCGCAGAATCCTTCTTCTTTAAGCTTTTCAAGAAGACTGGTCTCCTTGTCCCTGAAATAAGCTTCACCGTATTGCTTAAAAATACTGCTGATGCTCATTCCCTCAAGCTCTTCTATACGTGCATCGGTATCGAGTACCTCTGCGCCCAGTATTCTTCCAAGCTCTGCAGCCACACTGCTTTTACCGGCTCCCATATAACCTGTAAGCACTACAGCTTTATCCATATATCCACCCACTCACGACTGCCTTTCGTTTATCAGCCCGATGATATCATCTACAGCCACAAGATAGCCCTTAAGCCCCAGGCCCTTTATCTGTTTATCGCACACTTCGGCAGTAACGGAAGTATGTCTGAACTCTTCACGCTGCATGATATCCGAGATATGTATCTCTATCTTGGGCATGTCAACAGATGCCAGCGCATCTCTGATAGCGTAGCTGTAATGCGTGTATGCACCGGGATTGATGATGATGCCTTCGGTCTCATCGAAGTACGCATCCTGTATCCTGTCGATTATCGCACCTTCATGATTGGACTGGAATACTTCTATCCTTACATCTGCTTCTTTTGCTTTTTCTTCTATCATCTTAAGCAGGTGATCGTAATCTTCATTTCCGTATACAGCCTTTTCCCTGATCCCCAGGAAATTAATATTAGGTCCGTTGATTATAAGAAGCTTCATACCACTTCTCCCTTCTTATCCGTTATCATCCCATTACTCTCTTTGCCAGTCCGGGATATATCTGCATCGCCACTTCATCGGAGATGCTCACATCGTTCCATATCTCATAAGAGCGTATTCCCTGGAACAAAAGCATCTTAAGCCCGTTATACGCCTTATTATCTTTATCCGCAGCCTCTATGGCTTTCATAAATGCAGTCTTTGCAGGATTAAAGATTATATCAACGCCCCTGTCACAGAGTTTATAAAATGCCTCATCTTTTATGAGTATATCATCCACATTCGGACACATCCCCACGCTGGTCGTATTTACCGCCAGCCATTTTCCCCCGGTCCCTCTCATGCTCTTTAAAAGATCGTCATAAGAGTGCGCAGCCTCCATATCACACTCCGGATATAAAGGTGCAAATTCTTCTGCCAAAGCCAGCGCTTTCTCACAGGTCCTGTTATATATCACAAGCTTTGCGGCACCGCATTTTAAAAGTGCGCAGATAATGGCCCTGGCCGCACCGCCGGCCCCAAGCACACATACATACCTGCCTTTAACCGCAATACCGTCAGATTCCAGTGCGCGTATAAAGCCGGGCATGTCGGTATTATATCCCTGCCATCCGCCATCCACACGCTTGAGTGTATTGACCGCTCCTATCCTTGCAGCCGCTTCATCCTCACTCAGCAGAAATTCCCTTACTGCCTGCTTATGCGGCACGGTCACATTCAGCCCCTTTATCTTAAGGGCATAAGCGCCTTCTACCGCTGCCTTGAGCGCAGCTACTTCCACATCATAAGCAAGATAGCGCAGGTCATGACCGAAATGTTCCGAAAGAGAATTATGGATAAAGGGCGAGACCGAATGCCCCACCGGATGGCCCAAAAGCCCGAAGAGCGCAGTATGCGCCGTTATCTCAAAGCTCATTTCTTAAGCCTCTTTTCTATGATATATGCCAGTTTTATGGGGAATTCCAGTATACGCTTAAGATGTATATGCGGCGGCTCCTTAAAACTGATACGCCCTACCAGCACGCTGTGAAGGCCGCTCCTGTTAGCTCCCCATATATCGGTAAAAAGCTGGTCTCCCACAACCAGGACCTCTTCTCTCTTAAGTCCCATCTTCCTGACTGCCTCCAGATAGCCTTTGCTCCCCGGCTTTCCCGCTTTATAGACATAACCGCTTCCAACGCCCGCAGCAAAGCTCTTTACGCGCGGCTCCTCATTGTTCGATACTATCTCGACTTTAAAACCACGTTTCTTAAGACGCTTTACCAAAAGCGCGGATTTTGCAGTTGCAGGTGCATCATGGGGGACCAGAGTATTGTCGATATCAAAGATAATGCCCTTATACCCGCGGTCGTGAAAAGCCTCGTAGTCAACGGTATAGGCACTTTTATAATATGTATCGGGATAAAGATTCTTAAATATGCTCATTGGCAAATGATATCACAGACCTCTCATGTTTTCAACGTAATTATTTGGTGGACAGTTCAAAATAGAACTCAACACCGTCATCATAATTCCTGACGCCGTATTGCTGATGCAGGGATTCCATTATCGCCTTTACTATGGAAAGTCCCAGACCGCTTCCTCCGTATTCCCTGGTCCTGGCCTTATCTACTTTGTAAAATTTTTCCCAAAGCCTGCCAAGACTCTCTTCCGGTATCGGATCTCCGCTGTTGAACACGCAGGTCCTGACCTTATCTTCTATACGCTCCGTTTTTATTATTATCTCTTTTCGTCCGCTGCAGTGGTTTACCGCATTCGAGATATAATTGCGCAGCACCTCTTCCACCTGGTACTCATCTCCCCACACATAAAGTCCGCTCTGCGGCTCGTAGATCATCCTTATCTCCTTTTGCTCACACATCTGCGCAAAAGAATTGACCGTCCCGCTTATCAGCGCATCCAGATCAAAGCGCTCTATCACCATCTGGTCTTCGCCGCTCTCCACCTGATTTAAGGATATAAGGAATTTGACCAGATGGTTCATCTTCCTGGTCTCGTCCATGATAACGTCGCAATAATAATCAAGGCTTTCCTTATCCTCTATGATACCGTCCTTAAGGCCCTCGGCATATCCCTGTATAAGGGCGATGGGAGTCTTTAACTCATGGGATACGTTTGATAAGAATTCCTTCCTGCGCTCATCCGCATGCATCCTGGCTTCCACATCCCTCTGCAGCTCCAGATTGGCAGTCTTTAAGCGGCTGATATTATCCTTTAAGCTGTCGGCCATGCGGTTCATATTATCGCCCAGAAGGTCCAATTCGTTTCCGCAGCAGCTTGTGTATCTGGCTTCAAAGTCCATCTCCGACATCCTTTTTGAAACACCCACAAGCCTCATTATAGGCCGTGTCACACGGTTAGTAACTCCCCAGATGATTATTCCCGCTATCAAAAAAGCAATGCCGCCGATCGATATCAGCATATTGTTTGCGATACGTGCACTCTCCCTTATACTCTCAAGAGGCGTGCGTATCATAAAGAAGCGGTCATCATTAAGATTGCCCCAGATCACGGCATACTCACTGCCGCTGCTTGGATCGGGCAGATAGCATAAACAGTATTTATCTGTCTCTTCGATAATCTTTTTCTGGATATTGTCCCTGGCAAAAACTATATCCCTCAGCTGCCTGCTGATCTGCCCGGGATCCTTTATATTGGAATATACGGTATTGGAAGAAGCATCCGTAACGACAAAGTTCAGATTATAATTATTGCACAGACGCAGTATCTCGCTTTCAAATTCCGGATCCTCAAAGCTATGCTCCGTATTGGCCTCGTCCAGAACGGAATAAACCTCCATGAGGTTATCCCTTTTGTATCTCAGATAATTATTTTCCAGGAGAAAATGATTAAAAAACCAGATGCCGAAGAATATGACCCCCAGAAGGATCAGATAAGTAAGCGTCATCTGGAATTTGAGCGTATGAAAGATGCCTCCGTTTTTGTCTTTCTTTTTCCCGGGCATTTTTACGCTTCCTTGGTATCAAATTTATAGCCAAGTCCCCATATGGTATGGATCAGGTCGCCCTTTTTACCCATCTTGCTGCGAAGTTTCTTTACATGGGTATCTATGGTCCTGGCATCGCCGAAATAATCATAGTTCCACACGCTGTTCAATATCTTCTCGCGTGACAGGGCTATGCCCTGGTTCTCCATAAAAAAGCTTAAAAGCTCAAACTCCTTATAGGAAAGGTCTATCAGCTGTCCGTCAACATATACCGTATGTGCCTGCTTATCGACCACTACGCCGCCGGCCTCGATACGCGAATCCTCGGATACGCCGGTGGTACGGCGCAGTATAGCCTCCACTCTGGCCACCAGTATCTTGGGGCTGAAAGGCTTTGACATATATTCATCCACCCCAAGCTGGAATCCCAAAAGCTCGTCACGTTCTTCGCCACGGGCCGTGAGCATTATGATCGGTACATTGGAAGTCTTTCTTATCTCCTTGCAGACTTCCCAGCCGTCCATTTTGGGCATCATCACATCCAGTATAAGAAGATCTATATTATTATCAGAGTAAAACACATCAAGCGCAGCGCTTCCGTCTTCGGCTTCAAGCACCGCATAATCATTCTTTACAAGGAAATCCCTGACCAGCTTACGCATCCTGCTCTCATCATCAACGACCAATATCCTTGCTTTTTCCATAATCGTTCTCCTGTGATCCTATGCTGTATTTTTTACTTAAGCAATATGAATATAACAGACTTTTATGTCGATTCTGTGAAATGCTCAGTTTTTTTCTTTTTTCAGTTCCAGTTCTTTCTGCCGGATGACATCCTCTCTCTCCTTAAGGTCCATTTCCCAGGAGGAATACTTATCCTGCAGCACTCTTTCGTAATTTAGTATATTGGGATTATCGCTGACCAAAGCGATTATCAGCATGGCTACCAGAGCCACCACCAGAAAAGTGATGACGATCTTCATCGTACCGTTACTGTGCCTGAGACTTTTGGTCTTCTTTTTTTCATTTTTAAGATTATCTTTAAGCTCATTAACGATCACGCGGTAATGTGCCCGCTCGCTCATGTAATCCGAAGGGATACAGGGTATCACCCCGCCCAGATCGCTCTTCCTGTCTTCGAGATAAGCGCGCAGATGTACAAGATACGCATATCCCTCAACAGTTTTAAAAACGCGTCCCTCCAAAGCCTTTTTATAAAAAGCCAGCACTAAAGCCGGCTTAGTATAATCAAGCTGTTTTTCAAGACGCTCAATACGCTGGGCTTCGATCTTTGCCTCTTCAGCCTCAGCGACATATTCAAATATATACATGCCCTGTTCTATCCGTGTGGGCTTGCCTTCTTCCTTTACTTCCTCTTCAGCCATTTATGTATCACTTCTTATCAAGTACCTTCTTGAGCTCATCCATAAAGGTATTGATATCCTTAAACTCCCTGTAGACCGAAGCAAAACGCACATATGCAACGGCTTCCAGATTCTCAAGCTTCTCCATTACTATCTCGCCGATAACAGCGCTGGGCACTTCCTTTTCCTCACGCTTAAATACTTCGGTCTCGACTTCATCAATAAGTTTTGTGATAGCCTCAGCGCTTATAGGGCGCTTATGGCACGCACGCAGCACTCCGGCCTCTATCTTCTTACGGTCATATGCCTCGCGGTTATTATCCTTTTTGATCACTATGAGCGGGATAGTCTCAACTTTCTCGTACGTAGTGAAGCGCTTATCACATTCATCGCATACCCTGCGCCTGCGGATGGATGCATTATCGTCTGCAGGACGTGAATCCACAACTCTGGTATTTTCGTGACCGCAAAAAGGACATTTCATAATCTTTCCCCTCCGTTTCTTTATATGAAACAATCTTTAAAGATTATAACGGAATAAAAATATTATGTCAACCAATTTTCACATGAATTCTATGGTCCCTTTTACATCATCCATACTCTTTATAACAGCCAGGGACTCAAGTTTTATCCCCTTTTCACGAAGGGCGCGTCCGCCGTTCTGAAAGCCCTTTTCTATCGCGATCCCCACTCCGGCCAGAGTAGCTCCGGCCTGCTTTATCATTTCCATCAGACCGTTTATCGCATTTCCGTTTGCCAGGAAATCATCGATTATCAGCACATGGTCATTGGGTGTAAGGAAACGCTTGGATATCACCACATTGTAAACTCTCTGGTGCGTGAAGGATTCAACCTGTGTGGTATATAATTCACCGTCAAGGTTGATGGTCATCGTCTTTTTGGCAAATACCACGGGCGCGTCAAAATACTGTGCCGCTATGGCTGCAATACCTATGCCCGAAGCCTCTATCGTAAGTATCTTATTTACCTTAATGCCTTCAAAAAGCCGTTTCCACTCTTTACCCATTTCGTTAAAGAGCGCTATGTCCATCTGGTGGTTTAAGAAGGAATCGACCTTTAATACATTCCCCGCTTTAACAACACCGTCTTTTCTGATACGTTCTTCCAGCAAATGCATGATATCCCCTCCTTATCTGTCTTCCCTGAAATACGGCTGCCCAAGTGCTGCCGGCGGCTGTTTCTCCCTGCTGTTGGTCAGGCTGGTAAATACCAGCACTATTATCGTTACCACATAAGGAAGCATCTTGAATATCTCCTGTGATGCTCTTGTAAGTCCCGGTATATACAGATACATCCAGTAGAGCACGCCGAAAAGATAAGCGCCCCATATGGCATTCTTTGCTTTCCACGTTGCAAATATGACCAATGCCACAGCCAGCCAGCCCAGTTTTTCTATGCTTCCGTCATTCGCCCAGGTTCCTTTGATATAATCCATTACATAATAACCTCCGCCGAATCCGCATATACCGGAACCTATACATATCGCAAAGTATTTATTCGCTGTAACATTGATGCCGGCCGCATCAGCAGCCTGGGGATTTTCCCCGACAGTTCTTAAGTTAAGGCCGGCCGCCGTACGGTCCATAAAAAGCTGCACCAGCACAGCCAGTATTATAGCCAGATAAACCATAAAGCCGTATGAAAAGAACAGCTTGCCCACGACCCCCAGATCCGCAAGGAACGGGATGTTGCGTCTGAACGCAGCCGATGTCACCGGCACCGAGATCTGCTCAAACCTGCCGGCAAGCGTATTTAATGATCCGCCGAAGAAATTAGCCACGCCCGAGCCGAATATTGAAAGTGCAAGGCCGGTTACGTTTTGGTTGGCACGAAGCGTTATCGTTAAAAACGCATATATAAGACCGCCTATGGCAGCTCCGGCAAAAGATGCCGTCATAGCCAGCAGCACACAGATAACAGGTGAGGGCGACTCAGTATTTCCTTCATAGATAAACACTGCCACAAGCGATGATATTCCGCCCAGATACATGATACCGGGTACGCCCAGATTAAGATTTCCGGCCTTTTCCGTTATTATCTCTCCCACACAGCCAAACATTATCACCGTGCCGAAGAATACAGCCGCCTGGAATAAAGATATGAATCCCTGCATGACTCAGCCCTCCCCCTTTTCTTTGGCTCCGCGAAAGATCAGTCTGTAATTGATAAAGAACTCGCTGCCCAGGATAAAGAATAAGATTATTCCCGTTATCATTTCCGACGCATAGGAATTCAGCTTGCACTTAGATGCTATCTCTCCCGCACCGCTCTGTAAAAAAGCAAGGAGCAGCGATATCAGGAGCATGGTAGCCGAATCAAATTTGGCAAGCCAGGCCACGATGATAGCCGTAAATCCGCGGCCTCCCGCAGTGGATGTCGATATGGTATGGGAAGCGCCCGCCACTGCCATAAATCCGGCCAGTCCGCAGAGAGCCCCCGAAAGCAGCATGGTACGGATTATGACCCAGCCCACACTGATGCCGGCGTAGCGCGCCGTGTTTTCGGATTCACCAACTACCGAGATCTCATATCCGTGCTTGGTAAACTTAAGGTAGACAAACATAAGCACAGCCAGTAAAAGGACCAGTACCACGCTAATGAAATAACGGCTTTCCATAACCGCCGGAAACCACCCTTCCTGGGTTTTCTGATTGATGATACCAACGGTGTTTGAGCCGTAAGGATTTTCCCACTTAGCCACAAAAAAGGACGTAAGCTGTATTGCCACATAATTCATCATCAGGGTAAAGAGCGTTTCATTGGTATTCCACTTAGCCTTAAATACCGCGGGCAAAAGGCCCCACAGCGCTCCCGCTATCATGCTTCCCACAAGCATTACCGCAAATAAAGCAACCGGCGGCAGCGCTTTGAGATAGATCATACATCCTGCAGTTACGATCCCGCCTATAAGCACCTGTCCTTCCGCACCTATGTTCCAGAAACGCATCTTAAACGCCGGCGCAAGACCTATGGCTATGCATGCGAGCATCGTCATCTCTTTGATCGTCGACCATATCCTGGTCTTAGTACCGAATGCTCCGGTGATCATAGTTGAATATACTTCCAACGGATTAAGCTTTGTGATCGCAAATATCAGCAGTCCGCAGACTATCAGCGCTATTATGAGGCTTAACAGTCTGATGGTGATCTTTTTAAAGCCCGGCATGCCATCACGTTTTGCCAGCCTCACAAACGGCTCCTTCTTTACTGCCCCGGCCATCAGCTATTCTCCTTTCCGGCATATGTAGTCATCATGCGTCCTATCTCTTCCTTCCTGGCAGTTCTGCCGTCGAGTATACCGCTGACCCTTCCGCCGCAGAGTACCAGTATGCGGTCGCAGAGTTCCATCAGCACATCCAGATCCTCTCCGACATATATCACAGCCACTCCGGCACTCTTTTGTTCATTCAGCAGTCTGTAGATCGTATACGATGTATTGATATCAAGACCTCTTACGGCATACGCGGTCATCAGTACAGCCGGGGAGGCAGCGATCTCACGCCCCACAAGCACCTTCTGTACATTACCGCCCGATAAGCGGCGCACCGGCGTCGATATCCCCGGAGTCACCACCTTAAGGTCCTTAAGTATCTGCTCTGCCAGTGCTTTGGGCTTTTTCTTGTCGGTAAATATCGAATGTCCTTCACTGTAATCCTTAAGCATCATATTTTCCGACATTCCCATGGAACCCACCAGTCCCATTCCCAGCCTGTCCTCCGGTACAAACGAAAGATGCACGCCCAGCTGTCTTATCTTTTTGGGTGTAAGTCCAAGGAGCTCATGTTCCTTACCGTCTTCCGGAGAATAATAGCTTATCCTGCTTCCCGGCATGGTATTCTGCAGTCCGGCCACGGATTCTAAAAGTTCCTTCTGGCCATTACCCGATACTCCCGCAATGCCCAGGATCTCTCCGCCGTATGCATCAAAGCTCACATCATTAAGTACCTGCAGCCCGTCGGTATTATAGCAGCTTAAATGCTCTACCTTAAGTCTTAGTTTCTTATCCTTTACTTCCGGGCGGTCGATATTAAGCTCGACCTTCTCGCCCACCATCATCTCCGTCAGCTTCTCCTGGGTCGCATCCCTGGTAGCTACCGCATCTATATACGCACCCTTTCTTAAGATAGCCACCCTGTCGGATATTGCCAGGACTTCATGAAGCTTATGCGTGATGATCACCACGGTCTTTCCGTCCTTTTTCATATTGCGGACAACGTCAAACAGACGCTCCGTCTCCTGCGGCGTAAGCACTGCCGTAGGCTCATCCAGTATCAGTATGTCCGCTCCGCGGTATATCACCTTTATTATCTCAAGTGTCTGTTTTTCAGACACGCTCATATCATAGACTTTTTTCTCCGGATCCATTACAAATCCGTATTTATCACAGATCTTCCTTATCTCCTGCGACACGGCGCGCAGATCAAATCCGTCTTTTCTCTTAATGCCCACCACCACATTCTGTGCAGCACTAAAAACATCCACCAGCTTAAAATGCTGATGGACCATACCTATCCCGCATGCAAACGCATCCTTTGGATCCCTTATATTCACTTCCTTCCCGCCCACCGTGATAGTGCCGTGGTCGGGATAATATATGCCGGAAAGCATATTCATAAGGGTGGTCTTTCCGCTGCCGTTTTCACCAAGCAGTGAAAGTATCTCTCCCTTATAGATATCCATGCTGACATTGTCGTTTGCCAGCACATCACCGAAACTTTTGGTAACATTACGTAAAGAAATAACAGCTTCGCTCATGATTACCCCTTATTGATATTTCAGAAAGGGGGAGTGCTCTGCACTCCCCCACAAAGAAACTCAGTTAAGTTCTTTTATACCGTCGATACGCAGTGAGAAATAAGGTGCCGAAACATGTTCGGATTCATGGAAGTATCCGTCGCTTATCGCTTCATATCCGTCATCGAGTACAAACGAGCTTAAGTTGGCTCCGTCCACGGTAAACTTGGATGTATCGAATACATGTAAGGATCCGTCCTTTATAGCAGCTTCAACTTCTGCCACCTTATCGGCAGTACCTTCAGCAACAGAAGGTCCTAATTTGGTGATAGCCACAGCTCCCTGTGAATAGCCTTCTGCCCAGTTGGTATCGATCTTTGATCCTGCAAGTACCTGGTCGAATGCATGCTTGTAGTATACCGACCAGTTATTGGTAGCTGATGTAAGTGCCGCATCAGGTGCTACACTTAACATATCCACATTATAGCCTACGGAATAAGCAACCTTGCCGGAATCCAGGGCAGCCTGTACAGCGGTAGGAGCACCGGTGGAATCAGCATGCTGTCCGATTATGACGCAGCCGTCTGCCATAAGCGCATTTGCAGCTTCACCTTCAGCGGTTATGTCAAACCAGGAGTTGGTGTAGGTAACTTCCATGGATACGTTCTGATATACTCTCTGTACGCCCAGGAAGAATGCGGTGTATCCGGAAACCACCTCTGCGTAAGGATAAGCGCCTACATATCCGATCAGCACATTGCCGTTTGCATCATAATTCTCTGCACTGAGCTTGTTCTGTGCAGCCAGCTCTGCCACTTTCATACCCGCAACCACACCGGATACATAACGGCTTTCATATATCTTTGTAAATGCATTTGAAAAGTTTTCGAGTCCGCTTGAAGCAGCGGTATCGCCTGTCATTGATACAAATGAAACATCAGGATATTCAGAAGCAACCTGCTGCATAAATGACTGATGACCGTAGCTGTTAGAGAAGATAGCGCTGCATCCCTGATCCACAAGGTCCTTCGCAGCTGTCTCACAACTCTCATCTTCGGGCACGGAATACTTCCAGATGATATTCTCGGCAGCAATACCGGCATCTGCAGCCGCCTTCTTAATGCCTTCGATATGAGCGTAGGTATAGCCCTCGTTCTCATCACCGACCAAAATAGCACCGATCTTTGTTCCGTTGCCGGCAGCTCCGCCGTTTGAAGCTCCGCCGTCGTTTCCGCCATTTCCGCCGTTTCCGCCGTTTCCGCCGGATGTACATCCCACAGTGCCAAACAACATGATGCCTGCCATCAAAGCAGCATAAACTCTCTTTTTCATGATTTCCTCCTTAGATATAGATACGATAAATGAAAACAAGTGTATCTTACCGCAAAGGATTGGTGATGTAAATAGTCATTTTTAATCAAGAGGCATGCCCGAATCGATCAGTTTATGTACACGTTCCTTTTCCTGATACATGGAGTCATCGGCCCTTTTGATGTAATCTTCTATAGTGCCTTCATCGTAAGGTTCGATCACCGTATACCCTATGCTGGCATGCAGCATAAAGGAAAGATTTAACGACCTGAAATACTCCGTCATGTTGACTCTGATGGCTTTAAGCTCCATCGGGATACATTCGGCTGCTACGCATTCTCCCACGGCTATGAACTCATCCCCGCCGTATCTCCCAAAAATCCAGTCACTGGGCGAAAACTTCTGAAAAGCATCAGCCGTAGCTTTTATCGCAAAGTCACCGTTTAAGTGCCCATGCTCATCATTTATCGTCTTCATCCTGTCTATATCGGTAAACACCAGGATGGACCTTTCTCCCTTTTCTTTCCTCCGGTTGATATACTCATAAAGAACATTATGGCAGCCGGTACGGTTATACAATCCGGTAAGCGCATCTGTCATGTATATCTTCTTAAGCTCACGGTTATTCTTCTGTGCAAAGATATAACGTCTCATACTGAAAAGGATGGCGTTAAGACTCATTATAAAGCTTCTCAGATTACCGTTGTAGAGCATCTTCGGATTGTTCTTTATCGCTATATATCCAATGATATAATCATGATGATTGAGCGGCGCCAATATATACATATTGGAAGCACCTTCTTCATGTTCGTACCCCGGATAGAGCTCTCTTGAATTAAAGGAAGAAATGGAATGCTTCTTTCCTTTCTTAAGTTCATACAGGATGTCCATCTTCGAACTGTATCCTCTTATCCTCTGCGGATAGGATTCATCCTCCAGTTCAAAAAAAGCAGGTTCGGTACAGATACAATAATCACTTCCGAAATCAGGCAGATCACGGACAATCTTCAATCCGTTTTCGTAGAAATCCTCTTTTCTTTCGGCATTGGATAAAGCCATCTGCAGCCTCTGGAAGAAAACCTCCATGATGGAAATGTTTAAGTTATCGAAATAAAGATTGCGTATGCGGTCAAAACGGTAGTCACTCATCTCTTTGGACGCCTGACACCCGCAGCTTTCGGCAGGGATCAAGAAAGAATTGACTATATCGTCAAAACGTTCCCCGGGATGAGCTATCTGATACTTAAGCCGCTCATACGCTCTTTCGCCCAGCTTATCCCATCCCCTCGAAACCGAAGTAAGTATGGGTACGGTATAACGCCCTTCGGCTATCGAATCAAAACCGGTAAGTATAACATCTTCCGGCACCTTTAAACCATGCTCCGCCAAAGCCCTGTTGGCACCGATAGCCATTATGTCATTCGCACATACAAAAGCATCGGGGAGCTCGCGTCCCTCATCCAGATATCTGTTTATCTGAAGATACGCGCTGTAAGGGCTGAAATCACCGTCAATATCGCAGAAAAGCTCAAGACCGTGTTTACTGAGCGCATCGGTCAGAGCCTGTCTTCTTATGGTGTTTTCCACATTTTCCTTAACGCCGTTAACATAGGCCACCTTCTTAACACCGTGTTTCTCTATAAGATGCACGGAAAGATCATACATTCCTTCATAATTTTCGGAACATATGCTCGACATATTGGGAACATGCCCTTCGAGCGAAAGCATCGGAACACCCGCCCTCTGGAAGCGTGCGCACACTCTTTCCTGCTCATCAGGGAAATTATACGTATTGGTAAGCATGATGGCCCCGTCATAATCGGCAGGATCCGGAAGATGAAAGATATTTAACTGGCATTTATTCTGGAGCTCATCATCAATAACGGTACAGTATGTAAGAAATACAAAAACATCCGTGCCGTCTTCTTTGGCTTTTCTCTGTATGCCCCCAAGTACATGTTCGATGAACTCATTACTGTAGCCATTTGTAAAGATCGCTATTCTGTTCTTCATATACCCCATTTATAGTGGAGCCGGTTGCGTTTTTGTCGAACACCGCCCCCTGATTTAGTTTTAAATACTTAATGCTTTCCTTCGCATATTCTTCTGATGCAAGGAAGGCATCCAGACTTACTTCTGCATGGTTTTCGGAATAAAACATATCTACTATTTATTTTTCCTCGAAAACATAGATTTTGTCAATAAAATATTCGAAAATCATTCCCGTAAACAGTTTTCTTACAAAAGTGGTGCGCAAACAAAAAAACCGGAGCTTTGATCAGCCCCGGTCTTTTTGAATCTGTACAGATACCTGTGTTTTATTTTACAGAACCTGTCTTGAAGATGAAGCGTACGCTGTTATCAAAATCATCGCCTTCATCATATGCGCCTGTGAAGCTGGTGTAGGTTTCGCCTGCGCGCCTTATTGCTTTGATGCGGTTTATTGTATCCGCTGCATCGTCACCCAGCAGCTGTGATATTTTGCTGATGCCTTCCTCGTCGAACTTGACCATGCCGTTCATAAGTTCCTTTGCGCCGTCATCCAGAGTGGCTGCTCCGTCGTTCAGTTTTCCTGCGCCGCTGTATAACCTGCCCGCTCCGTCATCAAGGCTGCGTGCGCCGTTATCAAGTTCTACAGCTCCGTTCAGCAGATCTGTCACGCCGTTATTTAATGTGCCTGCGCCCTCGTACAATGAACCTGCGCCCTCGTTTAAAGTCTTTATGCCGTTCTTAAGTTCAGCTGCGCCGCTGTTTAATTTCTGTGCGCCTTCTTTTACTCCGGATGCCCCGCTGTTAAGCTTATCATTATTGTCTGCAAGCTTTTTGGTTCCTGCCTGAAGACTGTCTGCGCCTTCCGAAAGGCTTGCCAGACCGCCGTCAAGAGCGCTTATGCCATCGCTTATGCTCTTAAGTCCGCCTGCAAGCGCTGCATTTCCTCCGCTTAACTGATCCGCGCCGTTCTTTAACTGACCTATGCCGTCTGATAAGCCGCTGCCCAGCTGCTGCATGCTTTCTGTCATCTGTGAATATATCACCGACTCACCGCTCATTATACCGATAATGGATGCAAGCTTTGACTGTGCCCCTGCCAGCGCAGCCGCATCTGTTGACGCGCCGCTTACAACTGCATAGTGAGCGCTGTTATATGTTGCCAGAGCATCCCTGCAATCTTCTGCAGAATAGCCGCAGATCGCTTTAAGGCTTTCCGTATTTGCTGCAAGAGCTTCGGGTATTGCAAGATATTCGGCAGGAACAGCTCCGTTCTGATCTATCGCGCTCATAAGACTGCTCATCCATGATGCCGCTCCATCCAGCAGCTGAACCGCGCTGCTCATCTGCTGCACGCTCTCAGTAAGCTGTGTATTCATTCCTTCGCTGAGTCTGCTTATGCCGTCGCTAAGGTTCGATGCTCCGTCTGCCAGGGCATTTGCATTCTCTACTATGGCGTTATCCCTGAATCCTGCCTGCAGTTGGTCTGCTCCGTCCTTTGCGCTCTTTGCGCCTTCGCTCAGTTTAACTGCGCCGTCATATACACTTGCCACGCCTGCCGTATAATCCTTAATGCCGTCGCACAGACTTGCCGCACCGTTATACAGAGCCGATGTTCCGTCGCTCAGTGTGCCTGCGCCGTCATAAAGCTTTGCGCTTCCATCCTTTAATTCAGCGGTGCCGCTATAAAGCTTTGCGCTTCCGTCGCTTAAAGCTCCCGCGCCATCCTTAAGCTTACCGGTTCCGTCTGCCAGCTGCTGCGTGCCGTCAAATAACTGCTTTGTACCGTCATATAATTCTGCCGTTCCGTCTTTTAATGCAGCCGTTCCATCCTTCAATGCTGTCGATCCGTCTACCAGCTGCTTTGAACCGTCGCTCAGTTCATCCATCTTTCCCTGTACTTCGCTCAGGTCTATGCCTTCGCCTGCGCCCAGCTGACTGAACACATCGCAGCCTGCAAGCGTAAGTGTCATGCCCAGTTCAAAATCCGTTGCATCCGCTTCTATCCTTATCTGCTCAGGGAAGTTCATATCCTCAAGACGTTCTTTTGTTTCTTCGTTTTCGGTACGCTCTATCACGCCGTCCCAGTCAAGGCTGTCTCTCAGTCCGGGATAAGCGATACCAACAACGATCTGTTCATTTCCGTCATCAATAAGTTTTGCATTTTCCACTTCTACATTGCTGAAGTGATCTTCCGGCAGCATCAATCCGCTCACTGCCATGAAGGGTACATACACATCGTAGGAATTACCGTCCACTTCAACACTCTCGCTTAAGTTATTCTTATAATCGAGGATTATGCTTACATGTCCGTCGGCTCCTGCGATCTGCTCTGCGCTCACCGCTTCACCGTTCAGCTCATAAGAGATATTCACCTCTAAAGGAAGTTCTTTATCCGTGCTGCCCTGATAGAAAACATCCGATCCGGCAGCATCCCAGGTTATGGTCCCGTCGTCGTTTTGCGTATAATCACCGTAGCCCTTTACATTGACGATATCTTTAAGTTCGGTTGAATCCGTCACTTCCGCGCTGCCGTCTTTATTCTTAAGCTGGTCGGATACAATCACCGAAGACTGCTCGCCATCCGCATTCATAAGGACATACACCGTCTCTGTTTTTCCTGCCGAACTGGAATGCGAAGGTATCACCTGCTCCATAGCCTCGAAAAGTATGTCGTCATCATCATCCTTTGCCTGAACCTGAATATCCGCATTATCAGCAGCCGCGCAGCCTGCCAGCATAGATGTTATCGTTGCCGCGCTTATTAACTGTGCCATATACTTTTTATTCTTCATCTCTGTTTCCTCCTTTTCTTTTATCCTGCTGTTAACATCAGCAATGTACCGTTTCTTTAAACGAAACATCTTTTTTATCTTTATGATCTCCCAGCGTGGTCGCCAGTATCAGCTTATCAAATATCATAAGGAAACTGGGCAGTACAAAGATCACGCAGAACATACTCACTATCGCGCCTCTGGCCATCAGTGTGCATAACGCGCTTATCATATCTATCTTTGAATACAGGCCTACGCCAAATGTTGCCGCAAAGAAGGATAAGGCGCTCACAAGTATCGACTTGGAAGAGGTCTGCACTGCAATGCTTATCGCATCATGCTTGTTAAGTCCCGACCTGCGTTCCTTTAAATATCTTGTTGTCATCAGTATCGCATAATCAACAGTGGATCCCAGCTGTATGGTTCCTATAACTATGCTCGCCACAAAAGGAAGACTCGTTCCGGTATAGAAAGGTATGGCCATGTTGAAGAATATGCCGCCTTCTATAACGGCCACCAGTATCGCCGGTATGGATACCGATCTGAAAACCAGTAATATGATCGCAAATACTATACCTATCGATGCAGAGTTTACCTTTGTAAAATCGCTGTCTGTTGTCTTTATCAGATCTTCCGTTCCGGGCGCTTCGCCTACCAGCATTGCGCTGCTGTCATATCTCTTTGCCAGCGCGGATATCTGATCGCATTGCCTGCCGGATTCAGGTGACGCCACTTCAAATTCAGAGCCTATCAGAAGTATCTGCCACTTATCATCCATAAAGGACTCCTTCAGCTCATCAGGTATCACTTCTTCGGGAATGCCGGCGCCCTTTACCGTATTGAAGCCCAGCGCATATTTAACGCCGTCTGTTTTCTCTATCTCGGATGTAAGGGATCTTACTTCTTTTTCCGGAAGATCTGCAGAGAGCATCAGCATATGTGTTGTGCTCATATTAAACTCATCCGAAAGCTTATCGTTTGCCACTATGCTTGGCAGATCTTTGGGAAGCGTTGAGTCCAGATTATAGTACACTCCCACATTTTTATTTCCGTAGATCGAAGGTATCAGTATTATCAGATAAGCTGCCAGCAGTATCTTGTAATGCTTTAATACGAATGCTCCAAGGCCTTTCATCTCAGGTATCAGAGGCTTATGCTTTGTCTTTTCCAAAGCCTTATCGAATATAAGTATCATCGAAGGCAGTACTGTCACGCAGCAGATAACGCCTATCAAAACACCTTTCGACATTACCACGCCCAGATCAAATCCCAGCGTAAAGCTCATGAAGCATAAGGCTATGAAACCGGCTATGGTTGTTATCGAAGAACCCAGTACCGACGAAAAAGTTGCCGATATCGCTTTTGCCATTGCTTCGTTATTATCATTACTGCAAAGCTTCTGTTCTTCGTAGCTGTGCCACAGGAAAATGGAATAATCCATGGTAACGCCCAGCTGTAATACTGCTGCCAGCGCTTTGGTCACATACGAAACCTGACCCAGGAAATAATTGCTTCCCATATTGTAGACGATTGCCATTCCTATGCCTGCCAGGAAAATGAACGGCGCCAGGAAAGAATCCATCGCCAGCGAAAGCACTATCACGGAACAGATCACGGCTATGCCTACATATATCGGCGTTTCCGAATCTGCCAGATCCTGCGTATCCACCAATACGCCCGACATGCCTGATATGAAGCACTGCTCATTGCAGATCTTTCTCATCTGCCTGATGGCTGCTATCACCGGATCCGAACTCGATGTATTATCAAAGAGTACAAAGAGCATCGTTGCATCGCCTTTATTAAAGATGTCATTCAGCTCATCCGGAAGCATCTCTGCCGGGATCGAAAGATCCATAAGGCTGTCCTGCCATAACACATCTTTAACATGATCCACATTCATAAGTTTATCTTTAAGTACAGCCACATCCTTATCCGGCATCCCCTCTACTATTACCATGGAGAATGCCCCCATTCCGAAATCCTCTACCATGATATCCTGTCCCTTCATGGTGTCGATCTCTTTAGGAAGATAACTGAGCATATCGTAATTTACTCTGGTCTTAAAATACAGAAAAGCCGAAGGCAGCATAAGCAGCACTGCCAGTATCAGTATCAGGTATCTTCCTTTAACAATACCTTTTGAAATCTTATTCATCATTAACCTCCCTTCTGAATCTTGACCAACAGTCATTTTTGTGATAGGCTAAAGATAATTCAAAACTGACCAACGGTCAATAGACACTTTTAAAAAAGTGTTCGAAAAATTCCTGCAGGAGGATGAACAGATGGAAAAAGAAAAAAACACTTTAAAGAAACTTATCAAAAAGAACAGCCTGATGAACGCTGCGTTTGAGCTGTTTACGGAGCGCGGTTTTTCCAACACTTCCATAGCCGACATCGCAGAAAAAGCAAAGGTCGCAAAAGGAACTTTCTATCTATATTTTAAGGACAAATACGATCTGCGCGCCATGATCACCATGCACAAGGCCGAGCAGGTATTTATGAAAGCCTGGGAAGAAAGCGGCATAAACAATAAAATGAGCTTTGAAAAAACAGTGCTCAGACTGTGTTCCACAACTATAGACATACTTGCATCAGATAAGATCCTTACGCGTTTTCTGGTAAAGAACCTCAGTTTTGGCATGTTCAAATTCGGAGAATTGAATATCAATGATAAGGCTACACCTTTTTATACGCTGGTAGACGAAGCGCTCAAACGTTCAAAAGTAAAATACCGTGATCCGGAGATAATGCTGTATCTTATTTTTGAACTGATAGGCTCCGCCAGCTACAGTGCCATCACCGACGAAGTACCCGTGCCCATCACGGAGTTAAAACCGCATCTGCTTGAGAATGCGCGTAATATAATGAAACTGTATGAAGAATAAAAAATACTTCGCTGCACAGAGAATGAACTATATATAAGGAGGCCCGATGATGAATACTGAAACAGAAGAAAAGATACTAAACGCAGCGCTTAAGCTTCTTGAGGAAAAGAATCTTGATAAGATCAGTGTAAAGGATATCTGCGATGAATGCGGGATAAACCGAAATACCTTCTATTATCACTACACTGATATCTATGCCGTACTGGATGCGCTGCTTGAAAACGCAAGCACCCTCATGAAAAAAGAAGGCGAAGGCAGTGACATGCTTACGGATTATGAAAAACGCGTTGCCTTTATAAGCACCAATAAGAAGGCTGTCATGCATGTTTATCAGTCAAAACAGCGTGAGACCATCAGTTCATATATACACAGGCTGAGTCATGATTTTGTTTCGGAATATGTATATAAAGCAGCAGAAGGAAAGAAAGTATCGGAAAACGATATACTCTTTATATGCAGCTTTTATGAATGCGCCCTTGAAGGTCTTATCTACCGCTGGCTGGAAAACAACATGCCTTTATATGATGAAGATCTGCACCACAGATTCGCAGACGCATTTAAAACTACAATAAAAGCTTTACTGTAAGATTGTAGGTAAATCCGTGTTTTGAACACCTTTATGGACAGGTGTTCGTCAATACACGGTGTAGTGGACCTGAGGGGAATTGAACCCCTGTCCGAAATACCCGCCATCGCCCTTCTACTATCATAGCCGGTGATCAGACATTCCCTCTGCCGTTATGTCATCGGCAACGTAACGGTTTTAGTAGCTTCATGGATCTGCCATATGCTCAAAGCTTTGCATATGCGTTTCCTGCGATCCGACGCCCTTACCTCAACGCGCAGGTGCGAAGAGAAGGACGGGCTGCACTTAGGCAGCCAGTGCTAAATTATCTTCAGCGTTTAGTTTAATTTTGGGTTTACGCACTCCTGCGGATAGCTTCTTCGACTTAAGATACCCCGTCGAAACCTGTCAGGCCCGTATTATTTATAATATAGACCCACTAAAAAATTTTACAATGGGGAGGTTTTATTGTCAAGCGCCTATAGATTCCTGACCTTAAACTCTCTTTCTACCTCTCTTCTGGCGTCCTTCTTGGCGATATCCTGCCTCTTGTCATAGATTTTCTTACCTTTGGCCAGGCCTATCTCGAGCTTCGCCCTGCCGTCTTTGAAATATACCTGCAGAGGCATTATGGTAAAGCCTTTTTCCGAAGTATCGCCCACAAGCTTGTTGATCTCGGATTTATGCAGAAGCAGCTTTCTGGTGCGCATCGGATCGCGGTTAAAGATATTGCCGTGATCATAGGGGCTTATGTTCATTCCTACAACATATGCCTCCCCGTCTTCTATCTGCACATAAGCTTCCTTTATGCTGCACTTGCCGGCGCGGAGGCTCTTGACCTCCGTCCCGGCCAGGGACAATCCCGCTTCATACTTCTCAAGGATGAAATAATCATGAAAAGCCTTCTTATTATTTGCGACGAGCTTTATACCATCTTTTTTCATGCTTTTTCTTCTTCCCTTTCTTATCCTCAGCTGCAAGCTCAAAATCGATCGTATGCAGCAATCTGTCAACCGATACCAGCTTAACGCTAACCTTCTGTCCAAGAGAAAAACGCTTCCTTGTACGGCGTCCCACAAGCGCGTGTTCCTTTTCGACATAACTGTATTCATCACCGCTTATCTTTGTGAGAGCCACCATTCCCTCTACGGTATTGGGCAGCGCAACATACATGCCCCATCCGGTCACGCCGCTTATCACGCCCTCAAATTCTTCCCCGATATGATCCGACATATATTCGGCTGCCTTCATCTTATCCGCTTCACGTTCTGCGTCCGCAGCCTTGCGTTCGCACTGTGAGCATCTGTCAGCCACGCCTCTTAATATCTCACCGTAGTGGGCTATACGTTTTTTCTTAAGTTTATCATGCAGCTGTTCCTTAAGTATACGGTGTATCTGCAGATCAGGATAACGTCTGATCGGAGACGTAAAGTGCGTATATTCTTTTGCGGCCAGGCCGTAATGTCCCACACACTCTGTGGAATATCTTGCCTGCTTCATGCTGCGCAGTGTAAGCGATCTTATCAGATCCTCCTGCGGAGTACCCGCGCAGTCTGCGATCATGCGCTGGACTTCCTTAGGTTTTATCTTACCCGGATCCGCCTTTATATTATAACCGAATCCTCTGAGCAGGTCTATAAGTTCTCCCATGCGGTCCGCATCCGGTGTCTCATGTACCCTGTAGAGGAAAGGCAGGTCCTTGCCAAGCATATATCCGGCGACGCACTCATTAGCACTTAACATGAACTGTTCGATCATAGCCGTGGCGGTATTATGTTCATATGCCTTTATATCGGTAACACGCCCGTCATCGTCCAGTTCTATTTTGGTCTCCGGAAGGTCAAAGTCTATCGCTCCGCGCTTATGGCGCATTTTCTTAAGTGCCAATGCAAGGCGTTCCATGCGCTTAAACATCGCGGTAAATCCTTTATACTCTTTGAGCAGCGCCCTGTCATTCCCTTCAAGTATGGCTGCCACATTGGTATAAGTCATGCGCCTGTCCACGTTTATCACGGATTCGCAGATCTCGTAATCCTTTATCACGCCGGCTTCGGTAATGCGCATGATACAGCTCATTGCCAGCCTGTCTTCACCCGCATTTAATGAACAGATCCCGTTTGAAAGCCGCTCGGGCAGCATAGGGATCACCTTTCCCGGCAGATATACGCTGTTTCCGCGCTTAAGCGCTTCTTTATCAAGTACACTGTCTTCCTTAACGTAATGACTTACATCCGCTATATGAACGCCCAGGATATAATCCTTGCCTTTTCTGGACAAACTCACCGCATCATCCAGATCCTTCGAATCTTCGCCGTCGATGGTTACCATCTTTACATCGCGCAGGTCCCTGCGCCCTCTTAATTCACTCTTCCTTATCTTAAGAGGCACGCGCTCCGATGCATCCCTTACTTCTTCGCTGAAATCGAAGGGCAGATCATGCGCACGTATGACCGACATGATATCAACTCCGGGAGCAAAGGGATCGCCAAGCACCTCGCTGATCCTGCCTTCGGGACGCATATGGCCTTCACCGTAAGATAAAAGCTCTACTACGACCTTCTCACCGTCTTTTGCCTTAAACTCCATCCCGGGCGCGATATGGATGTCATCCGTCACACGGATATTATCGGGTATGACAAAGCCGAAGCCACGGCCTTCCTGATAGGTACCTATAAGGCTTTTGATGCCGTGATCCAGCACCTTGAGCACACGTCCTTCGCAGCGCCTGCCGCGGCCGTTTATAAGCTCCACCTTGACCTTATCCTGATGAAAAGCTCCGTTAAGCTTTGATGCAGCCACAAAGATATCCTCATCAAGCCCTTCGCACTCCACAAAACCGAAACCTTTACGGTTAGTGGTGATCACCCCTTCATAGATCTCTTTGCCCTTTTTGCCTTTCTGTTTTTTAAAGGGCTTAACAGCAGGTGCCTTAGCATGCTTTTTCTTTCTAGTTGTATTGATCGTTACTTTAGTCATTTCTTCCTTTCTTTCATTATGAGCAAACAAAAAGCCCCTCTTAGATATTTAAGAGGGGCCGTAAAAACTTCTTTACTTTAGAATACCGTGATATTCAGTACTGCCGCAAGCAATATGGCTACAACGGAAAGCACTCTGGTCACCAAAAGGATCATGCCCTCACGGGAACGTCCCTTATTTTTATCCCAGTATGTGTCGGATGAAGAGCCGCCTGTAAGACCGCTGATACCCGAATCACGCCCCTTCTGCATAAGTACTACAACGCAAAGTACAACGCAGACTATTATAAACAAGATAGTTAATGCTGTTCTCATAACAAAACCTCCTGAATTTCCAAACAGAGATAATTTACCACATAACAAAATAAAAAGCAAGTACTTTTTTTATCGTAAACCTGATATGGCAGTAAGACGCTGTTACTATTCACAGCCCTTCGTGCTGTGATAGTAACGGGTTTTGCCAATGAAAATCGCCTGCGGCGATGGGCAAAACCCTTCTCTCCCGGAATGTTTTGGGTCGTAATCGCGCAGCAAGTGCGCGATTCGACTGTGAATAGTAACAACCCGCTTGTCATCTCTGCCGAAAATACAGGTATCCCGCTTGCCATCGGCACTGCCCGGTGTTATAATCAATCGATTTGATTTATGAATATTTTGGGAGGAAAAAGAAATGTCTTTTAAGATAAAACGCGCTCTCCCCACACCGGAGGAGATATGCTCACAGTATCCGGTACCCGAGGAGCTAAAAGAACTCAAAAAGAAACGCGATCAGGAGATCAGCGATGTAATAAGCGGTAAGAGCGATAAATTCCTGCTGATAATCGGCCCCTGCTCTGCCGACAACGAAGAAGCTGTCGTGGATTATACCGACCGTCTGGCACGTATCTATCCCAAGGTAAGCGACAAGCTGATACTGATCCCCCGTGTATATACCAACAAGCCCCGTACCAACGGTGACGGCTATAAGGGGATAGTCTCCCAGCCCGATCCGCAGCAGAGTGAAGATTTTCTTCATGGCCTGATCGCTATGCGCCAGATGCACCTGCGTGTCATGAGCGAATCGCATCTTACCGCAGCCGATGAGATGCTCTATCCCGAGAACTGGCCTTATATCTCGGACATACTCTCTTATGTAGCTATCGGCGCGCGTTCCGTTGAGGACCAGCAGCACAGGCTTACCAGCAGCGGCTTTGATGTGGCTACCGGCATGAAGAATCCCACCAGCGGACATCTGTCGGTAATGCTCAATTCCATCTATGCCGCACAGCAGCCCCACTCTTTTATATTCAGGGGAAATGAGGTCGAGACCAGCGGCAACCCCTTAGCACACGCCATACTGCGCGGTGCAGTAAACAAAAACGGATCCAATATCTCCAATTATCATTATGAAGACCTGGCCCTGCTTCTTGAGCTGTATCAGGAGCGCAACGTCGTTAACCCGGCCTGCATAATCGATGCCAATCATAACAATTCCGGCAAGCGCTTTGCGGAGCAGCCCCGTATCATCAAGGAAGTACTGCACTCCCGCCGCGTCAATCCCGAGATCAGAAAGCTCGTCAAAGGCGTCATGGTCGAAAGCTACATCAAAGAAGGCAGTCAGAAGATCGGCGAAGGCATCTACGGAAAATCCATAACCGATCCCTGCCTTGGCTGGGCCGACTCCGAGCAGCTCATCTACGACATAGCTGACCTCGTCTGATCCCCATGAACCCAGGGGACGGTTCTCTGTGTTCATTTCATCGATACAGGGGACGGTTCTCTGTGTTCACAAAGATTTACAATGCTAAAAAAACAGGCAGAAGCATCGTGCACCATTGTAGTGAGGCCGCTGTTTTGTGACTGCGATAGGTTTACCAGGGATGGACCGCCACGGATGGCGGGACAAGGTCGACAGTGGATATGGATTTCCACTGTCGACCGGTCACGGACGGTTCCATTGAATAGATCGCGGTCACTTAAAACAGTGAGCCAAACGGAACCGGTGCACGTGCTCTGCCTGTTTTTTAGCATCAATGAATATATGAACACAGAGAACCGTCCCCTGTACCCACTATGAACACAGAGAACCGTCCCCTGTACCCATCCCTGTGTTCGTCCCCCGGGGTCATAAGGGCGGCGGGGAGTGTGAAAAACCCCGGCTGCAAAGCCGGGGTTTTTCTTAAAAATAGAGGAGAATAATGATTTACAAAAATGGGGATCATCCCCTGGGGAAATTCTTTACATATACTTCGCGGAGCTTGTTCTGCGACATGTTTGCGTATATCTGTGTGGTTGAGATATCGGAATGTCCCAGCATCTCCTGTACGCTGCGAAGGTCTGCACCGTTCTCTACCAGATGTGCTGCAAATGAATGGCGCAGGGTATGCGGTGTGATATCGGCAGTGATGCCTGCCTTTCTTGCGTAATATTTTACCAGTTTCCAGAAGCCCTGACGGCTCATGGGCTGACCTGAGCAGTTGGTAAAGAGCACGTCGGATGTCTGATCCTCAAGCATAAGATCCCTTGCATTCTTAAGGTAGTCAGTCAGAGCTCTCTTTGCGGGTGCACCGAAAGGAACCACGCGCTCCTTCTTTGCATCCCTGCATACTATATATCCTATCTGAAGGTTCACATCAGAAACATTAAGGCTTATAAGCTCGGATACCCTTATGCCTGTAGCATAAAGCAGCTCAAGCATTGCACGGTCACGCAGATCCTTGGGCGCAGCTCCTCTGGGCTGGTCTAAAAGCCTGTTTACTTCATCCGTGGTAAGTATCTCGGGCATCTTCTTTTCGATCCTGGGTGCCTTAAGATCCTCTGCTATGTCTTCGCTTACATATCCCTTACGGAAAAGGAAATGGAAGAATGCCTTTATCGAAGCTATGTTACGGGATACAGTAGCTGCTGCGGCTCCTCCTTTCTCCATAAGCAGGATATAATTCTGAAGTGTTGTTGCACTTACTTTTGAAAGCTCATCTACGCCCTGCGTATACAGAAAGCTTTCAAGTTTAGCTATATCCCTCTTATAGGAAAGCTCCGTATTGTGGGATGTCTTCTTAACATCTCGCAGATAAGTAATAAACTCATCCAGCTCTTTCTCCATCATGCTGACTTCACCGGCATTTACCATCTCTAAACCCTCTTCATAATTTATTTTCCGCTCCCAAGCGTTACATAAATCAGCTACATAAAGCTATTTACATAAGCCTTCCGCGGCTTTCACAAGTGATTATAAATGGGGGTTTTTAGAAAAGCAAACAGAAAATCAAGTGTTTTTTTGCCTTTGGATAAGGCTTTTTATGGTTAACACAAAATATCGCAGATCATATTTTTATGTCCACCACATCTTGACGAAAAGAAAAAAGTTTATTGACTCATTTGGTCAAATATGCGTATGCAGAGACGGCTGCAACCGTTTTTCCGTCGTTAAGACGGCCGGAAAATATCATTTCCATGAGCTCTTTTAAGTCCCAGGCTTCCACATTTATAAATTCATCTGCATCCAGATGGCGCTCCCTGCGCTTTAAGCCTTTGGCAAGATATATGTCTATCTTCTCCCCGCTGTATGCAACCGTAGGATAAAAAGCCATAAGGAAGCTTACGTCCGTTGCACAAAAGCCTGTCTCTTCCTCAAGTTCACGTATAGCCGCCTCTTTTGTAGGCTCATCCGCACCTTCCAGTCCGCCGGCGGGTATCTCCAGCATAAAGCGGTCAAAAGCATTGCGGTACTGTCTTACCAGTATGATACGCCCGTCATCATCAACGGGCAGCACAGCCGCCGCCCCCTGATGATAGATATAATCCCATACACGTATATTCCCGTTGGGGATACGCACCGTATCATGGCAATAGGTAAGTATGGAACCTTTCGCCACCTCCTTACGCTCAAGCCGTTCTATCTTCATTTTTTCAAGCGCATCCTGCTTTAAAAGTTCATGGGACATAACGCGGTACCTCTTTAAATATTTCAGTCTGCCAGTGTTCCGAAAGGATCCCAGGGCTCTAATTCCTTAAGCTTCTGGTCAAGAAGCTTTCTGGTCGCGGCATCAAGATATTTCTTATTGACAACAACCTGATAAACATAATCATCAAACCACTCATCGCTGGCAACATAATATCCGTCCACACCGGAATCCTTGCCCCAGCTGTTTTCTATACGCCAGCGCTCGGGCTTTCCCTTTTCATCAAGGTTTACGCCCAGGATCACCATGGCATGGTTCATAGCACTGTTACCGTAATCAAGAGCCTGTGCCTTGCTAAATCCGAACTTTACATTAAAGAGCTCTTCCAGAGCCGTGCTTTTTTTATCAAACACGCCTTCCTTACGTGCCCCGAACATCCTGCAGTCCGATCCGAACCATACGGGATGCCCGTCTTTTAACTGCTTTATCACGGCTTTTTTTATCTTATTCATCTCAAGGTTTAAGTATCTCACCGGATCGCCGTCTGCCACATTTCCCAGAAACTTGACCGTATACATCTTTCCGTAAGGCTTATCCTTTGTGGGCGCATTGATAACGGATACCTGATCTTCAAGCTTGATCCCGACATATTTCTTAAAGAAGTCCACGGGGCTTATGCCAAATTCCTGCGTAACCTTTCCGTCTTTATCCTTAAGGATCAGGTCAAAGCTCTTAGGCGGCTCGCCAAGCGTAATGCATAACATGCGGTAGATCTCGCCCACATACCCTTCCTTCATGCTCCGGATCGCAGCAGGAGAAGCTCCGCCCTTAAGTGCTTCGCGCAGATTCATGGCATCTTCACGCAGCTTTCCGGTAAGATACATGTCAAACCAGCGTGATGCTTCGGCTCCCTTTGCATCGGGATAAGCGTATTTGGGAACCACACCGTATTTCTTTACAAGATTGGAGAGCATGTCCCACTGTCCGCCGTCACATAAAGGATCGGCGTTGATGAACTGAAACAGTCTGCCGTCAATGGGCTCATCCGCCGTCTTTATCACATTCTCAAGATAGTAATTTGCCTTTTCCAGCTTATCATAAAAGAACATATAATTCTGGGAAAGCTCAAAAGTTTCCAGCTTGTATTTCTTTATTATCTCAAACCTGAAAGTATTGAGAGCGGAAAATATCCAGCATCTTCCGCTGGCCTTCTGATCCGTGATCTTGCCCTGCTTAAGATCGATATTGAATGTAAACGGAAGTCTGGACACCTCGGAAAGATCCGTAGCTGCTTCCATGATGCCGTTCTTTGAAGCGGCGCGTGCTGCGATAAGATTTGCACGGTCTGCATTAAACTCCCTGCTCATCTTTTTAAGCTGATCCGCCGTAATGCCCTTTGCCTTTGATGTCATTTATTTTTCCTCCTTTAGTCCGTTTATCCCGGGTCTGACCACACAGGAATAATTAGTATAATATACAACAAATCCCGGTGCGGCTCCCGCAGGCTTTTTTAATTCCTTTTTTTTCAGATAATCCACCTCGGCCTTATCCTGATCCGATGCCGTGGAATAATAAGCCGCCAGCGCTGCAGCCTGTTCGAACACCTTATCGGGCAGTTCCCTGTTCCCGCTCTTTACTATCACATGCGATCCCGGAACCTTCTTTGCGTGGAACCACCAGTCACCGCTCTCCGCAAATTTAAAAGACAGCTCGTCATTCTGGTAATTATTCTTACCGACATAAATGTGGAAACCGTCTTCAGTCACATAATGCAGAGGCTTCGAAGTATTCTTCACTTTCTTTTCCCCGCTTTTTTTCCTGATGTATCCGGTATCCTTAAGCTCTTCGCGTATCTCCTTAAGGTCTTCTTCCCTGCGGGCGATATCCAGCGAAAGCTGCACACTGTTAAGATGCTCTAGCTCCGCTCCGGTGGTCTTTACCAGCTCGCTTAACGCCTCGTAGGTACGTTTCTGCTTCTGATACTTTTCATAATACCTTGCAGCATTCTCCATCGGGGTCAGATCGGGATCCAAACTGATACGCACCGTCGTATTATCATAATAATTCAGCGCTTCATACTCCTTCGCACCTTTTTCTATCTGAAAGGCGTATGCCGTAAGCAGTTCCCCGTACAACTTAAGCTTCTCTCTCTTTTCGGTATCGGCCAGCTGTTTTTCCTGGAGGTTCAGTTTTTTGACATTACGCTCTATAGCTGTCTGTACTATATGGCGCAGATCCGTAGATCTCTGCCTTATGCGTACCAGAGCTTCCTTCTGCGAATAGTAATCTTCCAGAAGCTCCGACATACTCTCATATGTACTCTTCTGTTTGTACGCTCCGGTATCGATAGCGCAGAAATCCTTAGGCTCTTCCCCCTCATAATAAATGCAGGGATCAAAGCTCTTAGTCCTTACTCTATCCATTATCCCGCTGAAACTCTCATACAGCGCTTTTTTATCTTCCGGTGAGATATCAAGCGTAGCCGTATCCATACGCTCATCGATCCCCGAAAGCCGTACTATCTCGGCTGCCATCATGGGTGAGATACCTGCGTAGCAATCCATGACAGCGCCCGCGGCGTCTTTCCCCTTTGCGGCATCCTTAAGGAAATCCTCATACGCCACATTTAAAGGATCGGACTTTTTACCCGCACCTGCCACAAAATAGTCCCTGCCCGGCAGCACTTCCCTGACAGAGCTTACCATCGCCGATACTCTTTTTATTGCATCGACTATACGGTTATTTTCGTCAATAAGTATCACATTACTGTGCTTGCCCATGATCTCGCATATAAGTGTCTTCCGTTTAAGATCACCCATCTCATCATAGTGCTCGAGCTCTATGCGTATTATCCTTTCAAGGGAAGGCTGCGAAATTCCCATCACCCTTGCGCCGGACAGATACTTTCTCAAAAGCATGCAAAAAGCCGGTGCTGTAGCAGGGCTTGGTTTGTTCTCCTTGCACAGATATACCAGCGGCAGCGAAGCATCCGCAGAAAGCAATAAACGATATTGCCCTGATGTGCTCTTTATCGTGAGCATCAGGGCATCTTTCTCGGGCTGCGCTATCTTGGATATCCTGCCTCCGCACAGCTTGTCATTCAGTTCTTTTACCACAGCCGCAACTGCTATACCATCATAAGCCATGATCTGTTATCCCTATAAGACGCAATGCTGCTTATTTTCAGCGTCCCATTATCCTCATAAGTTCTTTCGTATTTTCGGCAGCATTTCCGCGGAATACCGCCGATCCGGCAACTATCACATTTGCACCGTAAGCTATTATCTCGGCAATATTATCCGTGCGTATGCCGCCGTCCACTTCTATATCACATTCGATCGACTTGTCCTCAACATACTCTCTGAGCTGCGATACCTTATTAAGGCATTCGGGCAATACACTCTGTCCGCCGAATCCCGGCTCGACTGTCATCGCCAGTATCATATCCAGCGAAGGCAGCAGGGCTTTAACTTCATCGACAGAAGTAGCGGGCTTGATCGCCATGCCGGCTTTTTTCCCGTTATCATGTATCATCTTTATCGCCTTCACCGGATCTTCGCAGGCCTCATAGTGAACAGTGATGATATCCGCACCCAGTGATGCAAATTCTTCGATATAGCGTTCGGGCCTGACTATCATAAGATGCACATCCAGTGTCAGATCCGTAGCCTTCCTGAGCTGGCTGAGTATCGGCATGCCGAAAGATATAGCCGGCACGAAGCTTCCGTCCATCACGTCATAATGGACATATTCGGCTCCGCCTGCTTCAATACGGCGTATTTCCTCTCCCAGGTTCAAAAAGTCCGCCGCCAAAATGGAGGGGGCGAGAATATTACGTTTTTTCATATCCTTAATACCTCTTCCTGTCATTAAGCTCCGTATAAACTGCACAATAGTTATCGTATCTTAAGCGCGGGATAAGGCCGCTTACTGCCGCTTCTCTCACCTTACAGCCGGGTTCTTTGATATGCATACAGTCTAAAAACCGGCATTCTGCAGCATAAGGTTCAAACTCCGGATATTCTCCTCTTACTTCATCAGCCTCGATATCCGTAAGTTCAAGTGCCGTAAAGCCAGGGGTATCCATGATATATCCGCCGCCTTCGATCGCAAAAAGCTCCGAATGCCTGGTGGTATGCTTACCCCTTTTTAATTTCCTGCTTATCTCGCCTGTGGCCGCTTCCGCCGCGGGACACAAAGCATTTAAGATGGTCGATTTGCCGACTCCGGAAGGGCCTGCCAAAAGGCTGATCTTTCCGCAGAGTATCTCCTTTAAGGTGTCCTTAAAAGAATCTTCAAGAGCGCACAGCGCTCTCACATCGGAAACCGCATCTTTATATGCGCACAGCATATCATTTACGGTATTTTCATCGACCAGATCTTTTTTATTAAAGATCAATACACAGGGAACATCATTCCGACGAAGGGTTATAAGAAAACGGTCAAGAAGCACCGGATTGGGTCTGGGCCTGTCAAATGCAAAGACTAAAAGCGCCTGATCCACATTAGCAGCTTCCGGCCGGATAAGCCTGTTTTTCCTTGGTAAAAGCTCATCAACGCTGCCGACTGAAGCGGCTTCATCGATGATGCTGATACGCACCTTATCCCCTACCAGAAGCTTTTCGTTATCTTTTCTGAATATCCCCCTGCCGCGGCATTCATAAACCCTGCCGCCTTCGACTTCAACATAATAGAAGCCGCCTATCCCCTTAAGAATCCTTCCCTCTGCGGGCACTATTGCAATACCTCTTTAAATTCTACCTTTTCGGGATTTGATGTCTTCTGTACCTGAACCTGCTGTACCGACATATTTCCCTCTTCATCATATACTTCCTGATCCTCGGTTACGGTGTAATCAATGGTTATCGTTCCCCAGGATCTCATATACATACCTGTAACATTTATCTCAACCGGGAAGGTATCCGTGGTCGCTGCCCAGAGTTTCTCCCCGTATTCATCCTTTAAGGTTATCGTCGCATTTCCGCCCTGATATCCCGCCGGAGCATTTACCGTATGATTCTCCAGTTTATATGTAGCGGGCTTTCTGCCTTTGCTGACTCTGTATTCTATCTCCGAATCAGTGCTGATATTTGTTCCCGCGGAATAATTCTGGAAACAGATCTTTCCTTCTTCATAATCATCATTGTACTCATCTTCACCGTGAGTCGCGGATAATCCCGCCTCCTCAAGGATCTTTTTAGCCTCTTCTTCGGTCTTGCCCTTAAGATCGGGCATCGCTACCATTACAAGCTCTTTTCCAAGGCTTATATAAATGGTCACCTTGCTGCCTATAGCGGCATAACCGCCCGCAGCAGGCTCCTGTCTAATGACATCCCCCTTCGGAACGGTATCATGGTTTTCGTTAAGCACCTCTACCTCAAAGCTGTCGTCTTCGAGCAGCTTCCTTGCTTCCGGGCGTGAATGCCCCACGACATCGGGGATCGGAAGGGTGCCTTTCGCGGTATTGCCTACCGCGGTGGTAGGTGTGGCATCAGCTGCCTGTGTGGGTGCGGGCGTAGGTGAAGGATCCTTCTCCTTGCCGAAACCTACAGCATGCCATACGATGTAAAGGAATATGATAGCCAGTATGATCGCACCTATGATCAGCAGTATGGTAGTAAGTATCTCCATCCTGGGGTCCGTCTCATCCTCAAAGCGGTCTTCCCTGGATCTTGATCTCCTCTTGCTGTTAGGCCTTCTGTTAGAACTGCTCTGTGAGCTGCTCTTTTTCCTTGGCACATCCGGTGCCACGGGACGCTTGTTTGCAGCGGACATAGGCACGGCATTCTCATCCCTTGAAGCCTGTTCCCTCTTGGACGAAGAAGATCTCTTCTTTTTCTTCTTCCCGCCCGCAGAGCTGTTTTCTCTCTTGCGCCCGCTGATTATAGGCTCAAGTATGGGGCCGTTAGCATAAGGATCCTCTTCGGCATTCGGATATTCACCCTCATACTCGGGGTATTCGCCTTCATATTCGGGATACTCTCCCTCATATTCGGGGTATTCGCCTTCATACTCAGGATACTCTCCCTCATATTCCGGATATTCCCCTTCACCTTCTGCGTATTCACCCTGCTCATCGGTATATTCGCCGTCATCCGGGATATTATCTTCACGGCCTTCGCCACCGCCCATCATAGCCGCATCAAACGAATCACGCTGGTTTGCCTGCCTTCTGATACGCTTTAATTCCTGGGGTGAGATATCCTTTGTGGCGCCATGCTCGTCATTTTCATCAAGCTTGACAAAATCCTCATCTGGGCTGATCAGCGACCTCTTAAGATCTTCTATCAGTTCGGGTGCTGACTGGTAACGTCTGTCGGGAGATTTCTGCGTGCACTTAAGTACTATCTTTTCAAGGCTTACAGGTATTTCCGGAACATAATCCCTGGGTGAGGGCATTGGCTCCTGGATATGCTTTATCGCTACGGCAACCGTAGTATCGCCGTTAAAAGGCACACGGCCCGTAAGCATCTCAAACAAAGTGATACCCAAAGAATAGATATCGCTCTTTTCATCCGAAAAACCGCCCCTTACCTGCTCGGGGGAAGTATAATGGACACTGCCCATTACATTTGATGTTATGGTATTGCTGGTAGCTGCCTTCGCTATACCGAAGTCCGTTACCTTAACCTTGCCATCCATACTGATGATGACATTCTGCGGCTTGATATCCCTGTGGATGATATGATTATTATGAGCCGCCTCTATGCCCTGGGCAACCTGTATCGCGATGCTCACCGCCTCGCGTACCGAAAGCCTGGCCTTTTTCTCTATATACTTCTTAAGCGTGATGCCTTCGACTAACTCCATTACTATAAAATGGGATCCGCTTTCTTCTCCGACATCATACACATTTACGATATTAGGGTGCATCAGACCTGCCGCCGACTGCGCCTCAGAGCGGAATTTCTGCAGAAAATCCTTGTTCTCGGAGAACTCCTGCTTAAGCACCTTTACAGCAACATGCCTGTTAAGCTTATGGTCCTTGGCCCTGTAAACGTCACTCATACCGCCGGTGCCGATCTTTTCAAGAATCTCGTAGCGGTCTGCAACTGTCATACCTATCTTGATCATTACTGCTCCTTAACCTTCCACCCTCACTAAAATTACGGTTATATTATCACGTCCGCCATTCATATTGGCAGCGGCCACAAGGCGCTCTGCCTTATCCCTTAACGTGCCTTCGCTTTCAACTATACCCATTATCTCCGAATCTTCCAGCATATTGGAAAGACCGTCCGAACACATAAGTATCATATCACCCACTACCAGATCCTCAACCTCAAAAAAGTCGGGATCAACTTCTTCCATCACACCTACAGCGCGGGTGATGATATTCTTATCAGGATGGTTACGGGCCGACTTCCTCTCCAGCTCTCCCATCTGCACCATCTCTTCGACAAGCGAATGGTCCACGGTGACCTGTTTTATCTCGCCGTTGCTGATAAGATAAAGCCTGCTGTCGCCGACATTGGCAACGCACAGGCCGTCCTCATCTATTGAAGCCACGACCAGAGTGGTGCCCATGCCGAAGTAATTATCATCCGACATAGCCTTTGCCCTGACTCTTCTGTTAGCTTCTCTGATGGCATTGGATATCACACGTATGCTTCCGCGCTCCGGTGAAGAATTGATCTGCGATACCATGGTCTCCACCGCACATTTCGATGCATACTCTCCTGCTTTGTGCCCGCCCATTCCGTCTGCAACTATAAAAAGGTCGGGCAATGTCCCGACGGGCACTTCAGAGGTGAACACGTAATCCTGATTAAGTTTTCTCAGCTTGCCTATATCGGTAAGCGAATACGAGCTAAGCTTCATTATCTGACTTCTTTTAATAGTTTCTATGATCTTTTCAGACCACGCCACATTTTAGCACATCTTGGGGGTCTGGTCAATCAGTTTACATAATATTGTTATCGTTACGTCTTAACTGGCCGCAGGCTCCGTCTATATCCCTGCCCAGTTCGCGGCGCACTGTAGCATTCACTTTCATTCCGGTAAGTTTTTGCAGAAACCTCTGTACTGCGGCACGGTCAGGTTCTTTAAGCCCCGCTTCCGTAACGGGATTTACAGGTATCAGGTTCACATGTGCAGACCTTTTCCCGCCGGCCAGTGCAGCCAGGCCTTTTACATCCTCATCGGTATCGTTTACTCCCGCTATCAGCGAGTATTCAAATGTCACTCTTCTTCCCGTCTTTTCAAAATACTCATCCACCGCATCCATCAACTGTGCTATGGTATAGCTTTTGGCCACGGGCATGATCTTTCTTCTCTTCTCGTCATTTACGGCATGCAGCGACAAAGCCAGGGTAATGCCCAGCCCCTCATCAGCGAGCTTCTTTATCCCGGGTACTATACCGCAGGTAGACAGCGTGATATTGCGCACGCTCAGATTAAGGCCTTTGTCCGAATTGATCATGCGTATGAACCTTACCACGTTTTCGTAGTTGTCCATAGGCTCACCTATACCCATGATCACTATATTATCCACACGCTTGTCCAGATCACGTGTCACACCATAGATCTGTTCGAGCATTTCAGCAGCCGTCAGATTTCTTACCAGCCCTCCCAGTGTGGAAGCGCAGAAAGCACAGCCCATGCGGCAGCCCACCTGTGATGAGATGCATACGCTGTGTCCGTGATGATAATCCATCGATACGGTCTCTATACGGTTCCCATCCGGAAGTTCAAACAGATATTTGACCGTGCCGTCCACTTTGGATACCTGTTTTCTGACAGGCTTTAATACCGTATACGAGTATTCCCCTTTAAGCTTCTCTTTTAAAGCTGCCGGAATATTGCTCATATCGTCAAAAGAGGTGACGAGCTTTTCATGCATCCAGGAATATATCTGGCCTGCCCTGAAGCTCTTCTCCCCCATAAGCTCCACCTCTGTCTTAAGCTCATCAAATGTCAGGCTTTTTATATCTTTCATTTTACTCTCCGCTGCAGTGATATGAAAAATCCGTCATATAAGGGTGCATCTTCATCCCCTTTGCTTATCAGCTGAAGATATCCTTCATGCGCCGTATCGTTTTTAAGCGCATCAGGAAGTTCATCATAAAAATCCACGCTTTCCAGCCCATGCTCATCTAAAAGCCGGCGCCTGTTATCTTCATTCTCCCTGCGGCTTACCGTGCATGTACTGTACAGAAGAAGCCCGCCCGGCTTAACGTATCTTACCGCATTCTTAAGTATCTCACGCTGCAGGGACGCCAGCTGATCTATGTCTTCGCTCTTAAGCCTGTAGCGTATATCAGCCTTACGCCCCATTACCCCCAGTCCCGAACAGGGCAGATCGGCTATGACCACATCTGCCTTATCGCATAATGTCTCATCAAAGACCGTAGCATCATGCACCGCCGTGATAATATTGTCAAAGCCCAGCCTGCCGGCGTTTTCCCTTATCTTATCCGCTTTGGCTTCGCTTATGTCAAAGGAATATACTTTTCCGTCCGGCGCAGAAGCCTTTGCGGCACACATGCTCTTTCCCCCGGGCGCCGCACACAGATCTATCACTGTATCACCCTTTTTGATGCCGGCAACATGCGCACATACCGCACTGGCTGCATCCTGCACTATGAACGCACCCTCATCATAGCCGTAAAGCCTTCTTACACCCGGTACGTCCGTTAGCATATAGAGTGAGTCGCCATAAGGGCTCTTTTGAGCCTTTATACCGTCTTTTTCCCATTCCTTAAGCAGCTTGTCCGCATCGGCGTTAAGAACATTAACACTTACGTTTCTTTCTTTAAGACAGGCCTTAAACATCTGCTCCGCAGTATCTCTCCCGCGCTCCGCAACTATCAGCTCAACTATCCATTCCGGCATGGAATAATAAACACTAAAAAAGCCCACAGGGTCTTTTTCCCTGTCAGGCCAGCTTATCTTATCCTTATTACGCGCGATGTTACGAAGGACTCCGTTTACAAAACCCTTTAAGCCCGAGAATCCTTTAGATACAGCTAAAGCAACCGCCTCGTTACACGCGGCCGCATCTGTCACGGAATCCATAAAGAGTATCTGGTATACTCCCATACGCATTATCATCTTTACGGCGCTCTTCATCTTAGCACTCTTAGTCGTAGCGAAAGAATCGGTTATATAGTCGAGAGTAATGGCCCTCTCCATGCAGCCTTCCGCAAGATGACGTATAAATGCTTTATCCCTCTGTTCAAGATAATCATTTTTATCCAAAACAGCCTTGATCAGATCCGTGCTTTTTACCGCAGACTTTTCGGCTTCGATCAGGATATCCAGTACCAGCCTGCGGCTTAAGGTTGCTTTTGCACTGCTCATTATCCCAGATGCTCCCCGGTCTCGATCCTGACACCTCTTAAGAAATCCGCGCAGGACATACGCTTCCTGCCTTCAATCTGAAGCTCTTTTATCTTAAGCACTCCCCTGCCGCAGGCTACAAGGAAGCTGTCCTTATCAACTCCGACTACCATTCCCTGTGCACCTTTATCCTCTTCTGCGTCAACTACTTCCGCCTTCCATATCTTTAATACTTTCGAATGAAGACTGGTATATGCTCCGGGCCAGGGATCGGTCCCTCTTATAAGACGTTCTATCTCCTGCGCACTCCTGAACCAGTTTATGCGTCCGTCTTCTTTTGTAAGCATCCCCACATGCGTAGCCTTTGATCCATCCTGCTTTACGGGACTTAAGCTCCCTGTTTCCAGTGCCGACAGTGCTTCTGTTATCAGCTCAGACCCTAATACCGAGAGCTTATCAAACAGGCTTCCGCCGGTCTCATCAGCATCAATAGCCACTTCGCGCTGCAAAAGTATATCACCGGTGTCTATGCCCTCATCCATCTGCATGATGGTAACGCCGCTCTTTTCATCACCGTTGATCACGGCATACTGAATGGGCGCCGCACCTCTGTACTGCGGCAACAGCGAAGCATGTATGTTGAGACAGCCAAAGCGCGGCATATCCAGTATCTCTTTCGAAAGGATCTGTCCGAAGGCAGCCACGACAAAAACATCCGCCGGATACTTTTTTAATTCTTCCACAGCTTCGGCGCGCTTTATCCTTTCAGGCTGGAAGATCTTAAGTCCGTATTCCAGCGCGCATTCCTTTACGGGGCAGGGAGACGGCTCCTTGCTGCGTCCCTTGGGCCTGTCGGGCTGGCACACGACCAGACTTATCTCATGACCTGCTTCTATCAATGCCTTAAGAGGTCCTACCGAAAAATCGGGAGTCCCCATATATACTATCTTCATGATCAGTCCTCATCCTCTTCGTCGTCATCCGCAGGCGGATTTACATCTTCCAGATCACCCTCGACTTTCGTCGTATACATCACGCCGTCAAGATGATCCAGTTCATGGCAGATAGCTCTGGCCAGAAGTTCTTCGCCTTCTAACGTGAACTCTTCCATATTGCGGTCAAGCGCCTTTGCCTTTACACGGGCGGGGCGTTTGACTATACCCATCTTACCGGGTACGGAAAGACAGCCTTCGTAGTTTTCCTGCTCTCCTTCGGTCTCTATGATCTCGGGATTGATCAGTACATAAGGATCCTCACCGGTCACATCTATAACCACGATGCGCCTAAGCACTCCAACCTGCGGTGCCGCAAGCCCCACTCCGTTGGCATCATACATGGTATCAAACATATCATCGATCAGCTCATTAAGATGATCCGTCATCTTCTTTACGGGTCTGCAGACGGTCTCAAGCGTCTCATCCCCCAGTTTCCTTACGTTTCTGATAGCCATTTTTATTCTCCTTAATTTTATTGGTCAAAATGAATTAACAGGATCAAAGTCAAACTGAAGCATCACATCCGCGGAAGCATCCATCATATTAAGCTCCGCTTCCGTCTCCTCAGCAATATCTTTAACACGGTGCAGAAGTGCGATATCCTTATGCCTTACATAAAGCCCCGTACGGTAAGTATCCTTAAGCTTGCCGATAAGCGCTTCGGCCGGTCCTATCAGTTCGGGTACCTCCCCTTCCATTGAACTTATGGCCTGCGCGATGCGCCCTGCCCGTTCCATACCGGCCTCCGCATCCGATGAATAAAACTGCATCGTCAGCATATGACATACGGGCGGGAAGTCTGCCAGTTCCCTGTAGGATAATTCCTGCTCGTAAAAGCTCTCGTAATCATGCTGTGCCGCAAGGGTTATGGCATAATGTTCGGGGTTGTAGGTCTGTATCACCACTTCACCCGGCTTCTGCGCCCTTCCCGCACGGCCCGCGGCCTGCGCCAGCAGCTGGAAAGTCCGCTCCGCGGAGTGATAATCACTCAGATTAAGTGACATATCCGCTGCCAGTGCTCCCACCAGAGTCACATTAGGGAAATCATGCCCTTTTACTATCATCTGCGTCCCCAGCAGTATATCGGCTTCCCCGTCCGCAAAAGAAGACAGTATCCTGTCGTAGTCATCTTTATTCTTTGTGGTATCGGCATCCATACGCAGTATCCTTGCCGAAGGATAGAGCTTTTTAAGCTCACTCTCCATCTTCTCGGTACCGGCCTTAAAGCCCGCTATATACTTTGAACCGCACTTGGGGCAAAGCTTTGGCTTAGGCTGCGTATGTCCGCAATAATGACAGTGGAGCAATCCGTCCCTATGCTCTGTCATCGACACAGAACAATGAGGGCAGTTTACCACAAAGCCACAGCTACGGCAAGAGATAAATCCCGCTATCCCCCTTCTGTTGATGAAGAGCATACTCTGTTCGCCCTTAAGCATACGCTCGGTGATAAGAGATGACAGCCGTCTTGATAAAAAGCCCTTGTTTCCGCTCTTAAGCTCGGCGCGCATATCTTCTATATACACCTTGGGGAGCTCGGCTTTTCCGTAGCGTGTCTTAAGTGAGAACAGCCTGTACTCATCCTCCTGCGTCTTATGATAAGACTCTATGGAGGGAGTGGCACTGCCCAGTACCAGAAGGGCTTTCTCCCTCTCAGCCAGATAAGCTGCCACTTCACGCGCGTGGTATTTGGGCATCTTCTCGCTTTTATAGCTTAGCTCATGCTCTTCATCTATTATGATTATTCCCGGATCTGCGAACGGGATAAACAGGGCCGATCTGGGCCCTATTATGATATCCAGCTCTCCGTTTTTGGCACGCTCATACTGATCGTAGCGCTCGCCTTCGGAAAGCTTTGAATGCATGACGGAAACGCGGTCCTTAAAGCGGGCATAAAAACGCATGAGTGTCTGGAAAGTAAGCGATATCTCGGGTATCAGCACTATCGCCTGTCTGCCTTCGGACACCACTTTTTCTATCAGTTCAAGATATACCTCGGTCTTTCCGCTGCCGGTAACGCCATGTATCAGCGCCGGCCGCAGATCACCCCTGTCCCTGGCATTTAATATCTCATCAACTACAGCCTGCTGCTCTTCATTTAAGGTGGTCTTTTCGGAATACCTGCCGCTTTTGGCTACAGGGGCACGGTATCGCCTGATGCTCTCGATAGTTATAAAGCCGTCCTTCTGGGCTGTCTTAAGTACTGCCGCAGACACATTAAGCTTATCCTTTATCATATCTTCGGGCAGCTCTTCCGAAAGTATAAGCGCCTTATAAAGCCTGATCCTGGCAGCATAGCGCAGCGGGTTCAGCCCCTGTACCTCACGGATCAGTCTTTCCGGCTGTGCCTGCCTTTTGATAAGCTTAAAGGTCAGCTCCTTCATCTTCTTTTTGACAGGGAGCACGGTACGCATAGCGCCTATCAGCGTCCCACCGTAATTCTTTTTCATCCATGCCGCAAGGGCAAGGGTGCGTCCTTCGATGTTAACGGAGCCTTCGTTTACGGAAGAGATGTATTTAAGCTTATCATCAGGCAGGGCGGCTCTGTCATTTATCGCGACCACATACCCTTTCCTTAGGGTATTTCCCCTGCCAAAGGGAATGCTCACTTCCATCCCCTCTTCGAGACGGTCCATAAGCTCATCCGGGATCATATAGGTAAACGGCTTGTCCAGCTTCTCAAGCGCTATATCGATTATGACCGATGCATATCTGCCCATCTACTTATCCGCCAGATAGGGATAACGCTTTAACATGCGGCTGATAGCAGCACTGTCATTATCTTCCTTAAGTATTTCGTATACCAGCTCACGCTCGTCCATATGATGCTTTACGCCCTTTATCTCCTGATAATCCTCATGGCCCTTACCGGCCAGTATCACGATATCTCCGGCCTTTGCTTCATGCATGGCATAAGCTATCGCCTGTTTGCGGTCCGCTATGGTCACGTGCTTACCGTTTGTGTGTGCTATCCCCTCTTCTATGTCGGCGATTATATCCATAGGTTCCTCATCCCTGGGATTATCCGAGGTGATAACAGTCAGATCCGACAGGCGCCCGCTGGCCTCGCCCATCTCGTAGCGCCTGGACTTGGCCCTGTTGCCGCCGCAGCCAAAGAGCGTGATAAGCCTGCCCCTGCAATACTCACGCAGAGCTTTGAGCAGGCTCTCAAGAGCCATCGCATTATGGGCATAATCTATCATAACAGCATGATCCTCTGCCACAGGCAGAAGTTCCATGCGTCCCTTGATAAGGGCCTTGCCAAGACCCTTTTCGATCTTTGGTATGTCCTGTTTGTCAAAACTGTTCCTTAACGCACATACAGCAGTCAGTGCAGACAGTATATTATAAGCGGAAAAACGTCCGGGATACGGAAGCAGCATATCGTAACGCTCCGCGCCTGCCACAAAGCCCAGCTTGCTTCCCAGTGCTCCGGCTTCAAAAGACGGTTCAAAGCTCACCGCTCTCACATCCGCCCTTTCACTAAAGCCGTATCTTATCACCTTTTCACAGGTACTGCCTTTTAATATATCGCCGCACTTTTCATCATCATCATTAACAACGGCTGTTTTGCAGCTTTTGAACAACAGGCTCTTGCAATGAAGATAATCATCTATATCCTTATGCTCACCCGGACCTATATGATCGGGTGAGAAATTGGTAAATACGCCCACATCAAAACATATCCCCGCTGTGCGGTTCATCATAAGTCCCTGGGACGAAACCTCCATAACGACGCAGTCAAGTCCCGCATCGACCATCTCTTTCAGATACGACTGCAGGGTATAGGATTCAGGAGTGGTATTTACAGACGGGATATGCCTTAAGCCCGTATCCGTCTCTACCGTGCCTATCAGGCCGCAGCGCCACCCAAGCTCTTCCATAGCCGACCTGACCATAAATGCCGTGGTGGACTTACCCTTTGTACCGGTGATCCCTATGGTCTTAAGCTTTTCCGACGGGCGGTCAAAATACTCCTTTGAGCATATGGCCAGCGCATAACGGCTGTCCTTGACAATATACAGGGCACAGCCTGCTTCTTCACAGGCTTTCTTCTGCTCATCATCCGCATATTCCGCGATCACGGCAGCCGCGCCTTTTGCAGCAGCCTCAGCTATCGCACTGTGTCCGTCAAACTTTGCCCCCTTTATGGCAATATACAGACAACCTTCGCAGATCTTTCGCGAATCATAGACCAGTCCGCTTATCTTACGTGTGTCTGCGGATATTTCCAGCTCTTTGGTTAATTCATACAGATTTTTCATGATAAAGCACCTCTGTTTATGATTATACCACATCCGGAGGCAAAATCAAAAGACCGCTGTCCGAAGGCAGCGGTCTTTAAATATGAGGGGGAGATAGTAAATGTGTTTCACTATCTGTAAAGCATAGTAACTCGTAATTGTGTCCAATTCGTGTTCAAATTGTGTATAAATTAATTTTTTTTGATCTTTTTCAGAGTATGTCCTCTTCTGTCTCGGCTGCACTGAAATCCCTCTCTCCGAAAAGGAAGGAAAAAACCTTAAGCCTGAAGATACATATGATCACGATCTCCATCACCAGCACTGCCACACATACGCTGGCCCTGTTGGCAAAATTATTGACAGTCTTCTCAAATACGAAATCTCCCAGTGCCAGGGCTGCCTTTAATATGCCGAAGCCCGAAAATGTAAGAAAGATTATTATCGCATGCCTGCCCAGGAAATCTATGGGTCTTACCGTTCCTATCCAGTTGCATAAGAGCAGCAGCCCGCCGCCGATCGCCAGTGACAGAGGCAGCGTGATAAAAGGCATGTCCAGTATCATGTCCGTATAATCGCATCTATCGATCAGAAAGGACAGCCCTATACCTGTTCCGATAAAAAGTACACTAAGCAGCACATTGGCCAGCTTTTTTTCCTTAAGCTTTTCCGCCAGGAGACAGAATACTTCGCCAAAAGCACAGAAAAACATCCCTACGCTGCAGCGCCATAAAAGATGAGCCATACGCATGCCGTAAGACGCTATCCCAAGGTCCATATTCCCGGCATCATACAAGCCGGTATATCCCTTGTAGTACAATATCCCGGTCAGGCAAAAGGCCACTATGCAAAGCAGTATGCATATTGGCAGCAGGCCGAAATTATGCCTGAAGATCCTGTAGGCGCATACCGCCAGGAAATATGCGCTCATGAAGCCCAGAACGCCTATGCCCCTGAAGCTTACGCTGTCCCAGATATCGTTGTAGAGCTTAAAAAGTCCGTATGAATCGGGCTTTATGAACATCATTACCGCATCGATGAGCAGATAGATCAGGGAGAACCAGAAAAAAGGCATAAAATCCCGCACCAGCCCTTCGGACAGTACCTTTTTCTCATCAGTCTTAAACCCTCTTTTATGCCACAGCGCTCCCGCAGCCATCATAAACATCGGGAAACACGCGCTGTCAAAGCGGTATTGCAGTTTCGCCGACAGCATGCCGGATGCGGCCGTTACAGTAAGTATTATGCCTATCCCCTTGTAAAGATCCAGCTCACTGTATCTTTTCTTCTCTGAGTCCATTTACTTATAATCCTCCAGTATAAGCTGAAGCTCCCTTTTGCCGTTGTATTCGTTTATATCGGGTTTATATATGACAGACAGGCCCACTCCTTCACCTCTGCCCGAAAGCAGATCTCCAAGCACTCCTTCACCGTACTTCTGTCTTATATAATCCTTAATGGCTTCTGTTTTAAAGAAAGCTTTAAGCTCGTATAAAACGCCTTCGTCCTCTACCTTAAGCAGGCAAAGCTTTTCTTCTTTACCAAGGGGTTTGATAAGCTTAAGCTTAAGCGACGCCCTGGCGATCACAGCCCTCGGATTTCCGTTACCGCAGGGTTCAAGGTATTTAAGTTCGCCAACCAGTGCCATATCCGCATATTTAAGCGGAAGCTCCAGATCGATATCCACGCGCTCGCTGAAGTCGGCATCTGTAAGGCGGCAGTTGGCATTTAAGCGCTCACGCAGCTCCGAAAGCTTATCCTCCGGAAGCGAAAATCCCGCAGCCTGGGCATGACCGCCATAGCGCAGGAAGATATCGCTCACTTCCGTCATGGCGTCATACATATGATAAGCCGGTATCGAACGTGCCGATCCCTTAAGCCCTTCTTCACCTTTGGTGACTATAAGAGTGGGATGAAAGTATCTTTCTCTTATCCTGCCGGCCACAATACCCGCTATGCTCTCATGACAGTCGCTTAAGTAGATCACATAGACCTTGCAGTCTTTGTGTACGCCTTCCTCTATCTGTTCTACGGCAGCATTCACCGCCTTTTCGGTTATGCTCTTACGGCTTTCGTTAAGCTCTTTGAGCTCGCCTGCGATACGCATGGCCGTCGTCTCATCATCGGTGGTCATAAGTTCCAGCGCACGCAGAGCCGTATCTATGCGCCCTGTGGCGTTTACACAGGGTCCCAGCATAAACCCCAGATGATAAGCCATTATCTGCTTCGATCCCAGATCCAGCACCGATATCAGCTGCCTTATCCCGGGAGCCGGGTCTTCATTCATAAGCTTAAGTCCCTGTTTTACCAGGCAGCGGTTTTCGTCCTTAAGCTCCATTATATCGCCTACCGTGGCAAAAGCAGCATACTGCTGCAATTCTTTATCCAGCTGTGTCCCGCTGATACTCCTCCCCGCCTTTTTGCTCGCATACTGTATCAGCTTGTATGCGACCAGCCCGCCGCAGATCCCCGGAAAAGGATAAGTGCTGCCGGGAAGATGCGGATCCACAACCGCTGCAGCTTCCGGTATCAGATATCTGCGTCCTTCGTCCGTATCCTCATAAGGTATCTCGTGATGATCCGTTATCAAAAGCGTGATACCCAGTTCTTTCGCCAGCGAAGCTTCTTCTCGCGCCGATATGCCGTTATCACAGGTTATTATCAGGTCTATGCCGTCTTCCTTAGCCTGCCTTATCATATCGCAGTTCATACCGTATCCGTCACGGACCCTGTGCGGTATCCTTGCATCCACATCACCACCAAGATATTTTATGCCCTTTAACAGAACGGTCGACGAACATACTCCGTCAATATCATAATCGCCTATAACACGCAGTTTTTTAGACGTTGCAATATTATCGAGCAGTATGCCGCTTAGCTCATCCATACCGTCAAGCAGCCCCGGATCATGCAGTCCCTCTATACCGCCGTGGAGATATGTCTCTATCTCTTCATCCGTGGATACGCCGCGGTTTTTAAGCAGCCTGGCTACAACGGGCGATATGCCATGGGCCTTGCCTATGGCTGCATAATCCCCGCCTTTTCTTATCAAAAACCAGTCTGACATATCATTCTCCTTCAAACCATTACTCACAAGTATAACACGAAATTCACAAAATGAACACTTCCTTTTTCCCGCGTTTATGTTATACTAATAAAGCTGTTTTTAGCAAGGAATAAGGGAGGAAATATGAAAATGAGCGACGTAAGCAAGTCAAAACAGAAAAGAATGGACCAGCAGCACCAGCGCAGCGTGCAGCACAGAAAGAAGGCGGCAGCAACATTCTGGAAGATATTCATACCGCTTCTTATAATAGGAGGTATAGTTGCCGGCGTATACTTCTATCAGCAGTCCAAGCTCGACTATTCAAGGTATTTAAATGCAGACGGAAGGATAAAGGGTGTCAAAGCTTCCGACTACGTTACCGTAAACGACGAAAACATCAGCTTTTCAAAAGCCGACCTTCTGCCCGATGATGCAGACATAGATTCCGAGATAGATTCCGATCTGTCTTCACACCAGTACGTATCCGAAGATGCGGATCTGTTAAGTTCATACGGGGATAAGCTCAGCATCACCTACACTTCCACCATGGACGGTGCCGAATATATTAATGCAAACGATCCTACCGACTACTCCATAGGTTCGGAAGATATAGCATCCGATTTTGATGATGCTCTTGAAGACCGTGCCCCCGGTGAGGATTTCAGCGTAAGCGTTACTTTCCCCGAGGACGATGAGGACAGCGCGCGTGCAGGCAAGACTGCAGAATACAATGTGCACGTTGTAGGTATATATGTGGATCCCGAACTGGATGACGCCTATATCGCACAGTATCATTCCGACGTGGCTTCCACCGTTGACGGATACCGCCAGAGCCTTATCGATAAGCACTACGACGAGAACTTAAGCGAAAAGATCGAGGCTTCCCTTTCAACCAACAGCGTTGTAAGCAAATACCCCGAAGCATACATGTCCAATCTGTCACGCGTCATCTCCGACCAGAGACGCTCTTATATGATATCCATGTATCAGATGTTCGGCATGCAGGCTCCCACGGGCGACACCTGGGAAATGATGGGCGCCGCTTCTAAAGAAGAATATGAAGCTACCCTTGCCGCAGAAGCAAAACAGGAAACCGAAAAGAACCTTGAGATCCAGTATCTCTTCGATAAATACGGCTTAAGCTTCAGCGAAGCCGATGTAAAGAATTACATGATCAGCGAAAACGGCATGAATGACTCTTCCTACGATGAGGCCGTTAAAGCCAACGGTTACGGTTTCTATGCACAGCAGTATATGAGAAAAGCAGTTCTCGACAAGCTCAAGAGCAGCGTAAAGATCAGCGAATGATCACAGATCCGTTAAGAGAGGAAACATTATGTCTAAGAAAAACCTGATAATGGGTGTGGTAAAACATTACTGGTGGTATAAGATAGAGCCCTTCTTTGTATCGTGCGCACGGTATAACGGTGAAAACTGCGATATCGTAGCTTTTACAAAGGATCTGTCCGCTTTCACCCGCGATAAATTAAGACAGTACCACATACACTGCGTAGAGATACCCGACCGTTTCGAACACGACGGTCCCATTGACTACCGCTACGCTCTCTACATCGATATCCTGAACAAAAAAAGAAAAGATTACGACCAGGTTCTCTTCTGTGATACCAGGGATGTTTTCTTCCAGTCGGCCATGTTCCCCGCCCCTTCCTATGAACCCTATCTGGGTGTAGCCGTGGAAAGCGGAGCCATAAGCGGTGACGACTGGAACCGCCGCTGGATGCAGGAGCGTTTTGGTATGGAGCAGTACGAAGCGCTTAAAGATAAGAACGTGCTCTGCGCCGGTACCATATGGGGAAGCAGCGATGTTATCTATTCTTTCTGCAATTCGATGATAGATAACCTCTCCGACCCTAAGTTCAATTTTATCGATATCAATGACCAGACCTCTTATCAGTATATGGTCTATAATAATGTAGTCCCCGTCGAAGGTGCAAAGGTCCATTTCAGTCCCCTTGTAGGCGGATGCGTTGCAACCATAGGAAACGAAGGCGACTTCTGCATATCCGGCGACAGGCTCTTATGTCCCGAAGGCGGATCAACTGCTCCGGCTCTGGTACACCAGTGGGACCGTCATAAGATACTTTATCCCTTCGTAGATAAGCATCACAAAGAAAAACGCCCCCGTATACACTGGAAGCGTTATCATGATTATTTAAGCTTTAAGGATATCGCATTATCAAGCTATCACGATAAGCATTACCTCAACATGTTTATCGCCTGCATCAGATACTTCCTGGCTAAGAAGCCGAAGGGCGAAAAGCTCTGGAAATGATCAGGTCTTTCTTTTCTTAAGATAAACGTACGCACCGGCGGCGCCTCCTGCAGCAATGATAAGGAGCGCCGCTATTATTATCCCGCCGCCTTTCTTTTTCACGGTCTTTTCCTCCGCTGCCGCATTATCATCGGATACGGTCTCCACGACCAGCGGAAGCACATCTTCTTCGGGCTCAAGCAGCGTTACTCCTTCAGGCAGCTCAAGCTTTGGTATCACAGCTTCTGCGGTAACCCCGCATACGCTGCACACGCCGCTTTTATGGCCTTCTTCATCCACAGTTGCCTCTTTATCGATCGTCCACTCAAAGCTGTGCGCCTTTAAGGTATATTTATCGGTCTCGGTATAGCCGCAGTTTGCGCAGGTAAAAGTACTGTATCCGAATTCGCAGGAAGGCTCCGTTACAGTCTCGACCATATCAGGCGCATCGCATTCATGGGGCATTATGTCTTTGTCGTAGGTGAAGATCTCATCACGCTCAAAACTCTCCGTATCATTACGGTCGTTATCAAACTCCCATATCATGATCTCTCCGATAAAGCCCTTGCAATATGCCCTGCGGTTGGTATTATCCTCAAAGAAGCGTATCTTTCCGCTCACGTGGTTTCCGGTGATCCGGCCATGATGATCTGTTCCTGCGGGATAAAAGATATACATACCGATAAGCCCGCCGTCGTGTACATAACCGTGATCCGAATCAAATCCGGCTATCTTCACATCACAGTCATTCACATCGGGATATCCGGCTGCGCAGATCCCGCCCATATACTGTTCATCCTTTGAAGAGGCATCCGTATCAATACAGCACAGTGTCACATCCGCGGTCGTTTTTTCTATGTTCCCGCAGCCGTAGCCTATCACACCGCCCACTCCAAACATCCCCTCATGCGCCCTCAGGGTGAGATACCCGCTGATATCGGAATTGATGATGCTGCTGTTTTCCATATAGCCGGCTACACCCCCTATAAAACAGGGTTTGTCTGTTTCAACTTCCATACGCAGGTTGATAAGCTTAAGGTTTTTAACCTCGGCACCATCTTCGAGCACCTCAAAAAAGCCCGCAAAAGAAGTATCGTACCCCTTCATATTGCCGTCATAGGTCTTTCTTACGAAGCTTCCTGTATTTTTGACCGTTGCATTGAGTATCGCAAAACTGTTTCCGTCGAAATGTCCCGTAAATACCATGGGCTTCCATTCGATACCGCTCAGATCTATATCGGCGATCAGACGGTAGTTTCCGTCGGGGCTCATATTCATAAGCTCCTCGGCGGTGCTTATCTCCGTATAGTCCGTATCATCCGAAGCATATGCCTCAAGCGGCCTTATCAATACGGCCGTGATAAAAAATATGAGTGCCGCCAAAGGCAGCCACGACATACGATGTTTCATTCCACCTCCAGATGTTTCATAACTTGTTCATAATACTTAAGAGTCTTTTCATCCGTCACTTCCCTGCCCGAACGGTAGAAACATAGACTCCTTTTTCCCTCAGATACAGCCCCGCGGCTTAAGAGCAGCTTTTTAAGATTCCTTGCCGTACCTGCGCTGCCGTCTATCATTTCCGTACCGGGAGCAAAAATACTCTTAAGTGCTTTCTTAAAATGATTAAAATGCGTACAGCCAAATACCACTATGCCGTAATCTCCCGGGCTTATATCCACCAGATCTTTTTTTATGCACTCCATAAGCTCTGCGGAATCGAAATCCCCTCTCTCCGCATGATCCACAAGCCCCGGCATGGCCCTTACATCAACCAGTCCTTTATCATCCACACGGCTTATCAGATCCTCAAGCTTCTTTTCGCGGGCGGTAACACTGGTCGCTATCACCAGTATACGCTTACCTGCGTTGTGTTCCACCGCGGGTTTTACCGCCGGCTCTATACCTATTATGGGTATCTCAAAGCGCTCTCTCAGATACGATGCCGCCGCAGCCGTGGCCGTATTGCAGGCTATCACCACCGCCTCGCATCCCTTATCCATAAGGAAGCGCACCGCTTTCTCGGAATATTCCCTTATCTGTTCGGTACTCTTTTCCCCATAGGGCACGTTATCCGTATCGGCATAATAAAAGTATGCCTCATCCGGAAGCAGCTTAAGCGCCTCATGCAGCACCGTAAGCCCGCCTATGCCCGAATCAAACATACCTATCTTCATCTCTTAAGTCCCACCGCCTTATAAAGTTCGTTAAGCTGCGTATCCGTAAGCTCGGTATACTCTCCGCTTTTAAGGTCACCCAGGCTCACGGTAACAACCCTTATACGTTTAAGCGCGTTCACATGATATCCTGCCAGTCTCCACATACGCCTGATCTGCCGGTTTAAGCCCTCCGTGATCACCATGCGCACTGTTCTTGCACTGATCTTTTCTATCCTGCAGGGCCTGGTCTTTTTCTTAAGATCTTCGATCCATACGCCTTTGGACAGCCGCGCTATATCATCAGGCTGCGGCTCTTTGTTAAGCTTTACTATGTATTCCTTCTCATGGCCGCTTTTTCCCCTCATCATGGCGTTGATGAGCTCGCCGTCATTAGTCAGAAGAAGCAGGCCTTCACTGTCCTTATCCAGTCTGCCTGCATAAGTCACGCGTATGGGATAATCAATATCATCTAAAACGGTAGCCTCAGCATGATCGTCAGCGGCAGTCACGGTCACACCTACCGGCTTGTAATAAGCCAGTACCACTTTCTTTTCCGTGCGCCTGCATTCTGCGCCATCGCAGGTAACAACGTCACCGGGCATCACCCAGTCGCCCGGCTGCGCTGTATTATTGTTTATGCATATACGTCCTTCTGCTATAAGCCTGTCCGCTTCACGTCTCGAGCACAACCCGCATTCGGCCAGGTACTTGTTTATCCTTATGCCTTCACTCATTTCTTTTCCGTCAGACATCTGTATTCATCAAAGCAGTCAAAAGTTGCAAAATAATCGGCAGGCGTCTGCGCGCGGCGTATCAGCTGCACGCTTCCGTCTTCCTTAAGCAGAAGCTCCGCAGACTTAAGCTTTCCGTTATAATTATAGCCCATCGAGAAGCCGTGGGCACCGGTATCGTGAATAGCAAGATAATCACCGATATCTATCTTCGGAAGCTGTCTGTCGATAGCAAATTTATCATTGTTCTCGCATAAAGAACCTGTCACATCGTAAGTGTGATCGCAGGGTTCGTTCTCCTTGCCCAGTACCGTGATGTGATGATAAGCTCCATACATTGCAGGTCTCATCAGATTGACCGCGCAGGCATCTACGCCTATATATTCCTTATGAGTGTGCTTTTCGTGTATAACCTTTGTTACCAGCATTCCGTAAGGTCCCATCATAAACCTTCCCAGCTCGGTATAGATAGCTACATCCGCAAGACCCGCAGGCACCAGGACTTCCTCAAATACCTTTCTTACGCCTTCACCTATGATCCTTATATCATTAGGGGTCTGCTCAGGTCTGTAAGGTATTCCCACTCCGCCCGACAGATTGATGAAGGAAAGGCTCACTCCTGTCTTTTCCTTTATCTGCACAGCCAGCTCAAAAAGCTGTTTTGCCAGCATGGGATAATAATCATTGGTCACCGTATTGCTGGCAAGGAAAGCGTGAAGGCCGAATTCCTCTACGCCCTTTTGCTTTAAGATGCCATATGCCTCAAAGATCTGCTCTGTGGTCAGACCGTATTTTGCATCTCCGGGATTATCCATGATGCCGTTGCTTATCTTAAACACCCCGCCGGGATTATAGCGCAGGCTCAGTCTCTTCGGGAGCCTGCCCAGTATACCTTCAAGGAAATCTATATGTGTGATGTCATCAAGATTAATGGTCGCACCAAGCTTTGCAGCCAGTTCAAAATCCTCTGCCGGTGTATCGTTTGATGAAAACATGATATCCCTTCCGGTGATGCCGGCAGCATCGGAGAGCATCAGCTCGGTTAAAGATGAGCAGTCACTTCCGCAGCCGTATTCATGTAATATCTTCATCAGGAAAGGATTGGGCGTTGCTTTTACCGCAAAGAATTCCTTATATCCTTTGTTCCAGGAAAACGCTTCTTTAAGCGCCTTCGCATTTTCCCTTATGCCCTTTTCATCATAGATATGAAAAGGCGTAGGATACTTCTTTACGATCTCCTCGATCATTTCCTTAGTAACAAAAGCTTTCTTTTCCATTTTATTTCGGAACCTCCCTTTAGATGATCTTCCAGTCCACCGGCTCTACACCGTTTGCGGACAGGAATTCATTACATTTTGAAAAATGCCTGCACCCGAAAAATCCCCTGTATGCGGAAAGGGGTGAAGGATGCGGTGCTTTTAAGATAAGATGTGCGGGATTATCAAGCATGCGGCTCTTGCTCTGCGCCGGAGAGCCCCAGAGCATATATACCACCGGCCTCTTCTGGGCATTTACAGCCTCTATGATGGCATCGGTAAACTGCTCCCACCCTATGCCCCTGTGTGAAAACGCCTGATGTGCCCTTACCGTAAGTACCGTGTTTAAAAGCAGGACTCCCTGCTCAGCCCACGAAGTCAGATCCCCGTGAGAGGGGATATCGATCCCCAGATCATCATGCAGCTCCTGATAGATATTTACCAGAGAAGGCGGGATCTTCACGCCCTTTTTGACAGAAAAGCACAGACCGTGAGCCTGTCCGGGCTCATGATAAGGATCCTGCCCCAGTATCACGACTTTAACCTTATCCAGCGGTGTAAGATGCAGGGCCGAATACAGATCGTTTTTTGAAGGATAGACCTCATAAGAGGAATACTCTTTGACCACAGTGTCCCTGAGCCTCTTATAATAAGGCTTTTTAAACTCGCCGCGAAGGGCTTCTTCCCAGACTCCGGTGATAGGCGGCATGGCTCAGATCCTCACCGGAACACCTTTATCCCTAAGGTATTCCTTTACTTCAGATATCTCCAGCTCTTTAAAATGGAAAAGCGATGCCGCCAGAGCTGCATCTGCGCCTCCCTGTGTAAGAGCCTCGTAGAAATGCTGCTTAGTACCCGCACCGCCGGAGGCAATAACAGGTACTCCCACATTATCGGCGATAGTCCTGGTCAGCTCCAGATCATAGCCTTCCTTGGTACCGTCGCAGTCCATGCTGGTAAGCAGTATCTCCCCCGCTCCCAGAGCGACACCTTTCATCGCCCATTCAACAGCATCTATACCGCAGTCGATACGTCCGCCGTTTTTAAAGATATTCCAGCCACCGTCTTCGCGGCGTTTCGCATCGATAGCCAGCACCACGCACTGGCTTCCGAACTTATCGGCAGCATCGGCTATCAGTCCCGGATTGGCTATGGCGGCACTGTTGACCGCAACCTTGTCGGCGCCTTCCCTGAGTATCTGCCTGAAATCATCAACCGTTCTTATACCGCCGCCCACGGTAAAAGGAATAAAGACCTTCTCTGCAACCCTGCGCACCATATCAACGACGGTCTTTCTGGCGTCAGATGAAGCAGTGATATCAAGAAATACCACTTCATCCGCTCCGGCCTTGTCATAAGCCGCGGCAGTCTCTACCGGATCACCCGCATCTATGAGATTTACAAATTGTATGCCCTTAACTACCCTGCCGCCGTTAACATCAAGACAGGGGATTATCCTCTTTGTGTGCATATCATAACTCCATAAAATTCTTTAATATTTTAAGACCTGCTGTTCCGCTCTTTTCCGGATGGAACTGGGTGGCGAATACGTTATCTTTCTCCACGGCCGCATGTATATGTGCGGAATATTCCGTGCTGGCTATAACTATGTCTTTATCTTCTGCTTCGAGATAATATGAATGGACAAAATATACGAAAGTCCCTTCATCTATCCCTTTAAGCAGGCGGCACGGTCTTTCGATATGCAGGGAATTCCAGCCTATCTGCGGTACCTTGATCCCTTCCCCTGCAGGGATACGTATTATCCTGCCTCCAAATACGGACAGGCCTTCCGCATCCGGGCTTTCCTCACTTTTATCGAATAAAAGCTGCAGTCCCACGCATATTGCCAGAAATGGTGTACCCTTTTTTACAGTATCATAAACCGCCTTATCCATACCGCGGGCATTTAATTTGGACCTGGCGTCTCCGAATACGCCTACTCCCGGCAGCACCACCTTATCTGCCTTAGCCACCACATCGGGATCGGATGTAAGCTGCACCTCTCCGCCCAGGGAAGTAAAGGCATTCTCAACACTCTTTATATTGCCTGCATCATAATCGATTATAGCTATCATCTCTTCACCTAAAACTGATCACTTTCTATCTCAATATTTATATTACCGTCCTGAAAGAACAATGTCTCCGAAGGCGACTCGGCAGGCAGTTCCACAGCTTCGGGCTCCTGTCCGTCAAGATACTGCTGCTCTTCAGGCAGCAGATCGGGGAGTACATCTCCGCTCTCTTCCTGCACCGGTTCTTCATCCTCTTCAAACTCAAAGCCGTATTCGTTAAATATCTGTTCCTGCATGGGCGTATAAGACTGTCCGGATATTACCGCACCGATCTTTCCCGTATAATCGGCCGCGGAATACTTAAGGGTTTCCATTGCTTCGGCTTCACCCAGTCCGAATACTGAAGAAAGCGCATCCAGCATCTTAAGCCTGATAGCCAGAGCTTCCTGCTCCACTTCCAGCGCCTGTATCTGCGGAAGCAGATCCTCATAACGCTTAAGTCCCTGAAGCAGCGCATCCAGCGCATCCTGCTCATTTCCCATGTTCATATAATGCTCATAAGACTCGTATTTGCGCTCCAGCATCACCAAAAGTCTCGAACGCTGGTAAAGGATCTTATCACTCTCGTTTAAGTCCTTCCCATACATCGTAAGGAAGGCGCTCTTGTAATCCTTTTCGTAATATGCCTTCCTGGCATCGCTCATGTTCATAAGCCCCGGGAGTATTGTTCCCACCAGCACCAGCGCTATCATGATGGAAGCCGAAAGTATAACGGTACGGCTGATATACTTCTTGGGAATATGCTTTGAATCATCCGGCTCCGCAGGCTTCTTTTCCTTTTGGGGCTTTGGCTTTTTCTCTTTCTTGGGCTTTTCTTCCTTGGGCTTCTTCTCTTTCTTCTTTTTCTCTTTCTTGGGTTTGCCCTTTTTATCTTCTGCGTCTATCTCACTGAGTATCGCCGCATTCTCATCGCTTAACTTAGTGGATCCCGCTTCTGGGATCTGCGCCTCATCACTCTCTTCTTCCTCGGTAAACAGTGCCGCTATCAGCTTCGAAAACAGTCCGGGTTTCTTTTCTTTTTTCCCGGTATCATATGCATTTTCCTTAGACGCTTTTGCCTTCTTTTCCTTCTTTTTCTTTGCAGGCTTCTTTTTCTTATCCTCTTCGGCTGCGGATTCTTCCCCGTCATCATCAAGCGAAGGAGCTTCGACGCCTTTATCCTCTGCTATAGCAGGATCCACCAGTTCACCGCTGTCGGATTTTTCTATCATATCGCCTATATCGCTTAAGTCCAGATCATCTTCACCAAGGTTCTCCATGATCTTGTCGAAAGCATCATCACCCTGCAGCGAAATATCAGATTCAAGGCCTGCGGCTTCGGCCGCCGCCATCCTTGCTTCAATATCATCCAGCCCCATCCCGTCCAGTGCGGAAGTATCCGAAGAAGCCGGTGCATCCGCTTCAAAAGATGCCACGTTTGAAGCAGATGTATCATCTAAAGCCCCGCCATCGGCCAGCAGCGCCTCTATCTCAGACTGGCTCATATTCTTATGTGTCCCATCCTCCATGGGCTGGGTCATCACTTCCTCATTAACGGGGGCTGTTATCTCTTCTGCGGTTTTTGTATCTTCTGCAGGCGCCTCTTCTAAAGCGACATCCCCTGCTGCAGCTGCTTCGGAAAGTACATCTGCTTCGGAAAGTACATCATCTCCGCCGTCCATAGCCGCAAAAAGAGCCGCGATATCATCATCGCTCATCATCGCATTTGGATCAGCTGCTGCGGGGCCTTCCTCTGCAGGCGCCTCTTCTGATGCTGTATCTGCTGCATCCGGCGCATCCTCATCCGCCGGATCGCTCATTGACATTTCTTCCATAGCATCAGCCATCTCGGATTCTTCAAAATCACGGGCAATATCTTTAAAAGAGGGCATGCTTTCTGCACGCTCAGCCTCTTTAAGCTCAGCGCTGCCGCTCTCTTCTTCAACATCCTCTCCCAGTTGTTTACGCGCCGCATTCAGCAGCGCTTCTAATCGGTCCTCTTCTGATGCCATAACAGTTATGTAACCTCTGCATACAATTTAACAAAGTATATTGTATCACAAGCTACTCTTCTAAACAACAAAAAATAAACTCCCGCCCAACGCTTGAAATAAAACTGTTTTTTTATTATTATAGGGAAAGAAAGCAATATATGCAGAATAAAGGGGGAAAACGCATGAACTTTGCCGAGAAGATCATCTATTTAAGGAAGCAGAACCGCTGCTCCCAGGAAAGCCTGGCCGAGGACCTCAATGTAAGCCGGCAGACCATTTCCAAATGGGAACTCGGTACCTCACAGCCCACGATGGATATGATAGTTACCTTAAGCGCGTACTTTCATGTATCCACCGATTATCTCTTAAAAGATGATGCCCAGTTAGAGGACTCCGATGCATTGGCCAGAATAGTCATCCGCTTCCTTAATTCGGCGCAGTCCATGGAAAACATATCAAAAGAGCTGGTCGAGATAGCCCGTGATGGGATCATAGACGATGAAGAAATGAAACGTCTGGAAATCATTACTAAGACCATTGACGAAGTGCAGGCTGTCATAGACGAGATACAGGCTCTTATAAAAAGCAGTCAGGAAAAAGCCAAAAAGCAAAGAAACGAACAATAAGAAAAAAAAGCACCGTACCCTTCAGAGCACGGTGCTTTTCTTTATGCCTGTATCCCCAATACAGTATCTATCGTTCTAACCAGATTCCCTATCTCCGGCTTGGTCAGCTGCGCATCCGCTCCAAGCGCTTCGCCTTTCCGCCGCATCTGTTCATTGATCAGCGAAGAGAATATGATGACAGGGATATTCTTTAATACATCATCAGTCTTTACCAGTTTGGTAAGCCTGTGTCCGTCCATCTGGGGCATTTCTATATCTGTGATTATGCACTCCACATTGCTGTCGATCTTGCCTTCGTCCTTCCACTTGCATAACAGATCCCAAGCCTGCTGTCCGTTTTCTGTATGGGTAAGATTAACGTATCCGGCTTTATGAAGAGCCTCGACCATCAGCTTGTTTAAGAGGGCCGAATCCTCCGCTATAAGTATCGGAGTTTCGTTGCGGTTACGGTTACCCATCTCCTCGATCTCCTGTACTTTAAGTCCGGTCTCGGGATTGATATCCGATACTATCTTCTCAAAATCAAGTATTATTATAAGCTTTCCGTTCTTTTTGATGATACCGGTTGAAACACCGTCATCCGAATTTGATATAGTGGAATCCGGTTTGATTATCTCGGTCCAGGAAACCCTGTGTATGCCTACTACCTGATCCACATGAAATGCCATATCCAGACCGTTGAAATTAGTCACGATAAAGAGGCCGCCGCTCTCCGACTCTCCCCTTTGCAGACAGTTCTTAAGGTCTATGGCCGTGATCATGACATCACGGGGCATAAACACACCTTCTATACTGGGATGCGCATTGGGAACCGGCGTAACAGTCTGATAGGGTATTATCTCCCTGATCTTTGCAACGTTGATACCGTAAGCATTTCCTGCCAGAGTGAATTCAAGTACTTCCAGTTCATTAGTGCCGTTTTCGAGCAGTATCTTTGTCTCCATAACCCACCTCACTCATAAAAGGATCAGGCATTAAACCTGTCAAAGAAATACACTTAGACAATTATACACAAAAAAGCGGAAAAAGTCTATCAGATATTGGAGAATTAATACAAAAGACTGTATTCTCCTCTTTCATCACCGTAGCGCATGATCATAGTGAGCTTGTTGACACTAAGTGCCTGAGCCTCGGTGACCTCTATGATAAGAACGGCTTCCCTGCTCTCACCCGCCGGAATGCTGTCCCTGTATCCGGCCAGATCATTTAAAAGAACGGTAAACATAGAAGCCTTTGAAAAACTGTCGTTTACGCGGAAATTAAACCGCGGCGACCTGCTGACCATATCAAGATAAATGTCATCTGAAGTGGTATTGCTTATCGTATACTTAAATACCAGCAGCGAATTCCCCGTGGTAGCGGTCACCACTCCCTGCCAGTCATTAGCCGAAGTCTGGTCGGGATACGCCTTTGCCACACTGAAGCCTGTATAATCTATATTAAGCCCCTCGATCCCGAAGAAATCATCTATATCCGTAAATACGGGACCGCTCTGCTTAGTGCCGCTTTCGCTGCCTTCCGAAGATCCGTCGCCATCCTTTGACTTTTCTTCCTCCTTCTTAGCTTCTTCCTCCGCTTTCATACGCTCTATTTCAGCGCGTACTTCAGCCAGACGCTTAAGCCTTGCGCGCTCCGCCTCATATTCCTCGGCTGATATTACAGCAGCTTTATAATTCTCATCATACTTAAGAAGCAGATGCGCAGCATATTCTTCCACCATCTTCATTTCCTCATCGGAAAGATCGGGGATCTGGTCATCAAAAGCACAGCCTCCCATAAGGAGACTTGCCGTAAGTAATGCGGTTATGCCTTTGCAGAGCTTCTTTTTCATACGTCTAATTCTATCACACAGCCTTTTTCTGTCAAGCGATCAGGGGATGGGTACAGGGGGGATGGGTACAGGGGACGGTTCTCTGTGTTCATGAACCCCAATGAACACA
>JAFRXH010000041.1 GCA_017437785.1 Lachnospiraceae bacterium
ACTGTTAATCAATGTCTGCGATCGGATTATCTCCGGTGCTATCCGGTACCGGAGAACCGTTTGCAACTTTCATCAAAATGATGATGCAATTTTCATCAAAAATGTTTTGCAACTTTCGTTAAAAGGGGGTTGCAAAAAACAATTTTGGAGTAGTGTTTCCAGGGTTAATATGGCAGGTATTTCTACGGAAAAATTGCTTAGCACGGATAGTATGTTTTTCGGGTGTGCTTGGCTAAAAGAGGTTGATATGTCGGGCGTTGATTTAAGCAACGTATCGCATGTTAATGAAATGTTTTGGGATACTGATATTAATGTTATATATACACCGTTAAACGTTTTGAAAGACATTGATCTGTCTGGAGAATACTTTGATGCTATCACAGGAGAAGATTATAAATCTCTTCCGCAGAAAAAAGATGAAACGATTAAGCTATTGAGAAAAGGTATATATGATAAACCAACTCCTGTCCCTGTTCCGGAAGATGATCTGAAATGGCCTACACCTAAGAGTGATTGGTATACAGACTATGACTATTTATTAGAAGGCAATAATATATATTTAAACTCTTCAAAAGGAACACTTCCTGAAACTGTTGTTATTCCAGCTACTGCAGTAATAGATGGAGTGACCTATAATGTTGTTTTGAATTCTACAGACCCTAACTATTCACTTTGGTATCCAGATGTTGAAAATATTAAGAAGATTCGTTTATGCAAAGGCGTAGGTGTTAAGGACGGTAATGCGAAGAATCTGTTTTTTTGCTTGAATAATACAGAAGTTATAGATATATCGGAGTTTGATACATCAACAATAACAGACATGAGTGGGATGTTTGGTTATTGTATGAAAGTACAAGATCTGGACCTGAGTAAGTTTGATACCTCAAATGTTACAGATATGAATAGTATGTTTTGCGGATGCCACTGCTTAAGGAGTCTGGACTTAAGTAGTTTTAATACGTCCAGGGTAACAGATATGGGTAATATGTTTACCAGTTGTGCGACATTAACATCTTTGAATATCAGCAGCTTTGATACTTCTAATGTAACAAGGATGAATGTAATGTTTGGAAGTTGTCAAAAACTGAAAAAAATAGATGTCAGCAGCTTTGATACTTCTAAGGTAACATGTATGAACTATATGTTCAGTGAATGTGATGAGCTGACAAGTCTGGATTTGCGGAATTTTGATACTACAAATGTTACTGGGATGTTGAGCATGTTTTTTAGTGATCAAAAGCTTGTGAATCTTGATATAAGCGGTTTTAATACATCAAATGTGACGGATATGGACAGTATGTTTGCTTTCTGCAAGGGATTAAGAAATATCGATATAAGTGGATTTGATACATCGAAAGTAACAGTAATGCAAGGGATGTTTAGGGAATGCACGGGTTTAACCAAGCTTGATGTGAGTGGGTTTGATACATCTAATGTTACAAACTTAGGATATATGTTCTATGGATGTACCGGACTTAGGAGTATAGATGTAAGCAATTTTAATACATCAAAAGTAACTTACATGTCATATATGTTTAAGGGGTGTTCTAATCTGGTAAGTCTTGATATAAGAAAATTTATCATAGATGAAAAGTGTAAAACGAGCGAAATGCTCTTTAATAGTGGAAGTATAAGAATGCTTCCCGTTGAGTGGATTAAAGGGTACAATCATAAGACTATAGGTGGTAATAAAAACGATAGTATTTTAAAGAAAATATATTATGCCGGAACCAAGGAACAATGGGAGACACTTGAAAATGTGGTTTCGGATGATGTGGAAATATTATTTGAGCAAACAGGAGAGATTATTATTCCTGTTGATCCAATCCCAGTTACAGGAATAACGATTGAACAGGGGAAAAACTATAGGTTAGTCATAGGAGAAAAGGTGACGCTGATAGCATTATATACGCCTGACGATGCAACTCAGTATACTGAAGTTACATGGGAGAGTGATAATGAGAATGTAGCTACGGTGGACCCACAAAGCGGGACGGTGACTGCAGTGGCTATAGGAAAAGTTAAGATTACTGCAACGACCGCAAATAACAAAACAGCATCATGTATTATAAAAATATATGATCCTAATGTTGCAGAAGAGTTGTCTGCAATGAATTCGGCTGTACTTATTGATGAGAATACATCCGAGATACATTTGGTAAAAGGGCAGAAGTTTACTCTACCAGAAACGGGGTGGGATTGCAGTGACAAAAAGATTTTAAAGATCAGCAAGAAAGGTGTCCTTACTGCGAAGAAAGATAAGATTACACCTGTTAAGCTAACGAAGGGTGAACAGAGTATAGACGTATATGTATCAAAGCCGTCATATTTGTCTAAATCAATAACACTGGATGCTGGGAAGACACAGGATATAGGTTTTTCCTATGATAAAGATAACCTTCCGGTTGCCTGGTATAGTAATGCTCCGGATGTGGCAACCATATCAGAAAATGGCGAAGTAAAAGCTGTAGCAAAAGGAACAGCAACTATAACTGCATATGTTAATGGGGCTGCTTATACATGTAAGGTAAAAGTTAAAGAGCCTGATGCTACATTAGAGAGAACACTTCATCTTGCATTAAAGACTTCAAAAAGCATAAAGATAAGCGGAGTTAAGAAATTGGTATGGACAGCTGATGATCCGTCCCTTGTTGAGATTAAAGGGAGCAAGATTAAAGGATTGGCAACCGGTGAAACAATCCTTCGTGCAAAAAACGGGGATAAAGAATATGTCATCCATCTGTATGTAGAAGATGCCACCATTATAACAGAAGGAATCATAGCATCAGGGAAGAATAAATATAGTGTTGTTCTTCAAGCTGGAGAGAATATTCCTATCGGATTCAAATATGTAGATCAGGATGTAGTTTTTAAGAGTAATAATGGAGAGGTAGCGTATTTTGATGAAGGAGTTATAGTAGCAAATAAGTCCGGGAAAGCAAAACTGAACGCCAAAGTTAATGGAAAATCAGTAGTATTAAGTGTGTTAGTAAAATAATTATTTCTATCTGATATACCAGTAAATGATTAAACATAACATTTCAAGGAGGATAATCTAAATGAGAAGAAAATATCAAAGGTTTCTGGCAGGCTATATGACGGTAATCCTTACCCTTTCTGCTTATGAGTCAATCACTGTAGGGGCTGGCGGTTCGTTTGTAGGAAGGGGTTATAAGGGGCAATGCTTTTTTAATGCACAGTATTAAGTATTACAAAGCGGAGATTATATCATGAAAGGAGATTATATCATGAAAGGAAAAGACATATTCTTCAAGATGTTAATTGTATTCATTATACTATCACTTCTTCCTGCGTGCCAAAGAGAAGATACCGTATCAGACACGCAGACTACGGAGTTGCCGGAAGAAAAGTCGACGAAAACTGTTATTTCTGCAGCAGAAGAGGAGAAGTTGGTTGATGATGACATAGAAGTAGCTAAAGAATCTATACCGACTGAAATACCTAAAAATCCATATTTGATAGATGGAATGCATTTTGAATTTTATTTAGATCCTGAATTGCAGGAGAAATATCATAATCCTTTTTGGGAAGAGTTTCGTATGGCAGAATTTGATCATATGAGATGTGTCGTTTTTAAAGAGTGGAATTCAAAGGATATACCCTGCAGAGTTTTGGATAGTGGAGAGAAGTATACTTTGGAAGAAGATAATTGTGCTTTCGTAATATATATACCAAAACCCTATATTAAGTGGGACATTAAAGAATCGGAAAAAATAGTTTCGGCATATTTATTTCCTGATAGTTGGGGAAATGAATTTAAAATATGCACGAATTATTTTAATATTCCACATGATGTTACTGCAAAGGATGAAGAGTTAAGTATAACAGTGCTCTATGAAGATGGCTCACAGGAAACCTTAACCGTTTATTTATCACAAGATTTTACTACTGAGTAAGTAGTACGATTGAGTTTGCATCCATCGACCAGCCGGTAATCTTCAAGAGCAGTAAGGGCGAAACAGCATATGTTGATGTGGATGGGACCATACACGCAAACAAGTCCGGAAAAGCGAAGCTTACATGTAAGATAAACGGTAAAACAATAACCATAAATGTAACAGTGCAATAAGTGCTATCAGCGAAAAGAGAAATATACAGGATCATGAAACGTATACTGGAAACGATCACAAATGATAAATATGCAAACCGCATCGGCATAGTGCTTGTCATCATCAGCTTTATCTTTATGGGAATTACCGCGTACATTATTGCGGCAAAGACAGATATCAACGTTGAGTATAAGGGAGCTAAATGGTATGAGGTTTATGATACTACCCTGCCGGAATTGCCGAAGATTACCGTACCCGATAATACTCAGCTTCCTCAGGAAGCTGTATCGAAGAAATATGAGTACGGGAATCTCCCGGAGATCAGTGCCATGGATATCGCTGTTTGTGCTGATGATAACTGGTATTACCTGGCGGATCCTTCTGACGGATACAGGCTTATCAGGGTAAGAAAGAATTATTTCCCTACAAGAAGCGTCCTTGCTGATCTGCCGGTGCGGGATATAAATGTAATGAACGACAGAATCAGTTTTACTACTTCGGGAGCATGCAACGGAATGTCGCAGGGGATCTACAACATAGGCACTGATGGTTCGGATCTCAGATTATTAAGAGCGGGCGATTATCATAAACTTCAGCAAATGAATGACAGGCTATATTATATACGGGGGAATGACAGGCATTTATGCCGCCTGGATATTAACGGTAGAAATGAGATTGATATTTCCAATGCGGAATGTGCTCATTTTCTGATAGCGGAAGGTCAGGTGATTGCAATCCTATATGACAGCAGTAGTGATAAAACTGTTGTATGCAGCATGGATGCAGACGGTGATGAAAAAAAGAATCTCACGGAGTATGGAGAATATGATGCTTTAGGATACGAAAAAGGTAGGCTTTATTATGTCACATATGATCAGGGATACGGTGTGATAGATATTATGGAAGACAGCACGGCTTCGGCCAACAATGCGGGAAGCAGTTTTATACGATTAAAAGGTATTCATTCTGCTCCGTTTGTATATGAAGGCAGACTCTGGTATATTGACAGGCTTGCAGGGGATATGCTCACTGTGTTTGATATGTCGGAAAGTAAACGATACGGCAGCACATATGATGGAGTGAGGGGCTTCTGTATATTGGATGGTATGCTTATTGTTGAGCATGTGGATGATAAGGCACAGGCGCTTATAACATCATGTTCTGTTGATACCGGAGAAAGCATTGGCTTATATGGAGATAAATGAGATGAAGCAGCTTAAGGAAAAACCCATATTGCTGACCGGACTGATCTCTGTAACTTTGACCGGGATATTGCTGCTTGTGGCTGTACTGATGTACTCTTCACCTCAGGCAGCAGTCAAACGAGAGATCAGCCATGTTAATGAATGCCTGAATATGAATGATACGGATGCTGCTTTAAATAGTGTGGATTTTCTTAAGCAGGCAGCTCTGGAAGGGAATACTGAATCAATTGAAGAACTCATGCAGCTTTCATATCTGAATAAGGATTATGAAGGCCTTAAAAACTATTTCGGGCAATGGACTGAAACGGGAGCTTTTACTTCGGATGTTTTTGATATGCAGAGTATTATCAATTATATTGAGCAGAAGGACGATTATAACACGCTTAAAGCAATACTCGGGAAAAACGATCAACAGGCTGCACTGGATTATATGGAGAGTATAGCAGATAAATACAGTGATAATGGTCTGGATATACTGCATAAAAATCTCTTTATCGCTAGTGCAGAGAGTATGTTTTCAGAACAGGATTACGAAGGCTCTATAGCTGTTCTTTGTGAAGCGCTTAAATGCTTTCCTAATGATGAAGAGGTCAAAAATGAACTGCTTAAGGTGACGGAAAATGAGATAACAGAATGCATCAAAGGGCAGCGCTACATGGATGCCATAAATGCTGCCGGGATATGTGATAAAGCATTTGGTTATGATGTCCTGAAGGAAAGGAGGGGCGATATAGCTGAAGCAAAAGCAAATGACTGGGTACTTCAGAATTATATGAGGGATATTTCCGGGCTCCTTGCGGATAATAAATATGATGAATTAGTGGAAGTCCTGACGAATGTGCGTTTCAGAAGGTATACGCAGAGCATATTGGAGCATGTTTTTGACGACGGTATCATAAGTGATGCAGATGTCTCCGGAACAGGTATTGCTTTATATAATGTAGACGGAAGGGCATATATCTATTCCGGTACGATAAAAAATGGTAAAAAAGACGGGGAAGCGCAATGGATATATTATGATGATGAGAAGGGACTTTCCTGCTATAGCCTGAATTTCGTTGATGATATTCCGCAGGGAGAAGGAACATATACGGGTAAAGATAAGCTGTATGTGATGAATGATAAAGGAAAAGTTGTTGATAAGCTTGATGTTACGGTCAGCGAAAACTTTATCGTGTCAGGCGGCATCATAGACGGAAAAAGCAGTGTTATTGCGATTGTATCGGGTAATGATTGCTGCTTTGAGATGGAGCAGACATATAATAACGGGTTTCTGGCGGCTGCAAAAGAAAGTGATTATCCGGAAGGGCTTGATAAATATTTTGAACATGATATGCCTGTAGCAGGCTGGATAAAAGCTGAGCTGTATGATGATTACTGGAAGGAGAATTATGAAACGACTGTCTGGTATAATTCAACTTCTCAACCTGCGGTAATAGATGGTATTCATGCCATTTTGCCTGATGCGAAGGTATCAGATACGGTATTTGAACTGGTATCTGAAAACAGGGCAGAGTGTTACAGCGATGATATCAGGTTTTATGCTACGGCTGATCCCAAACAAAGACCTGTAGCTGTTGCTGCGGTATCGACTGTAAATACGGTGCCGTCATATATACCGGATGTATTAAATCCCATAGATAGATCTATATATCCCACTGCGGCAGGAGTTCTTGATTCGGTTGGGTGGGATCTGAAAGCGGCATATTACTGGTCAGTCAATACTCTTTCGTATTACGGACACGGTAAGCCGGATATGCCTGAGAACGGATCGCCGGGTACAAGATGGTTTGCAGAGTTCGGATTCAGTAATCATAAGGGAAACTGTTTTGTGTTTGCTGCTACTTTTTGTGAGATGGCCAGATTATTGGGGTATCCCTGCAGACAGATGTATGGACAGGTTCCGGCAGCGAGGGGAGGCCTTACGCCTCATTCATGGACAGAAGTGGATATAAACGGCGTCACCTATGTATTTGATCCGGAGTTTCATTATGCGACCAAAAAAAATGGATTTATGATCGGGTATGGTACTCCCGGTACATGGAGATACACACAGTATTCTCCTATGGCGGATTGAATAAAAGGAGGGAGAGATGGGTAAAGGTAATAAAACCGAACTGGCAACGTATACTGTTCTGAGCCTGATAGCGGCAAGTATGGTTCTGTGGATATGTCTTGTTGCACCATGGGATACTGTAAAAGCAGCCGATACCGTGCAGATAAAGGTGGATAGTTCTGTCGTTGAGGCAGAAGAAGCAGAATCCGGTGTAACTATAGAAGCTACGCCAACACCAACGCCTTTTGTGAAGAAAAAAGCAAATGAAGAGAATCAGGGGTGTATAGGAGATAAGGGACTTGTCTGGTGAAAATAAGAAACATATAGAAGGAGCAGCGTTACTAAGAGTATTGGGCGGACTTGCGATAGTTCTGCTGCATACCATGAATATCTCGGAACTCCTATGGCACGATGATCTGACACTGGCACAGGAACGTCTCTCCATGGCGGTAGTATATTCGCTGATGTGGGCTGTGCCTGTTTTTATTATGGTTTCCGGAGCCCTTCTTCTTGATCCGCTTAGGGAGATGAGTATAAGGAAGATATATGGTAATTATGTATTCAGGGTAGTTATTGCGCTGGCAGTATTTATTTTCATATTCAGATTGTTTGATATGGTGATGAATAAAGAAAAATTTACTGTTATAATCATTGTGGAATCTATTTATAAGTTTATTTCCAACAGTAGCTGGTCGCATCTCTGGTATTTGTATATTCTGATAGGACTGTATCTTTTATTACCGGCATACAGGATGATAGCGGCAGCAGCCGATGAAAAAATGTATGATTATCTATTTGTGACCGGTATGTTTTTTTTATCACTGATACCGGCAATCGAGAGCACAGTTTCAAAGATTGCTTTTGGTATACAGATTCCCGCCGTTTATACTCTATACTTTTTTGCGGGATATGGTATAAGCAGCGGCAAATTAAAGATTCCTAAAGAATGGGGAATGCTACTGTTTATATTAGGGAACCTGCTTAGTCTTTTTCTTATGATTATGAGCTGGAAGCTTCCAATGAGCGGAATAGAATCGGTACTTTCCAGCTATGCATCACCTGCGGTTGTTTTAGAGGCTTTAGGTCTTTTCTCCGTGCTATGGGATTGTAAATTATCTGATGGTCTGAGAACGGTTGTGAGTATACAGGATACAGCCGGCTTCGGACTCTACCTTATTCATATGATACCGTTAAGGCTTATTTTGAAGTATTCCGGATTGAATCCATATGATGTGGGATGGGCAGCTTTTGTATTTATATGGGCCGGATGTTATGCGATGGCTATACTTATTACCGCTTTATTAAGACGCATACCGTTTGTCAGGAGAGTGTTATGACTGAAAGAAGAAAGCTTAAGCGATGGCAGAAGATAAGGCTGTTAAGGATAGGTATTCTTATAAGCAGTATCCTGATATTTATTATTATCATAATTCTGATCAGGAGTGGTTATGTGTGGCCGGCTGTTCCGTCGATATCAGACGATCATACCGTGTTTCTGCGTAAATGGGATGATGGCTGGCATCTATCATGGACGGGGGCTGAATCCGCGAATAAATACCTGATAGATATTCACAGAGATTCACCGGATGGTCAGGCTGTATTTTCGGCAGTATCCGAAGATGATCAATGTGTGCTGCCCTCCGATCTGCCTGAGAATTCAAATATATGTCTCAGCATTACCCCCTGTAAAGAATATCGGCTTCTGGGTTTTAAAGGAAATACCGTAAAGGGTTCTGTGCTTGATATAATACTTCATCTGCGAGAGGCAGACCGGTATTTTCCGGAATGGCGTGTCGATGCGGAACGAAAAAATATGACAGTCGGTTGTGCAGGCGGCGGAAGTGATATTTATCATCTCTACCGTCAGATGGATACCGGAGAGCTTAAGGAAGTTTCTTCTCTGCAGTATACCGCAAATGATAAGAATGGGAGCGGATACGGAGAGATGGTGGTTGGCTTTGGCGAAGACAGGGATTTCCCTTTGCCTGAAAATGGTGAAGAAATGAAATTTGTTCTCATGGCCGAGCGTGTAGATGGAAACGTCAGGATATGGGAAGATATGACAGATACGATCACTATAGTCAGAAATGATCTGCTTAGCAATGCGCTTACGGCAGAGGCTGTGCCTTTGGGAAACAACAGATACAGGATCAGTTTTACTGAAACTGCAGGGAAGGGCTACAGAGTGCAAAGGCGGGATGAGGACAGTTTTATCTGGGATACGGTTGCGGAGTACGGAACAGACGATGACCGGATATATGAAACAGAAAATCTGCCATCAGGGAAGGAAGTACGTTACCGTGTGACTTCCATAAATGAAGGCAATACTCCCTGGTCCAGCGCCGAGGTGATCATTGAAACTTCGTATTCACCTATATATGCGACGGTCTGGCCGGTAAAGGATCTTCCGCTTTATACAGGTACAGATATGACCATGATAACAGATCATGCTCATGTAGGGGAATCGTATTGCGTGACCGGTGAGGAGAAAGGTTTTTTCAGAGTATATACTCCGGAAGGGGATGTATATTTAGACAGTACATATTGCATGATAGATCTTGCCGATTATCTGGGTGGGATGTGTACATATGATATTACAAACAGTTATTTTTCTTTGTATATGGCGCATGATCATGAGATATACGGGATCAGCGGAACGGTGATACCGGGATATGAAAAGGTATTATTGGATGATGGGACGTTTCTGGTGCCGCTTCTGTATCCTGTTGCACAGCGCCTTTCAAGGGCCGCGGAAAAAACGCTCGCGGACGGGTACAGGTTAAGGATATATGACAGCTTCAGACCGTATGTGGCTACCAGATTTATTTATGATACTACGGAAACAATGCTGGATACGGAGGCCCCCGCAGAACTGATGCAGAGGCTGACTCTTCCTGAGTACTTAAGTCTTAACTATGAAGACGATGCTTATATAGGTTATGATGTGCCGCTGCCGGATGAGGATATTCCGGCAGAAACGGATGTCATGGATGAGGGGGAAACAGGGGAAGAAAATAATGATCCTGAAGGGGAGTCGACCCCCGGGGCAGGCCTGACTTATCGACAGCTTATGACAAGCGCCGGATACGGGCTTGATTATTTTCTGGCCAGAAGCGGGTCGATGCATAATCTTGGCCTGGCGTTGGATCTGACACTGGAGAGAAGAGATAACGCGGAGGAGCTTCCCATGCAGAGTCATATGCACGATCTGAGCTATCATTCTATCCAGTCGTCCAATAACGGAGAGGCCAAGCTGCTTCAAAGCTACATGTATGGAGAAGGCTTTGCAGGTATAGCCAGCGAATGGTGGCATTTCCAGGATAATGAGGTGCGATCCAAATACAGCCCTCCGTCGGTTTATAACGGTGTAAGCCCAGAAGGCTGGAGGATCGACAATAATGGTATAAGATACAGAAAATCCGATGGTTCATATATGAGAGACGCTATTCAAACTATAGGTGGTACGGAATACCGCTTTGATGTGGATGGATATGTGGAGCAGGGGTGAATGTCAGAGATTTCTATTCCGTTGATTCCGCGGGAGAATGACTCCACAGTATCACTACAGTTTTAAGATAGCATCTGCAATACGTTCGGATCCTCTGCCGTCTACCAGGCTGCGTGCGTTGGCGCTTAAGCGGCTGCGCTTTGCAGTATCGGGCAGGATGGAGAATAAGCGTGCGGCAAGATTCCTGGCCAGTGCAGTGTCTTTTCTGGCATCGCCCACATAGCATATAGCTTCACGATCGTGAAAACTCTTTGTAAATTCAACCTGGTTATCAGCCATTGTGAAGGCGATCGTGGGCACGCCTGTAGCACACAGTTCGTAGAGAGTGGTGCCGCCTGCGGTGATAGCTATATCGCAGCTTCCCATCAGTGCTGCCATATCCGTTACCCCTTCGTTGAGTGCGATACCGGGGTAGCGTCTTGCCAGCAGCTTAAGGGCAGTCTTGTATTTTTCATCATATAAAGCACCCATCACCACATCGCAGTGAAGTATGGATAAAGCTGTCAGATGTTTATCTGTATAAAATTCCTTTAAGAGTTTTTCTATTATATGATAAGGATCGGTCCCGCCGGTGGATATGAATATCCTGTTGGCGGAAGGCCTTGTCATAAAGCTGCAGCCTGCAAACTGCTCGCGCAGAGGTGCATACTGTGTACCTAAAAGCTTTGTGGCTGCATGATGATACAGCCCTGTGGGCGGTGCGGGATCATAGTTTATTATCAGATCCGTATCGGGATCAAACCTGCACAGATCATCGATATAAGCGGTTTTTTCGGCGTAGTTCCTGAAGGCAGGAAAGTCTTTTTCTTCGATCGAATACGAGTCCAATAAAAGTAACTCGTATTTATCCGAAGGCGCGTCCATGATATAGGAGAAGGCGTTTTCGCTGCCTGAAAACTGCTTTAGTATCGCGGGACTTTCCCTGTCGGTGAACCAGAACGATACCACGGCGCCGCGCTTTTTTAAGGCTTCGGCGATGCTTAAGCATCTGCGTATGTGGCCGCTTGCTATGTCTTTGTTTCCGTCTGCTTTGATCAGGATATTTTTCATTATTCAAAATCTCCTTTTCTTAATGGTTCACCGCGCTCCAGATCCTTAACGGCATGCCTGCCCAGGACGGTTGCTATCTCTGCGGGAGGCAGTCCGTTACCGGGACGGATGGAGCGTATGTTTTGACTTGTCAGTTCTTCGCCCTTTTTGATATCGGCTACTATAAACAACGATCTGGCACCTTCGCGCTCGGTCTCCTGCACAGGGGTGAGCGCATACTCGCTGCTGCCCAGTGCTTTTTCCATTATGCGTACATTTCTTACCATCTCGGCGAATTCCGCCGGCTCCATCGAGAATGCTCCGTCAGGACCGCCATCTGCGCGTGAGAGAGTAAGGTGCTTTTCGATCATGCATGCACCCAGGGCCACGGCGCCTACGGGGACGGTACTTCCCATTGAGTGGTCGGAAAGACCGGTAAGGCATTTATAGGTCTCACCCAGTGTGGGTATCATGCGCAGGTTGATATCTTCATAAGGTGTGGGATATGCAGAAACACATTTTAAGAGTATCACCTGTTCATTACCTTCCGCGCGGCATGCCGAAAGTGCCGCGTCTATGTCTTCGCTGCGCGCTACGCCGGTTGCTATTATAACCGGTTTCCCGGTTGCGGCACACAGGCGTATCAGAGGGATGTCTGTTATCTCGTAAGAAGCTATCTTATACGCCGGCATGTTCATCTCTTCCATAAAGTCTACGGCAGTAGGATCGAAAGGAGATGAGAAGCAGTCAAGCCCAAGCGCTTTAGCTTCCTCACACAGCTTAGGCTGCCAGTCCCATGGAGTATATGCTTCGCGGTAAAGCTTATGCAGTGTGGTACCGTCCCATATGGTACCGCCGCTTATCTGAAAGTACGGTTTATCACTCTCAATGGTTATGGTATCTGCAGTATATGTCTGCAGCTTTATCGCATCGGCACCTGCTTCTTTTGCGGCATGCAGGATACGCACTGCCCTGTCATAATCCTGCAGGTGGTTTGCGCTCATTTCCGCTACTATATATACGGGATGCCCTTTTCCTATCTGATGGGAACCGATCTGTATCTGTCCCATAAATTTCTCTGTTTCCATTATTCCACTCCGTAGCCCTGAAGGTAATCTTCATTAGTCCAGGGCCTTCTGGCAGTAAAGAGACTGCCGTCGTTTTTCTTTATATATACTGCCGGGAAATACCTTATAAACAGCGGTGACAAGCATAAAGTGTAACCGCCTGCATTGGTGTATACCACACGGTCTCCCGGTCTTAGTTCTTTTTCGTTTTCTATTGTAAAAAGTCTGTCATATTCCATACAGCTGTGACCGCATATGGTCTGCGTGTTGATAACGGCACGTCCGTCATCCGAATACTCCAGGCGGTGCGGATACCATCTGCGTGTTATCTGCGGATTAAGATACAGACGGCTGCCGTCGGTGACTATGTAGTTATTATCACGTATGGACTTTACATCCAGTACCGAACTTACAAAGTCAAAGGCCGATGATATAAGCGATACTCCGGGCTCGACTATCAGGGCGGTCTTTGCGGGATCAAAGCCTTTCTTTAATTCCCCGGCGATAGCGGGCATATAATCGGAGTAATCGGGCTTGTCTTTAAGTCCGCCGTAATAACCGCCGCCCATATCGACATAGCTTAAGTTAAGTTTAAATTCATCTGCTATAAGAACGGCTGTCTTAGCCAGCGCCCTGTATGCATTTACGGAGCGTGACCTGGTTGAAGAGTGCAGATGAAGCCCTGCGATGTTAACATTTTTAAGATCCTTTAATGCGCTTATCACCCTCTTAAGCTCACCGTTTTCATAGCAGTAACCGAAACGGCTGCCCTCATCATCCGCAAGCACTTCATCCGGTACCAGACTTGAGAGATCGTAGTTTACCCTTATGCCGATATTGACAGAGGGTAATTTATCGGACAGTTCTTTAAGCCATTTTTCCTCATCGGATGAATCGATATTTACTATGCCGCCGTCACGGAGTACTTTTTCAAATACATCCCTGTCCTTGATGGGACCGTTATATATCACTTTGGCAGCGTCAAAGCCAAGCTTCATGGCAAGCTCATATTCTTCCGCGGAGACCACTTCGGCGTAGAAGCCGTTGTCCCTTAACTTGCATAACAGCCAGGGAAGGGCGTTGGTCTTTACTGAATAGGAGCGTATGTTATTGCTCCAGGCCGTATCCAGGGAATCCTTAAGCAGCTTTATATCCTTATCAAGGGCGCTTTCGTCCACACGGTAATAAGGCGTCTTTAATGCATGATCGTCAAAGATCACGGTATCCTTATTAAGTGATCTGTCGCGCAGGGAAAGATATTTGCGTTCCGCTATGCGCCAGTCTTCGAAAGTATCGATATCCTGTACTTCATCGTCGTTAAATATGAGAGGTATCATATCGTCGGTGTCCGTGCAGTTTTCACGGAGAAAAGCGTCCGTTCGGCATGCATAGAACTGCCCTGCGTCATGATACAGCTTCTTAAGATCCTGCGAACGCGTAAAGGCATATTCGGGATGCGCGCGCACAAGTACATCGTTTTCGATGATGAAGCCGCGCTGCGGCGGATATGAGAACTGACATACCGGGCAGACGGATTCATGTGCGTTAAGCATATCCATCGCTTCCTTAAGACGCGCCGGAGTTATAAAAGGCGCGGTGGGGTATATGCAGCAGAAGCGGTCGAATGTGATGTCGCTTTCACGATAGCAGGAGAGGACTTCTGCTATAACAGCGTCCGTACCGGCATGGTCGTTAGAAGTATCTTCCGATCTGAAAAAGGGAACGGATGCACCTGCATCTGCAGCGATACGGGCTATCTCCTTATCATCGGTCGATACCATTACTTCATCGAAAGCGCCGCTTTTTAAGGCTGCTTCGATCGAGTAGATTATTATCGGTCTGCCGCAGAATTCTTTTATGTTCTTGCGCGGGATGCGTTTGCTGCCCCCGCGGGCCGTTATTATTGCCAGGCTTTTCATCGTGCCACCTCAAATTCGGCCTTTAAAGCCTTAGTGTATCTTACCAGTTCATCCCTGTCAGGTGCCTTAAGGATGTAATAGCCACGTCCCATCAGTGAATGGCCGTCCGTTACTCCGCAAAGCTCATCGCCGGTTTTGATATTGCAGCAGTAGCTTAACAGAGGATACTTTGATCTGAGCATTTCTTCGGAAGGAACCGATATGACCTTACCTTCCATGTCAAAGTAGGCTATAGCCATGGGGACCGTGACCGGTCCGGCAGAGCGGTAGCCGGCGCCCATAGAGTATTTTATAAAGCAGGCCACTTCATCTTCACCGCTTGCCAGGGGAGTAAACAGATTATGCAGGTTATGTCCCGAAGGCCTTGGAGACAGCTCTATGATGAAAGGCTCATCGCCGGAGGCCCTTATGATATCGGCATGCATCACGCAGTCTTTTAAGCCGAGGGCTTCACCTGCGGACTGCAGCATCGTAACGGTATGTTCTTTAAAAGCGCCGGCTTCGGGTACCGAATAATAGGCTACGCACTGGCGGTAGGGCGGCGGAGTGATATCCTTTTTGCGAAGGAGTATCAGACGGAAGCGCCCGTTTAAGAAGATCCCGTCCACACCGTATTCATCGCCGGGGACGCAGCTTTCTATTACATAGTCCTCATCGTAAGGGGCGTGTGCCATAAAGCCGTCCTTAAAAGAGGCGGCATCGGAAAATATCTCAACGCCGCGGCTTCCCGAGCCGTAGCGGGGTTTTGCCACCAGCGGGAAAGCCTTATCTGAGACGTCAAATGAGGTATCTCCGGCCTTGAGCAGGTAAAGGTTTATATTCCTTAAGCCCTTATCTGCCAGTGCCTTATGAAAGGCATATTTGTCGGTGCACAGATCTGCCGATGTGTAGCTTACGCCTTTAAGTCCGTAGCGGTCGTTCATCGCTCCTGTGGTTATCAGATAGCGCCCGATAGGGACGGGCAGTATCATATCCGGCTTTATGCGGTCGAGTACGGACGCAACAGCCTCATTATCTCTTATGTCGGTCACATAGGATTCGTCGGCTGCCTTAAGCCCGGGGGCGTTTTCATTGCCGTCTAAAGCCACCACATAAAGGCCGGCTTCCTGTGCTTTTTTGATCGCGTATATTGATTCGGAGCTGGCTCCTATAACTGCAGCATTCATAAGCAGGATTATACCACAGATGGCAAAGATACGCTACATAAAGCAAGTTTCTTCTTGTGGGTTGACCATATTTCTGATATTATGTAAATTGCTATGACTACGAGAAAAGAGTGGCTGCGACAGCAGCGACGCAGAAAATATGGAAAATATAAAGGGCTTTTTATCGCACTTGGCATAATTGCGGGCCTGGCTGTTTTAGCCGGCCTTGTTTTTGCATTCATTACTTTCGGACTTCCGCTCATCAGGCAGCGCTATACACAGGAGGAGAGCGTCAGCGCCGATATGGCAGCCGGGAGTGTATCGGATGATGTGCCCACGCCCATTACCGCAGAGGCTACACCCACGCCTGAGCCGGAACCTGAAGGATTCAGCTTAAAGGCCTGGAAAGAGGATCATACACCCGTAAAAGGGATATATGTCACGGGACCCGTGGCAGGAAGCGAGCGTATGCCCGGTCTTATCGAACTGCTCGATAAGACAGAGCTTAATGCCATGGTCATCGATATAAAGAATGACGGCGGCGAGATAACCTTTAAAATGCCTGAGGATGAGCAGCCGGCCGTGATGGGCAATTGCGTGCGCTACATCAGGGACATCGAAGCACTGATGGCAGAGCTCAAAGAGCATGAGATATATACCATCGCCAGGATAGTATGTTTTAAGGATCCGATGCTGGCAGCGGCCAGGGATGATCTGGCACTGATCGACACCGACGGTAAGCCCATTACCGATTCCAATAATCTGGCATGGGTCAACCCCTGCAGCGAGGAAGTATGGGAGTACATCACCGATATAGCGCTCTACTGTGCGGATCTGGGCTTTGACGAGATCCAGTTCGATTATGTGCGCTTCCCTGTGGGCAACGGTACGGAAAAGGCAGATTACAAGGTGGAAGTCACCGAAGAAAACAAGCATGATTACATCTGCTCCTTTCTGACTTACGCGGCAGAGCGGCTGCATGAGAAAAATGTCCCGCTCACAGCCGACCTTTTCGGAACGGTGATAGGTAATCCCACGGATGTGGGAAAGGTGGGGCAGGATTATGCGGAACTGGCATCTACCGTAGATGCGCTCTGCCCGATGATATATCCTTCGCATTACGGTAACGGTGTATTCGGACTGGATGTGCCCGATGCCAAGCCTTACGATACGGTAAAGGCGGCTTTGGGGCTGTCTGCGCAGGAACTCTCATCCATAGAAGATGATAAACGCGCCGTGGTAAGACCCTGGCTGCAGGACTTTACCGCGACCTGGGTAAAGGGGCATATCTCCTACGGAGCAGAAGAGGTGCAGAGCCAGATACAGGGCGTATATGACGCAGGCTATGATGAATGGATACTCTGGAATGCAAAGAATAATTACAGCATCGTTCCCGAAGAAGAGGAGGAGGGACCCGGCACAGATGAAGAGTCTGCCCCGGATGAGCAGACCGCTGAGAATGAAGAGGAAGACGCCGGAAACGGGACAAAAGAGAAGGAGTGAACAATTGATAGCAGGCGGTATCTGTGCTATACTTAGATGAATGCAAAAAAAACGGCAGCAGGGGGGTGTTACAATGGATGAGATCAAAGTTCTTATAAGTGAAGAGGAGCTTGATAAAAGGATAAGAGAGCTGGGGGCACAGATCAGCAAAGATTTTTCCGGTAAGAAGCTGCATCTTATAAGCGTCTTAAAGGGCGGTGTGTTCTTTACTTGTGAGCTGGCAAAGCGCATAACGGTCCCTGTGACCATTGATTTCATGTCGGTATCCAGTTACGGCAATGCCAAGGATTCCAGCGGTATCGTAAAGATAGTAAAGGATCTGGACGAGAGCATAATGGGCAAGAACGTTATGGTCATAGAAGATATCATCGACAGCGGACGTACCCTTTCGTATCTCATGGATCTTTTGAAGACGCGCGAGCCCTACAGTCTGACGCTGTGTACGCTGCTGGATAAGCCTTCGCGCAGGACGCATAATGTACATGTTGATTATACCGGCTTTGAAGTGCCGGACGAGTTCATAGTGGGCTACGGTCTTGATTATGCCCAGAAATACAGGAATCTCCCTTATATAGGAGTGATAGAGAGTTGATAAGATGGCGCTTAATATAGTATTGCATGAGCCGGAGATACCGGCAAATACGGGAAACATCGGAAGAAGCTGCGTTGCCACGGGGACGCGGCTTCATCTTATTGAGCCGTTAGGTTTTAAGCTGACGGAATATGCGCTTAAGCGTGCGGGCATGGATTACTGGCCGCAGCTTGATTATACGCGCTATATCAATTATGCGGACTTCCTTGAGAGGAATCCGGATGCCAGGATATTTATGGCCACGACCAAGGCGCATAAGAATTACTGTGAAGCCGATTACCGCGACGGTGATTATATAATGTTTGGCAAGGAGAGTGCGGGTATCCCCGAGGAGATACTGGTGGAAAACGAAGAGCGCTGCATCCGTATTCCCATGCTGCCGGCGATACGATCGTTAAACCTTTCAAATTCGGTAAATATCATTTTGTTCGAAGCGCTAAGGCAGCTGGGCTTTCCGGGACTTGAGGATGAGGGAGAGCTCCATCGCCTGAGCTGGAAATAAGGCACAGCCGCATCAGCCTTTTTTTGCCAATGCTTTCACGATCTTTTTCCATACCACATGATAGATAAAGGTGAGCGGTACGGAGCAGGCAAATACCACAGCGATATATAACGGGACATTCTTTATATAATGCAGGCTGGGTGCGATCTCCAGGAAATCATATCCGAACATCTCCACGAACATGCCGTGCATAAGATATAATTCGAGCGTAACGCTGCCAAGAAGAGCCAGCAGCCTGTTTCCAAGGCGTATCTTTAGCGATATGAGAAACCAGCTTAAAGTATAAAAGATACATAAGAGCCACTGCACCGCGCAGCATCCCAGACTGTGCGCTACCCTCAGCGGATCGTGGCTGAATTCCCCGTAATATCCCCATACAGCCTGGACAAATTCCGATAAAAAGTACAGGGCAAATGTGCCTATGATCGTGGCGGGCAGCAGTACGGGATAAGCCTTCTTAAAGAAAGCTGTTATCTTTTCCTCGTACTTTGCAAATACAAGACCGAGAGGCAGGAGGATTATACTGTTATACCACCATTCGCCGCGCATCCACCAGCCGTCGGGATGGCCCAGGAAGGCGCCCAGTACGGCGTATGCCACGCAGGCAAAGAACATCCAGAATATCGCAGTACCTTCTTTTTTGCACAGCTTAAATGCCAGGTAAAAGAAGAAGTAGAAGAATATGATCGCTATCAGATACCAGCAGTTCATATTGGCCATATGAAGACCGGAAAGATACCAGATCACATCTAATGCAGACATTTTCTCATGCATGATCAGGCGTACTGCCAGATATATGAATTCCGAAAGATAAAAAGCTATTATGAGCGGGACTATGCGCTTTCCGATAAAGCCTTTAAGATAGTCTTTTTTTGTTTTTAGGCTTTTATAAAGTCCCAGGCCGCTGCAGAAAAAGAACACGCTGACTAAGAGATGCCCTACGGGGACGAATACGTCGAGACCGTGCACTATATACCTGGGGTCGTGCCAGGGGGCGCAGCTCTTTTGCGCCATATGATGAAGGGGGATCAGCAAGGCCTGTATCCCCAGCAGTATCCTGGTCTGAGAGTAAGAAGTATAATCCTCATTCCATTGACGCCGTCCCATGCCCTTCGCACCGAAAAAGATAACAGTTCCAAGCAAAAAATAGAATAGATACATCACTTAATACCTCCGATAAAAATACCTTATGATTATGCGATATACGGATATATAATTCAACCCGATAAAATGCATGATATGCGGATTTGAAGTTTTGATACTGCTGTGGTAGTATGCATAATGAAAAAAGGCAGTCTGTATGCAGTTCAACTCATAAAGGAGAGCGGCCATGGGAATAATAAAAGCAGCGATCAATTCGGCGAGCACAATGGCACAGGACCAGTACAAGGAATACTTTTATTGTCCGGCGATCCCCGAAGACATAATAATGATGCGGGCCTATAAGCAGACTTCGGAGCGCTCGGATAATCACGGCAGCAACGATATAGTGACGGACGGATCGATCATTGCAGTCGCAGACGGTGAGTACGCTGCTGTAGTGAGTAACGGCAGGGTCATTGCGGAGTATAAGGAGTCCGGACCGCATACTTTTGTGAGTGGGGATACGGCTTCTGTCTTCAGCGGGGCAAAGCTTTCAAGCTTTGGAAAAGAATTCGGCAGGCGTTTTGCATTCGGCGGTGACACGCCGGGAGTGGTGCACAGGGTATATTATTTTAATACCAAGGAAATGCCCGGCGAAAACTTCAGCGGAAATGATATACCCTTTAGGATAAAGGATGAAAATACCGGCCTGGATATGGATGTAACGATCGCGGTATCCGGGTATTATACATATCGTGTGGCCAATCCCATGGTCATTTATAAGCAGATGATAGGCAATATAGAGGGTGTTTACAGGGCCGGGTATCTTTTGAAGATAATGAGTGCCGAGGTAAGGGCGACGATACTTTCCGGCTTCGGAGAGATCACGGGAGTGGGGGCAAGGCCTTCGCAGATAGCGGGGATGCTCCCGGAGATAACAGAGCGGGCAAAGGATATCATAAATAAAAAACTCTACGACTTAAGAGGCGTTGAGCTCGTATCCTTTGGTCTGACATCCTTCAGGATCACGGGGAAGGACAAAGCCGTGATAAAAGATATCCAGGAGACTGCGGTATACAAAGATCCGGAGATGCTTAAAGCATCGATCGGAAGGGCACAGGCGCAGGCACTTACCAATGCATCAGCAAACAGTGCGGGAGCCATGGTGGGCGTGGCAGCCGTGAACGCCATGACAGGTTCTATGGGAAATACGCCGGGAACGGAAAAAGAAAAGCCGGCCCCTAAATTCTGTACGGAGTGCGGGGCAAAGATAGAAGGCGGGAAGTTCTGCCGTGAATGCGGACACCCGCTGTAGAAAAAGGAAAGAGGAGAATTATGAAAAAGAAGACACTATCGTTTTTTATTGGAGTATTCCTGTCGGCGGCCCTGTTGGCGGGATGTAACGGAAAGGATACGACGGGAACTTCCGGACGCGGAACATACGGGGGGACGGTAGATCCGGCGACAGAGCCGGAAAGTACCGGACCGGACACTCCGGGAGGGAATGATCCCGCGCCCACGCAGGTCGCTAACGACACTGTGTACGTTGACAATGTTGCAGACCTTATCGAAGCGATCAAGCCTGATGCAAAGATCGTTGTTAAACCCGGAGACTATAATATAAGTGAGTATATACAGGATGTATGGGATACCGATCCTGCTTTATGGAACAAGCATCACGATCATGCTGAGATCCGTGAGGTATATGACGGTGTGGAACTGGTGATAAGGGATGTTGAAGGCCTGAGCATCAGGGGTGAGAGTGATAACTGTGCCGATGCTGAACTGGTGGCCGAACCCAGATATGCGGCAGTCATGACCTTTGATGCCTGTGATAAGCTTTTGCTTTCGGGGCTGACCATGGGGCATACCGACCGCGGTGACTGCTGGGGCAGCGTGATAGAGCTGGTCTCATGTGACGGTGTTATCCTTGATAACATGGATCTGTATGGCTGCGGCGTTATCGGGATCAATCTTGATCATTGTTCTGATTTCCTCCGCTGCAGTGATGTGACGATACGCGAATGTTCCCAGGGCCCTTTGGGCTGTACCAACAGCAGGGGAGAGTGGAAATTCTATAACTGCAAACTCATCGATTCGCTGAGCGGAGGTTTCTTCTCGGAAACGCCCGGGCTCAGCCTGTATTTTGAGGACTGTACCTTCGGTGACAGGGAGACTGAGAATTTCATGTTCCGCGATGATACTACGGTAAAGAACTGTACCTGGGGTGATCCGTACAGCTATCCGGATTATGGGAACAGTGACCCGGTAGAGTATCACAGGAATGATCTGAGCATGACCACATTTGATGAAAATCTTCTGACATACTCCGGCTGGCATGGATTTGAAGTGCTCAATGATGTAACGGGCGAGACCGGGGATAACGGAAAGTGGATAAATTTCTATCTGGATGGCAGCGGATCGTTGCATGATGCCGGAGTGGAGAGTACTTTTACCTGGAAGATGGACGGTGATCAGAGCGCTGTGATCACTATGGATCAGGGGTCGGAGCAGTATAGCGTGACTTTATATGTTGATCAGACAGAACAGACTGCGCCGCTGTTTATTGAATTGTCCGATGGCAGCAATAACGGCAATGAAATGCTTTTCTACCAGGATATGTAAATAAAGATGCAGGAGGGGCAGATCCCCCTCTTGCTTTTTTATAAGGTTTCATTTATAATAACGCGTGGCTTATTTGGAGACGTATCGAAGTGGTCATAACGAGGCGCACTCGAAATGCGTTTGTCGGTTTACCCCGGCACAAGGGTTCGAATCCCTTCGTCTCCGCTTAAGCGGCAGGTGTTTTCGCCTGCCGTGTAAGGGATCTTAGCACAGCTGGGATGTGCGTCCGCTTCACGTGCGGAAGGTCACAGGTTCGAGCCCTGTAGGTCCCATAAAAACCGTCGGCTTTCGGCGGTTTTTTCTTTACTTATCCCAAATGCTGTGATAAAATCTACAAGATGTAGTGGTTTACATAAAGAGTTACGCATAAAAATGTGACCATTAAGGTTTTTTTGTATGTTTGGAGGGAGAAGTGAATAAACAGGAATACAAGTTGCTTTCGGAAGAGATAATGACCCTTACGGCCAATTCGCAGTTTAAGGATGCGGCGGATATTGCGGACCGTATCGACTGGCGCAAGGTCAGAAGCTTCAGCATGCTTATGAAGATAAGCGAGCTCTACCAGCTCAACAGGCGTTATGAGGATGCACTTGAGCTGATGCTTTTAGCCTATGATCACAATCCGAAGAACAGGGACATAGTCTACAATCTGTGTGAGCTGTATATCATCCTCGGAAACCACGTCAAGGCTATGGAATTCCTTGCCCTGTATAAGAGGATGGCACCCAACGATCCCGGGAAATATATATTGCAGTACAAGTTCCAGGAGCTTACAGGAGCATCCATAGAGGACCAGATCCAGCTGCTGGAGGAATTCACCAGGAAGGACTACAGGGAAGAGTGGGTCTATCAGCTGGCATATCTCTACCACAGGATGGGGCTGGGAGCAAAATGTGTCGAGACCTGCGATGAGCTGCTTAACTGGTTTAAGGAAGGCCCCTTTGTCATCAAGACCCTGGAGCTTAAGATGCTTCATGCAAAGCTTAAGCCCGAGCAGCAGGAGATATACAACCACAGGGATGATATAGCCGATGAGATAGAGGCGGTAGAGAGTGACGAGTATACGGCAGAGAAGGCCGATCCCGAGCTTAATCCCGATATGAGCGACGTGGACTTCCACGTAAAGACCATAGACATGGGCAAGTTCAATACCATGAACCTGCAGAAAGCCCTGGCAGAGAGCATGAGGGAGCTGATGGGTGTGGAAGCCCCGCAGGATAAGCTAAAGGGCAGCACCGGCAGGATGAAGCCGATGATGGAAGAAGATTATATGTCCACCGGTGAGATGGAAAGACAGATGGCAGCAGGCGTGAGCAGTGCGGAGCCCGTTCAGACCCGGGGTGAGGACGGATATCCCGAAGAGGACTATGAAGGCGGGTATCCCGAAGGCGAGTACCCCGAGGGAGAATACGAAGGAGAATATCCCGAGGGAGAATACCCGGAAGGCGAATACGAAGGAGAGTATCCCGAGGGCGAATACCCCGAAGGCGAATACGAAGGAGAGTACCCCGAGGGCGAATACCCTGAAGGTGAATATGAAGGCGAATATCCCGAAGGAGAATACGAAGGAGAGTATCCCGAGGGAGAATACCCCGAAGGTGGATACGAAGGAGAGTATCCCGAAACAGGATATAACGAAGGCGGATATCCCGAAGCGGGGGACGTAGATCCCATCGAATCCGTACCGGGAGAACTGGCATCCGAGCCCGAAGGCGTTGAAGACCAGACCATGTATTTTAATGCTGTGGATATGTCGGCCTTAAGGGCATCCAAGCCCCAGAATGACGATGAAGTGTTCTTTGAAGACCGTACCGATGATATCGTTATAGACAGCCTGCCTTCCAATACCAATCCGGAATACGAGAGTGTCTTAAGCAAGGCGCGCGCCGTACAGCTGGAAGAGGAACAGGAGCGTATGGAACGTGTCCGCAATATTCCCGGCGAGGTTGAAAGACGCACGGTACATGTGGACAGACCCCGTATGGATAACATGTTCTATCTGGGCGACGACGGACAGCTGGGACTGGCGGTACCGGCCAGCAATCCCGTTGAAAAGCAGATCACCGGACAGATACACATAAACGATTATCTCACCGAGTGGGAAAAGACAAAGAGGCGCCAGCGCGCTAAGCAGGATGAGGAGCTTCACCGCAATCTCTTAGAGCGTACCGGCCCCATATTCCGGGATTATGATGAGCAGAACAGAAACGGCCTGATAGAGGAGCTTGAGCGTGAGCAGAAGATATTCGAAGACAAGTACCAGGCTGACGATATCGAGCTGCGCAGCATAGAAGAGATAGGCGAGGAGGAAGCGGCAGCAGTAACGGAAGCTGCAGCTGAAGAAGGAACTGCTTTAGAGGAAGGCGAAAAAGCCGCAGTTGATATAATGGGGACTCCCGTCAGCGGGCGTTCCATCTGGGACGAAGTGGAAGAAGCCATGGAGGCGGATAAAAAGAGCGCCGCTGTGGGACTGGTGGATGCTGCAGTGGCCGGCAGTGCCGAGCTGTTAAAGACCAGGGACTTCGGCAATATCCAGGAGATCACTTCGGATGCTGCAGATGAAGGGGCTTCCGATACGGCAGATACGCAGGAAGGCACAGGTTATCAGGCAGAACAGACGCAGAGCCCTGAAGCAGAGAACGCAGGCGATGAGAGCACTGCGTCCGAAAGCCCTGCAGAAACACATGATACGCCGGAAGAGGCAGCCACACCCGTACAGGATGCAGGCAATACGCCGGAAGAGGCAGCTGCGCAGGATGGAGATGAAGGTGACGCAGCAGAGTATGCGGATGAAGCCGGATACGCCGAAGACGGAGAGTATTACGAAGAGGGCGAATATGCCGGAGACGGTGAATACTACGAGGACGGCGAATACTACGAAGACGGAGAGTATTACGAAGAAGGTGAATACTACGAAGACGGAGAGTATTACGAAGAAGGTGAATACTACGAAGACGGAGAGTATTACGAAGAAGGCGAATACGCCGAAGACGGCGAATATTACGAAGATGGTGAATACGCCGGAGAAGGAGAATATTCAGAAGACGGCGAATACGCTCCGGAGGATACAGACGAATACGACGAAGACGAGAAGCCCGCAAATGATACGGACGATCTGAGCGCTATAGTGGAGCAGCTTAAGGATACCTCCGAAGACGGTAACTGGGGCAATGCGATGAACACCGAGCAGATAGCGGAGATATCGGGAGCCCTTGAAGCGGATGCCGACCGTGTGGGACACGAGACTGTTGATGAGATGAACGACGAGTTCGCTCCCGAGCAGGAAAACCGCTTAAGCAGCGACGAGCAGAAGCTCTTTGCCGATTTCCTCTATTCAAAGAAGATGCGCACACAGCTTCTGGATGTTATAGAGAAACTGAGCCTGGCTTCGTATGTGGGCAATGCCATCATAACCGGTGAGAATGAAGAGAACATGTTAAAGCTGGGAAAGAATCTTATCAAAGAGATACAGATGATAGATGCAAACTTCGTATCCTCGCGTATAGCCAAGATAAGCGGACACAAGATGAACCGCAGGGATATCCCTCTTATGCTCAACCAGCTGGCTAACGGTGCATTGATGATCGACCACGCATCCGAGATGAAGAGGGAAACCCTTGAAACCATGGCCAAGACCCTTGAGACCATGACCGACGGGCTCTTTGTGATCATGATAGACAAGCGCAAGGAAATGGATAAGATGCTTGAGGAGTACGGCATGATAACCGGGTATTTCAATGCCCGTATCGATATCGCGCCGATGAACAATAATGCGCTGGTAGAGTACGCAAAAAAATACGCCTACTCACTTGAGTACAAGATAGATGAGGAAAGAGGCGTTCTGGCACTGCATCAGCGTATCAGTGAACTGCAGATAGGCGAGCATAACGTTACCACCAAAGAGGTGGAGGATATAGTAGACGATGCCATCGAGCATTCAAAGAGAAAGAAGCTGGCTGCATATTTCCAGATCTTAAGCGGCAAGCGTTATGATTACGAGGATATGATAATACTCAGGGAAAAGGGTTTCCTGGGCAAGTAAGACTTTCCTTTTAATGGCAGATGTGGTAAAATAAGACCCTGGGGTGGATCCCCGGGGTTTTATACTATGACTATGGAGGGTTACGATATGGCATCAAAGAAGCAGGATAAGGCAGTGCATGCCCTGCAGGAGGAGACCGTCTTCATATCGGAGGCGGATCAGTATGTTTTCGGACAGGGCACACATTATGATATTTATAAGAAGCTGGGCGCTCATCCGTGTACCAAGAACGGAAAGAAGGGCGTCTTTTTTGCTGTCTGGGCTCCGCATGCCGTGGCGGTACATGTTGTGGGCACCTTTAACAACTGGGATGTGAACGCCCACGAGATGACGCGTATAGGTGAGGGCGGTATATATACCTGCTTCATCGCCGATGTGGGAGAAGGAGAGCTGTATAAGTATTTTATCACCACCCGGAGCGGTGAGGGGATCTACAAGGCTGATCCTTATGCTAATTATGCGGAGTTAAGACCGGGTACGGCGTCGGTCATCTATGATATCAGAAAGCTCAGATGGTCAGATGACAAATGGCTTGCCGACAGGGCGCAGAGCAATCATTTCCAGGAGCCAATAGCCATTTACGAATGCCATATAGGTTCGTGGATGAAGCATCCGGACGGAACAAAGGACGGTTTTTATAATTACCGTGAATTCGCCGACCGCATCGTGGATTATCTTAAAGAAGTTAAATTCACACATGTTGAGCTTATGGGCATAGCAGAGCATCCCTTCGACGGTTCCTGGGGCTATCAGGTGACCGGCTATTACGCACCCACGTCGCGCTACGGCACCCCGGAGGATTTTGCCTACCTTGTCGATAAGCTTCACAATGCGGGAATAGGCGTCATACTTGACTGGGTACCCGCACACTTTCCCAGAGATGCCTTTGGCCTGGCGGATTTTGACGGCGAGCCTCTCTACGAGCATCCCGATACACGTCTGGGAGAGCATCCCGACTGGGGCACCAAGATATTCAATTATGCAAAGAACGAGATAAGGAACTTCCTTATAGCCAATGCCCTGTACTGGATCAGGGAATTCCATATCGACGGCCTGCGTGTCGACGCCGTGGCGTCCATGCTGTATCTGGATTACGGCAAGCGCGACGGGCAGTGGGTAGCCAATAAATACGGCGGTAATGAAAACCTGGATGCCATCGAATTCTTTAAGCACCTTAATTCCATTATCCGCGGCTTAAACAACGGCGTGATGACTATCGCCGAAGAGTCCACGGCATGGCCTAAGGTTACGGCGCGTCCCGAGGACGACGGCCTGGGCTTCACCTTTAAGTGGAACATGGGCTGGATGCACGACTTCTGCGATTACATGAAACTGGATCCTTATTTCCGCAAGGATAACCATAACAAGATGACCTTCGCCATGAGCTATAACTGCGCGGAGAAATATATCATGCCTCTTTCCCATGATGAGGTGGTACACCTTAAGTGCTCGATGGTAAATAAGATGCCCGGCTATAAGGTGGATAAATATGCCAATCTGCGTGTGGGCTATGCATTCATGTTCGGACATGCCGGAAAGAAGCTGCTCTTTATGGGACAGGAATTTGCGCAGGAGCGTGAGTGGAGTGAAGAGCGTGAGCTTGACTGGTTCCTTCTTGGAGAGGAGCTTAACAAGGGTATGCTGGAATATATGAAGGAACTGCTCAAGGTATACCGTGATAACCGCTGCCTCTACGAGCTGGATGATTCCTGGGACGGTTTTGAGTGGATCAACGCAAATGATTCCTACCGCAGTACTTACAGCTTTATCCGCAAGAGCAGGGACGGAAAGAACAATATGGTATTCGTTCTGAACATGACCCCTATCGCCCTTGACGATTATTATGTGGGTGTTCCAAAGAAGGGCAAGTACAAGCTGGTGCTCAACTCCGATGAGAAGCGTTTTGCCGGAGGCGGAGCGGAACTCCCTGTAGAGATCAAGGCGCAGGAATTTGAATGCGACGGCAGACAGTATGCGATCAAGTTCAACCTCCCGCCCTACGGCGCTGCAGTCTATTCATTCTCATATTAAAGACTTGGATGATTTATGCCGAAATAAAAGTCAGATGTGTTTTGCATCTGACTTTTTGCTTTAAAGTGACGCTGTCATCCTGAGCGAAGCCGAACTTTCCTACTTGGGGATCTTGATAGAAGGAGATTATTTCTATGAACATCAGTTTAGCCAATATCACCGACGAATCCATAAAAACAGCTCCCGCGCAGCCGCGCGAGCTGAGCGATACAAAAAAGGCGGAAGCGGCAAAGAACATGCCCGGCTACAGCCTTGATATAGGCAACAGCACTTCCGGTATCTTAAGTGATAAGAAAAAGGGTGTGGAAGAGCTGATAGAGGCGGGAAGCCCCGCCGATGCAAAGAATAACCGCGATATGATGATACTCATGTCCAATACCTTAAGCCCTGAAGCATACAAAGAGATGCAGAAAGAGGGCTTTGATCCCGGAAAGTTAGATCCCGAAGATACCGTAAATATCGTTGATGAGATAAAGGCTACCATGGCTAAGAGCGGAGTGATGATAGCCGGATATAACGATGATCTGAGCGCTGAGCAGCTCACTGCCATAACCGGCAGCGCAGCCTATGCGCAGGAGATAGCGCGCGCATTTGAAAGCTATGGCGTGAACCTTAACGAAGGCAACGTAAAGGAGGCGGCTAAGACCATAGAGCAGCTCACATCCATCGAAGGCTTGGATGCGGGAGCTAAGGCCTATATGGTGGAAAATGACCTTAGGCCCACTGCGGATGCTCTTTATAAGGCAGCCCACAGCGGTTCTGCCGCGCGGGGCGGTGCGCAGGGGTATGTGAATACCGGCGGATATGTGGGAAAGACGGCGGCGGCTGATACGGCGGGACTAAAGCAGCTTGAGGGGCAGATGCAGAAGCTGATAGAGCGTGCCGGCGAAGAGGCAAATGAAGAAAACACCGCCATCGCCGGAGAGATGGTAAAGGAAGGCCTGCCGCTTACCGAAGAAAGCTTTCTTTTGATGAAGAAGCTTGACAGCCTTAAGCTGCCTATGAGCGTTAAGGATGCAGCCGATAAAGCTGCCATGGCATTAGCCGATGGCATGCATCCGGCGGATTACGATATAAGCAGGGATAAGACCCTGTTAAAGGAAGCGGCAGAGCTTAGCGAAGCAGTGGAGAAGATGCCTGCACAGGCCGTAGACAGGGCAGTGGAAAAAGACCTGCCGCTTAATCTTAAGAATCTTTCGCGCTGCAGCGTATCGTCTGCGAGCATAAGCATATCGATAAGCATGGAAGCCAGGAGTGTAACGGCCAGAAGGCAGCTCGAAGAGGTGCGCCTGTCCATGACGGTGCAGGTTAGCTATCATATGTTAAAGGCCGGCGTGAACGTTGATACGCTGGAACTCTCAGATCTGGTGGAGCAGCTTAAGAGTGCGGAGCAGGATATGCTCTGCAGCCGATACAACACAGCCGATCCCAAGCAGGCGCTGGAAAGAGCGGATATCTTTACGCAGGCGATGGACAGCTTCCGTCAGATCCCCGGCATGCCGGTATCGCTTCTGGGCGATATCTTAAACAGTGCCTCGGATACTTTTACGTCGCTTGAGAACTTTACGGCAGCGGGCAGTGCCCTTAAGCTTAAATACGAAGCAGCGTCTGTACGCTACGAGACCATGCAGACGCAGGTGCGCTCCGACCTTGGCGATAATATCAAAAAAGCCTTTGTGCATTCGGAGAGCCTGCTGGCAGAGCTCGATATCGAGAGCACCGAGGAAAACCTGCGTGCCACACGCATACTGGGATATAACAGTATGGAGATAAGCATGACTAACATAGAGCGGGTAAAGGATGCCTGCGATATGGTGGACGGCATAATGGAGCGCATGAGTCCCGAAAATACACTTCAGATGATACGTGACGGCCGCAACCCTCTTAAGATGAGCATGGAGGAGCTGGATAACTATCTTACCGGCACTGCAGGGAGCGGTGAGAGCTACAGCGAATTCCTGGTAAGGATGGAGCAGAAGAACCGCATAACCGCGGATGAGCGCGAAAGCTATATAGGCATATACCGCATGTTAAATCAGGTAAAGAGCAGGGACGGAGCTGCCATCGGAAGCCTGCTTGAGCAGGACCGTGAGATAAGTTTCGAAAATCTCTTAAGCGCCGTGCGAAGCAGGAAGAGTGCCGGAATGGATGTGAGCGTGGACGACAGCCTTCAGGGCGTGGAAGGCAGTATGGGACGTGATATCGCATCGCAGATCGAGACCGCAATGTATAAGGCGACTAAGAATGATATGAGCGAAGCGGCATCAGTACCGCTCGAATTATACGGTGAGCTTCTGCAGAGCGGCCTGGCAACGGATGCGGACGCACTGCTGGGAATAAAGGGCCTGCGTGAAAAACGCGGAGAGCTTTTTGATATAAGCAAAAGCGCGGCAGGAATGGCCCGCGGACGGCAGCATACCCTGCCCGACGGCCGCGTGGTGAGTGAGGATGCATCATCCGGCAGCAGCTCTGCCCTGGATCTGACAGAAGATATAGTAGAGGCATCGCTTGAGGATGCCTGCGATGCGATACTTGATAAGTTCGATTCAAAGGATGATGCGCAGCAGGCATATTCGCACATGGCCGATGTGGCGCAGGATGCGCTGATAAGAGCAGCAACGGATCCCGAGGGCACGATCGACCTTAAGGCGATAAGCAGTGCCATGAGGCAGCTGGGGACCGCCAGGGCACTCTCTGACGAAGAGAGTTACGAAGTGCCCATGAGCCTGCACGGAGAGCAGACGGCGGTGAGCGTAAGGATACGCCATGAAGAGGGCGTGAGGGGCCGCGTGGAGATCACCATGGAGAGCACTTTCTTCGGAAATGTCCACGCGCTGTTTTCGCAGATGGAGCAGGGGCTTGATATATATGCGAACAGCGACAGTGCGCAGGGGCGCGATGCCATGGCAGGACTGGAGGATACGCTGCGGGCGCGCTATGAGGAGGCCGGTATATCCGTATATGCCGTTAATTTTGCATATTCTTCACACTTTACCCTTAATAATCGCAGCCAAAAGGCCGATGATAATATTGACGGTTTTGATACAGCCACTCTCTACCGCAGCGCAAAGATCTTTCTTAAGACACTGGGAGAGGCGTAAATAAATAAAAAGCCACGGACGGCGGATAGATACGGGGATAAGGAGATTCCCGGGAATGGAGATCATATGAGAATAAATTATAACGCATCCGCCGTTATCACAAATAAGTCGCTCAATGCGAACGACAGTCTGTTAAGCCAGTCACTTCAGCGCTTATCCTCAGGCCTTAAGGTAAACAGGGCCCAGGATAACCCGGCGGGCCTGGCTATCGCTCATCGTATGGATTCCCAGATCAAGGGTCTTGATATAGCCAAGAGAAATTCAAATGACGGTATCTCCGTTATATCCACTGCAGAGGGCGCACTCTCCGAGATGTCCTCCATACTGCAGCGTATGAACCAGCTGGCTGTACAGTCCGCTACCGGCACATATACGGATGAGGACCGTGAACTGATCAACCAGGAGGCACAGCAGCTTAAGAGCGAGCTTACGCGTATCGCTAAGGATACCGAGTTCAACGGCATGCCTCTTCTGGACGGCAGCTTTGATATGAAGGCCTATACCAGCAAGCCCGAGCAGGCAAAGGTGGATTTCTATTCGCAGGATGTGCCTGCCGGCAAGGATTACAAGGTTGATTTTTCGAAACTTTTTGCAAAGGATCCCGCAGATGCGGATGCCTTTACCATTCCTTCCGTGGAAGCACCTAAGAAGCCTTCGGAGAGCGGCTACAAGGCTGATATCAACGAAAAGGGAGATAAGGTGACGCTCACCGGCCCCGGCGATTTCAAGCTGGTCATCGGAATAGACGAAGATGTGATAAAGAACGCAAAGACACTTGCGGATAAGAAAACGGCTATCGCCGGCATAGGCACCATGGATATGGACATCACCGGTATAGGTGCGATGAAGATACAGGTGGGCGCCAACGAGGGGCAGGAGCTGGCAGTACAGATCCCCACCATTTCCCTTTACCGTATGGGGATCGATGATCTGGATCTCTCCACCGTGGACGGCAAGCACTCCGATCCTGCGGATGAGAACAGCCCGCTGGTGGGCGGTGCCACCGCAGGCATAGATGCCATCAAGGGCGCATTGGATTACATCAATGATGCACGCTCAAGACTTGGAGCTTACGAAAACAGACTGGAACACAATGTTACCAGCGTTGATATATCTTTCGAGAACATGACATCTTCTTACTCTCGCATCATGGACGTGGATATGGCAGAAGAGATGACACAGTACACCACCCAGCAGGTGCTGGTACAGGCCGGAACATCGATGCTCTCACAGGCTAACGAGCGGCCGCAGACAGTACTGCAGCTATTGCAGTAAAGTCACAAGAAGGGGCCCGCCTTTTGGCATCAGGAGGGACCCGCATCGCGGGAGGTACCTGATGCCGCTTAAAAGGTGGGAAGATCGTCTTGTGACAAGGCACAAGAAGGGGAGGAAAAAGATCATGACGGATGATATCAGACAGGACTACATCTTAAGGATCAGCCAGGCTAATCCTTCGGCAATGGTAGTGATAGTGTATGATATATTTGGACAGTACAGTAAGGAGCTGCTGCAGGCGGATCCGCTCAGCGACGATTTTAAGGATCTGATCTGGAACTGCCGCTGCTGCATACGTGAGCTGATCGAGAGCCTTGATATGAAATACGAGTTGGCCCATAACCTCTACGATATCTACAGATTCGTGGACAGGCAGCTGATAATGGCCGGCGTGAGACGCGAGACCGTAGGGCTCGACAGATGTTTTAAGATGATAGATTCTTTAAGGGACGCATACGCGGAGGTGGCAAAGAGTGATACTTCGGCACCTGTGATGAAGAATACCGATGTGGTCTATGCAGGCATGACCTACGGCAGGAACGATATCAACACAGACAGCGTAGCGGCGGGATCGAACCGCGGTTTCCTGGCATGAAGGCATTGATAGCGATGAGCGGCGGCGTGGATTCTTCCGTAGCCGCTGCTCTTATGAAGGAAAAAGGATATGAGTGCATGGGAGTGACCATGAGGCTATTCCACAGCGAGCAGCAGAGGCTGGACCCCAAGAGCTGCTGCAGCGTAAGGGATGTGGATGATGCCGCAAGGGTTGCTCTTTCTCTTTCCATACCTTATGAGACAAAAAATTATTCTCTTGACTTCTCGGAGAAGGTGATAAACAAGTTCATACGCACCTATCAGTGCGGAGGCACTCCCAATCCCTGCATAGACTGTAACAGATACCTTAAGTTCGAAAAGCTTCTGGAATACGGTTTGAGCCGCGGCTGCGATGTGATAGTGACCGGCCACTACGCAAGGGTAGGGAAGGATGAAACGAGCGGCCGCTACATACTGAAAAAAGCCCTTGATCCGGCAAAGGACCAGAGCTATGTGCTGTTTAATCTGACGCAGGAGCAGCTTAAATACTGCCGCTTCCCCCTGGGAGAGCTTAACAAGGCGCAGGCCAGGCAGATAGCTACGCAGTACGGTTTTGTAAATGCCAATAAGGCGGAATCCCAGGATATCTGCTTTGTGCCGGACGGGGATTATGCGTCCTTTATCGAGGAGCAGACTAAGACTAAATATCCCGAAGGTGATTTTGTCGATACGGAAGGAAACGTGCTGGGGAGACATAAGGGCATCATCCATTATACGATAGGCCAGCGCAAGGGCCTGGGGCTGGCTGCGGAATCGCCCTGGTACGTGACGCGGATAGATGTGGCAGATAACCGCGTGGTATTAAGCCACGGCGAGGGCCTCTTTACCGACAGCCTTACGGCGCACGATATCAATCTTATCTCTGTAGACCATATTGAAGGGCAGATGCGCGTAAAGGCAAAGGTGCGATACCGCCAGGTAGAGACTCCGGCTATCGTGACACAGCCTGATGAGGATACCCTTAAGCTGGTATTTGACGAGCCGCAGAGAGCCGTGACAAAGGGCCAGGCCGTGGTGATCTACGACGGCGATACGGTGGTAGGAGGCGGGACCATCGCCTGAAAGTTGAAAGATAATGTGGATTTTGTTATAATAAGCTGTTATGAAAGAGCGTAAAGATCCACATGAGATATCAATGTTAATCTTCAGCCTGCTGGGAGAAACGGCAGCCTATGTTGCCGCACTCCTTTTCAGGTATGTGATACTGGAACCGATGTATCCGAATAAGACGAGGGAGCATGCATTCTACCGCATGTTCTACGTCTTTTTGATACTCGCTTATTCTTTTGTTTTCTTCATAAGGCGCGGCAAGGTCAGGCACGCCTGGGAGATGGATTTCTGGGAGAAGACCGCGGAGGTCATCAAATCCCAGACCCTCTTACTCTTTATCGAGCTTTTCTTTATCTTTTTCATAGGCTGGGGGAAAAGGATATCCAGGACTGTGGTGGCTATACTCTTCGGGCTGGGGATACTTTTTGATATCTTTATGCGCCGTCAGTATTCAAAGGGATATCTTAAGAAATACGGCAGCAGCATAAAACACAGGAATATCTGCCTGATATCGGAGGCCGCCGAGGCAGACAGGCTTAAGTACTGCATAGAGCGTTACGGCTATCGGAATGACAGGAAAGATATCTGGATCATACATGAGGTTAAAAAGTCTGCCGTACCCGCGGATGTCATAAAGGCTAATATTGTGCTGCCCGAGGAATGCGACATGATATACGTATCCGCAAAAGCGGCCTATACACTGGGAAGTGCCGGGATGGAGCGTCTCAGTGCGCTTAAGGTGCCGGTATGTGTCGCTCTTGAAGCCGGAGGCCGTTCGCTGCCCGCACACTGTATAGTTGATGAGGGTGGAGCGGCAGCGTTATGCAGCAGCTATATGAACCGGAAATTTCCGGTCCTGGGCGTGGAGTACACCACGGCGGGACGCACCGAGGCTGCGGCCTATGTGCTGGATCATGTTAAGGAGCTGGGCGGTAAGTATATCTGCTTTTCGAATGTACATACCACGGTTATGGCCAGTGATGATAAGGAATACAGGGATATACTTAACGGCAGCGCCTACACTTTCCCCGACGGCAATCCCATAGCAAATAAGATTGCGATGGGCGGATATCCGGAGGCAGAGCGTGTGGCAGGACCCGACTTTATGGAAGAGGTATTCCGCCTGAGCATGGAGAGCGGTGAGAAGCATTTCTTTTACGGCTCTTCGGAAAAGACCATCGAGGCGTTAAAGACAAAGCTTAAGGAGCGTTTCCCGTATATGAACATCGTGGGGATGTATTCCCCGCCCTTCAGGGAGCTGACAGAGGAAGAAGATGCAGCGGCTGTTAAGATGATCAATGACAGCGGCGCCGATCTGGTATGGATAGGACTGGGCGCTCCCAAGCAGGAAAAATGGATGGCCGCACATAAGGATAAGATAAACGGCGTGATGCTGGGAGTGGGCGCGGGCTTTGATTTCCATGCCGGCACCGTGGACCGCGCGCCGAAGCTGATACAGGGCATAGGTCTTGAGTGGCTCTACAGACTCTTCCAGAATCCCAGACGTCTCTTTAAGAGATATCTGGTGACCAACACAAAGTTCATACTCTATTCAAGGTTTAAACGCAAATGAACATTGAGCCTATAGCACATATCCGTACCGATTTCCCGGAAAAGTTCGGCATACCCAGACAGAGCGGCCTGGTCAGGGGGGCAGCGGGGCGTATCGTATTTGAACAGGAATACCGTCATCCCGATGCGCTGAGGGGGCTTAGCGAATACAGCCATCTGTGGATCATATGGGATTTCTCACAAAACCATCGTCAGGGCTTTAATGCCACTGTGGCACCGCCGCGCCTGGGCGGTAAGGAGCGCGTGGGCGTATTTGCCAGCAGATCGCCGTTCAGGCCCAATCCGCTGGGCTTATCCTGCGTTAAGTTAGAAGGCGTGGATGAGGACGGGAGCATACTGGTAAGCGGCGTGGATATGATGGACGGCACGCCGGTATATGATATCAAGCCCTATCTGCCCTATGCGGATTCACATCCCGAAGCAAAGGGCGGCTTTACCGACAGGGTAGGCTTTAACGAGCTTACAGTGAACATACCGGATTGTATCAGCCGAAGTCTTGACGGGAGGGATCTGGAAAACATAAGGGATATACTTAAGCAGGATCCCCGCACCAGGCACATTCATGACGATGAGCGTATATGGGGGATAAGCTACAGCAGGTACAATATCAGATTTAAGATAGCAGGTGAGAGATTGGACGTGATACAGATACAGGGAATTGAAAAGATAAAGGCCGATGCGGTGTTTCTGGATGTTGACGGAACTTTATGGGACTCCACTCCTTTGGTGGCCGGAGCCTGGAGCAGGGCTTTAAAGGAAACGGGGATCGAGCGGCAGGTAATGCCGGAAGAATTAAAGAAGCTCTTCGGAAAGCCCATGGATGTGATAGCAGCAGAGCTTCTGCCGGATATCGGGCAGGATGTGCGCGACGCCGTGATGGAAAAGTGCATAGTCTATGAGCAGCAGATACTTGAAGAGAACGAAAAAGATATAAGCTACCCCGGGGTTAAGGAGACCATAAGGAAACTGGCCGGAAAGATCCCGGTGTGCATAGTCAGCAACTGCCAGTCGGGTTATATAGAACTGGTAATGAGAAAGCTGGGTATCGAAGAGTATATCAGCGATAAGGAATGCTACGGTGATACGCTTATGTATAAGGCGGATAATATCAGGCTGGTGGCGGAGCGCAACGGATACAAGGCGCCCGTGTATGTGGGCGACATACAGGGAGACCAGGATGCATCGCACGAAGCAGGTGCGGCATTTATCCATGCTGCATACGGATTTGGAAGTGCGGATGCACCGGAAGCGGTGATAGGGAAGTTTTCGCAGCTTACGGATATCCTGCTGTGATATAGAGGTATTATGAAAAGATCTTTATTTGTTTTGATATTTTTATTTATCCTGATGATGCCGATCAGGGCAGCTGCGGAGGATGGGGATGCACAGAGGCTTGATGTTTCACTGGTAAGACAGGGCGGAGGTTCTGCAGCGGAGCTTTGCGACGACAGTTACAACAGCAGTGTGGAATTTAATGCAAACGACAGCTTGAGCATCAAGGCGCCGGAAGGGCAGAGCATAGGCGCGATATACATCAAATGGTATAAAGTACCGGGGCTGTGGAAACTAACCCTGAGCGACGGCACGGAGCTTGAATGCGGCAGGAATGATTTCCTGCACGAATATGTATCCATCGAAAACGGCGGCATTAGTGAGTGTGTGATGAATTTCACCTCAGCCTGCGCGATCTGCGAGGTATATGCGTATTCGGAGGGAAACGTGCCCAAAGATGTCCAGAACTGGAAGACGCCCTGCGATAAAGCCGATCTGCTCGCGTTTTCGACACATGCGGATGATGAGTGCCTGTTTCTGGGCGGCATGCTGGCGACCTATGCGGCAGGCAGGAACCTGCAGTGCCAGGTGGTATACATGACCAATTACTGGGATGCGCTGATCATAAGGGAGCATGAGAAGCTGGACGGGCTATGGGCGATGGGCGTTAAGAACTATCCAATAGTCGCCTCTTTTGCGGATGAGTATGCCATGAGCCTTGAAGAGGCGGAGCGTGTGTATGACAGGAATGCGTGGACGGACTTCATCACCGCCCAGATACGCCGCTTTAAGCCGCAGATAGTCGTCTGCCAGGATTTTAACGGTGAATACGGTCACGGAGCCCATATGCTGGAAGCTGCGTGCGTAAAGGATGCAGTGGAGTCGTCGATGTTAAATGAATACTATCCGGCGTCCGCATCGCAGTACGGGACCTGGGATGTGCCCAAAACGTATTTCCATCTGTATGAGCAGAACAGGATAAGCCTGGATCTGAGACAGCCCATAAGCGCGCTGGGCGGGATCACGGCGGTGGATGCGGCAGCAGCTGCGTATCTGCGCCATGTAAGCCAGCAGTGGTGCTGGTTCTATGTATCGGATGATCCCAACGACCCCAAGGCCGATAAGATAAACTGCGCGGAGTTCGGGCTTTACCGCACCACGGTGGGTGTGGATACCGGCAACGATATGATGGAAAACATCGTGCCATATGCCGAAAAGGACAGGCTGGAAGAAGAGGCACGTATCGAAGAGGAAAAACGCCTGGCAGAGGAAGAGAAGGCTGCCAAAAGGGAAAGGAAGCGCCGCGAAAAGGAACTGGCAAGGGAAGAGGCGCTTAAGAAAAAGCCGGACCCCATAAGTGCCGGCGGTGTGGCTGCACTGGTGATAATGACGCTTATGCTCGCAGCGGGCGTGGTTGTATATAATAAAGGACGTACGAAATGAGACTGTTAAACGAACCGTTAAAGGAGCTGCCTTTTTTTAGCCGGCTCAAAAATAATCTTGGTGATCATAAACACAGCCTCTTGTGCGGTTGTGCCGATCCGGCAAAGCTGCACATCATCAGTGCGCTCAGCGAGGGGGTGGGAAATCCCCTTATCTTAACGTATTCGGAGCGCCGCGCGCGTGAGATAGCGGAGGAATACCGCTTCTACGATAAGCAGACACTGGTGTATCCGGCAAAGGATCTGATATTCTACCAGGCCGATATCAACGGCAGGGAAACAGCCACGGAACGTATCAGGGTTTTAAAACGCATCACCTCGGGTGAGAAGGGAGCGGTGGTCACCACCATAGACGCGCTCTTTTCCGACTGTCTGCCCGCAGATGTATACAGGGATTGTGTCATCACCCTTTCCAAGGGCAGCCTTATGAGCGTGGAGGCTGTGTCAAAGAAGCTCGTGGAGATGGGCTATGAAAAGAACCATCAGGCAGAGGTGCCGGGACAGTTTTCCGTAAGAGGCGGCATATTCGACGTATTCGACCTTTGCGCGGATAACCCCTACAGGATCGAGCTGTGGGGCGATGAGGTCGATTCCATAAGGAGCTTTGATGCGCAGAGCCAGCGTTCCATAGAGGAACTTAAAGAGATAAATATCTATCCCGCAAACGAGATGATCTTAAGCGAGACGCGCCGGGCCGAAGGTTACCGTAAGATAAAGCTCGAATCGCAGAAGCAGATAGATGTGATGCGCAGTGCCGGCAAAGGCGAGGGCGCGCAGCGCCTGTCACTTCAGCTCGAGGAGATAGAGAGATTCCTTTTATACAACAGCGGCAGTGTGAACCTTGAAAGCTATCTGCGATACTTCTACGACAGGGAAGAGACCGGAAGCTTCTTAAAGCTGTATACGCAGGCGCCGCTGATATTTTTGGACGAGCCGCTTAGGCTGGGCGAGCACGGCAGGGCCGTGATGAAGGAATTTAACGAGAGTATGTCCAACCGTCTGGAGCGCGGCTATGTGCTGCCAGGACAGGCCGATATCCTGCGGAGTTTTGAAGAGACCGTAGCGGAGCTTAAGAGAAACGGAAGTACCGCTCTGTGCGCGCTGGATACCGAGGCGGGGCTCATAGGTGAAGAGCAGGTATACAAACTCAATTCACGTACCCTGGCATCCTACAACGGAAGCTTCTCGACACTTACGGAGAACCTTAAGGACCTGAAGAAGACGGGCAGCCGTATCGTGATAGTATCGGCTTCCAGATCGAGGGCGGAGCGCCTGGCACAGGACCTTCGTGAAGAGGGCGTGGAATCCGGCTTTACCGAGGATGAGAATAAGCTGATGCTGCCCGGCGAGGTGGTCACCATCTACGGGCGTATCCACAAGGGCTTTACCTATCCGGATATCAAACTAACGGTGATAGCGGAGACGGATATATTTGGCGCCGAGCACAAAAACAGGCGCAAACGCCCCAAATACAGCGGCGGTAAGAAGATAAGCTCCTACGGCGAGCTGCATGTGGGCGATTACGTGATCCATGAGGATCACGGCGTGGGCATATACCGCGGCATCGAAAAGATAGAAGTAGAGCATGTCCTTAAGGATTACATGAAGATAGAGTACCGCGATGCGGGCAGCCTTTACGTGCTGGCCTCATCACTTGACCGTGTACAGCTGTATGCGGATAAGGATGCGGCTAAAAAGCCCAGGCTCAACAAACTGGGCGGCAGCGAATGGACCAAGACCAAGGAGAAGGTGCGTGCATCGGTAAGCGGCGTGGCGAAGGAGCTGGTAAGCCTTTATGCACAGCGCAGCCTGCGCCACGGATACGTGTTCAATCCAGATACGCCCTGGCAGCGGGAGTTTGAAGAGCTCTTCCCCTATGAGGAGACCTACGACCAGATGCAGGCTATCATAGCCACCAAGGAGGATATGGAGAGCACGAAGATCATGGACCGCCTGGTATGCGGTGACGTGGGCTTCGGCAAGACCGAGGTGGCCATAAGGGCGGCCTTTAAAGCGGTGCAGGACGGAAAGCAGGTGGCATATCTGGTGCCCACCACCATACTGGCGGAGCAGCATTTTACCACTTTTGTGGAGCGTATGGCAGCATACCCCGTAAGGATAGCTATGCTGTCGCGTTTCAGGACGCCCTCGCAGATAAAGTCCACACTGGCTGATCTGAAAGAAGGCCGGGTGGATATAGTGATAGGAACACACCGCCTCTTATCAAAGGATGTGGTGTATAAGGATCTGGGCCTTTTGGTGATAGATGAGGAGCAGCGCTTCGGCGTGGCACATAAGGAAAAGATAAAGCAGATAAGGGAGAACGTGGATGTGCTGACACTTACCGCGACCCCCATCCCGCGTACCCTGCATATGAGCCTGGTGGGCATAAGGGACATGAGCCTTCTGGAAGAAGCGCCAAGGGACCGTCTGCCCATACAGACCTTTGTGTGCGAGTATGATGAGGAGATGGTGAGAGAGGCCATCAACAGGGAATTAAGCCGCGGAGGCCAGGTATATTACGTTTACAACCGCGTGGACACCATACAGGAGATGACTGCCCGGGTGGCGGCGCTGGTGCCGGAAGCAAGGGTTTCCTTTGCGCACGGGCAGATGAATGAAAGACAGCTTGAGGATATCATGATGGCTTTCATACATAAGGAGATTGACGTGCTGGTAGCCACCACGATAATCGAGACCGGGCTGGACATACCCAATGTAAATACCATGATAATCCACGATTCGGACAGGATGGGACTGGCACAGCTTTATCAGCTCAGAGGCCGCGTGGGTCGTTCGGACCGCAGCAGCTACGCCTTCCTTATGTACCGCAGGGACAAGGTGCTCAAGGAGCTGGCGGAGAAGCGCTTAACGGCTATACGTGAATTTACCGAGCTGGGCAGCGGCTTTAAGATAGCGATGAGGGACCTGGAGATAAGAGGCGCGGGTACATTGCTGGGCCGGCAGCAGCACGGGCATATCGAGAGTGTGGGATATGACCTTTACTGCAAGATGCTGGAAGAAGCCGTAAGGGAGGAAAAGGGCGAGAAGCAGACTAAGGAAGACGTGGGCTGCACCGTCGATCTGGATGTGGATGCATATCTGCCGCCGGAATATGTCGTAAACGAGATGCAGAAGCTGGATCTGTACAAGCGTATCGCGCAGATAGCCGATGAGGCTGACGCCGATGCGATGCGCGATGAGCTTAAAGACCGCTTTGGTGCGCTTCCCAAGCAGGTTGAGAATCTGCTGCGCATAGCGCTGGCCAAGAGTTATGCATCATCCATGTTCATTACCGAGATACGCGGCCGGGTGGGACGCATACGCGCCAAGATGGACAGGAACGCACCCGTTGAAACGGCTGCGATACCTTTACTGATCAATGAATACAGGGGAGAGATGAAACTGGTGAGGGGACCCCAGCCGGAGTTCATCTACACTTATGATATCATAGGCGTGGCAGCACCGGATGAGGCGCTGCTTCTGGAAAATACCGTAAAGATGATAGAGAGCTTTAAGCAGCTTTATCCGGACAGATTCGGGGGATCATGAAAAAGAGATTTCTTAATGACAAGGGCGGGGCAGAGTTTTCGCTGATAGCTGCCATAGTGCTGACGGGGGCGGCGGATCTTCTGCTGCTTTCGGCTATCTGTGCCGGATATTTTGACAGCGGTGAAACGGGAAAGCGCGGGTGCTACGATGAGGTCATGGAAGCCATCCGCCTGGAGCAGGAAGAGGAAGCGCTAAATGTTACCGCGGATCCCACGCTTGCGGGAACAGGCTGGACATCGCCTGACGGTGAATACTTCTTTGCGCCCGAAGACAACGGCTATTACTACATGAACGGCAAGACGGAGAATTATATAAGAGGCTCCGCGAGCGTTAAGTACATAAAGAAGGAAGAACTCTACGGTACCGAGGGCGAAGTGGTACTTATGGATACGCCGGGGGCACAGTACTTCAGGATAGACGTGCTGGTATCGGAGGAACTGTATTTCGGCAGCATGCGCAGCAACTACAGCTACGTGCTGTATTTAAGCCGGGACGGTGATGAAGCATATATCTACGATTCGGGCTGGGGAGAGAGCACCTCGGCAAAGATCGTGGATTATCCCCTTCAGGCGTTACTGGATGATCATTTCGACAGGGAGGCGGAAGAATACGAGAATTCCCTCTGGGTCAACGGTGATCCGTCGATATTCGCAAAGGAAGATGTGGACTTTAATATGGTCGAGAATACAAAGGAAGTATGGAATGCCGTAGAGATAGGCGGCAGCGTGATCTATAAGAAGGAAGATGCGGGCGTGACCTCGCTTTATATAAGCGATAACGGCTTGAGCGGCAGCTCAAGACTGTTATATGCACCTGTTGACGGATCGGATGTGACGGTATTCGGAACGGACGGAAAGGATCTGTACATAGGCGTGGGCAGCGTATATGACGGCGGCTACGAAACGGCGGAGCTTCTGCGCATGGATATGGCCGACGGCAGCTTAAGCAGCCTTGTGAAGGATAAGGTGCAGGATTTCTGCATAGCAGACGGCGATATCTATTATACGGATTATGAGAGCCTGACGCGTCTTGATAAAGACGGCAGGAGCACCGTGCTGTGGGATTATACGGTATACAGCTACGAGGTGGCAGGCGGCATGCTCTTTATCTTTGACGGCGATGCCTGGGAGATACTGGACGCCGAAACCGGTGAAGATTTCGGCTATATAACAAGCGGCAATAATTATACTTACGAATGTGATATCTGCAAACATACGGAAGATTATCTGTATTTTGTGGCATATGATTACAACCGTGAGAGCATCGCGCTTCATGCGTTAAACATCTGGACGGGTGATGAGCGTATCGTGGGCGACGAATATGCGGGAAAGATGAGCGACACCTACAACGTGCTGTTTAAGGACAGCTTCTGTTATTTCACGGCAGATAACGGAGAGACTCTGGTGTGCGTGGACGTGAGTACCGGAGAAGTAAGTGAGGCGCCTTTAGCCGGCGCGGGACTGTGGTATGCGACCGAGATGATGCAGCTCTGCGGCAGATGCGTGATGTACGCCTGCGATAACGAAGGCGTATTCTCGTATGTAAGCTTTGATGAAAAGCTTGATATGAAAGAGATCACAGGCCTTAAACAGCGCTGAAGGGCGGGGAAAGGCCACTTGACACGTAACAAATGTTACGTTATAATGACGTGTTCGGAGGTTTTGAGTTATGGCAGATAATATACTGAAAATAGAAGGCCTGCATGCAGGAATAGAAGGCGAGGAGATATTACACGGCCTTGACCTAACTATCGCAGCAGGCGAGACACATGTACTGATGGGACCCAACGGTGCGGGTAAATCAACGCTTGGCAATGTTATAATGGGCAGCCCCGTTTATCAGGTGAGCGCCGGCAGCGTACTGTTTGACGGTGAAGACATCACACATGACGGCGTGGATGTACGTGCCAAGAAAGGCCTGTTCCTTTCTTTCCAGAATCCCCTTGAGGTGCCGGGGCTTTCGATGGAGGCGTTCCTTCGCAATGCGATAAGAGAGCGTACGGGCAAGCCCGTAAAGGTATTCGCCTTTAAGAAAAAGATAGAGGAGACCTGTAAGCTCCTCGATATGGATCCGTCCTATGTGGACAGGGATCTGAACGTTGGTTTTTCCGGCGGTGAGAAAAAGAAGGCGGAGATATTCCAGCTGCTCATACTCGAGCCCAAGCTGGCTATATTAGACGAGACCGATTCGGGTCTGGATGTTGACGCCGTACGTACCGTATCAAAGGGCGTGGATATCTTTAAACAGCGCGGAGGCAGTCTTCTGATAATCACGCATTCCACGCGTATACTGGATGCGCTCAAGGTGGATAAGACACATGTACTGGTAAACGGACGCATAGTAAAGAACGGAGATGCAAGCCTGGTTGATGAGATCAATACCGGCGGCTTTGCTAAATATACAGAGGAATAAACATGGCAGAGGCAAGAAAAGACAGCCCCATAGATATAGCAGAGGACAGAAAGGGAGAACTCTTAGCCGACGTGGAGCGGGGGCTTTACGACTTCAGGGAAGAGGAGAACGATGAGGATTTCTACAAGGTAGACGAGGGCCTTACCGAGGATATAGTACGCCGTATCTCCGAAGAAAAGCATGATCCGGATTGGATGCTCGACTTCCGTCTTAAGTCGCTTAAGATCTATAACGAACTGAAAGTACCCGACTGGGGTCCGCCCATAGACGGGCTGGATATGCAGCATATCGTAACGTATGTAAAGCCTAAGACCGGCATGAAAGGAAGCTGGGATGAGGTGCCCGAGGATATCAAGAATGCTTTCGAGAAACTGGGCATACCTCAGGCAGAGCGCGAAGCCTTAGCCGGCGTAGGCGCACAGTACGATTCGGAGCTGGTATATCATAACGTGCGCAAGGACGTTGAAGCCCAGGGCGTGGTATATACCGATATGGAGAGTGCCCTTACGGGTGAATATGAGGAGATGGTACGCAGCCACTTTATGAAGCTGGTACCTCCCACGGATCATAAATTCGCAGCCCTTCACGGGGCTGTATGGAGCGGCGGCTCTTTCGTATACGCGCCTCCGGGTGCAAAGGTGGAGATACCGCTGCAGTCTTATTTCAGACTCAACGCTCCCGGAGCCGGACAGTTTGAGCATACGCTGATCATAATCGATGAAGGAGCGGACGTGCATTTTATCGAAGGCTGTTCCGCGCCCAAATATAACGTGGCAAATCTGCATGCGGGCTGTGTGGAACTCTTTGTGGGAAAGAACGCGCATCTGCGTTATTCCACCATAGAGAACTGGTCAAAGAACATGTACAACTTAAATACCAAACGCGCCATCTGCGAAGAGGGCGGGACCATAGAGTGGATATCCGGATCGTTCGGATCACACGTATCCTATCTGTATCCCACATCGGTATTAAAGGGCGATCATTCGCATGCGGAGTTTACCGGCGTTACCTTTGCCGGCAAGGGCCAGAACCTGGATACCGGGGCTAAGATGATACACCTTGGGAAGAACACTTCTTCCTTTATCGATACCAAGTCCATCTGCAAGAGCGGGGGCATAAGCACCTACCGCAGCAGTGTGGAGATACGTAAACAGGCCGAGGGCTCAAAGGCCTCCATCAACTGCGGATCACTTATGCTGGATTCCATATCGCGTTCGGATACGGTGCCTGCTATGGATATACGCACGGACAAGGCGGATGTAGGGCATGAGGCAAAGATAGGCAGGATAAGCGATGAGGCGGTATTTTATATGATGAGCCGCGGCGTGAGCGAGGCGGAAGCCAGAGCGATGATAGTAAGCGGATTTGCAAATCCCGTAAGCAAGGAACTGCCTTTGGAGTATGCTGCGGAGATGAATAATCTGATAAAGCTTGAGATGGAGATGGGCTGATGAGTGAGATTAGAGTAAACCCGCTTTCGGTGCTCACATGGAATCAACTGGATCTTAATCATGCAAAGATGGATGTGAGCGACGGCCTTAAGGCAGAGAGCGGTGTGAGGGATAATAACCTTCCCGATGGCGTGGCCTTTAAGGGCATGCTGGATCCTGCGGGATATGAAGAGTGGCTTAAAGCCAATAACATAGAGTATGTAAAGGAAGCCGTGGTGGCCGGGAAATATCCCATGCCAACAGAGCAGGCTTTCCCTACGGGTATGGGCGCGGAGACGGATAAGCTCTTTAGGGATAAGAACGTTCCTGCCGTACTTTACGAAGTGAGTAAGAGCATCGAACGTCCCCTGCGCTTTGATTATTTCTACAGTGACGGGGATGCCATACTTGAGAATATGATAGTCCATGTCAGAAGGGGCTGCGAGTTCACGCTGATACTTAATATCTGCGGTGAAAACGGCATCGGCAGCGTGGGACATTCACTTAAACTGCTGCTTGAAGAAGATGCGAAGTGCACGCTGATAAGGCTTCAGATGCTGCCTGCGGGTTTTACGTATTTTGAGGATGCGGGAGCAAGGCTTAAGGACCGCGCGGAGCTTAAATATATAAGCCTTCAGCTGGGAAGCTTAAAGACCTATCTGGGCGCATGCTTCGACCAGTGGGGCTATGAGTCAAAGCTCTGGGCGGGCCTTGGATACATAGGCATTAAGGACAGCTTCCTGGACTATAATTACGTTGATACTTTCAGAGGTAAAAAATCCGTGGGCGTCATGCGCTTTAACGGAGTGCTGATGGATAACGCAACAAAGGTATCCAGGGAGACGCTGGATTTCAGACAGTACTGCACCGGCGCCGACGGCGATGAAGAGGAAGATCTGCTGGTACTGGGAGAAGATGCGGTAAACAAAGCCAATCCCATGATACTGGGCGAGGAAGAGGATGTGAGCGGCCGTCATGCCGTATCGGTCGGCAGGCTGTCACAGGATATGCTCTTCTATATGCAGAGCAGAGGCATAGATGAGATAAAGGCCCAGGAGCTTATGGTGCGCTCGCGCATCATGCATCTGGCTTCGCAGATCCCCGACGATGAGCTTAAAAAGGCTGTAGAGCGTTACCTTGACCGCCTTTACTGCGACAGGGAAAACTGCGCCGCACCCTGCTGCTAAGGCAGCACGGCAAAATTATATCCAACGAGGATCAACCCATGAACCTTTCAGCTATCCGGGATGACTTCCCGATATTAAAAAACAATAACGTAGTCTACTTCGACAACGCTGCCACCGCGCAGCGTCCCGTGCAGGTGCTTAAGGCGATCGGGGATTTCTACACCACCACCAACGCCAATCCCTTAAGGGGGCTTTACGCATGGAGTGTGGGGGCCACAGACGCCTACGAAAATGCCAGGAGCCGCGTCGCACGCTTTATAAATGCAGCTGATGATGCGGAGATCATCTTTGTGCGTAATACCACCGAGGCCATTAACCTTGCAGCCTACAGTTACGGTATGGAAAAGGTAAACGCCGGTGATGAGATAGTGATAAGCGTTATGGAGCATCACTCAAATATACTGCCCTGGCAGATGGTGGCACGTGCAAAGAAAGCGGTGCTTAAGTATATAGAGCCGGAAACGGACGGTACGATCACTGTAGATATGATCAAGGAAGCGGTCACCGATAAGTGCGCGATACTGGCTCTTGGCCAGGTATCAAATGTGCTGGGCGTGGCCAATCCCGTTAAGGAAGCCGCACGCATAGCACATGAGCACGGCGGTGTGATACTCGTTGACGGAGCACAGGGACTTCCGCATTTAAAGACAGATGTGCAGGATATGGACTGCGATTTCTATGCTTTCTCCGGACACAAGCTTCCGGGACCGATGGGTATAGGAGCTCTGTACGGAAAACGAGCGCTGCTGGAGGCAATGCAGCCTTTTATGCGCGGCGGCGAGATGATCGAGTACGTTAAAAGGGACAGTGCCACTTACGCGGAGCTTCCGCACAAATTTGAGGCAGGCACGGTCAACGCTGCGGACGCTGTGGGACTGGCTGCCGCTATCGATTATATAGATGCGATAGGCTACGAAGCCATGGAAGCACAGGAGAATGCCGTAACGGCGCTGATACTCGACGGCATGAGAAAACTCCCCCATGTGCATGTATACGGACCAAAAGATCCGCTGCTTCATCATGGCATAGTGACCTTTAATATCGACGGCTGTCACCCGCATGATATAGCATCCGTACTGGATGAGGAGAATATCGCCATAAGGGCCGGACATCACTGTGCGCAGCCGCTAATGGAATACATGCAGGAAAAATGCGCCATGGAGTTTAGGGCTACCGCAAGGGCCAGCGTGGCGTTCTATAACACGGAAGAAGAGGCAGAACGTTTTGTGGCTGCCGTATCAAAAGTAAGGAAGTGGCTCGGTTTTGGAGATTAAGGATTTATACAGAGAGATAGTAAATGAGCATAATCTGTATCCCGTCCACAAAGGCGAGATGGAAGCGCCGGATCTGATCCTTGAAGGGGTCAATCCAAGCTGCGGTGACGACATATATCTGCAGCTTAAGCTGGATGAGAACGGTGTGGTAACGGAAGGGCTGTTCAACGGTTCCGGCTGCGCCATATCGCAGGCTTCCACAGATATGATGCTGGATCTGATAATAGGCAGGAAAAAGGATGAGGCGTTAAAGCTTGCAGAGGGCTTTATGTCCATGGTCCGCAGCACCGCCACCCCGGAGCAGATAGAGGAGCTTGACGAAGCCGCAGCGCTCGAGAGCATAGCTCACATGCCCGCCAGGGTCAAGTGCGCTACCCTTGGCTGGAAGACCATGCAGAAAATGCTCTCCGGCGAAGCCACCCCCGCCACCACCGAAAATGAATAAAAACTAAACCCATCACCTGCCTTCCCCTTGAGGGCGCGCATTTGCCTTCCCCTTGAGGGGAAGGTGTCAGCCGAAGGCTGACGGATGAGGTGTTATATCGAAATAACCAACAGGAGAATGCGTCATGGAATACAGACCGTCACCGGATGCGGAAGAAGTAGACCGCTGGAAAGAAGTAACATTAGTATACAATTCCGCGCTTAAAGAGATAGGGACCAAGCTGGAGATACTCAACGATGAGTTCCAGCACGTACACAAATACAATCCCATCGAGCATATAAAACTAAGATTAAAGAGCTCGGAGAGCATAGTCAAGAAGCTTAAGAACCGCGGGCTGGAATCCACTATCGAGAACATGGTCGAATATGTTAACGATATCGCCGGCGTGCGCGTTATCTGTTCCTTCACCTCCGATATCTACCGTATCGCCGAGATGATAGCGGAGCAGGATGATCTTACGGTCCTGGCCGTTAAGGATTATTTCAAGACACCCAAGCCCAGCGGATATAAATCATATCATATGCTGGTGCAGGTACCCGTATTCCTTTCAAACCGCGTTGTGGATGTAAAGGTAGAGATACAGATACGTACCGTAGCCATGGATTTCTGGGCAAGCTTGGAGCACAAGATCTACTACAAGTACGAGGGCGATGCTCCCGAACATATACAGAAGGCGCTCATACAGTGTGCTGCCATGGTATCGGATCTTGACCAGGAGATGCTGGCGCTTAACGAAGAGATACAGAAGCTGCTGGATTCGGAAGAATCGTAGATCGGGGAGATATATACGGGAAGCCCGGGGCGTAAGCTGCCGGGCTATTTTTGGCTAAAAAACTACAATAATAGAAGACCATACGAAAAAGCCCCTTGGCGCATTGAGGAGGTTGCGCGACCGGGGCTTTTTCGTGTATTGCAAAACTAGAAAGGAGGTGTGCCCGGTTTGCCCGGACACGAACTATGAAAAAAACAAAACAAGCAAAACTTACAAACAAACAATCAAACAATCAAACCAAACAAACAAATCATACAAACAACTTTATTTCCTCGCCTTACAAGTCAGATATTACAGTGGAAATATGAATAAAATATGAATAAGGAGTAAATATCATGTTAATTCGTGCAGAAAATTTATTTGTTTATGTCATTGATGAGCGTGTTTTTATGCTCCGATCCTTCAAGTTTTTGTTGTAAAATACGGACTGTTTTGATAAAATAATTCAGATACTATAAGCATAGTGGGGGCGGGTGGTCCTGCCCGGGTTGGAGGATAAAAATGGATAATTTTATGGACAAGCTTGCGGAAAAGTATAATGCACAGGATATGATCCGCGCTAATTCTCAGGCAGAGAGCGCGCAGATGCAGAATCTGCAGGAGCAGGTGGAGGCTTACGAAGCAGTCCTCCAGGAAATGCGTAAGCTGAATTATAAGAATACCGAACTTACCCAGAAGATGTATGCTCTTGTTGACGAGAGCATAGAGAAAGTAAGGACGCTTCAGATAGAAGCGGAAGGCGGGGCCAATACGGAGCTGGTATCAAAGGAGATGACCGATGCGGTGAACCGCGCCATGAGCGAGGCTGTCAGCAATCTTGACGAGACCATGGTACGCTCCCTTACCCAGACCCTTGAGAGTGCCATACAGCAGCCTGCAGAGACACTGCGTCAGTCTACTGAGGATGTTAAGAATTCCGTTGTGGCTGTACAGAGTTCGGCAGATGATATGCGCAGCGGTATCGACAGCGTAAAGGGCAGCGTCGATCAGCTGGGAACAGGGCTTGACAGTATAAAGAACAGCGTTGATGACGTTACCGCCGGCATGGAACTGGTAACCTCCGGCATGGAGAACGTAAAGAGCAGCGTCGATGGTCTGAACGAAAATATCGGCGGCATAAAGAGCAGCGTTGACGGCTTAAATGACGGCATCGTAAGCGTTAAGGATGAGATAGGCAGTGTAAAGGATGATATCAGCGGACTGCAGGATAAACTGTTTGCGATCCAGCAGAGTGGCAGTAATACCGAGGATATGATCAGTTCCGTAGCCATCGCCGTAAAGGAGATGGGCGATAAGGACAGCTCCGCAGTACTTTCACAGGAGATGATGGATGAGCTGCAGCGTATAAGCGACCAGTTAAAAGAGATGCAGAACAGCACCTTATCGGGCATAAGCGAGCAGCTCGGAAAGATGCAGAAAGAGACTATGGACGGCATCTCCGGTCAGATGGAAGTTATGCGCAGCATGCCTACCGAAGAGGAAAAGCCCGATGATGAGGCATTAAACAGGATAAGCGAATCGATCGAAGAGCTTAAAAAGCAGGCCGGTATCGTAGCCGCTCTGCAGGAAATGCTCACAAAGCTCAGTGCGGATAATGCCGGCACGAAGGAGCTGTTAAACGAAGTTAAGAATAACACCGAAGACGGCCATGCAACACTTGATAAATTAAAGACCGCTGTAGGTGAGAATTGCATAGCACTTGATGAGATAAAGACTACCGCTACCGAGAACCGCGGTATCTTAGATGAACTTAAGACCGCTACCGGTGAGAACCGCAGTGCGCTGGAAGATATCTTTACCGTGCTGCAGGCTACCAAGTCGGAAGTGACCGACATTAAAGCCGAGAATGCTTCAAAGCCCCACACCAGTGAGGAAGATCTGGTCAAGGCGCTCAACGACCTGCTTTCAAACCATGCGGAAGTAAGCACGAATATCAGAAACTTAAAGGCTGCAACGGACGAGAACAAGAACACGATCAAGTCCGCGCTCGACAGCAGCATATACGGCCTTAAGCAGGACAACAAGGAGATAGTCGAGTTCCTGCAGCGCATGAACACGAACATCCTTAAGAAGGGTGAGGATGACGAGAAGGCAGCGCAGAAGGAAGAAGAAGCTGCAGCAAAGGCAGAGGAAGAGCGCAGACAGCTGGAAGAGCGCTTCAAGGCGGCAGAGGACTTCATGCACAAAGAGAGCGTTAAGGTATACCGCAACGTTCAGGCCGTGATCAACGAAAAGAATGACAAGCAGAAGGAAAGCGTTGAGAGCGCTAATCTTTCCGTGGAAAAGAGAGTGGGCAAGGTAAAGGCTTTAGTAGTGATCGACATGGTATTCACTCTTATCACCCTTGCTACGATGATACTCTATATCTTTGGTTTCCTGGGAGCTCACTGATAGTTTATGCGCTCTAAAGGAACTACTACAAGACTTCATAAGATACGCAGTGTTACGCGTTTGAGGACGGCCATATTCATATGTGGCCTCTTCCTTTTGTTTATGCCGGATGTGCACTGGTGGGCGCCGGAAGGGGATAACCGTTTTACGGTATTTTTAGACGGTGTGGCCATGGGCACCGTGGACGATCCGGCCAAGGCGGAGATGATCTACCGCGATGCGCGCCGTGAGCTGGAGGCTTCCAGAGAAGGCATGGGATTTATGCAACTGCCGGAGCTGACCACTACGGGTGAAGAGCTGATCCGCGGTGAGATAGACAGGGAGGAAGATGTAAGACAGGCTGTCAAGGCGGCTATTTCTTCCGAGCTGACAACGGGCTATTCCAAGGCCTATTCCATCAAGGTGGGAGAGACCATGGTAAACGTAGCCGGTGCGGACGAAGCTACCAAGCTGCTGCAGGAGACCATATCCGAATACGATCCTTCGGGAGAGTTTAAGGTGGATCTGGTGGCGGATCATTCCCGTGAGCTCAACGTACTGATACCAAGGGTTGGGCGCGCTGAGCAGGAAGAGGAAGAAAAGCCCGTGCTGGAGCTGGGCGGCGGCGCGGCTGTTACGGATGATGAGCAGAACTGGGATCTTGAAGAAGAAGATATAGGCTTCGATTCGTTTGACTACGGTATCGAGGAAATGGGCTTTTCCGAAAGCGTGGAGGTAGTAGAGGCGTACCTCCCCAGTGACGCGATAGAGGACTACGAAGAAGCCAGAGGCCGGCTGACCGATCTGCAGGAGCTTAAGCAGGTATATAAAGTCAAATCGGGTGATACACTTTCAAAGATAGCCCTTGAAGTGGGGCTACCCCTTGATGAGATAATAGCCTTAAACGAGACTTTAGAGAACGAGAATTCCATAATCAACGTGGATCAGGAACTGCTGATAACGGTCCCGGAGCCGGAACTTTCGGTAGTGTGGACCGAGACCACCAGGGATGATGAGGTGTTCGACCTTCCGGTGGAGTATATCTACAACGACGAATGGTTTACCAATAAGTCGGTTACATTGCAGCAGCCTTCGGCCGGTTATCACGAGACGGTTTCGCTGATAACCAGGAAGAACGATGAGGAGATGGAACGCGAGGTTCTTTACGAGGAAGTGGGCGTAGAGGCAGTGGCCAAGGTGGTCGAGGTAGGAACGATGATACCGCCCACTTATATCAAGCCGCTTTCCGGCGGACGTATCTCTTCGGGCTTCGGCGGAAGAAGGTCGCCCTTTACCGGCGCAGCAAGCTCACATGCGGGTGTCGATATAGCAACGCCCACAGGTACTCCTATCTGGGCGTCCTCCGGCGGTACCGTGGTATGGGCAGGCTGGAACGGCGGTTACGGAAACCTGGTATCCATAAATCATCCCGACGGGCGTCAGACCAGATACGCCCATCTGAGTAAGGTATATGTTAGCGTAGGCCAGTATGTAAGCCAGGGGCAGGTGATCGCAGCCAGCGGTTCCACCGGCCAGAGTACGGGACCGCACCTGCATTTTGAGATGCGTATAGGCGGCGTGGCTTACAATCCTATGGATTACGTGAATCTATATTGACAGAGGTGCTTATGAAACACGTACGTACGGAAGTACTGCAGCCCGGCTTTGTCGTAGCCGGAGACATCATATCAAAGAATAAGCAGCTTATCTTTCCCAAAGGTTATGTGCTGACAGAAAAGGCGATAAGCAGGCTGATCAATGATTTTGGGATACGCGATATACGTATAGAGGATCCCGAAGGCATAGAGGTCGAGGAGATTAACGAGGAAGAATTCGACGCCGAAAATATGCCTGAGATAGATGCTTCCGTGATGGCCTTTGCCACAGATTCGCTGATGGAAACATTAACGAAACTGGATAAGGAGAATATAAGAGTAAATGCTCAGGAAGAGCCTTCACATTTTGAGAAGTTAAAGGCTTCGCAGGAGTTCCAGGCATTTAAGCAGTCCTTTGCAAAGAACGTTGAAGGCCTGCGCACCAATCTTAACGATATAGTCGAAAAGAACACCCCCATCAATGTCGATAATATGATAGGGGATACCATGCGCATCATAAGCGAGCAGGGCAATACCTTCGGCGTTTTTGATATGCTGCATAACATGCGTGACTTTGACGACCTGACCTATGCGCACAGCATGAACGTGGCCATGATCTGCAACGTCTTTGCCAGATGGCTGGGCTTTGACGAGGAAAATGTCAAGATGGCTACCGCCTGCGGCATGATGCATGATATAGGCAAGTTAAAGATCCCCGACAGTATAATCAAAAAGCCCGGCAAGCTCACGGATGAGGAGTTTGCGCTGATCAAATCCCATCCTATCGCCGGCTACAATATCTTAAAGAACCAGAACATCAGCGATCATATCAAGCTGTCGGCACTCGAGCATCATGAGAAGTGCGACGGCAGCGGCTATCCGATGAACCTTACCAGGGATAAGATAGACGGTTTTGCAAAGATAGTGGCCATAGCCGATGTCTACGATGCCATGACGGCAAACCGCGTTTACCGCGAAGGCTTATGCCCCTTCAAGGTAATAGAGATATTTGAGGAAGAGGGCCTGCAGAAATACGAGATAGCCTACATCATGAAATTCCTGGAAAACGTGGTAAATACCTATATCGATAACAGGGTCATGTTAAGTGACGGACGCATCGGAACGGTGCGCTGGATAAATAAACAACGCCTGTCAAAACCCATGCTGGAGATGACAGACGCTACATTCCTTGAGCTGGCCAAAGAGCCCGGACTCAGTATAGTAAAGATCCTTTAAGTATCAGGCCAGCTTCAGTCTGGCCTTTTGAAGTTCACGGTCGGTGCTGACTTTTTCGATCCTTGCACCCAGCCCTTTAAGCTTTAATTCGAAATCTTCATAACCGCGCTCTACAAAGCGTGTATCCTCGACTATGGTCTCGCCTTCGGCAGCAAGCGCTGCGATGACAAGGGCCGCACCTGCGCGCAGGTCGGGAGCGGTGATGCTGGCACCGTAATAGCGGTTGACGCCGGTGATGACAGCCATATTGCCTTCTACCTTGATAGAGGCGCCCATGCGGATGAGCTCATCCACATATTTAAAACGGTTTTCGAATATACCCTCGGTAACTATGCTGGTGCCCTGTGCCAGACCCAGAGCCACGGTGATCTGCGGCTGCATATCGGTAGGGAAACCGGGGTAGGGCAGTGTCTTTACCTGGGTGGAAGTAAGCGGCTCCGGAGCGGAAACCCTTACTGCATCATCGTATTCGGTGATATGACATCCGATCTCGCAGAGCTTTGCGGTGATGCATTCCAGATGCCTGGGGATAACACCGCGTACCAGCACGTCGCCATGGCAGGCGGCGGAAGCCAGCATATAGGTTCCTGCTTCTATCTGATCGGGGATTATGGCGTAATCGGTGCCGTGGAGGCGCTCAACGCCTTTGATACGTATAACATCGGTCCCGGCACCCTTGATATTGGCACCGCAGCTGTTTAAGAAGTTTGCAAGGTCTACCACGTGGGGTTCCTTGGCAGCGTTCTCGATGATGGTCTTGCCTGCGGCCAGGGTGGAAGCCATCATGATATTGATGGTGGCACCTACCGAAACCTTATCCAGAAAGATATGATTACCGCGCAGCTCCTTAGCCTCGGCGCTGATGCAGCCGTGGATGATACGTACCTTCGCACCCAGCGCGGAAAATCCCTTGATATGCTGGTCGATAGCGCGCACGCCTATATTGCAGCCACCGGGAAGCGGTACCTGCGCCTGTCTGTTCTTTCCCAGGAGTGCGCCCACAAGATAATAAGAAGCCCTTATGCGCTTTAAATATTCGTCGTTTATTATGTTGCTTTCTATTTTGGAACCGTCGATGATGACCGTATGTCTGTCGGGGCGCTCTATCTTAACGCCTATCTGCTCCATAGCGGTGAGCAGTACGTTCACATCGGTCACGGCGGGTACATTTTCAATGCGTACGGGGTCATTCGTCATTACTGCGGCTGCCAGTATAGCCAGAGCGGCATTCTTTGCTCCGCCGATCTGTACCTCGCCCTGCAGATGAGGACCTCCCCAAATTGCATACCTGTCCATAACTAACCTCAGTTCGATTTAATCTCAGTAATTATAATGCACTTGCCCCCAATTGTCAAAATTTTTTTTCGATATCTATTGACAGTAACCTATATATAGAGTATTCTGTCACTGCAAACACAATATTGAGAAGTTCTCTTATTCAGAGTGGTGGAGGTACATAGGACCTGTGAAGCCACGGCAACCCCTTGGACACAAGGAAGGTGCCAACCTGAGCGATAAGGCAGCGATGTCTTCGAACAATAAGAGGATCAGTTAGGTATGATCCGCTTATGTTTAAATAGGCGGTTTTTTATTACTATATTTGATCCCTTACATGGGGAACTTCACCAGCCTTTTACAGGAGGAAGTAATGGAAAAAATCTTATTCACATCCGAGTCGGTGACGGAAGGACATCCCGACAAGATCTGCGACAACATCTCCGATGCCGTGCTTGACGCGCTGATGGAGCAGGATCCCATGAGCCGTGTAGCCTGCGAGACAGCCATCACTACCGGTCTGGTACTGGTAATGGGCGAGATCACCACCAAGGCTAACGTGGATATCCAGAAGATCGTGCGCGAGACCATCAGGGAGATCGGCTACGACGATTCGTCCAAAGGCTTTGACTGCGATACCTGCGGCGTGATCGTTGCACTGGACAAGCAGAGCGCCGATATCGCCATGGGCGTTGACAAGGCTCTGGAAGCCAAGGAAAACAAGATGAGCGACGAGCAGATCGAAGCTATAGGCGCCGGCGACCAGGGTATGATGTTCGGCTTTGCCACCAACGAGACAAAGGAGTTCATGCCTTATCCCATCTCCCTGGCCCACAAGCTCACCAGACAGCTTACAAAGGTACGTAAGGACGGCACGCTTTCCTATCTGCGTCCCGACGGCAAGAGCCAGGTATCCGTTGAGTATGATGAGAACGGCAAGGCAAAGAGACTTGAGGCAGTGGTTATCTCCACACAGCACGCTGCCGATGTTACCCAGGAACAGATCCACGAAGACATTAAGAAGTATGTGCTCGATCCCGTGCTGCCCGCAGACATGGTAGATGCAGACACCAAGATATTCATCAACCCCACGGGACGTTTCGTTATAGGCGGCCCCAACGGCGATTCCGGTCTTACCGGCCGTAAGATCATAGTAGACACCTACGGCGGATATGCACGTCACGGCGGCGGCGCATTCTCCGGCAAGGACTGCACCAAGGTCGACAGGAGCGCTGCATACGCTGCACGCTACGTAGCAAAGAACATCGTGGCAGCAGGCCTGGCAGATAAGTGTGAGATACAGCTTTCCTATGCTATAGGCGTGGCACAGCCCACTTCCGTACGCGTGGATACCTTCGGCACCGGCAAGCTGCCCGAGACAAAGATCCTGGAGATCATCCGCGAGAACTTCGACCTGCGTCCCGCAGGCATCATCAAGATGCTCGACCTGCGCAGGCCCATCTACAAGCCTACTGCAGCATACGGCCACTTCGGCCGCGACGACGTAAGCCTCCCCTGGGAAGCTACCGATAAGGCAGAGATGCTGAAGAAATATCTGTAAATTGTTCCAAAAAACTACATAATTTATCTTAAAAGGGAAGGCCCGTCACTTGCACGCGCCCTCCCTTTTTGGTATAATACAGAAAGTATGTTCGATACCCATGGAGGGCCGCATTTATGTCATTCGTTCACCTGCATACACATACGGAATACAGCCTTTTGGACGGTTCCAATAAGATAAAGGAATATGTAAAGCGCGTTAAGGCGCTGGGGATGGAGGCTGCGGCCATTACCGACCATGGCGTGATGTACGGTGTGGTGGATTTCTATGAAGCGGCCAAGGCGGAAGGGATCAAGCCCATCCTGGGCTGTGAGGTATATGTGGCACCGGGCTCGCGCTTTGACAAGGAGTTAAGCGGCGGTGAGGAGCGCTATAACCATCTGATCCTTCTGGCAGAGAACCAAAAAGGTTATCACAACCTTATGAAGATAGTCTCCATTGGCTTTACCGAGGGCTTTTATTACAAGCCGCGTGTGGATAAGGAAGTGCTATCGCGCTACCACGAAGGGCTTATCTGTCTGTCGGCGTGCCTGGCAGGATCGCTGCCCAGGATGATACAGCGGGGGCAGCTCGCGGATGCCAGGGCGGAGGCGCAGTGGTTTAAGGATACCTTCGGCGCGGGCAATTATTTCCTGGAGCTTCAGGATCACGGGATACCGGCACAGCGCCTGGTAAACATGGAACTGATGACCATCAGCAGGGAGCTGGACATACCGCTGGTGGCAACCAACGACTGCCACTATACCTATGCGGAGGATGCGCAGTCGCATGATGTGCTGCTCTGTATCCAGACCCAGGCAAAGGTCAGCGACGAGAACCGCATGCGCTATGAGGGCGGGCAGTTCTATGTAAAGAGCGAGGAAGAGATGCGCGCTCTTTTCCCTTATGCCCCCGATGCACTGGAAAACACTGCAGAGATAGCAAAGCGCTGCAACGTGGATATAATATTCGGCGAGAGCAAGCTCCCGCATTTTGAGGTGCCTGAAGGTTACGATCCCTGGAGCTATTTAAACTTCCTGTGTGATAAGGGCTTAAAGGAACGTTATCATATAGGTGAGGATGCCTATGATCTGCCTGAGCAGATTAAAGATATCACTGTAGTGGAGAAGGCACCGGGCTACTCGGAAGAGGAGCTCAGGGCCCGTCTTGATTACGAGCTTTCGGTCATAAAGGAAATGGGCTTTGTGGACTATTTCCTTATCGTGTGGGACTTCATCAATTATGCTAAGCAGCACGGTATACCCGTGGGACCCGGCCGTGGCAGCGCAGCCGGCAGCATAGTATCTTATTGTCTTAAGATAACTGATATAGACCCTATCCGTTACTCCCTGCTCTTTGAGCGTTTCCTTAATCCGGAGCGTGTATCCATGCCCGATATAGACGTGGACTTCGGGCCGGAACGCCGTCAGGAAGTCATCGATTACGTAAGTGACAAATACGGCCGTGAGAAGGTGGTGCAGATAGTGACCTTCGGTACCCTTCAGGCAAGGGGCGTCATCAGGGACGTCGGCAGGGCCATGGATATCTCTTATGCCCGCTGCGACATGCTGGCAAAGATGGTCCCCGCAGAGCTGGGCATGACGCTTAAAAAAGCACTGGAGATGAATCCCGACTTAAAGGGCCAGTACGATAATGATGAAGAGGTAAAGAGCCTTATCGATACCTGCATGAAGCTGGAGGGCCTGCCCAGGCATACCTCCATGCATGCGGCGGGAGTGGTCATCTGCCCCGATGCGGCGGATGAATTCGTGCCCTTAAGCCGCAGCGGTGCGGACGGCCCCGTCACCACGCAGTTTACGATGACCACACTTGAGAGGCTGGGCCTTCTTAAGATGGACTTTCTGGGGCTGCGCAACCTCGAAGTGATACAGAATGCCGTAGAGAACATAAAGAAGAGTACGGGCAGGGATATTGACGTATCCGCTCTTGATTATAACGATCCCAAGGTATTTTCCTACATCAGCACCGGAAAGTGCGAGGGCATATTCCAGCTGGAGAGCAGCGGCATGAAAAACTTCATGAAGGAGCTTAAGCCCGGCAGTCTTGAGGATATCATAGCCGGTATCTCGCTCTACCGCCCGGGCCCTATGGAAATGATCCCCCAGTATATAAGGAATAAGGAGGATCCGGATGCCGTATCTTACGCCTGCAAAGAGCTGGAGAGCATCTTATCGCCCACCTACGGCTGCATAGTATATCAGGAGCAGGTAATGCAGATAGTGCGTGAGCTGGCGGGTTATACCCTGGGCCGTTCCGATAACGTGCGCCGCGCGATGAGCAAGAAAAAGCAGTCCGTCATGGAATACGAGCGCGAGATCTTCGTTGACGGAAACGCAAAAGAAGTGGAGGCGGCAAAGGCGGAGGGCAAGCCGAAGGAGCAGTGGCCCCGCGAGGTGCCGGGCTGTGTAAAGAAGGGTATCGACAGGAATGTGGCCGAAGGCGTCTATGATATGATGATAGACTTTGCAAAGTACGGCTTCAACAAATCCCATGCAGCCTGCTATGCGGTCGTGGCTTATCAGACGGCGTGGCTCAAGGTCTATTATCCTAAGGAATACATGGCAGCCCTTATGACCTCCGTGATACAGTTTTCCGGAAAAGTGGCGGCCTATAACCAGATCGCCAGGCAGATGGGGCTCAAACTGATGCCGCCCGATATCAATAGAGGAGACGTGGGATTTTCCGTATCGGAAGACGGCATACTCTATGCCCTTACGGCTATAAAAGGCGTAGGGCACAACGTTATACAGCAGATAGTGGATGAAAGGGAAAAACACGGCCTCTACAGCGACTTAAACGATTTTGTTGAGCGTGTGGCCGGGCTTGATATAAATAAGCGCGCGGTGGAGAATATGATACAGGCCGGAGCTTTTGACTGCTTCGGGCACAGCCGCAAGGCGCTGATGGGCGTGTACCAGCAGATGATGGAACAGGCGGCAAAGAAGATCAAGCAGTCCATGAGCGGGCAGATGAGCCTCTTTGATATCGCCTCCGACGAGGATAAGGAGAGCTTCCGCGTAAAGATACCCGTAAACATGGGCGAGTATCCGCGTGATATGCTGCTGGCGTTCGAAAAGGAGATGCTGGGTATTTACGTAAGCGGGCATCCGCTGGAGGAATACAGCGGGCTGTGGGATAAGGTTATCAGCAATAACACGGCGGATCTGATGCTCAATATTTCGGAAGACGGTCAGGCCGTAGACGAGATGAACGTGACCGACGGGGAGAAGATCACCTTAGGCGGCATGGTCGAGAACGTGAACGTCAAGTATACGAAGAAGGGCGATGCCATGGCCTTTGTGACCCTTGAGGACATGGTGGGACAGGCAGAGGTGATAGTATTTCCCAAGATCTATAAGCAGTTCTCGCGGGTGCTGGGTGAGGGCAGCAGGATAATGGTCAGCGGGCGCGTAAGCCTTGAGGAGGATAAGGACGGCAAGCTGATATCCGACGCCATATATCCGTTCGAAGATATCCCCGCAACCCTGTGGCTGCAGTTTAAGGACGAGGCGGCAAAGAATGAGCTGTGGGAAAAGATCGACGAAGCATTCAGGCAAAACGACGGAACGGACGGCGTTAAGCTGTATTATACCGATACTAAGAAGGTAGAGGAACTGCCGCATAATATTTCGGTACATGCGGGGCTTGAGCTGAGGGAGGCACTTGAGGCGCTGATAGGCAGCGATAATGTGCGGGTGACCTACAGGATGCCCTCAGTTAAAAGATATTGAAAAACTGCATAAAAAAGAATAAAATATGCGGAGATATATTTATGTTCGGGAGGCAGGAACATGGCAAAGAAAAAGGAAGTGCAGACCATAGGTGTGCTTACCAGCGGCGGTGATTCGCCGGGAATGAATGCGGCGATAAGAGCCGTAGTGCGTAAAGCCATAGCCAACGGCTTGACCGTTAAGGGTATAAAGAAGGGCTATCAGGGTCTTTTAAATGAAGAGATTATCGATATGGACAGAAGATCCGTATCTGAGATAATAGGCCTGGGCGGTACCATTTTAGGTACAGCGCGCTGCCTTGAATTCAAGACGGATGAAGGCGTTAAAAAAGGCGCCGAGATCTGCCGCAAGCACGGGATAGACGGCATAGTGGTCATAGGCGGCGACGGTTCTTACCGCGGTGCCCAGAAGCTTTCACATGAAGGCATCAATACCGTGGGGCTGCCCGGTACCATCGATCTGGACATAGCATGTACGGATTACACTATCGGCTTTGATACTGCAATAAATACCGCTATGGAAGCCATTGATAAGGTAAGGGATACTTCTTCCTCACACGAGCGCTGCTCCATCATAGAGGTTATGGGACGCGGCGCCGGATACATAGCACTCTGGTGCGGCGTGGCCAACGGTGCGGAAGATATACTGCTGCCGGAGAAGTACGATTATAACGAGCAGAACATCATCAATCATATAATCGAGAACCGCAAGCAGGGCAAGAAACATCATATCATCATCAATGCAGAGGGCATAGGACATTCCACCTCCATGGCAAGGCGTATCGAGGCGGCTACGGGAATGGAGACCAGGGCTACGATCCTGGGCTACATGCAGCGCGGCGGTTCGCCCAGCTGTAAGGACCGTTATTATGCATCCATAATGGGAGCTATGGCAGCAGACCTTTTAAAGGAAGGTAAAAGCAACCGTGTGGTGGCACAGAAAAACGGAAAGTTCGTGGACTTTGATATAGATGAGGCTCTGGCTATGGAAAAGAGCATCAATGAATATGAGTACGAGGTGAGCAAGATACTGTGATAAGTTCACCTGCCAACGAAAAGGTAAAGCATGTAGCGGCCTTAAATAAAAAAGCTGCGCTGCGCGAGGATGAAGGAGTCTTCGTGGCAGAAGGCATAAGGCTTTTTGAAGAGATAGCTTTATCCGATATAAAGGAAGCTTACTTTACGGAGGAAGGGCTTGCGGCTCTTAAGCAGCGCGGGCATTCCGATCCGGATATACTGCTTAATGACGGCAGGGCAGATATGGTAAATCAGGCTGTCATGGAGAAGATGTCGGATGTGGTAACGCCTCAGGGCGTGCTGGCTGTGGTAAAGAGGCGCAGGCACGAGTGGGAAGAGCTGCTGCCGGCGGACAGAGCGCCGCTCTTGATACTGCTGGAAGATATACAGGATCCGGGCAATCTGGGAACGGTACTGCGTACCGCAGAAGCCGCGGGTGCCAGCGGAGTGATACTGGGAGGATGCACTGCGGATATCTATAATCCCAAGGTGGTGCGTTCCACAATGGGAGCGATATTCCGCCTGCCTTTTATGCGGCTTAGCGATCTGGGCATCTGCTTTCCGGTGCTCAGGCAGCATGGCGTCAAGATCCACGCGGCGGCCATGGAAGGTGCAGAGGTGTTCAGCAGCCGGGATTATACCGGCGGTACAGCCTTTATAATAGGCAATGAAGGTAAAGGATTAAAAGAAGAAACCATAAAGGGCGCTGATGAGTGCGTCTTCATTCCCATGGCGGGAAAGACCGAATCGCTTAATGCTTCGGTAAGCGCAGCGCTGCTTATGTACGAGGCTGCCCGCCAGAGGGGATATGGGATTTGAGGCTTTTTAATTGAAGGAAAGAGCCGGCTAAAGGGAGGATAAAGAAAGATGAAGATAGGTTTTATAGGACTTGGAAATATGGCAGGAGCCATGATAGGCGGACTGTTAAAGAAAGGCATAGTGGCGCCCGCAGATATCTATGGTGCGGATGTGAATGCCGATATGGCAAAGAAGCGTGCCGGTGAATTTAAGATAAATGCCGGAACGGATAATGCAGAGGTGGTAAAGAATGCGGATTATCTGGTGCTGGCTGTAAAGCCTCAGTATGCTGCAGCTGCGATAGAGGGATTTAAGGATGCGCTTCGTAAGGACCAGGTGGTGATATCCATCATGGCAGGTAAGACCCTTGCGTGGCTTTCGGAGCATCTAGGCGGAGATATCAAGTGTGTACGCTGCATGCCCAATACCGCGGCGCTGGTTGGAGAGGCTATCACCGCAGCTACTCCCAACGCTCTGGTGAGTGATGAGGAGAAGGAAACGGCGCTTTCGATCTTAAGGGCGTTCGGACGTGCATCCGTGGTATCCGAGAATCTTATGGATGCGGTTGTGGGTGTGAGCGGTTCGGCACCCGCTTATGTATTTATGTTTATCGAAGCAATGGCCGATGCGGCTGTTGAAGAAGGCATGCCCCGCGCCCAGGCCTATGAGTTTGCGGCTCAGGCGGTATACGGCAGTGCAAAGCTTATGCTCGATACAGGCAAGCACCCCGGTGAGCTTAAGGACATGGTATGCTCGCCTGCAGGCACTACCATCGCAGCAGTGCGCGTGCTGGAGCAGGAGGGATTCCGCGGTGCGGTCATCGATGCGGTGGAGGCCGCAGCAGAGCGCTCACGGGAGCTGTAAGTTTTGACCAACAGTAAAAAGCAGATAAAAGAGCTCGTTTTTTTCCTGCTCTACATAGCCGGATTTGTTTTTCTATGCAGTCGGCTGGTGGTCCACCAGCCGGCTTATATATTCTGGGATACCATGTTGTGCCCGCCCGATGAGGCGGACCGGTATCTGATCCCTCGTTTTATATTTGCACACGGACGCCTGCCCTTCGGCTGGGAAGATGAGGTGGGTATAAGCGGCTACGGCGGTTCTTATGCGTATCTGCCGGGCTTAAGCTATATCTTCATGTCTGTGGCCATCAGGTTTGCCGGCTTTTTTACGGAGCTTGAGACCAGGTATATCTTTGCGGCCAGGATGGTTAACCTGATAATGGGCGTGGTGAGCGCCACATTCGTATGGGCTCTGGCAAAGCGCTTGTTCAAAGACAGGCCTGCGGCTAAGCTTCTGCCGGTAATGTTCATGTACCTTCCACAGATGATCTTTATCTTCAGCTATGTGAACCTGGACGCCTGCGGCATCCTGTCCATAGTGATAATGAGTTACTTTATGCTGGCCATGGGGCAGGACGGCGTTAACTTTAAAAACAGCGCCGGATTCGCCGTGGGTGCGGTGTTCTGCCTTCTTTCGTATTACAACTGTTATGCTTTCTTTCCGGGAAGCGTGATGTACTTCATTTATCTTTTTATTGAAAAGAAGGACGGGAAGCTGCGCCTTAAGTTTAAGGAGATGATGAAGTACGGCTGTTTCATACTGCTTATCTGCTTTATAGGAGCCGGGTGGTGGTTTATACGTTCCGCTGCCATAAATAACGGTGACTTCCTTGGACTGGCCAGCTTAAAGGCGCAGCAGCTTAAAGACCGTGCCAGAGTGGGGCTTGTCATAGAGCCTGCACCGCGAGATAAGGGCGTAGGCTTCTTTGAGTTTCTGGCCACGCCCGGACTTTTCTTCTGGCTGTTCATATCCTTCGTGGCCGATTATGGTGCCACGATCCTTCATACCACCAAGCCGTATTACCTTGTCTACGCGGCTGTTTTTGCGGCAGGTATCGCTGCCCTGATCGCGGTTTACGTGTACAGAGCACTGCGCAGCAGGAAGGATAGAGCGGCGGATGGGAATAAGCCGGCAGATGCAGACGCGACCGCTCAAGAGTCTGCAGATGCAGCTGAGCCGGCTCAAAAGCCTGCAGGGATGAGCCTTCCCTATGGTCTGATGCTAATTTGCGGCATCATATTCAACTTTGGGTTGTGGATGTTCTACGCATACGCTATGGATTTCCAGCGCCAGGGCCGCTATGTGCTGCCTTCGGCACTCGCGTTCTTTATCTTTATCTGCTGCGGCTACGACCGCATCGAGCTGCCCGGAAAGTTCCGCGCTCTCAAAACTCCGCTTATCTTTGGCATAGCAGCCCTTCTTATCCTGCTCTGCCTCTACTTTATCTTCGGTATCGCCCTCCCGGCCTACTCCGACTTCACCTTATTATCATAAATGTGAAGGCCATCACCTGCCTTCCCCTCAAGGGGAAGGTGTCACGCCGAAGGCGTGACGGATGAGGTGTTACAGGAAGGTGTCACGCCGAAGGCGTGACGGATGAGGTGTTATATGAAGGTGTCATGCTTTATATCCCTAAGAAAGGACCACTCAATGAACCCAAACAGTAATCGTAAACTCACTCCTAACGCACAAAAACTCCGCAAAGAGATGACAAAGGAAGAACGTCGTCTCTGGTACGACTTTCTTAAAAATCTCCCGGTAAATATAAACCGCCAGAAGGTTTTTGGACAGTATATCCTGGATTTTTACTGTGCGAAAGCCAAGATCGCCATCGAACTGGATGGCTCACAGCACTACGAGGAAGAAGGAATGGAAGCGGATAAGAAAAGGGATCTTTATCTTAAAGAACACGGGATAAAGGTGCTCAGGTATTCGAACTATGAAGTTAATCAGAAGTTTGAGGCAGTATGTGAGGATATACGGGTTAAGCTGATAGAAGGGGGGGCTTTAGAATAAAGTGATGCGGGAATGTGTTGGCAGGCGCGGGGACACCTCATCCGTCGCGGCTTGCGCCGCGCCACCTGTCTCCGCTCCGCTCCGGTCGGCGCAGAGCTGGCGTCCCCTGGACGCCATGCGCCCTCAAGGGGAAGGCGAGTGCGCCCTCAAGGGGAAGGCAGTGAAGCCCTTGACAGATGTGGGAACATGTGCTATTATGCCTGGAAGTTAACAAATTTGTAACAAATATGCAACATTTACGTAATAAGTTGACATAATTTTGTAACAAGTTTACATAATTTTAGATCGCAGGTATGGAGCCGGCAGTGTGATGAGGCAGTACAGAGGCTTAAAAAGTGCATATCGTGCAACATTTGCGGCAGCGGCAGGGCTGGGTGCTCTTATTTTTATGCCTTTTTCAGGTAAGGCTACGGAGATGGCCAGCTATGAGGTGCTGGAGGAAGCCAGTGCCGGTGCGGCGGACGTGGTCGAGGTGGATATAGTGCCCACCGAAGAAGAAGTGCAGGAGATAATCGAAAAGAATAACGCCTGGAAGAATCCCGGATCGGTCGTGATGGCTAATGTGTACACTTCAGTTAACGTACGTAAGGAAGCGGACGAATCCTCCGAGCAGATAGGCCTTCTGTATAAGGATTGCGGCGGATACATTAAGGAATATACGGACGGGTGGACATTGGTAAAGTCCGGCGATATGGAAGGCTGGGTCTGCAATGATTACCTGCTGTTTGGCGATGAGGCGCAGGAGCTGCTTTCGGAAGTGGGAGTGATGCAGGCAAAGGTCAATACCGACCAGCTGCGCGTGCGCAAGCAGCCTAATACGGAATGCGACACCTGGGGCCTGGTAGGCGTGGGTGAAGTGTACGATGTGATAGAAGAGCTCGACGGCTGGGTCAAGATAGATTTTGAGGGAGAGGGCGGATATTTAAGCGAGCAGTATCTGGATATCTCCTTCCATATGGATTACGGCGAGACCTTAGAAGCGATAAAGGAACGTGAAGAAGCAGAGAAAAGGGCAAAGATAGAGGCCGAGAGGCATAAGTATTACGGAGTATACGCGGCAACGGCGTCGGATGTGGTACTGCTGGGTGCGCTTATACAGTGCGAGGCAGGCAACCAGCCGTACGAAGGCCAGGTGGCTGTTGGTGCGGTGGTAATGAACCGCCTGCGCTCACCCGCATACCCCAATACCCTGTACGGTGTGATCTATGCATCGGGGCAGTTCGGTCCTGCAGGCAGCGGCGGCGTGGACAGGCGCATCGCAGCAGGCGTTAATCCTTCATGCTTACAGGCAGCGCAGGAAGCGCTCAACGGATATTCAAATGTAGGTGCGGCCACACACTTCCGTGCTACAGGCTACCGCGACGGTATCGTTATCGCGGGGCATGTATTCTGGTGATATCCGCCACAGAGTCCGGCCATCCACACAGATGTCACACACCCCGCTGCGGCGGGGGTTTTTGTTATTTACAAATCACCCTGCTTTAGTGTATCATAGAAGCAGTTTTTTCATTACGGGAGGGACACAACATGGTAGATCTTAAAGGAAGGGATTTTTTAACATTAAAGGATTTTTCGGCAGAGGAGATAAGCTATCTCATCGATCTGGCCGTTGAACTTAAGAGAAAGAAAAAGGAACACGTTCCGGTAGACTCGATGAGGGGCAGGAACGTTGCGCTGATATTTGAAAAGACCAGCACACGCACACGCTGCTCGTTCGAGGTGGCTGCGCGCGATCTGGGTATGGGCTGCACCTATCTGGATCCCAAAAGCTCGCAGATAGGAAAGAAGGAGAGCATCGCAGATACCGCACGCGTCCTTTCGTCCATGTTTGACGGTATAGAATACCGCGGCTACGGCCAGGAGATAGTAGAGGAACTGGCGCGCTACTCAAAGGTGCCCGTATGGAACGGTCTTACCAACGAGTATCATCCCACGCAGATGCTGGCCGATCTGCTCACTATCCGTGAGGTGTTCGGTGATCACAGGGGCCGCAAGCTGGCATACATGGGCGATGCCCGCTACAACACGGGTAATTCCCTGATGGTGCTCTGCAGCAAGATGGGTATGCATTTCGCGGCAGCAGCGCCTAAAAAGTACTTCCCCGATCCCGGACTGGTAGCCACCTGCGAAGCCTGGGCAAAGGAGAGCGGCGGAAGCATCACGCTCACAGAGGATGCAAAGGAAGCAGCAAAAGATGCTGATGTGATATATACCGATGTGTGGGTATCCATGGGCGAACCCGACGAAGTATGGGAGGAGAGGATCAGAGAGCTCTCACCCTACAAGGTTACAAAAGAGCTTATGAGCTGCGCAAAGGAGAGTGCGATCTTCCTGCACTGCCTGCCCGCATTCCACGATCTCAAGACCGAGACCGCAAAGGAGAAGGGGGCACAGTTTGGCATAATCGATATGGAAGTGACGGATGAAGTATTTGAGGGACCCCAGTCCAAGGTGTTCCAGGAGGCTGAGAACCGCATGCATACCATCAAGGCCGTAATGGCAGCAACACTGGGGGCATAAAGAATGGCTACGAGCATAAAAGCCTCGGTATTAAAAGAGATAAGGAACGGCAGTGACCATGTGTCGGGACAGGAGCTGTGCGATAAGCTGGGCGTATCCCGTACTGCCGTATGGAAGGTGATAAAGCAGCTTCAGGCAGAAGGTTATGATATAGAAGCGGTGACCAATAAGGGTTATAAACTTCTCTCGTATCCCAACATATTGTCGGGCAGCGAGATAATGAGCCGCCTAAGCACCACCTGGGCCGGACAGAAGGTATACTTCCATAAGGAGACCGAGTCCACAAATGATGACGCCAAGTACCTCGCAGAAGAGGGAATGGATCACGGATCGCTGGTGGTAGCGGACTGCCAGACCGCAGGCAAGGGCCGTCGCGGCCGCGCCTGGGTATCGCCTCCGGGGGAAGCGATATACATGAGCCTGTTGCTGCGTCCGGATTTTTCACCCGATCAGGCGTCCATGCTGACACTGCTCATGGCTATCAGCGTGGCAGAGGTCATAAACGGCCTCTTCCCGGACCTTAAGGTGAATATCAAATGGCCTAATGACGTGCTGGTGCAGGAGCGCAAGGTGTGCGGCATACTTACCGAGATGAGCGCTGAGCCCGATTATATCCATCACGTGGTGATAGGCGTGGGCATCAACGTTAACCAGAAGGAATTCCCGCCCGATGTGGAAGAGATAGCCACATCACTGCGACTGTGTCACGGGGAGATGATAGACCGCGTCCAGATAATAGTGGGTGTTATGGAGTATTTTGAATACTACTACGGGATCTTCACCGAGCGCGGCGACGTATCGGATTTTGTGCATATCTACGACGGCTATCTTATCAACCGCGGCCGTGAGGTCAGGGTGCTCGATCCCAAAGGCGAGTACACAGGTGTGGCCGAAGGCATCAATGATAAGGGAGAGCTGATCATCAACCTTCCGGATGGCAGTGCCACCACCGTGGCTTCCGGTGAGGTGAGCGTACGGGGGATATACGGCTATGTCTGAAAAGAGAAGCGTTCTCTGCGGCGCCAATGCATACGAGCAGAAATATTATTTCAATAAAGAGGAATACGGCAACCTGCCCTCCTCCATACAGGATGAGCTGCACATACTCTGCGTGCTCTTTACGGAGGAAGTGGGAGGCATCTTTACCATAGTGTTTGAAGAAGATGGCAGCGTATCCATGGACACGCAGGCAGCGGATGAGGATTATCTTTATGATGATGTGTCCGCCGGACTTCTCATAGGACAGATCAGGAATAAGAAGCGCGAGCTCTTCGAACAGCTCAGCCTCTATTACCGCACATTTATACTAAAGGAAGCTGTAGTGTGACATCCCTGCCGGAAACGAAGAATAAGGAGAATCAACAATGTTATTAGTAGTCGATGTAGGAAATACCAACATAACCTTTGGTTTATACAACAAAAAGGAACTTAGCGGCAGTTTCCGCCTCATGACGGGCACGCCGCGCACTTCCGATGAATACGGCGCTGCCATACTTGAGATGCTCAAGTATTACAAGGTGGCGCCCGGAAAGGTGGAGGGCGTGATCATCTCATCGGTAGTGCCCAATGTGATGCATTCGCTTACCGGTGCGATAGAGCGTTTCCTTGAGATACATCCCCTGATAGTGGGACCCGGCCTTAAGACCGGTATACACATCATCACCGAGAATCCCAAGGAGATAGGGCCCGACCGTATCGTGGATGCCGTAGGAGCTTTTGAGAAGTACGGCGGCCCCGTGCTGGTAATGGATTTCGGCACGGCCACCACTTACGATCTGATTAACGAAAAGGGCGAGTTTATTGCGGGTATCACCGCACCCGGTATCAAGATAAGCGCCAAGGCGCTGTGGGAAGATACCGCCAAGCTGCCCGAGGTAGAGATAAAGAAGCCCGATTCCATACTGGCGCAGAATACCGTTACCAGTATGCAGGCCGGTCTGGTCTACGGGCAGATAGGGCAGACGGAATACATAGTAAACAAGGTCAGGGAAGAAGCGGGCTTAAGCAATATGAAGGTGGTCGCGACCGGCGGCCTGGGCTCCATCATAGCCGATGAGACGGAAGCGATAGAGGTATACGACAGAACGCTCACGCTCGAGGGCCTGCGTATCATCTACGAAAAGAATAAGAAATGAAGATAGGGGAGCTTGAGTTAAAAGATCCCCTTATCCTGGCGCCGATGGCCGGGGTCACCGATCTGCCCTTCCGTATCCTGTGCAGGAGGATGGGGGCAGATCTTTTGTGTATGGAAATGGTCAGTGCCAAGGCTATCCATTACCACAACAAAAATACCGAGGCCCTGATGGCTATAGATGATGAGGAGAAGCCGGTATCGCTGCAGCTTTTCGGCTCCGAGCCGGAGCTTATGGCAGAGGTGGCAAAGAGCATCGAGGAGCGGCCCTTTGCGGTGCTTGATATCAACATGGGCTGCCCGGTGCCCAAGGTAGTAAATAACGGCGAAGGATCGGCGCTGATGAAAGATCCCGTGCTGGCGGCAAAGATAGTAAAGGCCGTATCTGCGGCCATAAAGAAGCCGGTCACCGTAAAGATACGCAAGGGCTTTGATGATGCGCATGTGAATGCAGTGGAGATGGCAGAGCGCCTGGAAGATGCCGGGGCCGCAGCTATAGCCGTGCACGGCAGGACCAGGGAGCAGTATTACAGCGGAAAGGCCGACTGGGACATCATAAGGCAGGTGCGCGAGGCTGTGAGCATACCGGTGATAGCAAACGGCGATATCGACAGTGTGGAAGCTGCTGTGCGCTGCAGGGAGATAACGGGCTGCAGCGGGCTGATGATAGGCAGGGCTGCCAGGGGCAATCCCTGGATATTCAGGGATATAAAGGAATATCTGCGCAGCGGGAAGATCCCGGATAAGCCGGTGCGCAGCAGTATCGTTAACATGATACGTGAGCATGCGGCTCTTATGCTTAGGACAAAGGGCGAATACATAGGCATACGCGAGATGCGTAAACACACGGCTTGGTATCTGGCAGGCTTTCCGCATGCGGCCGGGCTGCGCAAAGCAGCCTGCGAGATGGAGAGCATGCAGGACCTGGAGACACTGCTCTCACAGCTTGACATCAGCGAGAATAATAATGTATAATACCCTGGTATTTTGGGCAGATTGTGCCCTGTTGTGTAGTACATATAACGAAAGGAAAGAGGCGGTCACAAAATGGCAGAGAAGAAGAATTATCTGACAAGGGAAGGCTTACGTAAGTACGAGGATGAACTGCAGTTTTTAAAATCGGTACGCAGGAAAGAGATCTCTCAGAAGATCAAGGAAGCCAGAGAGCAGGGCGACCTTTCAGAGAACGCAGAGTATGATGCAGCCCGCGACGAGCAGCGCGATGTTGAGGCACGTATCGAGGAGCTGGAAAATATACTGAAGAACGTAGTCATCATGGATGTTGATCACCATGAAGGCGAGATCGAGGCTGTAGTATTCGGCTGCACCGTAAGAATAAAGGATCTTAAAAAGAAAAAGGAAGTGCAGTACACCATCAAGGGCGGTACGGAGGCAAATGTGTTAAACCACATCATCTCCAACGAATCCCCTCTGGGTATGGCGCTTATCGGAGCTAAGAAGGGTGATGTAGTCAAGGTTGAGGCACCCGCAGGTTTGCTCGAGTACGAAGTATTGGATATTTGGTTTGGTGAAAAGTGATCATGGCAGAAGAAAAGCAGAGCAAGGCTCCTGTTGAACAGGACATTAATCAGTTAAGAAGAGTAAGAAGGGAGAAGCTCTCCGAGCTGCAGCAGGCGGGAGAGGATCCCTTTGTTATAACGAAGTTTGACCAGACGCATCATACGGATGAGGTCAAGAGCCTATACGAAGCATATGAGAAAGAGACACTGAAGGACTATAAAGAGTCCGAACTGCCTCCTGAGCCCGCAGAAGGCGCGGCTGATGACGTGGTGGCGGCATACCGCAGTGCAAAGAAGGAAGCATATAACGCGCGCCGTGAAGTGCTGGATAAAAATGCGCCGAAGGTTTCCATAGCCGGGCGTATGATGTTCAAGCGCGTTATGGGCAAGGCTTCGTTTGCAAACATCCGTGACCGTCAGGGCGATATCCAGGTATATGTATCAAAGGATGCGCTGGGTGATGAGGCATATGCGGGCTTTAAGAAGTCTGACATAGGCGATATCTACGGCATTAAGGGATTTGTATTCCGTACAATGACCGGGGAGATATCTATACATGCTACTGAGATGACGCTTTTGAGCAAGTCATTACAGGTACTTCCGGAGAAGTTCCACGGACTTACCGATACTGATACCAGATACCGTCAGCGCTATGTGGATCTGATCATGAACATGGATTCACGCGAGGTGTTCGTAAAGCGTTCTAAGATAATCCGCGAGATCCGTAACTTCCTGGCGGAGAAGGATTTCATGGAAGTGGAGACGCCCATGCTGGTAGCAAATGCCGGCGGTGCGGCAGCCAGACCTTTCATGACACACTTCAATGCACTGGATGAGGACCTTAAGTTGCGTATATCACTTGAGCTTTATCTTAAGAGACTTATCGTAGGCGGTCTTGAGAGAGTGTTCGAGATAGGACGCGTGTTCCGTAACGAAGGCGTTGATACCAGGCATAATCCCGAGTTTACCCTTATGGAGCTGTACCAGGCATATACCGATTACAACGGCATGATGGACCTGACAGAGGAGATGTTCCGTCATCTGGCCCAGAGCGTGCTGGGGACCACCAAGTTTAAGTATGGCGATATAGAGCTTGATTTCGGCAAGCCTTTTGCGAGACTGCGCATGGCAGACGCCGTTAAGCAGTATACAGGAATAGACTTTGACGATCCCGCGCAGGTACCCGACGACGCGGCAGCTAAAAAGATCGCAAAGGAAAAGGGTGTGGAGTACGAGGAGCGTCATAAGAAGGGCGATATCCTCAATCTCTTCTTTGAAGAATTCTGCGAGGAGCATATGGTGCAGCCTACCTTTGTAATGGATCATCCCATTGAGGTATCTCCGCTGACCAAGAAGAAGCCCGGCTACGAAGGTCATGTGGAGCGCTTTGAGCTCTTCATCAACGGCTGGGAGATGTGCAACGCTTATTCCGAGCTTAACGATCCCATCGACCAAAGAGAGCGCTTTGCAGCGCAGGATGCCAATGCGGCAGCAGGCGACGACGAAGCAGAGCATACCGACGAGGACTTCTTAAATGCCCTTGAGATAGGCATGCCGCCCACCGGAGGAATTGGCTATGGCATAGACCGTCTGGTAATGCTGCTGACCAACAGCCCCGCGATAAGGGATGTGTTGCTCTTCCCGACGTTAAAATCGTTATCCTAATGACACTCAGCGACATCAGACGACGCGTTCCGACGTTCTACGGACAATCCTGGATACAGACGGACCGACCTTAAAAAGCGCGTTTTCTGACAAGCGTGTCGGAAGATTACGGAAGCTGATGTAAGAAGTGAAAAATCGTTCGTGGAAAGCGACGGAGCTTGTTGTAGACCACGATTTAAACTGAAAACAGGGAGTCCAAAGGAACAGCTTTTGGATGGC
>JAFRXH010000042.1 GCA_017437785.1 Lachnospiraceae bacterium
AAAGCTGAAAGAAGAACTTAACAGGATTGATGAGAATCCGAATTATATGACAGTACCTGCAGCATTGCGGGAGCTTGAAAAAATAGAGATGATACGTGGCCGTGACAGGATCTACCGTCTGGACCATGCGGTTACCAAGACACAGAAAACGATACTCAATGCATTTGGTATTGATGCCGCATATGTAAAGAAACAGGCAGAACGGATCAGTGAGCAGCTTAAGATTGGGGTCAGGTACTGTGAAATTTTTGTGAACGAATAAATACGTATTGACGAATTGCTGCAAATGTGGTATGGTACATGAAGGTTTATGCAATCTGGATGCAGAGGAGGAGATCTGGCGATGACAATATCAGAAAAGATTATTAGCCTCATCGAAGCGCGTGGTATGAGCTAGAAGGAGTTTTCTGAACGTACTGGGATCGCACAGAGTACGATAAGCGACTGGAAGAGAAAAAAGACAGATCCGGTTTCAGAAAAAATACTGATCATCTGCGAGGTTTTAGGCGTTACACCATATGAACTGCTGAGTGAGACAGAGGGAAAAGGCAAAAGGGGGAAGCGTGCTGATATTATCATGCTTGATAAGTCCAGCGTGGCAGGACAGGTAATGGAAACCTATTTGGGTATGGATGAAAAAATGCAGCAAAGAATACTTGGATATATGAAAGCGTTGAAGGAATTAAGCGAATAAGAGTAAATTTTTTTGCTCAATAAATACGCATAAACGTATATATCTATCAAAACGGATGTTTGAAAGATAAATGAAAATCAGAATACAATGATAAAGATGATGACTATACGCCCGCTTTACAACTACTCGTGCTTGTGATATTATTATTACGGTAAAGGAGGGCAAAGAGTATGGCTCAGGTGTTGGTAAATTTCCGTATGGATAAAGAAGATAAGATAGGTATGGAAGAAGTATGCAAGGAGCTTGGTATGAGCATGACGACCGCGTTTACGATATTTGCAAAAAAAATGAAGAGAGAGAGGCGCATTCCATTTGATGTTTCAATAGATCCTTTTTATTCTGATGGAAACCAGGAATATCTTAAGAAAGTTATAGATGATATTGATTCCGGAGCAGCTAAACTTGAGGAGCATAATCTTATAGAGGACTGAATTGATGAGATTACTATGGGATGAAAGAGCCTGGGAAGATTATCTATGGTGGCAGACTCAGGATAAGAAAACCTTAAGGCGGATAAATGCTCTGATCAAGGATATACAAAGAAGTCCCTTTGAAGGGATAGGAAAGCCGGAGCCGCTCAGAGAGAACCGAAGTGGCTGGTGGAGCCGAAGAATAGATGAAACCAACAGAGTCGTTTATAAACTTGAAAATGACGCTATTATAATAGCTGAGGCTATCGTGGGGTCAGGTACTGTGAACAAAATGTGAAGAGAGGGCAGGTGCTGTGAACTCAATGGATACTCTCATTTTTATATCATATGAAGCGGCAACATCACTGATACCCGTACTGGCCATCCTGATCATTCTGTATATAAAGGATCACAGGAAGACAGATCACCTGCATTTTTCTTCATACGTCCTTATGTTTGAGTTCGCAGTGTATCTTGTCGGGGTATATCATTTTACCGGCTCCGGTACGCTATACGACAGCTTAAGATACGGCTTGCTGATCCGCAATATAAATCTCATCCCTTTTTCCAATTATATCTTCGTGCCTGCATATCTGCTCAATATACTGCTCTTTATGCCGTTTGGGATCCTTGTCCCCTTATGCTTTAAGAAGCTTGACAGTTTACCTTTTATATTCTTTTCGGGAGCAGCTTTTTCCACTTTCATAGAACTGACACAGCTCTTAAATACCAGGGCTACGGATATAGATGATCTGATAATGAACACACTGGGTGCAGTAAGCGGTTACGTACTGATAAAACTGATCATGAAAATGTTAAGCCCCAAAGAAAGAAAAGATGATGTAGCGCCGGTAATGTTTGTTCTGATAATGGTTTCGGCTTTTGCCGGCAGATTTCTCTTATATAGGGGTCAGGTACTGTGAACAAATGTGAAGAGGGTCAGGTACCGTAAACATACCGTGAACATACTGTGAACAAAAACGGCGGCCGGCAGGTCGCTGTTTTTTTGAGGATGATTAAAAAATGGTACAAATGGGTGATATACATTACCGTTTTTTATATATATAATTTTTCTGAATATATACGGCGCGTCGTGATATTCACGACAGCTACTCATGCATAAGGAGGGAAAAATGAAAAGAAAAAGATTGTTGGCATGGCTGCTTACGCTGGCAATGTGCTTTTCGGAGATAGGAAGCACAGGCCTTAAGGTGATGGCAGCGGGAGAAGATGAGGTTAACATGGAGGCTGATGTTGATGATGATGTGCAGCCGGATGACGGCGCGGGCTTTGTAAAAACTGCGGAAAATACCATGCTTTGCACTGCAGGAATGCTTGAGCCCAGTACTATCGGACAGGATGCCGATCCATGGAGCGGAAGTTTTGTATACTATGGCAATTATCAGGGCAAACCCGTAAGATACAGGGTGCTTGATAAAGATAATGGGGAACACGGCCAGGTTGATAGATATTCTTTGTTCCTCGATTGCGACAGCCTGCTGTTTAAAAGCGGGTGGGAAGGCGTTTCACTTGCGGAAAAAACTATTCTGGATAAAGGGCTGTTGAGTGCGAAGGAGAAAGAAGCACTTGTCAAATCTAATGGCAGATACGTCAATGCCGATAACCGGCTTGAAGGACAAATAGTATATTACCTGCACCGGGGAGATGTCAGCACTGAATCTTATGGATATGCAAGGCGCGGAAGCCGTAAGAAAAACGTTTTCGGCACGGCTGCACCCGGAAACTACTGGCTGCGTTCCTGTGAAAAAAAGAATTTTACTTATGGTGATATCGTCACGGATAAAGGAGAAGTAGCTAATCATAGGGATAACATTGAGGATAATTATGTAAGTCCCGCTTTTAGTATCGATCTTTATAATGTTGCCTTTTCGACTGCCGTCAAGGGAGAGAAGGGAGGAGTCGATACCGAGTATAAACTGACCTTAAGATTCAACGGATTGCCCATAAAGCTTGCCGATGGAAAAGAAGTTAAGATCAGAGGCGACGAAGTAAGTGTACCGTTTAATGTATACGGGGACAATGCCGCTTATGCGAATGCGGTTTCTGTTCTGATATTGGATGATGAATATAAACTCAATGCAAGAAATGATCAGAAGGCAAATATTCTTTACTATGGCACGCTTGATGTGAACGGCAGCTTTTCCGCAAACAGGACCGGAAGCTTTAAGCTGCCCGAAGGCCTCTCAGCCAATGACTGGGGTAGTGCCTACAGGGTCTATATCCTTCCCGAAGTTATCGGGGATGCATACAAAACCGATTATGCGGGCACTCCTGTCGAAATTAAAAAGGATAGCGTAAATATCATTAAGACATACAAGGTTACATTTGACACAAAAGGAAACGGTACCGCGCCGGATGCGCAGATGATCGAAAAAGGGGAAAAGGCAGTAAAGCCCTCTGACCCGCAAGCTAAAGGATATACGTTTGCCGGATGGTATGCTAATCAGGCATGCACCGGAGATGCATTTGATTTTGATACCCCTATAACAGCCGATATCACCCTGTATGCGAAGTGGATCGAGTCGACCTGGACGGTGAGCTTTGATCCCAACTGCGAAGATGCCGCAGGCATGCCGAAGCAGCAGAAGGTTATGAAAGGCAATACTGCGGTAGAACCTAAGGATCCCACGCGCGAAGGTTATGCTTTTGGCGGCTGGTATAAGAAAGCTGCCTGCGATGAGGCTTCCAAATATGATTTCAGTAAGCCTGTGACCGGGAATATCAAATTGTATGCGAAGTGGAAAGAGCTGCACGAAGTGAGCTTTGATGCTGACGGCGGCAGCGGGAATATGCCTGCTGTAAAAGTAGCCGATGGGGATTATTATACTCTTCCGGAATGCGGCTTTACAGCACCGGATAAGAAGTATTTTATAGGATGGATGAAAGGCTCTGCGCTCAAGTATTCAGGCGCTGCGGTACAGATCACTTCCGATACCGTATTTAAGGCATACTGGGGAGATTACAAATATCATACTGTCGAATTCATAGTAGACAGTGAGACAATGAAAGTAGAAGAAGTCAGATCCGGAGATTGTGTTTCACAGCCCGAGGATCCTGCTGATAAAGAAGGCATGTCCTTTATGGGATGGTATGTGAGCACAGGAGGATTGGGCGAAGACTATAAATTTGATTTTACTACAGAAATTACAAAGAATCTCGTGCTTTATGCAAAGTGGAGAGATGAAGCTAAATATCATATCACTGTAAATTGCGGTTTGGAAGGCGGCGGTACAGTGACGGTTAACGAAGGACACGAAGCATATGTCAGTGCGGGAGATGATGTGACGATCAAACTGACTCCGGATGAGTATTTTGATTTTGACTATCTTTATAACGTGCCTTTTGAGAGCATGGGGAAAGCAGTACCTGAGACTGTAAAGCGTACCGATGAAGGCGTTATCGATAATACCACATATTATACCTACACTTTCAAGTTCCCTAATGTAAAAAACCTTATGTATGGGAGCGAATTCTATGACTGTTCCATAGAGGCATATTTTACAAAGAGAGCTGATCATGAACACGATCTGGAAATACATCCGGGGAAGAAGCATAGCTGTACGGTATCGGGAAACATGGCATGGGCAGAGTGTAAGATATGCGGTCATAAATACACCTGGAACGAGGAAAGTGAAACGATAGGCTTTGATATAAGCGGATATCCGGATGACTTTGTTATAGAGCCGGCCGGTCACACTGATGTAGTTATGATAGAGGCTAAAGAGCCTGACTGCACGGTATCGGGTAATCTGGCTTATGCTATCTGTAACGACTGCGGAACCATGTGGTGGAACAACAATATGGGTGAAGAGATCACAATGGACGATGTGATCCTTCCCATAGATGTAAATGCGCATGAATGGGATCCGGCAACAGTAACGTATACATGGGCGGATGATATGACTTCGGTATCTGCCTGCTGTATATGTAAGCATAATGCAGAGCACAGGTGCACCGAGGAGGTCGGAGTTACACGTACGGTAGTAAAGGAGGCTACCTGTGAAGAAGACGGTATAGCAGATTATACATCGGACGCATTTACCGATCCGTTATTTGAGGTACAGACTAAGACAGGTGTGGCAATCGAAAAAACCGGTCATGATTACCTGGAGCCCTTCTATGAGTGGAGTGCCGATCTTTCGGCTGTAAGCGCGGTCTGCGAATGCAGCAGGGATGCTTCCCATAAGATAAGCGAAACGGTGGCGCCTAAGGTTACTGAGATGGACGGGTATAAAAAGTATACCGCCACATTTACCAATGAAAGATTTGAAGAACAGGTAAGGGATATAGCTGAAGTAACATTTGATATGAACGGCGTGAGCGCATCGGATGTTCCCAATATCCAGAAAGTGGATCTTAACGATCCTGCGGTCATACCCTATACCTCTCCTTCGGCTGAAGGCTATATCTTTACCGGATGGTACAGCGATGAAGACTGCACAAAGGTTTATGATTTTGATACGCCCATAACCAAAAAGACAGTGATATATGCGGGCTGGCTTAGCGAAAGCGCAACTGTATTTACCGTAAGCTTTAATATGATGGGACATGGCGTGGCTATAGATCCCGTAAAAGTAGAGGATGGTAAGAAGCTTTCCAGACCCGTAGATCCTAAGGCATCCGGCGTGGAATTCGGAGGCTGGTATACCGAAGAAGAATGTAAGAACGCATACGATTTTAACGCTGCGGTAACAAAGGACTTTACACTTTATGCAAAGTGGAGCGAGAAGGCTGAGCCCGACCCGGTAAAGGGCGGCAGATCGGCTCTTGATCCCCTTCCCGAGATACTGTCTGATACCGAGGATATTTATCTTGTAAAAGGACAGAAATTTGATATACCCGACGGATGGTCGATCGCGCGCGATGATAAGGCAAGTAAAAGGATCATAAGCATAAGCAAGAAAGGCAAGTTTACCGCAAAGAAGACCGGTGATGCACAGATGATCTTTGGCAGCAGGACAGTGAGAGTGCACGTATATAAGCCGGCAATGGCAAAGAAGAGCTATAAGCTTGAGGCACTGGGTACGCAGCTTATAGAGCTTAAGGATTATCCGGCAGATAAGATGGCTGTTTTGTGGTACAGTGCGTCGCCTGATGTTGCTACAGTTGATGAGGACGGAAAGGTAACGGCTCATGCAAAGGGCAGCGCAAAGATCACCGCATACATCAACGGATCCGCATATACATGCACGGTTAAGGTTACGGAGAAAAATGCCGTAGCGAAAGAGCGCACCATGCATATCACATCCGGCAAGTCCAAGACGATAAGCGTTAAGGTGCCCGGAGTAAAGAAGCTTGAGTGGAAGAGCGCATCAGATAATATCGCATCCGTAAAGAAGAATAAGGTTACGGCAAATGCTCCCGGAAAGACCATTCTCAGCGCAAGTGCCAACGAGACGGAGTATACTATCGAGCTTTATTCGGAAAACTTAAGCATAAGCAGTGAGGACGCACGGTTTGTTAAGGGTAAGGGCGAGAATAAGTATTCTCTTACACTTAAGAAAGGTGATAAGATAAAACTCACGACCGATGCTTCACTTGATCAGGCTGCGGTATTTAAGAGTTCCAAGCCTATGGTAGCTTTTATCGATGAAGACGGTAATGTCGAAGCAAGAAGCAAGGGCAGCGGCAAGTTCACGACTAAGCTCAACGGAAAGACGATAACCATCACGGTAAAGGTAGAAGAATAATACACGGGGTCAGGTACTGTGAAAACCCTGTGAACACCCCCGAATAGTAGTCACATCCCGCAATCCCTTGTAAGATAAGGGCTTGCGGGATTTTTGCATTGGGGTCAGGTACTGTGAACATAGGGGGTCAGGTACTGTGAATTGGTACTGTGAATCATGATTATGCTATATCATTCTGCAGCGTGTTGTTGTATAATTATTTAGTCAGCAAAAAACATATGAGGCGTTGCGTTCATAGGTACCTATCACCATAAGCAGGGAGGTAAAAAATGAGAATGAAATTAAAAAAATTCATCGCTGCATTAGTTAACGTTTCCATGCTGATGGGAACAATGTATTATCCTGTAAATGCGTCTGATAGGGAGTTTGATGACGTGAAGCAGGATAATGTTTCTGAAAATACCGGTGAAGATCCGGCTGGTGCACTTTCTGTTCCCGTGAATCTTCATTGGAAAGATGATGCTCTGCTTACCGCTGCGTGGGATGCGGTTGAAGGCGCCGATTACTACGATATCGTTGTCCGGGTATACGAAGGAGAAACACTGATCGGAGAGCAGGCTGCAGGTACTTCAAATTGTGAGGCGGATCTCCAGCAGGAGGTAAGGGCTATAGCGCCGGAAGATGCTTACATTGTAAGTGTGGATTTTAAAGTACAGGCTAAGAATACCGAATCAGAGCAGGTAAGCGGATATTCGCATTATTCGGATAAGAAGGATTATAGCATTAACGCCATGGATACTATAGATCCGCCGGAAGAGGTGGTGTTATCTATAGTAGAGGATGTCGTTTTAGTAGCGTTCACTCCTGTAGAAAATGCAGATCATTATATTGTTTCGAGCTATTTCGTAAAAGACAATATAGGTATAGGCGGTTCGGTAGAAACGAATGATGGTAAACATGATATTACAATGCAAGACGGGTATTGTGTTGTTGATATCAGTGAGGATTTTCGTAACAGTTATAAGCCTTATATAGGTGAAACTGTGCATCTTGTTGCAAATGTTAAGGCGGTTACGGCATTGGGCGGGGTATCGGAAGCATCGCCGGATTCGAACGGTGTGGATTACAAAAAAGACAGCAGTCTGACTACGCCGGAGATAGTATCGGTCAATAATACCGGAGATGGCAGAGTGATATGCGTTTTTAATGATGAAACACAAGCTGATGATTATGAAATAGAAATTGTTTTTAAGAATTTTGTATCCGGTGAGGGAGGGACCGAAAGGGATCCGGATGAAAAAACTACCGCCCTGATGGTGATGCTGAAGGACTTATGTGGCAGCCCTGAGAAAAATGGCATGGGCGGATATGAGTTGGATATATACCCGGCCCTGAGATACTGGCTACATTTTCTTGATGCTATCGACCCCACTGCTCTGACCGATGCACAGATACGCATCCGAAGCGTAAAAGATGGTGTTTACAGTAATTTTTCCAATATGGTTGAGATAAGGGATCTTATAACAGAACCTTATTATATCGCGCCGACAGATGTGGTATTGACTGAAGGCGAAAACAACAGTTACAGTATTTCGTTTAATAAAGCAGGAGATGCTCCCTATTATCGCGTAGTTTATTATATTTATTCAGGGAACGGAAGAGCATCGGATTCAAAAGAGATCGCCGCTGATCAGATAGAGTGGAATGAAGACAGAGGCACTATAGATTTGAGCGAAGATGTAATAAAGCTTTATAACGATGTAGCCGGAGATCGTATTCTTTATGCTGATGCTGTTGTACGAGGAAAATCAGAAGGGGCTATCGAGTATGGATTAAGATCCTCTTATTCAAACAGGGTCAGAGTATATCCGTTTAAGCCGCTTGTTAAAGAAATGTCTTTGTTTCCGCAGGCGCCGATCCTGGCTATCGGGAAAAGCCTGTATCTGGGCAAGACGGTAGATCCTGCTGATGGTTATTATGAAACAATATCCTGGACGTCAGGAGATGAAGGTATAGCTGTTGTTGATGATCTGGGGAAGATAAGTGCAGTAGCAGAGGGCTGCACCACAGTGACAGCTGTTGTTGATAACACTGTCCGCACCGGTGTTTCGGTTAATGTATATAAGATGAATTCCAATATTGGTGCTTCTGATGGTGGGGATTCTGTTATCGGTGAAGCAGGGGATATCATAGATGATATCGCAAATGAAACGGACCCTGATGTTTCCGATACAGATATCGATCCCAAAGATGTTGAAGAGATAAAAGAAGAGATAAGAGAAGCGATTGAAAATGGGGATACATTTCATACTGACATGAAATATATCCAGCAGTACTTTGATGAATATAAGAAAAACTGGGGACAGATACAGAAAGCGGCAAAAGACCTGAATGCGCAGTTTGAAGGTGCATACAGCATCGAAGTTGAAATGTATCATAAAGATAAGGATGATAATGATCATCATATCGGGAATATCACGGAATTGGATGATGAGGTTACATTTACCTTTGATCTTCCTACGGGATCGAAAGAAGAAGGATCAGGTGAAACCAAGAAATATGTCCTTGTCAGGATACACATAAACAAAAATGGGGAAACGGAGTATTCACCGATAGAGTGTACAGTCAACGAAGACGGGACGGTCACGGCAAAGTCAGATCAGTTTTCGGATTTTGTGATCTTGTCGGTGGATATTGGAACATCTGATGTAGTCGCAGTATCAGGGATTAGCGTTTCACCTGATTCAGTTGCACTGACTGTAGGAGAGACAAAAGCATTAACTGCAACCGTAACGCCTGATAATGCAACGGATAAGAGTGTAAGCTGGAACAGCGCAGAACCTTCTGTAGCAACAGTAGATGAAAGCGGAGTGGTAACAGCAGTAGCAGCCGGTACGGCAACGATAACGGTAACTACTACTGATGGCGGTTATACAGCTAGCTGCGAGGTAACTGTAAAGGAAGCATCCATATCTGACAATATAATATCAGTCAATGGAGTAACTTTATCGGATACAACATTTGAACTCAAAGCCGGAGAAACAAAGATTCTTACTGCAACAGTAACTCCGGATGACGCAACTGACAAGAGCATAAGCTGGAACAGTTCGGAGCCTTCTGTTGCAACAGTGAGCAGTAACGGCCTTGTGAACGCCATTGCAGCCGGTACGGCAACAATCACCGTAACCACTGCAGAAGGGGGCTTTACGGCATCCTGCGTGGTAACAGTAAGCGAGGTGAGAACCGGGATCTATGCAGAGCTGGTTGATGGCGATATATACATGTATACGGGCTCAAAGATCACTCCTGCCGTTGCCGTATACAAAGGTGAAGAAAAGCTCGTAGAAGGTGTTGATTATAAGCTGTCATACAAAGATAACCTGAAAGCCGGAACAGCTGAGGTGACCATCACAGGTAAGATACTGGCCTTCGAAATGACGCGGGACTTTACCATCGAGCCGGTAGATATATCTGATAATGAGCTGGTAAAGGGCAGTGATGTGATAAAGCTTAACAAGGGCGGCCGGGCAATGCCGGTACTTTATTACGGAAGCTATAAGCTCACCGCAAAGGATTATACAGTACAGGGTGAAAGTAAGTTTACCAAAGACGGAGAGCTTAAGATCGAAGGCACCGGTAACTTTACAGGTACCAGGACGTTTGACGTAGCGATAGGCAAGGCAGAAAAGATCAAAGTAAAGATGACCGGTAAACCATCCTTTATCTATGATGGTGGGGAGCATAAGCTTACAGAAGGCGTGGATTATGAGGTCGATGGAACTTATGACATCGTGTATTCAAATGATGTGATCAATGCCGGTACGGTCAAGGTTACCTTCATAGGAACGGGGGATTACAGCGGCACGATTTCCAAGACCTATAAGATAATGCCGGATAAGACTGCTGCCGTAACTGTAAGCCTTGAGAAAGATACGATAGAGTATGATGCGCTGGGGGCATACCCTGCAGTGTCAGTAAAGAAAGCCGACGGGACCGGACTTATCGCGGGAAAAGACTATAACATTAAGTATAGCGGTAATAAGGCTGTAACGGATAAAGCAAAAGTAAACATTAAGTTCATCGGTAATTACAAGGGAGTAAAGGATCAGAGCAAGACCTTTAAGATCACGGCAGCAGCATTGGATGAAACCAATGCGAGCGTATACTGCGCGGATATGGCCTATTCTAAGGCGGCTAAATACCTGTCAGTGCCTTATATAAACGTAGAGAACGTAGCCCTGACAAAGAAGGATTATACCGCAGCATACTTTATCGGTGAGCGGGATATCACAAAGGCAAAGATAACAGACAACGATTTCGGAAACGCTGATACTATCAATGTCACTGTGAAGATCACGCTTGGCGGCAAGAAGAATTCCGGGTACAGCGGGACACTTACAGACAGCTATACCATCACAAAGACGGATGCTGATCATGATCTTTCCAAGGCAACGGTAAGGTTGATGAAGGATGGCAAGGCATTAAAGAGCATTGAGTATACCGGAAAACCGCTGGAGTTGGGAGACGATGTAGAGGTAATAGTGACCATAGGCAAGAATAAGACCGTGGTAGGCGCTAGTGAGTATGAGCTTCATTACAGCAATAACATCAACAAAGGCAAAGCTACCGTGATCGTCGCCGCCAAAGAGGGAAGCAGCTATCATGGAAGCAAAGCAACAAGCGTTAAGATCGTTAAAGGGTCCCTGCCCCTCTGACCGGGGCATATCTGAAGGGGATTGTAGGGGATCATTCAAGAGGTTTTCCGCAGGTATGGCAGTATGACCCGTAATTCCGGAAAAGGATCGAATCACAGTGCGGACACCTGAAGGCTCCGCTCACGATCCCGAATATGATCACCCCGACGCCACCGGCACAATAAATAACCAGCAGTATGATAAGGAGCGTTACGTTATTCATAAAAAACAGAGAAAGAACAGGTAAACCCAATAACAACAAGAGCAAGATCCCGCCCAAAAATCTTCTTTTCTTTGCGAAAGTGGCGATCCGGGCTCTTTGTTCATCCATGATCTTCACATCATAACTGTTCTTCTCGTTTTGCATATACGTTATTTCCTGATCCGTAAAAGCATGATGACACATCGGACATACTGACTTTGTTTCACCTATCATCTCATTACATTTAGGACAATGAACCATGATTTTTCCCTCCTATGATAGGTCACTATATATCATATAAGCGGGAAAGAACAGCAATACAAGTTTACATTTATGCTACTTTTGCAAGATAAGGAGAAAGGATCATTATGAAAATTCACAGTATTGGAAACAGCTTATTAAGGACTTCGGTGGCCGCGTTTGCGATAGCGGCTCTGACCTGCACGGGATGCGGCTCATCCGGCTCGTCCTCACGTTCGTCATATTCGGGATCGCGTGAGGAGGCGGATGAAGAAGAAAAAGAGCAGAAACCATCGAAGGAAAGCGAAAAAGACGAAGAAAAGGTAAATGATACCACTGAGGAGAGCGAAGTAAGTACGGAGCCTGTTAAGGAAAACGACGATACCTTATGGCTCTGCTCAAAGGAAGAAAGCTATAACAGCGACGGCACTTTGGACTCGACACTCAGATATGCATATGACTATAAGGGCAATCTTATAAGAAGAGTGAGCATGGTTCCGGGTACCCCGGCTGTTTTATGGAGATATTTTTACAGCTACGACGGCGGGATGAAGCCGGCCCAGGCTTATATCGAATCTTATAACGGGGAGTATTTAGAGACCGACCAGATGATATATGATCCCAAAGGTAATCTTATCAAAAAGAGTATAATGTATGATGCCATGAATGTGGATACCATAGAATATACGGAATATGATGAGCAGAACAGGATTACGAAGACGATCGTGACGGATCAGGATGCCGGATCTTTATACGATGCGACCGAGACATATACTTATGATACGGATGGCAACCTTAAGGAGGTTTCCATAGACAAGTATGATGTATCGGGGACCCGCACATACAGATATGACGGCGGAAAGCTTATCGAGACGGTAGAAACGCTTTATTCCAAGGAAGACAGCGACTACAAGGATGAATATAGGAAGGTCTACGTCTATGATGCCGACGGCAACGTTTCACGCATGGATTATTATAATAACGGCGACCTTGCTTTTTATAACCTGTATGAATACATAAAGCTTGAGAATGTGGGGACTCCGTCTTTGGAAGCCGGATCCGCTGACAGGCTGGTTGAGCAGTATTCGGATGATATGTACAGAACTGCCCTGGCCGTCATTACCATGACCTGGGACGTGGTCGATGAAGGCAGCCTGATGATCGATGATTACATGCAGATCTCCGATGATATGTCCGGCGTGCAGCTTTCCGCTTCGTATACCGAGTACAGTGATGCGGATTATAATCTGGTCTATTCCCGGAGCGATAATCATGAGGAATTCATGCAGGGTGCGGAAAGCGGTATGACGGAGACGGTCGAGTATTACATATATTCATACGATCACGATTTTGACCTGGTGATCGAGCCCGGCCCCGAAAACAAAACCGAGATGCAGTCCGTAAAGGTAACGATACAGAAAAATGACGGCACCATAACCAATTATACATTTGAGGACATCGGAAGAAGAGGCGATACCGGCATCTGGTACTGCAACGTATGCAGCTGCCGCGGGGGTCAGGTACTGTGAAGTTTTTGTGAACGAATAAATTCGTATTGACGAAATGGCATAAAGCTGTTATGATATGTGAAAGTTTGAAAATTTGTTAAATTTGTTAGAAGGAATGGAAGAGGTAAGTCGATGACAATATCAGAAAAAATTTTTAATCTCCTCGAAGCACGCGGGATGAGCCAAAAGGAATTTTCTGAACGTACCGGGATTGCGCAGAGTACTATAAGTGACTGGAAGCGAAAAAAGACGGATCCGGTTTCGGAAAAGATACTGATCATCTGTGAAGTTCTCAATGTTACTCCATATGAACTTCTGAGTGAGACAGAAGGAAAAGGAAAGAGAGGCAAGCGCCCTGAGGTTATTATGCTGGATAAATCCAGCGAGGCAGGTCAGGTGATGGAGACTTACTTGGCTATGGATGAAAAAATGCAGCAAAGACTTATCGGATATATGAAAGCGTTGAAAGAACTAAAGGAATAGACATTGGGGTCAGGTACTGTGAAATTGAAAATGATAGAATATTTTTTTTGCTCCGAAATACGTAAAAACGAATAAATATATAGAAACGGATGGGAATTATGCCAAGAAAACCTAGGGATTGGTATGAAAATGCATGCTATCATATTATGGGAAGAGGGAACAGGCGTGCAGCGATTTTTAAGTCAGATGAAGATTATTTGGTTTTCATGATGCAGCTGGCACGGGTAAAGGAGAAACATCCCTTTGATCTGCATGCCTGCTGTCTGATGACCAACCATTTTCATCTTGAGCTAGGTACAAAGGATGAGCCAATTTGGAAGATAATGAAGCCGATCATGCAAAACTATGCTATGTGGTTTAATAAAAGTTATGGCTACGTAGGGCATCTGTTTGATTCGCGATATACTTCATCTCTGATAGAAGATGACAGATATTTCCTTGAAGTCAGCCGTTATATTCATTTAAACCCTGTCAAGGCGCAGATGGTCCAGGATCCGCTTGCATATAAGTATAGCAGTTATGGGCAATTTGTAGGGGATGGCGTTGAAGACAGGAATAAATCCGGGGGGAAGATGGGGACGGCCGGAGAATTTTCGCAGATCATGAAAGAGGTTATCAAGCCGGATCATGTTCTGGAGTGTTTCGGGAATAACGCGCAGGAACAGTATCGCATGTTTGTTGAGGCGAGGATCTCACATGCCGAGCAGGAAATGCTGATACAAAAGGATATCAAGGAAGATGATATGTGGCTGCCAAGGTAAGGCCTTGGTGTCAGGTACTGTGAACAGGGGGCAGGTACTGTGAACAAGGTACTGTGAACACGGTGAACATTATCGGGGCGAGTACCGGTTCACCGTTTGTTCACAGTACCTGACCCCACTGTGGTCTACTTAAGGCTCAAAGCCAGTAAACATGCGGCTTTGCAGCCTTATTTTTTTGCACTTTTTTATAAAAATATTCAAGAAAACACTTGACAAAAGCCTCCAAAAGTGCGGCCGCTTCGCGGCCCTTGTTAAC
>JAFRXH010000043.1 GCA_017437785.1 Lachnospiraceae bacterium
AAGTTGTTGATGAGAATGAAGTATCTTACAAGGAAACAGTCAGTGAGAACGGATACTATATTACGGAAACGGATATCAGAGCTGACAGCGTTACCAACTATGACGGATACGGGAGTATCTATATAGAACAGCTGAAAGGAAACCCCGGAGATTTTCCGATAGCCGGAGTCGGGATGATAAATAGGGACGGAAAGACCGTTAAGCTGACTGTTACGGTAACGGATTAAGCGTTGTTTGCATTTTAGCCGAGGTGAATATGAAGTTCTACGTGGATTTTGATGACTGTCTGTGCGAGACGGCAAGAGCGTTCACGGGTATCGCCAACAGGATGTTCGGGAAAAACGTGCCTTATGAAGATATGTTTTTCTTTAACATGCAGGAGTCTTTTAAACTGTCTGATAAAGAGTACGAACAGCTGATGATCGAAGGGCACAGGCCGGAGGTGCTTTTATCATACGAAGAGACTCCGCATGCATCGCGGGTTTTGAACGAATGGATCGATCAGGGGCATGAGATATTCATTATAACCGGCCGGCCCTACTCTACTTTTGAAGTATCACGCCGGTGGCTTGATGAGCATGGATTGTCGCGTGCGGATCTGTACTTTTTTGATAAATACGGCCGGGATTCATTCATAAAAAACAGTGATTTTAATCTTAAGGCGGATGATTATTACCGGATGAAGTTTGATTATGCGATAGAAGATTCGCCGATGGCGTTTAAATTCTTTGATCATCTGAGCGATATTAAGGTAATGGTCTATGACAGGCCGTGGAACAGGGAGTGTAAACTGCCGGGTGATAATTATCACCGCTGTCCGGACTGGGAATACATTAATAAGAAGATAACGGAGGTTTAACAGAATGGAAGAAACAGTTGTAATGGATAAAAAGAAAGGCATAAGCGGTACTGCCTTAAAGATCATAGCGCTGGTTGCTATGTTTATCGATCATTTTGCCGCTATATTTCTTAATGATTATCTTGAGGCATCCATACCGCCGGGGCTGAAACCGGAAGAAGTTTCAGAAGTGTTTCAGAACAACCCATCGCTGGCACGCATAAATCTGCTTCTTGTAGTAATGCGACTGGTGGGTAGATTCGGATTCCCGCTGTTCGCCTTTTTGATAGTTGAGGGTTTTGAACATACCAGGAGTGTCAGAAAGTATGCACTTAATATGCTCGTTTTTGCTTTGATATCCGAGCTGCCTTTTAATCTGGGATTTTCGAGCAAGCTTCTGTATCCCGGATATCAGAATGTATTCTTTACCCTCTTTTTGGGGCTGCTGTGCATCACGTTCATACGTTTCTTTACGGAAACATCGAAGAGTAATTCAAGACTGGCGCCGCTGTTTTATGTATCGGCATTCCTGGCGGGACCGACAGTGATTTATTTCTTATTCAACAGGACCTGGGTAGGTATGATAATAATCGGTGCGCTGTTTAAGAAAGCGATCGATCTGCCGGTGCTGCTCATCATAATGGGAGCTTCCGGTCTTGTGACGTTAGTGGTATTTTTGCTGGCTGGTTCCAAATGGGAAACAGCAAAGAAGAACGCATTTACCGGGGTTATACTTCCGATCTTTGTATTCGGACTTATAGCGGAGATTTTGATGACGGATTACGCTGCGGGCGGCGTACTTACCATAGCGATCATGTATCTGCTGCGTAAACGCAGAAAACTTGCTTTTGGTATGGGCTGTCTGGTACTGGCACTTATGGATCCTTCCGAGCTGATGGCATTATTCATGCTGATACCGGTAGGTATGTATAACGGTACACGCGGTATGAAGATCAATAAATATGTGTTTTATGCATTCTATCCTGTACACATAGGCCTTATATATCTGCTTACCCTTATAATGGGATTTACGGCTTTTATGCTTAAATAGAAAATGCCCCCGGATCCCGGGGGCATTATAAATAGTACAGACTCTTGCAATAATGCCCAAATGGTTGTAGAATGGCCATTGTTGTGCAGTAATTTTACAGAGGTGAAAGAAATGAGACTTAGGAAACTTGTAGGAGACAGATTCAAGGAGAGACCTTCGGATTGTGAATTTGACAGCCATGCGCTGATGGTAAAGGGCGGCTATATCAAGTATATGGCTAACGGTATTTTTTCGCTTTATCATCCAATGAAGCGCATCACTAAGAAGATCGAAGAGATCATCCGTCAGGAGATGGATGCGATAGGCGGCCAGGAGGTTATGTTCCCTGTGGTCATGCCCGGATCGTTATGGGCGGAATCCGGCAGATATGAGAGCGTGGGCGACGAGCTGCTCCGCTTTACCGACAGAAACGACAGCCCCATGATCCTTGGCATGACTCATGAGGAAGCTGCGGTACATCTGGTACGCGAGTACGCTCAGTCTTATGCCAAGTATCCTTTTATGATATATCAGATCCAGACTAAATTCCGTGATGAGGCGCGCCCCCGTGCAGGCCTTATCCGTGTGAGGGAGTTTACGATGAAGGATGCTTATTCCTTCCACACTTCCCAGGAGGATCTGGAGAAATATTACGATGTGGTTTATCACGCATATAACCGTATCTATCAGCGCGCGGGCATACCCGAAGTGATCACCGTTAAATCCGATTCAGGAATGATGGGCGGCAGTATCTCCCATGAGTATATGCTGCTGACCGATGCAGGTGAAGATTCCATAGTGCTCTGCGATGAGTGCGGCTTAAAGGCTAATATGGAAGTGGTTGAAAACAAGGCTGAGAATCCTTCCACCGCTCTTGAAACTCTTGAGAAGGTACATACCCCCGATTGCAAGACCATCGAGGATGTTACTAAGTATCTGAACTCCACAGAGGAGACATCCTGCAAGGCTGTTGTATATCAGAAGAACATGACGGACGAATATGTGATCGTATTCCTCCGCGGTGATTACGAAGTAAACGAGACCAAGCTGGTGAATCTGGTGGGTGATAAGGTACATGCGGCCGATATCACTCCCGAAAGCGGCATAGTTGCAGGCTTTATAGGACCTTACAATCTGAATGCAAAGGCTCAGGTGATCGTGGATGTGACTCTTAAGGGCCTGAATTCCATGGTGGCGGGCGCTAACGAAGCGGATTACCACTATAAGGGACTTAATCTGGAGCGTGACTGCGGCATCACCGAATTTGCCGATGTATCCAAGGTTAAGGAAGGCGGCGTATGTCCCGTTTGCGGAAAGAAGAGTCTTAAGATCCGCAGGGGCATAGAGGTAGGAAACATCTTCCAGCTGGGTACCAAATATACAAAGACCATGCATATGAAATATGCTGATTCCGATAATACCGAAAAGCTTCCTATCATGGGCTGCTACGGTATAGGCGTGGGAAGACTGGCTGCATCCGTTTGCGAGGTGAGCCATGATGATTACGGCCCGATCTGGCCGATATCCATCGCGCCCTGGCAGGTGCATCTGTGCTGCTTAAAGGCAAAGGATGCCGCATGCCTTGAAGCAACGGATAAGCTCTATAAGGAACTTACCAAAGCGGGTGTTGAAGTGATCTACGACGATCGTGATGTGCGTCCCGGTGTTATGTTCGCGGATGCCGATCTGATAGGCGTGCCCGTAAGGGTAATGGCCGGCCCCAGGAATCTTGAGAACGGACAGATAGAGATAGCAAGCCGTGACAAGAGCATCCAGAAGCTGGTAAGCATTGATAATGCAGTTGATGAGATAAAGGCTGTGATACAGGAACTCTTTGATAAGATAAACGAAAAGGTTGAAGAGCCGGTATTTGCAGAGGATTTTGAATAAATAAGATAAAGGCTGGGTACAGTGTGCTGGGTACAGGGGACGGTTCTCTGTACCCAGCACACTGTACCCGGTTTATTTATATCTCTCTTAATGTCTGCAGTGCGTGTTCCGGAATGACTATATCGAAATGCTCTTCCATGTAGGCTTCCATGGTGTGTGAGAGCTGCTCGGGTGAGCTGAAATCAGCCATGGCGGTGCAAAGGCTCTTATAGCCGCCGGGAGTAAGATAATCCGCATAGATCAGCAGATAATATTTCCCGCTGCGTTTGTCTTTATAAAGACAGCTTTCACCGAAGTCCATGGATGAAAGAGAATGGGCTGCGTCGATAACGCTGCCTAGATCGTTAAATACAAAGATGCGGTCCTGCTGGCGTGTTTCCTGATGCTTTTCAGGCTTCTTTTCGTTATCACTGCCGCGGGTGAACATTTCCCTGAACAGATCGCGCAGCGAAAGAGTTGCGGACTGTTCATTATTATTGCTTACAGCACTTATACGTATGGATGCCGTTACGGGTTCGGAATCGTTACCGCCGTTGAAGGAAAGATCATCTTCACCGGTATCGCCGCCCAGATTATCCGTTATGGCATTTACAATCTGGCTTATCTTTGTATCATAATCATCAGGTGTGGTCACCTTGGTAATGACGAAAACTATCATGCCGGACTGCATGGGGACAGCTTCTATCATAAGAGGATGCTCATCCGGTGCAAACCCGAACTCAAAATTCGCCTGCTGCATGACATCACGAAAAAGACGGGTAGCCTTTTCGCTGCCGTAGGTCAGCTCACTGAACTTGATCTTGCGTTCTTCAAGATCCTCTTTTGTCAGTATGCAGCGTATCTGGTTTTCGTTTACCTGTTCAATCTTCATGCGCTATAGTATAATAACTTTGGCTGTTTTCGTCAAGAAAAAGAGCAGGGGGAAAACATTGTTGAAAACGTATATCTACATGCTGCGCTGCGCCGATGGAAGCCTGTATACAGGCTGGACCACGGACGTGGAGAGGCGGCTGAAAGAGCATAACGAAAGCCCCAAAGGAGCTAAATGCACACATGCCAAAAGGCCGTGCGTTCTGGTATATAAAGAAGAGTTTGAAGACGGGGATCCTAA
>JAFRXH010000044.1 GCA_017437785.1 Lachnospiraceae bacterium
ACATGACGATAATAAAGTCAATAGAAAAATGCCAAAAAGTTCGATAAAATCTAACTTTTTTGGCATTCGAACATGGTGAAAAATCGTCACGTGTTATTGGGCAGAGAAGCCAAGAGGGTGATTAGGCTGTGAATAGTAACAGAAATTATACAAAAGTTTCTATAACCCTTGATTTTTGTGCCTTGTAGAGGTATACTATCTATAAGTATAGGTATACGCCACCTATGCGGAAAGGAGACCTTATGCCAAAGACAGAGAAGGTGTACCCAGAGTGGGTTCAGAAGTATCGGGAAAAAGGGACAACCGTAAAAAAGAAGGGAGATTCGTACTACCTCTACAAAAGAACGTCAAGAAGGATTCCGGGGAAAAAGTATCCCCAGCCGGTTGACACATATGTCGGGATTATTACGCCGGAGGGGGTTGTCCAGACACAGAGAAAGCGTGTCGAGCTTACCGACATAGAAGTCAGGGAATACGGCTATTCCAATGCCTTATGGAAAATCTGCCCCCAGGGATGGAAGGATTCCTTGGGCGGGGAATGGGAAGACGTCTTGAAGACGCTTATACTCCGATGGTCGCCCCAGTCCTACATTGGAAGAGATTATGCCGGACGCGATCCGAAGGAATTCCACTGTTCCTTTGGCGCACAGGCAGGAATGCTGTCACGGAGGATCTATAAGGAATACAACGTGGATCTCAAGGAACTGGAGATCCTTAAGAGCATTTACCTTGTATACATAGGAAAAGAGGAGGCGGTTTCGCGGCTGAATGAATCCCAGAAAAATCTGCTGGAAAAGCTCGGCGTGGAACTGGGGGCCTAAGGATGGCATAAAAAAGCATGCGGGAAAATCCCTTCTGGAGCATATGAGGACAATCCCCGATTACCGCTGTGACAGGGAGAAGCCGCATGACCACGCGGAAATGCTCACATACCTTGTGGCCGGATACCTCAACGGCCGGGCGTCGGTAGGTCGCGCCCTCTGCTGGTGCGAGGACAACATGGAAATGCTGAGGGAACACATGGCCCTGAAACAGGGGATCGCATCGGAAGCGACCATTTCCCGCATGCTGAACGGAATAGATGCCGAGATGTTTATGTACGCCTTTATGGAATGGACGGCAGAAATTCTGTGCGAACACGGCATTCACATCATAATCGACGGAAAGGCATTGAGGGGAGCGACAGAAAAGATAAAGAATGGAAATGCCCCATACATACTGAATGCCATAGACGCTGCAACACAGATGGTGATCGCCCAGCTTCCCGTCGGCGAAAAAACGAATGAGATCACGACCATTCCCGAACTGCTTAGACTGCTTGACATAGACGGCAATACATTTACCATTGATGCCATCGGAACTCAGAAAAAGATTGAAGAGATGATCATATCCGAGGGCGGGCACTTCATCCTGCAGGTGAAGAAAAACAATCCTTCCCTGTATAATGAAATATGTGATGCATTTGCGGCGTTTGAAAGCGAACTGAAATGTCCGGAGAAAGAACGGAGCGCGAGGTTAAAAAAATATCTTGAACAGTATGACAGGTGGCAGAGCAGTGAGAAAGACCGGGGGCGGGTTGTATACCGGGATATGAAGATCTGTACGGATCCGTCTTTTTTGGATTGTATAAACGAGGGTGAGATTGATTACATTCAGACTGTAGGCTGTATGGAGCAGGTCCGCGTGCCGATTGAAAAAGATGCAGAAGGAAATGATATCACGGTCGGGAAAAAGGAGTATCTGGAAAAGGGAACGGTCCGGAGGCCACGTCCGGAAAAGAGTGACGCTATGGAGGCTGAGTATCAACAGGTTGGCATGATATCCGACCTCACCCTTAGCGCGGAGGAGATGGCAAAATATAAAAGGGAACATTGGAAAATCGAAAACAATCTGCATCACGTGCTGGATGACGCTTTTCGAGAAGATCGTTCCACGGCCAAGGGAAGCAGGAATAATCTTTCGGTGATAAGAAAAATCGCATATAACATCCTGAGGATAGTTATAATACGTGACCACCCGGGATGGGGGATCCAGAGGATGATGGACTATTTCTCCACGCATTTAGATCTGACGGAGAAGATGCTGTTTACACCTATCCCGAGTTTTTATTAGGCGTTAGGTTAAAAAACAGGCCGAATAAGATCAGAGGGGCTTTTTGCCCTTTTTTTTGATGTTGTCAGAAAAAAACTATAATAAGAGGGCTTGCGGGAGCGAAGCGGACGCAAGGCTTCCTTTCCAGTAGGGGATACGGCAACAAACTACCTTCATGAAAGAACCCTGATCGCGCCGGCGGGGGCATTGCTTTAAGGTCCGATTTCTGCTATAATATTTGCCGAATGGTGCTATGACACCAGGGGGGTATAATACTACAGAGAAGGAGACAGTAACATGGATTATCGTGAAGCGTATGAGTTCTGGCTGAAGGATGCGTATTTCGACCAAAAGACCAAGGATGAGCTTAAGGCCATTGAAGGAAATGATAAGGAGATAGAGGACAGATTCTATAAGGATCTGGAATTTGGAACGGGCGGTCTGCGCGGTGTTATCGGCGCAGGAACAAACCGTATGAACATCTATACGGTACGTAAGGCTTCCCAGGGTCTGGCTAATTATATCAATAAGGCAGGCACGGGAGCAAAGGGCGTAGCTATAGCATATGATTCAAGGCGTATGAGCCCCGAGTTCGCCGATGAGGCAGCTCTGTGTCTGGCAGCCAACGGTATCAAGGCTTATGTGTTTGATGCGCTCCGCCCCACACCCGAGCTTTCGTTTGCACTGCGGACCTTAGGCTGCACCGCAGGCATAGTGGTGACTGCCAGCCATAACCCGCCCGAGTATAACGGCTATAAAGTATATTGGGAAGACGGTGCACTGGTTACCCCTCCCCACGATACCGGCATAATCGCAGAGGTCAACGCCATCACCGATTTCCGTACCATGAAGACCATGGATAAGGCAGAGGCTATGGATAAGGGCCTTTATGAGGTGATAGGCAAAGAGATAGATGATAAGTATATGGCAGAGCTTAAAAAGCAGATCATCCATCCCGAGGTGATCGCAGCTGTAGCCAATGATATCAAGATCGTATACACGCCTTTCCACGGTACGGGTAATGTGCCTGTACGCCGCATACTTGATGAGCTGGGCTTTAAAAACGTATATGTAGTGCCCGAGCAGGAAGAGCCGGATCCGGATTTCACTACCCTGGATTATCCCAATCCCGAGGATCCCAAGGCGTTTACGCTGGCGCTTAAGCTGGCAAAGGAAAAGGGAGCTGATATCGTTATGGCTACCGATCCCGATGCCGACCGTCTGGGCATATATGCGCTGGACAGCAGGAGCGGGGAATACATTCCCTTCACCGGTAACATGTCCGGTATGCTGATAGCCGAATATATCTTAAGAGAGCGCCTGGCAAACGGCAGTATGCCCAAGGATCCCGCACTGGTGACTACCATAGTTACCACCAATATGGCCCACGCCGTCACTAAGGCTTACGGCGTTAAGGAGATAGATGTGCTCACCGGCTTTAAGTATATCGGAGAGCAGATAAAGAAGTTTGAAGAGACAGGCTGCAACAATTACGTATTCGGCCTGGAAGAGAGCTACGGCTGTCTGGCCGGAACCCATGCAAGGGATAAGGATGCCGTGGTAGCTGTTATGTGCCTGTGCGAAGTGGCAAGCTATTGCAAAAAGCAGGGCATCACTCTCTGGGATATGATGATAGAGATGTATGACAAGTACGGCTACTATAAAGAGAGCCAGTATGCAATTACCAAGAAGGGCAAGGAAGGTCTTGAAGAGATAGCGGCCATGATGGATAAGCTACGCAAGGATCCGCCCAAGGCTTTCGGAGACCTTAAGGTCAAAACTTTTAAGGATTACAAGCTTAAGAAGACCATTGATATGGAGACAGGTGCAGAGGGAGTTACGGATCTGCCCGAGAGCAACGTTCTCTACTTCGACCTTGAGAATGATTCATGGTGCTGTGCGCGTCCTTCAGGTACAGAGCCCAAGATCAAGTTCTACATGGGTATCAAGGGCACCGGTCTGGATGATGCACAGAAGAGGCTGGATGCTTTGACAGAGGCTGTAAAGAGCCACATCTGAGAAAGGGAAAGATCTCATTATACGCCCTGCCCTTTAATAGAGGTGGGGCGTTTTTATGGGAAGATGAATATGTTTGGAAGTATCGGAAAAACCATAAAATACTATAAACGAAACGGCTTTATGGCTACCTGGTATGCCGTGCAGGAGAGGCTGTGGGAGAAGAAGCATATAAAGTATGACTACATCCCGCCTTCGGAAGAAGAGCTTAAGAAGCAGCGCGGGAAGAAGTACGAGCGTGCGCTTAAGTTCTCCATAGTCGTTCCGGCCTATGAGACGGCCGAGGTTTTTTTGCAGGATCTGATATTGTCCGTAACGGAACAGAGCTATCCCGACTGGGAACTGGTGATAGCCGATGCTTCAAAAAGCGATGCCGTTAAAAAAGTGGTGAGAAGCTTTATGGAGCAGTACGATGGGATAGTGTACCATAAACTGGACAGTAACGAAGGCATATCCGGTAATACCAATGCGGCGCTAAAGCTGGCCTGCGGTGATTATATCGCCCTGCTCGATCATGATGATTTTATCACGCCCGATGCGCTGTATCTGATAAGAGAGGCCATAGACAAAGCAGATGAGCCGGTGCTCATCTACAGCGATGAGGATAAGACCAACCGTTATGTAGAGGGCTATTTCGAACAGCATAAAAAGCGGGATTTTGACCGTGAGATCCTGCTGTCAAATAATTACATCTGTCATCTGAGCGTATTCAGATCGGATGTGATAAAGGCGCTTAAGTTAAGAAAAGAGTTTGACGGGGCGCAGGACCATGACCTGATCTTGCGCAGCGTACAGTATTGCCGCGAAGAATACGGTGATCGGGCCATTAAGGATAAGATAGTGCATGTGCCCAGAGTGCTTTATCACTGGCGCTGTCATGATGCTTCCACGGCAGGCGATCCCAATGCCAAGCAGTACGCCTTTGATGCCGGCCGTCATGCCATCGAGGAAGCCCTTAAAGCCGAAGGGATAGAGGCAAAGGTCAGTGAGATGAGGCATCTTGGCTTTTTCCGCGTGGATTACGAAGGCGGGATCTTTAAGCAGAGACAAAGCGTGGGGATAGTGGGCGGCCCGCTCTTTAAGGATGAAAAAATGTGCGGCGGCGCTATGGAGAGTGACGGAAGGCTGATATTTGACGGACTTTATCAGGGCTTCTCCGGTCCCATGCATATAGCAGCCTTAAGACAGAGCGTGCCCGCAGTGGACCTTCGTAACTGTATCATAAGGGAAGAACTTATAGAATTGTATAAGGATGTGACCGGATACGACTACCCCTTTCCCGGTGATGACGATGAGGAACGGGTTAAAGGAAAAAGTCTTAAATTCTGCAATAAACTGCGGGAGAAGGGCATTGAAGTTATATACGATCCCGAGCTGGGTGAAGCGAAAAAGTGATGCTTATTGTCATCCTGAGCGAAGCGAAGGATCTTGATAGAAGTTAATATGGCCATAAAACTATCGGTTATCATACCGAATTACAACGGAAAACAGTTCCTTGAAGCGTGCGTGGACTCTCTTTTTGAGCAGAGTGTACGCTCTTTTGAGGTGGTGATAGTGGATGACGCCTCTACGGACTCTTCGGCAGAGGCTTTAATGGAAAAATACCCGCAGGGTAACGGCCTTCCGGCGGTGAGATACCTTTTCCACAGGGAGAATAAGGGCTTTGCGGCATCCGTAAATGACGGCATAAAGGCCGCATGTTCGGAATATGTGCTGCTCCTTAACAACGATACCGTAGCAGACAAGTACTTTGTGGAAAATATGTGGCGTGAGATACGCCGCCGGGACGATATATTTTCGGTGTCGGCAAAAATGCTCAATATGCATGAGCCTGATAAGATGGATGATGCCGGGGATTACTTCTGCGCCCTGGGCTGGGCTTTTTCCGATGCCAGGGATAAGGATGCTAAGCTGTATGATAAGCGCCGCGTGGTTTTCAGCGCCTGCGGAGGGGCAGCCATATACAGGAAAGATGTATTACTTAAGCTGGGGGCTTTTGACGAAGCGCACTTTGCCTATCTTGAAGATGTGGATCTGGGCTATAGAGCCCTGTGGCAGGGGTACCGCAATATCTATTCGCCGGAGGCAACAGTGCTGCATGCAGGCAGCGGCAGCAGCGGATCGCGTTATAATGAGTTTAAGTTAAGACTCACCGTCCGCAACCAGCTGTATCTGCTGTTTAAGAACATGCCTCTCTGGCAGTGGATCATGAACTTCATTCCTCTGCTGGCGGGCTGGATGATCAAGCTTGTTTTTTTTGCCCGCAAGGGTATGGGAGCGGCTTATATAAAGGCATTTGCAGAGGGAGTTAAGCTCTGTCGTGAGAATAAGGACAAAAGGGTGGATTTTTCACGTATACCGCTCAAAAGGCAGCTTTATGTGCAGCATCTGCTGATGATAAATACTCTGCGCAGGTTTATGTGAATTTTGCAGAATTTGTTCTTTTGTTGATTTTGTGGTAAAATGTTTGCTCGGAATTGTATAAGATTCTTGACGGGATCTGCTGAGGAAACCATATGATACGAGATAACCAGAAGGTACTAAACCGCATACATGTGTTACTGGACGCCATGCTGGTGGCCGGTTCGTATATTCTTGCGTGGTATATCAAATTTGTTCTTCTTAAATCCGAGGATGATGCTTTGATCGGACATCATTCGATGGAGACGTATTTTTCACTCCTTTACTATATCATACCCGGATATCTGGTGATATATTATCTGTGCGATCTGTATATTTCCAAACGTTATTCCAGCATAGAGCGGGAAGTCTTTAACGTATTTAAGGCCAATGTGCTGGGGCTGGGCGTTGTCATCGTTATCATGTATATCGGGCATTTGCAGGATTTCTCACGTGCGATGATGTTCTATTTCTTCCTGCTTTCGACTTTCGGCACCGTTATGGAGAGGCAGTTCATCAGAATGATACTCCGTACGCTGCGAAAGAAAGGATATAATCTGAAACATGTGGTGCTGGTAGGCTATTCCAGGGCTGCGGAATCATATATTGACAGGATACTTGAGAATCCCCAGTGGGGATATGTGGTATGCGGTGTGCTGGATGACCATATCCCGGCAGGAACGGAATACCGCGGTGTAAAGGTACTGGGGCGTATCGCCAATCTGGATGTGATACTTCCGGAAAACAAACTGGATGAGATAGGTATCACACTTTCGCTTCAGGATTATGATCATCTGGAGGAACTGGTCAGACAGTGCGAGAAATCCGGAGTACATACCAAGTTCATCCCGGATTACAACAGTGTTATATCATCAAATCCTTATATTGAGGATCTTACGGGGCTGTCGGTGGTCAATATCCGCTACGTACCGCTTACAAATACAATAAATATGCTGATAAAGCGTGTGATGGACCTTGTCGGTTCGGCGCTGCTTATCATATTCTTCTCACCCATCATGCTGATCTCGGCACTGCTGATCAAGCTTACCGACGGCGGAAAAGTGATCTTTAAACAGGAGCGGGTAGGGCTTCATAACAGGACCTTCATGATGTATAAGTTCCGCAGCATGCGTGAGCAAAAGGACGAAGAGGAGAAGGAAGGCTGGACTAAGAAGGGCGATCCCAGGATCACCGGTATCGGCAAGTTCCTCAGAAAGACCAGTCTGGATGAACTTCCGCAGCTCTTTAACGTGCTGGTAGGGCAGATGTCCCTTGTGGGTCCAAGACCGGAGCGTCCGCAGTTTGTTGAGAAGTTTAAGGAAGAGATACCCGGTTATATGATAAAGCATCAGGTACGCCCGGGTATGACCGGCTGGGCCCAGATAAAGGGCTTCAGGGGAGATACATCCATCAGGCGCAGGATCGAATGCGATCTGTATTACATAGAAAACTGGACTCTCATGATGGATATCAAGATCTTATTCCTAACATTGTTCAAAGGTTTTATCAATAAGAATGCATATTGACCGGGCTGTGTATGATCCGTGCCTGAGTGTAATGGGAAGGTGACAAGATGAAGATCAAATGCGAATACTGCGGATCGATGTTTGACGATACACTGGAGAAGTGCCCCAATTGCGGCGGCACCAACAACAATGTACGCAGAAGCACGGCCGATCAGCCCACAACAATAGATGAACTGAAAGAATGGTATAAGTCAAAAGGACTTCCCGATGAGGAAGTGACCAGGTTTTTCATAGGCAGGGACTATAAAGGTTCAAAAGCCTTTGGCATATATAAGGCTCCTGACGGAAACTTTGTTGTATACAAAAACAAAGCAGACGGTTCGCGTGCCGTAAGATACGAAGGAACGGATGAAGCCTATGCGGTAAACGAACTGCTTACCCGCTTAAAACAGGAGATACTTGAACAAAAGGCAAGGACAGTAAACAAAAGCGCTGCAGAAAAAAGTGGGGTCTCTCCTTCTGAATTAAAGGCAACTCTGCCGCAGAAAGAGCAGGCTCCTGCGCTGTCACCGGAGGAGACCCAAAAGATCAAAAAAGGTTTAAAGATCGCAGGCATCGCTCTGGTGGCTGTTATCATCGCGATCATCGGGATAACTGCCGCCGTAAAGATACACAGAAAGAATTCTATCCCCTATATAGGCTATTATAAACATAACGGTGAGCTCTATTATCATTGCGAAGATTCCCTGTATTATTGGGCAAAATATAACCGCAATAAAAATGACTGGGAAATATTTGACTACATAGGCGATATAGATGAAGAACTGCATTACAGGAAAAGTGCAAAACAGTATTTCCTGGGAGAGGACTATGACAGTTCCTACGGCGGGTCTGATATACAAAACAGCCTTGAATATAAGGATTATCTTAACGCCTACTGGGTAGATACGGGGTATTACGATTATGAGGATACCGTATATTACCATAACGGCCTGAGACAGGACAGTGACTGGTATTATTTCGATACCGATGATAACGACTGGATGGCTGTACCGGATGATATGCTTCCGGATGCCCTTACCCATGAGAGCATCGCCGATGATTTCTGGTACACACCCAAGTGGGACAGCGAAACCCAGCTTACGGATTTTGAAGATACTGCGATATACCGGGAGAGCTTGGAGCAGTATGAGACATCCGAAGATAAGGATGAGAGCTGGTGGGGAACGGACAGCGACAGCTCATCGGATGATTATGACTGGGACTGGGGAAGTAACAGCTGGGATTCCGGTTCTACGGACTGGAACAGTAACTGGTAAGGATATCTACGAAAGGTAAAGCTGCATGGAAACTTCAAGAGATAAGATAATAATAAGAACGAGCATAATAGGGATACTGGCAAATCTGTTCCTGGCGGGATTTAAGGCGGCGATAGGGCTTCTTTCAAATTCGATCGCGATAGTTATGGATGCGGTCAACAATCTGTCGGATGCTGCCAGTTCCATCATAACGATCGTGGGGACCAAGCTGGCCGGAAAGGAACCCGACAGAAAGCATCCTTTCGGCTACGGCAGGATAGAATATCTTACCGCGATGGTGATATCCGTGCTGGTCATGTATGCCGGAGTCACTGCACTGATAGAGTCGGTAAAAAAGATACTTAAGCCGGATGTACCGGAATATCACACCGTATCGCTGATAATAGTGGCGGTAGCTGTCGTAGTAAAGATCGTCCTGGGCAGTTATGTAAAGGCCATGGGAAAAAAGGTCAATTCGGATGCACTGATCAATTCCGGTGCGGATGCGATGATGGATTCGGTAATATCCGCTTCCACGCTCGTGGCTGCACTGGTGTTTATATTGTTCGGAGTGTCGTTGGAGGCATGGCTGGGCGCAGTGATCGCGGCGGTCATCATCAAGTCGGGCTTTGAGATGATAGCAGATACCGTGTCCAAGCTTTTGGGGGAGCGTGTGGATGGCAAGCTGGTAAGGGATATCAAGGATACCATCAAAAGCTTCCCGGAGGTCAGCGGGGCGTATGACCTGGTCATGCACAATTACGGACCGGATTCATATAACGGCTCGGTACATATCGAGGTGCCGGATACGCTGTCGATAGATGAGCTGGACAGGCTGATACGGCGTATACAGGTTAAGGTATATAAAGAGCATAAAGTAATACTGACTGCCGTGGGTATCTATTCGGACAATTCCAATAATCCGGATGCCCTGGCCAGGAGGGATGAGATAAGGAAGATAGTGACCGAAGATCCCAATGTACTGCAGATGCATGGATTTTATCTTAACAAGGAAGATAAGATGATGCGTTTTGACATAGTAGTGAGCTTTGATGCCAAAGACAGGGCGGCTGTTTACAGGCATGCACTTGAAAAGGTCCGGGAGGCATATCCGGATTATATGGTGCAGATCGCCATGGACATCGACTTCACGGATGTCGAATAGTTGCAATATGTAGTATGTTAGTGTATAATTTTACCGTTTAAAAACACAATTTCTGCCTGGAGGACATCAGAAATGTGTTAGCGCCGGGACCGTAACAGGTTGACGAGGACAGCAGCTATCGAAAGATTCGGCGGGTGCTGCTGCGGCCTTCGCAGGGGTCGGAGAAAAGAGGAGAAAAAGCAGAATCAAAACTGTAACAGAGACTCTTTTTAAGCTGCGCTACATCACACAAAAAAGAGGAGAATCAAATATATGAGAGTAGTTATTCAGGATGATTACGATAAGATGTGCAAGTGGGCTGCAAACTATATCGCAGCTAAGATAAACGGACATAAAGAGGCGCGCCCCTTCGTACTGGGTCTTCCCACGGGATCTTCTCCCATAGGCGTATATAAGGAGCTGGTACGTATGAACAAGGCAGGAGAGCTTTCCTTTGCCAATGTAGTGACCTTTAATATGGACGAATATCTGGGGCTTCCCCGCGAGCACGACCAGAGCTACTGGTATTTCATGCATGACAATCTTTTCAACCATCTGGTGGACATGAAGCCTGAGAATATCAATATCTTAAACGGCATGACGGATGATCCGGAGGGTGAGTGCGCAAGATACGAGGAGAAGATAGCTTCCTACGGCGGCATCGACCTGTTCATGGGCGGTATCGGTGTGGACGGCCATCTGGCTTTCAACGAGCCTTATACCAGCCTTACATCCCGTACCGGTGTGCGTGATCTGACCACCGATACCAGGATAGTCAACAGCCGCTTCTTTGGTAACGATCCGGAGAAGGTTCCCGCAAAGGCACTTTCCGTAGGCATAGGTACGGTAACGGATTCAAAAGAGGTACTGGTGCTGATCTCCGGTCATAATAAAGCACGTGCACTCTCTGCCACTGTAGAGGGCGGCGTGAGCCAGAAGTGGACCTGCTCCGCACTGCAGATGCATAACGGCGCGATCATCGCCTGCGATGAAGAGGCATGCGGAGAGCTTACCGTAGACACTTATAAGTACTTCCTGGATATCGAGAAGAAAGAGAGGTTATAAGATGTATACGATCAAAGATCTGTATGACCTGGATCATACATTGGCTAAAGATTACCTGCTTCAGTTCACTTATCCCTGGGAAGCGCTTAAAGGGATAAAGGAATTTATACTTGAGCTTGGTCCCACGCTTGGAGACGAATATGAAGAGCGTGAGGAGCATGTATGGGTACATAAGACTGCAAAGGTCTTCCCCAGTGCTTATCTGGGAGCCCCCTGCATCATAGGACCCAATACCGAAGTGCGCCACTGTGCGTTCATCCGTGGTTCGGCCCTGGTAGGTGCGGACTGTGTTGTAGGTAACTCGGTGGAGCTTAAGAACGTGATCCTTTTTGATCATGTCCAGACTCCCCATTATAATTATGTTGGCGATTCGATACTTGGCTATTATTCGCACATGGGTGCAGGTTCCATTACATCCAATGTCAAATCGGATAAGAAGCTGGTAGTGGTACATAACGGTACCGAAGAGATGGAGACCGGGATCAAGAAGTTCGGCGCTATGCTGGGCGATCATGTTGAAGTGGGCTGCAACAGCGTCTGCAATCCCGGTACGGTTGTGGGAAGGAATTCCAATGTATATCCCACTTCCTGCGTGCGCGGGGTGGTACCTGAGAATTCCATCTGGAAAAATAACGGAGAGATTGTGAGGAAAAGAGAGAATGGGTAAATATTTCGGAACAGACGGCTTTCGTGGCGAGGCTAACAAGAATCTGACATTTGATCATGCCATAAAGATCGGCCGCTTCCTGGGCTGGTATTATGGAGCAAAGGAAGGAAAGAAAGCAAAGATCGTCATAGGCAAGGATACCAGACGTTCAAGCTATATGTTTGAATATGCACTGTGCACCGGCCTTATGGCATCGGGAGCGGATGCTTATATCATGCACGTTACCACCACTCCTTCGGTGGCTTACATCACACGTGTTGATGATTTTGACTGCGGTATCATGATCTCCGCATCACACAATCCTTACTATGATAACGGGATCAAGCTCTTAAACGGCAAGGGCGAGAAGATGGATGAAGAGACCATCTTAAAGGTGGAGGATTATATCGACGGCAAGATCGAAATACCCGTAGCAGAGCGTGACGCTATAGGCCGCACGGTAGACTATGTGGCAGGACGTAACCGTTATATCGGATATCTGATCTCCATGTCCAAGTACAGCTTTAAGGATGTTAAGGTAGGACTGGATGTGGCAAACGGTGCTGCATGGCAGATAGCAAAGGGAGTATTTGATGCGCTGGGCGCCAAGACATATGTCATGAACGACAGTCCCGACGGATACAATATCAATACGGACTGCGGATCCACCCATATCGAGCATCTTCAGAAGTTCGTTGTGGAGAAAGGCCTGGATGTGGGCTTTGCCTACGACGGAGATGCGGACCGCTGCCTCTGCGTGGATGAAAAGGGCAATGTGATCACAGGTGATCATATACTTTATATCTACGGCCTGTATATGAAGGAGCGCGGAAAGCTCTTAAACAACAAAGTGGTAACCACCATAATGAGTAACTTCGGTCTGTACAAGGCGCTTGATAAAGTGGGCATCGAATATGAGAAGACCAAGGTCGGCGATAAATACGTATATGAGAATATGGTGACCAACGGACACCGTATCGGCGGCGAGCAGAGCGGACATATCATATTTACCAAGTACGCTACTACCGGAGACGGCATACTTACTTCGCTTAAGATGATGGAAGTAATGCTGGCAAAGGAAAAGCCCATGAGCGAGCTGGCAGCACCTGTAGTCTTCTATCCTCAGGTACTCAAGAACGTGAGGGTAAAGAGTAAGCCCGATGCGCAGAACGATCCCAAGGTTCAGGAGGCTGTTTCAAAAGTAGCGGCAGAGCTGGGAGATGACGGCCGTATCCTGGTGCGTGAGAGCGGCACAGAGCCTGTTATCCGCGTAATGGTTGAGGCAGGCAGCGATGAGGTCTGCGAAAAGTATGTGGACAGCGTAATAGACGTGATACGCACGCAGGGACATATAGCAGAATAAAGCAAGCAGGAAGGACTGCCGCATTCCGGGATAGGAGTGGGCAGTCTTTTTTTAGGATGACCTATGAAGACTGTGGATGTGATCATTCCGGTATATAAACCGGATGAAAGATTAAAAAAGATAATATCCCGCTTAAGGAGACAGAGCTATCCCGTAAACAGGATCATACTGATCAATACGGGACGGGCTTATTTTGAGCAGGCATTTTCGCAGGATATGTCGTTTTTTGAAGCCGGAGATATAGTTCTGCGCCATATAAGCGAGGAACAGTTTGATCACGGCCGGACGCGGAGAATGGCTGTATCGATATCGAAAGCGGATTATTTTGTCTGTATGACGGACGACGCCCTGCCGCTTGACCGGCATCTGATAAAGGAGCTTACATCGCCTCTTATGGAGGGAAAAGCTTCAGCGGCATATGCCAGGCAGCTGGCGGGAAAAGAAGCCGATATAGTCGAGAAGTTCTCACGGCGCTTTAATTACCCTGCAGTCTCAAGGATAAAGAACAGCAAGGATTTTGATGAGCTTGGAATAAAGACTTTTTTCTGCTCAAACGCATGCGCTGCATACGAGCGTAAAACATATGATGCGCTGGGCGGATTTGAAAAACACATGATCTTTAACGAGGATATGGTCTACGCAGGAAGGCTGATAGATTCAGGAGCGTCCATAGCCTATGTGGCGGAGGCAAGGGTATTGCATACCCATCATTATACTGCAATGCAGCAGCTTAAGCGAAATTTTGATCTGGGCGTGTCCCAGGCTCAGTTCCCCGAACTCTTTAACAGGGTATCCTCCCAGTCGGAAGGCATACGCATGATAAGGGGAATGCTTGGCGTACTTCTAAAAAAGAATGAGTACGATAAAATGCCCTCAGTCATTATCAACTCAGCCTTTAAGCTGGCAGGCTACAAACTTGGCAAGGCTTATAAAAAACTTCCGCAGTGGCTCATCATGAAGCTCACCATGAACAGAAATTACTGGAAGTCGTCATTCTGAGCGAAGCGAAGAAATTGAACTGCCGGCTTTGTCATTCTGAGCGAAGCGAAGAATCCTGACAGAAGTATATTTCTTGCAAAGAACTATACCATTAACAATCGGAGGAACATTAACATATGTGCGGAATAGTAGGATATATAGGTAAAAACCAGGCAGCCCCGATAATCCTGGGCGGCCTGGAAAAACTGGAATACAGAGGCTATGACTCTGCAGGCATGGCCATAATAAATAAAGAAGGAAAACTGACATACGAGAAATCGGTAGGAAGACTTAAGGTACTGGACGAGCTGACGCATGGCGGCAGCCTTCTGCCCGGACATGCGGGAATAGGTCATACCCGCTGGGCGACACACGGCGTGCCCAGTAACGAGAATGCACACCCTCATTTTAATGAGGCAGAGACCATTGCCGTGGTACATAACGGCATCATCGAAAACTACATCCAGCTGCGCGATAAGCTGACAAAGAAGGGCTATAAATTCCAGTCCGAGACGGATACCGAGGTTCTGGCTCACATGCTGGACCGCTATTACAAAGGTAATCCGTTAGAGACTATCACGCATGTGATGCACAGGGTGGAAGGCTCTTATGCACTGGGCATAATCTTTGCGGATCATCCCGATGAGATATTTGCGGTACGTAAGGATTCGCCACTGGTAGTGGGCCGTAATGAAGAGGGCTGCTTTATAGCGTCGGATGTACCGGCTATGCTTAAGCATACGCGTACCGTGTATTATGTGGAGAATCAGGAGATAGCTTGTCTTAAAGCTGATGAGCTGCACTTCTATTCCATTGACGAAGAGGAACTGGAGAAGAAACCCACGCAGATAGACTGGGATGCAAATGCCGCCGAAAAGGGCGGTTATGAGCATTTTATGCTAAAGGAAATGTATGAGCAGCCCAAGGCTATAAAGGAGACACTGATACCGCAGAATAATCCGCGCATCAGGAATAACGATATAGTTATAGATGAGCTCAACATGGATGATGATGAGATAAAGGCCGTAAAGAAGATCCATATCGTGGCCTGCGGATCGGCTTATCATGCGGGCATGAGCGGAAAATATGTTATAGAAGGCCTGGCGAGGATCCCGGTTGAGGTCGATCTGGCTTCGGAATTCCGTTATCGTGATCCGATCATCGAAGAAGGAGCTTTGGTCATCGTCATAAGCCAGTCGGGTGAGACCGCAGATACAAAGGAAGCTCTGCACCTGGCGCAGAATAAGGGATTTCCTGTACTGGGCATAGTAAACGTGGTAGGCAGTGCCATAGCACGTGAAGCTGATAAAGTCATGTATACCTGGGCGGGGCCGGAGATAGCCGTGGCAACAACCAAGGCATACAGCGCCCAGCTGATCGCACTTTACCTGCTTGCGATGAAATTCGCAAGGGTAAGAGGAACAGTAAGCGAAGAGTATTTTAAAACCCTGCTGGAAGATATACAGCGTCTGCCCGATCAGGTGGAGCTTTTGCTAGAAAGCAGGAAGAGGATACAGCGTTTTGCTAACCGTTATATCGGCGCAAAGGATGTGTTCTATATAGGGCGCGGGGCAGATTACGCAACGGCGCTCGAGAGCGCGCTTAAGCTTAAGGAGATATCCTATGTTCATTCGGAAGCGTATGCTGCGGGCGAGCTTAAGCATGGTACGATATCGCTGATAGAGGAAGGTACACTGGTTACCGCTCTGGCGACGCAGGAGGCTTTGTATCAGAAGACCGTCAGCAATATGGTTGAAGTAAAGAGCCGCGGCGCCTTTGTGCTGGCGGTAACAAACGAGGGCAATAAAGATATCGAAAAAGCTGCGGATTATGTGATACACATACCCACAACTAACCAGTGGATGGCCAACAGCCTGGCGATAGTTCCCATGCAGCTGTTTGCTTATTATGTGGCACTGGGTAAAGGCTGTGATATAGACAAGCCCAGAAATCTGGCCAAATCAGTAACGGTAGAGTAGATCATATAGTTTAAAAAGTATCTGATGCTTACTGCCCTTTTCGGACAGTAAGCATTTTTTATGCACAGGGTCGCCGAAAGGAAAACGTTGCCTGACGGCAACCGGCGACCCGCGCGCGAGCAGGGTGCGACTTCGTCTTCCCTACTCGATTGCACAGGGTGCGCTCTCATCTTCCCTGCCGGGTTTCAGAAGTCCGTAAGTTTCTTTATCTCAAGCAGCAGTTCGTCATGTTCCTTTTCCAGGCTGTCATGTTCTTCTCTGATATCGCGCAGCATCATCGCAAGCTCTTCTTCTTTTCTTTTGAAGGAGGCAGAATTCAGTTTTAAGGCGACGGCGCAAAACGCAATAAAAAGTGCCAGAAGGATCAGCGCCAATGCTATATTGACGCCCGACATGATCATGACGATCCACGATGGGATGCCTATGGCAAAGAGCATTATGATGATCAGCTGAAAACGGATATCCCCGGAGGCACTGAAGCGCTTTTCGATGCCGGATAATGCAGTGATGATCTCCATCTGGCGCCGTTCAAGGTAGATTAGACGCCTGACCACCATGGAGCGGCGTTCGTTTTTCTGGGTCAGAATGTTTATACGCTCCCTGTTTTCGGGAGAATTCCATTTATCATCCGACGCTTCAAGTTCAAAAGGAAGATCGCCGCCGTAGGCTATACGGTAGTTCTTTTCGGAAGAAGGTTTATCTTCATCCCCGGTCTTATCTTTTTCTCCAAGGTAAAAAACCGTTTCTTTATTATCCATGATCAGAATATTAGCATTTAACAGCCTGCTCTGCAAGGTATAGGGCTGACATTGCACACCGGCCG
>JAFRXH010000045.1 GCA_017437785.1 Lachnospiraceae bacterium
AATCTTCACGATATTTGTAATGTTCATTCGTGAAAAAAAGCTTGATCTTATGAACCGCAGGCTTTTTTTGCGTGCGATATACGCATGTTTTGCATGCCTTATATTTGATATACTCTCGATAGTGCTGATCAACAGGGCTGTCTGTAACGGATTTAGTCAGACGGCTGCGATCATTGTCTGTAAGATCTATATCATGCTTCTGGTGACGCAGGGGTATTTCGGCTATGTTTATGCCGCGACCAGCATGCTGCCCGGCCGGGAGAAGTGGTCTAAAGTTCTGAAATACATATTCCATGTTATTTACCTGCTCGGGGAGATCCTGGTGCTGGCGTTACCGCTCAAATACGAACTGGACGGCCGTATAGTCTACACGCATGGTTATTCTGCTTCCTTAGCGTATCTCTTGTGTGCCATCTATATAATATCGACTATCATCACCACCTTTGCATACCGGAAGGATATGCCGGGAAGGCGCTTTACGGCAATGATCCTCTGGCAGGGGATATGGCTTTTGGCTGCGGTCATACAGTTTCTTATGCCGCAGATACTGCTTGTCGGGTTTGCGTCGGCTTTCGGCATGGTCATCCTCTATATCCAGCTGGAGAATCCCAGCGAGTATATAGACGCGACTACGGGCTTATTTACGACAAATGCCTTATCGGTCTATGTATATGATAAATACAAATTCGGCAGACGTTTTTCCATGTTTACAGCCAAGATACATTATCTGACTGCTTTTGTGGATTTTAACATGGAGCAGTCCGCTGTCATGCGTACGTCACGCGCCCTTATCGCGTTGGGGCCGGAGCCGGCTTTCCGCATCGATGATGATACTTTCTGTGTGGTATATGATGATAAGGACCGTATGTTTGAAATGGCAAAGACCATAAAGAGGAAGAAAGACGCGGTGACCGATCTTCCGGCAAAGGGGACATATCTGCTGATCCCCGACAGCCTGGAGATGAACGGACCGGATGAATTCTTCCGTTTTCTTCATACTTACTTAGAGAGCGAGCAGGAGATAACCGTTGCGGATAAGGGACTGATCGATAAATTAAGGAAACATAACAGCATAAAGGAACTGATCGATGATGCGCTTAAGAACGACAGAGTAGAAGTATTCTATCAGCCTTTCTACAATGTGAAGACTGCGGGCTTTAACGTGGCGGAGGCGCTGGTGCGCATAAGGCGCGAAAACGGTGAGATAGTTCCTCCGGGAGTGTTCATACCTGTAGCTGAGGAGACCGGGCAGATAATACCTCTTGGAGAGAGGGTATTTGAAAAGGTGTGCCGTTTCCTGTCTACGCGCAAGGCGCAGGAGCATGGGCTTGAGCGGGTGGAGATAAACGTATCTGCGGCCCAGTTTGATTATGAAAATCCCGCCGGCTTTGTAAGCTGCCTTATGGAAAAGTACGATATAAAGCCTGAATGGATCAATCTGGAGATCACGGAAACAGCAACGGCCAGGAACAGGGAAGTCATGCTGCTTAATATGAACAAGCTAATCGAAAAAGGTGTGACTTTTTCGCTTGATGACTTCGGTACAGGCCAGTCCAATCTTGATTATTTCGTAAATATGCCGATAAAGAATATCAAGTTTGACCAAAACTTTACCAGGGGATATTTTGATAATGACAAGACCAGGCATGTTTTATCCGGCATGGCAGATATCGTGCACAGGATGGATATGAGTGTGGTATCTGAAGGAATAGAGACAAAAGAGCAGGTAAAAGCCATGGAAGAGATGGGTGTGGAGTATATACAGGGGTTCTATTTCTCAAAGCCTGTTCCTGAAGATAGTTTTCTGGAGTTCCTTATAAAGAATAATAAAGGATCTAAACAGTAAGGATGGGCTTTACCGTGAAAAAGAATAACGGTATGATAAAAGGAATACTCTGTATCATGCTGGCTGCACTGGGCTTTTCGCTGATGACTTTTTTTGTGCGTCTGGCAGGAGATATACCTACCATGCAGAAGGCGTTCTTCAGGAATTTCTTTGCCGCTGTCATCGCGCTGATACCGATACTTAAGTCAGAAGATAAATTCCGCATTAAAAAAGGCTGCTTTCCGGATATAGCTTTCAGATGCTTATTCGGTACC
>JAFRXH010000046.1 GCA_017437785.1 Lachnospiraceae bacterium
CATCCTGAGCCAGGATCAAACTCTCTAAATAAGTTTGTATTCCCAGCCAGTTAAACTGGCTAAAAATCCATTGATTTACTAATTAAAATTGTTCTCGAATTATTCCTCATCGCATTTCGCAGAGATTCGAAAATGCTTCGCATTATTCCCGCTCTGCTCAATGCTCGTTGGAAATCTTCGGGGTTGGATAGCTGTTTATTTATCAAGGTTCTTATCGCTTTGCAAGGGCTTTTTTAAGCTTGCCTTCTTGCGGGCGACTTGAATATACTACCACCTTTCAAAATCTGTGTCAACACTTTTTTTGTTTTTTTTGAAACTTTTTTTCAAGGCCATTTTCAAGCTCAAAAAAGCCCCGAAAAACGTGCGTTTGAAAATTACATAAAACTGTGTTACTCTTTATGATGGAGTTATATATGAGGAAAGGAGAAGCGCGTCTTGATCACTAACCCGTATTTGCAGGCACTCGTACAGATCAACTTCATCCCGGTGCTGATCACCGTGTTTCTTTTATTTTTTCTTAATGTAAATATCAAGTTCGAACGCCACCTCGCAAAGCAGATGATCCCCTGCGTGATATTGCTGTTAGCTCTCATCATAGACGATAATCTCGATTATTATGCTTATGACGCCCATGTGCCGCAGATGCTGCACAGGCTGTATGCCATGCTGGGATATGATATACGTATCTTCCTTATGGTATGTCTGATCAACACCGCGTATGCAAGGCAGATCAAAAACAAACTCCTGACAAAAGTAACTTATATACCTGCGATCCTGAATGCACTGATCATCCTGCCCTGTATGTTTACGGATGCCATCTTCTATTATAATGCGCAGGGCGATCTGGTTCACGAGCTGCCCGGTTTTGCTCCCCACATCATATCAGCGATGTACATCTTTTTCCTGTTTTACCTTGCGATAAACAGTATGCGCCTGGACAGGAAAACAGAGGCCGGGATATTATTCCTGTGCGCGATCATGACGGTGCTGGCCGTCCTTGTGGAGATGTTCTTCTCTTTAAGAGGTATACTGATAGGTGTTATCGCGCTGGATATCACTTTCTATTATCTGTACCTTCATATAGAACACTTCCGCTTCGATAATCTGACAAAGATATTTAACCGCGACAGCTTTTACGCAGATATAAGACAGTACGGCGAAGAAAAGATCACGCATGTTCTGAGTATAGATGTTAACGATCTGAAAAAGACAAATGATACGATGGGCCACGATGCGGGTGATAAGCTCATCAAAGATGTGGCCGACATACTGCGTAACGAGCTGGATCCCTCCTGCTATCTCTACCGTGTAGGCGGTGATGAATTTGTGGTCCTGTGTCTGTTAAGATCGAATGACGAAGTAAAGAATATGGTAAGCCGCATGTATAAAAAGATAGAAGAAGCCCATTACTCCCTTGCGATAGGTTGGGATGCCGTTACTTCCGACGTGAGCGTAACCGAAGCATACAAGCAGGCTGACAGACAGATGTACGAGACAAAGATGAAGATGAAGGCGTCACGCAGGGAAGAAACCGCGCAGCCATAACATGCAATACGCATACACCGGGGAAACATCATATACAGGATGGATCCCCATTTTTTTATAACTGCTGATGGTCTCGTATTCCGTACCTTCACGGGTGATCCCGCACAGCCATACCGCTATCCCGCGCTGATGCGCTTTATCTAAAAAGCTCTTTAATCCGTCGTTAACAGCTATCGTTCCCGAATGGAAACTTCCAAGCAGCACAGCTTTTACGCCTTCGCCTATTTCCGGATAACTCATCCCGGGATACGGCTCTAACCTTAATATGCTTCCCGGCTTCTCATCAAGGCAGGGTATGCTTCCGTCGTATGCTTCTTTTTCTTCAATGTTTCCAAGCTGTATATATTCTGCAGTGGACTTATCTGTATCGTCTTTATAGTATCCATATATCTTATCGTTAACACTTTTTATCTTATCCGAAAAAGCCTCATGCGGCATGAGCTTTCCGCCGCAATGGATCTTCACTGCTTCTTTAGGATTTTTATAACAGACAAATACCCCGCGCCCTCTTTTTTCTTTTATAAATCTCTGCGCAAAATACAGGTTTGCTTTTCCGTTCGAGCGCGGATCCGTCAAAACATAATTCGCTGCCACCAGTACGATCGGAATATCTGCTCCTCCGAAAATAATATCCAGTATCGCCGCCGTATACTGCAGTGTGTCACTGCCGTGCGTTATGATGATGCCTTCACTCTCTCCTTCTCTTATCACATCCGCAGTTTCCTTTATAAGAAGGTTAAGGTGCGCGGCATCGAGATTCTCACTAAGGATATTATACGGAATACGTATCGCCGCATCTTCACCGGCAAATACACTTATATCAGCATCGGGCCGCGCCACGCCGTCCGCGCCTATGCTGCTGCCTATGGTCCCGCCTGTAAGTATATAAGTTATCATGAATTCAGATACCTCTTAAGTTCTATGAGTCTGTCTCTTAATTCTGCGGCAACCTCAAAATTCAGCTCCGCAGCAGCCTTGCGCATCTGCTTCTCCGTATCGGCTATCACTTTCTTAAGCTCTTTCTCATCCATGGATTCGGGATCTTTTTCCAGAGCTTTCTGGGTACTTGCGATCGACTTGCTTATCGCGATCACATCACGCACCGCTTTTTTGATAGTGGTAGGCGTTATGCCATGTTCCTCATTATACTTCATCTGTATGCCGCGGCGGCGGTTCGTTTCATCGATACATATCTTCATCGAATCCGTCATGGTGTCTGCGTACATTATCACATGTCCGTCGCTGTTACGCGCAGCGCGTCCTACAGTCTGTATTAGTGCCGTGGCGCTCCTGAGGAAGCCTTCTTTATCGGCATCCAGTATCGCGACCAGTGTGACCTCAGGAATATCCAGGCCTTCACGCAAAAGGTTTATACCGACCAGTACGTCAAATACATCAAGACGCAGATCACGTATTATCTCTGCACGTTCCAGTGTATCTATATCGGAATGCAGATACTTTACCCTTATCCCCACGTTGGTAAGATAATCCGTAAGGTCTTCCGCCATACGCTTTGTAAGAGTGGTGATCATCACCTTATTCTTTTTAGCAGTCTCTTTCTTTATCTCCGCTAAAAGATCGTCGATCTGTCCTTCCACGGGGCGCACGCTTATCTCCGGATCCAGCAGTCCCGTAGGACGTATTATCTGCTCCGCACGCAAAAGCTCATGCTCTTCCTCATACTGCGCGGGCGTTGCGGAAACAAACATCATCTGATCGATATAGCCTTCGAACTCGGAAAAATTAAGCGGCCTGTTATCAAGTGCCGACGGCAGACGAAAGCCGTAATCAACAAGCGTGGTCTTTCTTGATCTGTCACCGTTATACATGCCGCGCACCTGCGGGATGGTCATGTGTGACTCATCAACTATCATAAGGAAATCATCTTTAAAGAAATCCAGCAAACAAAAAGGATGCTGACCTGCCGGCAGTCCCGTAAGATGTCTGGAATAATTCTCTATGCCCGAACACACTCCCGTCTCGCGAAGCATCTCCACATCAAAGCTTGTGCGTTCAAAAATACGCTGCGCTTCTATCAGCTTGTCTTCACTTTTAAAATATGCAACTCTTTCACGCGCTTCCTCTTCGATGGCGTCACAGGCCTTAAGAAGCTTATCCTGAGCCACAACATAATGAGACGCAGGAAATATGCTTACATGCTCGAGCGTGCACACAGGGCGCATGGTCACGTTATCGATCTGCGTGATACGGTCTATCTCATCCCCGAAGAATTCCACGCGGTATATCTTATCACCCTGCTCTGCAGGATTTATCTCCAGCACATCCCCCCTTACGCGAAAGCACCCGCGGTTAAGGTCCATATCATTCCTGTCGTACTGTATGGCTACCAGCTCGCGGATCACATCATCCCTGTCCTTCTGCTGGCCCGGCCTTAAGGATACGGTCAGATCGGTGAATTCCTCCGGGCTGCCCAGACCGTAAATACAGGATACCGATGCGACAACGATAACATCCCGCCGCTCCGTTAACGACGCCGTCGCCGACAGCCGCAACTTGTCTATCTCATCATTAACATCGGAATCCTTCTCAATGTAGGTATCCGTTGACGGCACGTATGCTTCCGGCTGGTAATAATCGTAGTAACTGACGAAATATTCTACTGCATTCTCCGGAAAGAATTCTTTAAACTCACTGTAGAGCTGTGCCGCCAAGGTTTTATTATGCGCCAGGACCAGTGTCGGCTTGTTGAGCTGCTCGATCACGTTGGCCATGGTAAAGGTCTTACCGGAGCCCGTAACCCCCAGTAAAGTCTGGAATTGATTGCCTTTTTTGAATCCGTCTACTAACTGTTTTATCGCCTGCGGCTGGTCGCCGGTAGGCTTATATTCGGAGTGTAATTTGAAATCCATAGGGCTAAAATCCTCAAAAAGTTGTAGTAAAAAAGTGATACTATAGGCCCGATTTTCGTCACCAAAACCATTGTGCAATTTTCACAAAAGGGCTAAAAGACGAATAAAAGTCCCCAAATCGTATTTTCCAAACCAGCCATAACAGAACAGCACAAGCCAGTATTATCCGTAACACGTTCCATTCTGTTCCGGCTAAGGAAGTCCCCAAAACATATATCAGCATATCACACCCCCCTCTAAAAGTACATAAAAAAAGAGCTGTCATCATGGCAGCTCTTTCAATCATCCATATACTATTTAACGTCATGAATTAGAATTATACATCTACCTTTTCATACCAACTGACTTATCGGGCATCCATTGAGCCGCGCCCACCGGATCACCAGATTCAGGCGTTTCTGATATCCGGCCCCATCTTTTTTTAACCATTCCAGATTATCCTTATCAATCTTGGTATGTATGTCTTTCTGCGGCAATTTCAAAGAAGACAGATAAAAAAACTGTCCTTCACCGTTCTGCTCCGGAATATCACTGTAATCGATGTCTTCATCCGGCATTTCTTCCAAGGCCTGAAGTTCTTTTTTCTGTTCTTCCGTCAATGGCGGAAAGTTAATTGTCTGATAAGTTTTTTGCATTCTTTTCATAATTTCTCCTTTCCGTCTCATTTGATTTTCTTGCAGAAATGATACGAATGTACTCTTCTCTTTCTGTCATGGTTACCGTCAGGATTGTGAGATAACCATCTACTGCACCGACACAATTATATCTGGTTTCTTCCGCTGTGCTGTTTTTGTCATCATAATATACATATAAAGCAGGATCATTAAATATCCGGCATGCCGTTTCGAAACTGATATGATGTGTCTCTATATTATACTGCGCCTTTTCTATATCCCATATAAACTGGTTTAAGTATATGTAATCCTTCTTCATGATCCTATTCTACACCAATTATGTACACTTTTCAAGTACATTTTTAATGTACATATATTATGTACACATCCAATACTATCCTCTTATTATCGTTCATAATAAAACACATCTCCCTTCGCCCTAAAAGGCAACCTGCAGCCTCGCGGAAGCAAATAAGCATGCTCTCTCCTGACCACAAGATCATCTTCTATCATACCGTCTGTTATCAGCAGGATCGGTGCATCCTTGGGAAAGTCCTTTGCCTGCATAAGCATATCCACTCCGGGCTGTAATCGTGTACCTCCACGGCCTTTAACTTCTATCCTTCCTGCTATCGCTTCAGGAGAGATGTATCCGGCATCATATGCATCGGCATCACAGAATATCACACGGGCATAGGGTACTTCTCTGTCATATAACTGTGTCATAATATCTACTACCTCCTTCCTCATCCTCCCTTTTAAAGGTCAAAAAATAAAATTATTTCTGAAAGCTCACGCTAAAGCAGTTCATGCCATCCTTTCTGGCATATTTCAGCGTCCCATGGTGTTTTTCCATGATCTTTCTTGCAATAGCCAGGCCAAGCCCCGTTCCTCCATCCGTTTTGCGGGTTTCATCGCCGCGAGAGAATTCTTCAAACATTCTGGGGACAAACTCCGCGTCAATAGCCGTCCCGTCATCCAAAACCTCGATGAGCGTTTGTCCTTCTTTCCTCATAAGCCTTAATTCTATATTTTTGCCCGTTTCATTGTATTTATTTGCATTTGAAAGAAGATTTCCGATCACCCTCCCGAAGAGTTTTTCATCAATTCTCTCCATGCATGGCTTCTCCGGAATCTCTATCTCAAATTCCTTCCCAGTCGCCGTGATCTCCTCGTAAAACTCAGCGCAAATCCTCCGTACGGTTTCGCAAACGTCGCGCTCCTCCAGATTCAGCTGATAGCTGTCGCTTTCGAGCTTTAGGCTTGTACTCATGTCCTCTGTCAATGCTTTGATCCGCTCAGCCTTCGCGTCAATTGTGCCATAATAATCGGAAATCTTTTCCTGTGCAACCAAGCCCTCCTTCAACGCACCTATGCTACTCTTGATGGAAGCCACGGGATTTTTTATGTCATGAGCCAATTCTAACAGCATCTGGTTCCTGCGCTGTTCCATCCTTCGTTTCTCGTCTTCACTCTCCTTTAATTTCTTCGCCATTCGGTTAAACTTGTCACAGATCTCTGCAAATTCCTTGTCCACGTTGTCATCCAAAACTATGTCCCGCTCACCCTTACTCACCTCATCCATGCCTTCCGTAAGGTGACGAAGCGGTTTCTCAATATGTCCTTTAAGATAAAAACTGATCGCAAGCACCTCAATGAAAAATAGCGCAAGCAAAGCAAAAAAGATCCAGCTTCCACCGGCCTTGTCCACATCTATCGTAAATTGATACGTAGGAATCCCAGCCGGATAAATGACTAAAAAAATCCTCTGCGGTTCCCCGGCACACCGCACGCAGGCCACGTACTCTTTCTGCTCACCCAAGTCGTTGGTCCGAAACATCACACCATACTGATCATAATCCATCATCCCCAACTCGAGGAACTTTGCAAGTTCTTTCAAGGAATACTGATTTCTCTCCTGCTTACGTTCCCCATAAACCTTGATCACGGTACCGTCTTCATTTAACTCCTCAATCCAGCCTCCAACGTTTTTTAAGGCTTCCAGATTCTTTATACTTCCATCCTTCTCCACGATCGCCTTCGGATATATATTTCTTGCGTTCCCATTGCCCACAAGCGTCAAAAATAAAACGACCACGCCCAGATAAAGCACGACAGACAGCGTAAGGAAAAGCACGTAGCTCTTTACCAGTCTGGAAAAGATGCTCTTTTTTCGTTTTTTTCTCTCTTTCATCACTTTCTATTCCTTCTCAAAACGATATCCCAGCCCTTTGACCGTTTTGATGACCGTTGCGCCCCCGGCCACGTTTTTGAGCTTATTTCTAAGGTTACTGATATGTACCATTATGGTGCTGTCATCCGCTATGTAATCATTCTCCCACGCATATTCAAAGATCTGTTGCTTCGTAAATATCCTTCCGGGATGCTTCATCAAAAGCTCCAAAATCCGATACTCCGTCCCCGTGAGTTCAATGGGTTCACCATTTCCTGTGACGGATCTTGCCGATAGATCAAGCTCAATGCCAAATGCCCGGTAGGTTCTTCCCCGTTCTTCCTGATAATCATAATTCCGTCGAAGCTGCGCTTTTATTCTGGCTACAACCTCCATGGGATTAAAAGGCTTTGTTATGTAATCATCCGCCCCAAGCTCTAATCCCAGGATCTTGTCATAATCCTCGCTCCTTGCCGTGATCATGATTGCAGGGACGTGACTGGTTTCCCGTATCTTCCGCAGTACGCTAAAACCATCCAGTCCAGGCATCATGACATCCAGAAGTACCATGTGCGGTTTCTCCGTTTTAAACAGATCTACGGCTGCCATTCCGTTATCAGCCTTGATCAGCCGGATCCCCTCTTTGTTCAAAAACAGCTCAAGGGAATCCAAAATTTCCATTTCGTCATCTGCGCCCAACACAACATATTCCATGTATTTACCTCACGTAATCTGCAAGCACTTCTGCCAAAGGCCGTTCAAAATCATCAGACAAAAGCGCATCTCTGTTCTACATCGCCATGATATATTCTAGCGCAATTCCTCGAAAATCACTATACATTCTTCAATCTGATCATTTCTTCCATTATATCGCTCCTCCTTACGTTCATTTCTCTTTAGAAGATCAGGAAAGCTGCGCATACACCTGAGAAAATGTTAGCGATCATATGAATGATCCAGCTCGGAAGGATGGAGCCGTCTGCAATCTTCTCATTGATATATCCCATGAACCATGCAATTACGGTAGTAAATGCCAGAATGATCACTGCCTTAACAGCGCCTACAAGGTTAAAAAACATCACTGCATGAAGCAATCCGAACAGGAGTGCCTGAATACCATTGGCAGCCGGAAACCTAAGCTTATTTTGCATTCTCTTTAATAAAAATCCTCTGAACAGGATTTCTTCCGGCAAAGCCGTGTTAAATGCCGCATAAACAAGGATTGCAGGGATTGCCGCAAATCCAAGCCCGGAAAAATCTGACGTAGCCGTTTCAATTCCTTTCACGATCCATAAAGAATAGGCACCCAGAAGAAGAAAAGCTACATTAACGACAATGGTCATTACAACGATTTTCATGCCGCCCGCAGGTTTTTTCAGACCAATCCACTTACCGAAGCCCTGCTTTTTCCTTGCAGTAATCAGCCACCAAATAAAAGGAATTGCACTGAACAACAAAATTTCCACCACGCTGCTTACAACCTTGCTCACAAAAAGTTCCATCATAACATACCTCCGACTTATATCTTTCTTCCCTTACGGGTCTTTTTATTTTTTGAAGCTTTGCGCTTCCTCGTTTCTATGATATGAGTGTAATCCTCGCAGTTTCAGATAACTTAAATCCAACCTAAAGATAACCTAAAGAAATCGTTTTTTTGAGCGCAACAATGGCGTGCCTATTTTATACACCTAAAACAGCAATCCCCTCTTTGTTATACACCATATGATACAGTGACGAATCCGGATACCCAATTCGTCTGTTTTAGTTACGTTTTAACAACGTCCTCAAAAAGTACATGAAAAGAGCCGCCCCGGGAAAACCCGGGGCGGCTGTGTTACTGTGTTACTTCTTTGATCTGCTCAGAACTTATTCTGCCTTAGCATCCAGGTTCTTAGCTACGATCTTGACCTTGAAGGTCTTGGTGCCGCTGAACGTTCCGCGCTCGGTCTCCACGCCGGTACCTTCGATGGTAACGATCATGTTGCCCTTCTTCACGTTGTTCGTGTAGCCTACTACCTTGTAGTCTTCATCGGCTACCAGAGTCTTCTTCTCCTTACCAACCTTCACGGTTACGATCACGCTATCCAACTGTTCCTTGGTCAGTTCGATGGGTGCACCGGTGTAGGTTACGGTAAGCTTCTTGGCATCTACCTTAGCCTTGCCGATGTTTGCACCAACGGTGATCTCTTTCTCCACACCATCGCCTTCGATCGTCACATTGGAGTTTTTGCTCGTTACGACTACGGTGTAATTGCCTGCTGCGAGCTTCGTCTTCTTCTCCACTACGTTACCTTCTGCATCCTTAACGGCTACAGTCAGTGCCTTAGCGGGAAGTGCTACGCCCTGGCCATCCAGTACGGTGACCTTTACAGCCGACGCCTTTACACCTTCGAACGCTGCTACGCCCGCGATATCATCTGCACTATCAATTACCAGTGCATTGATCTTGAACGTGCCGCTCTCGTTCTTCTTAGCAAAGTTACCCTTACCCTTGAGGATGAGCTTGCCGGTTCCGACTGCCTTGTTGTCCTTAAGACTTACGGTAAAGTCTTGACCCTCTACAAGTTCTACTTCCTCATCATCGCCGTTCTTCCAAAGTACGGTGATGTGACCAGGTCTGGTTCCCTTCACTGCGAAGGTAGCTTCCATATTGTCTGCTACGGTTGCGGTGCTGATATCTGCTGCATTGATCTTGAAGGAAGCGGTCTTCACCGTTCCGTCTCCTGCTGCTACTGCAACAATTGCGGAGCCCTTATTCACGTTGTTGGTCACGGTCACTACCAGCTGTTTTGCAGTTGCATCTTCGCTGGCGTTCACATACACACCGTCTCCCTCGTGCTTCATAGTAACAGTGCTCTTGTCCTTCATCGTTACTACGATCTGCTCAGGATACTGTGCCAGTCCGTTGTAGGTTACAGCAGCGATCTTATCGATCTTCTTGACAGTTCCGTCGATCAGCTCTACGCCATCTTCCTTAGCCTTTGCTACCGGATCATAGATCTCGAAGGTAGCGCTGGTGCTCTTACCCTGATAGTTACCCTTACCGGTTACTTCGACGATAGCTGCGTCGGTCACGGCCTTGTTGTTCTTGTACTTCACGCTGTAGTCCGTGCCCAGAGCCAGAGTCACATCGCCATCCATTACGGTAAATGCAGGAGTGATGGCCTTCTTGTTGGAGAAAGGATATCCATCCTCGTTCAGGCCTACGATCACGATGTCGCCGCCCTCTACAAGAGGCTGTCCTGCAGGGCCGTCCTTAACATTACCATCTTTGTCGATGTTCTTCCTGGAAGTCCATACCTTGCCGTTAGGATCGGTTGCGCTAGCGGTGTACTCGATCTTGGAGCCGATGGTCTTGTCAGTTACAGTAACAACAAGATCCTTCTTCTCACCACCGTTCTTGCAGGTTGCTTCAGCAGTAACCTGGGTCTCTACCTTGTTGATAGATACGCTTACCCAAGTGAATACTACGGTCCAATCATGCTCGGTGTGGCTGTAGAATACTTCTTCGTAAGATACAGCCTGCTTGTCGCTTGCGGTACCTTCGTACTTGTAGGTCTTCTGAGTGTCGTTAGAGCTTACCAGGCTGATGCTGGTTGCGCTTACAGTTTCGGTATGAGTTGCATCATTTGCACACTCGATGGTCATGGTAGCTTCAGTAGGAGCAATCTCAAAGGAACCATTGGAGCTTACTGATGTTACAACCCAGTTGTGGCTTACAGTATTACCTGCAACTTCCTTCCGGAAAGAGAATGCTTCCTTGATATCCGGATCGACCGAGCTGTCGAAGGTTGCGGTGTAGTATTTGATACTTACTTCGCCGCACTTAGCACCATTGTCGCTTACTGTTGTATTAACACTTACGCTGACCTCAGTCGGGCCATCGACCGCCTCATTGTGGCTTATACTCAGGCACTTCTTGGTGATGATAGCTGCGGTATAGCCCTCATCATCATTACCTATCCAGACCACGTTTTCACTTGCAGTATCAAATTCCCAGATATGTCCGTATGCAGGAGTCTTTTCAGCAGCTTCCTTCACATTCGTATATACTGCATCACCCCAGTTTGCTGTTGCTGTCCAGATCTTGCCTGCATCCTTTGTACAGCTTGCTCCGCTCTCTTTTACAGTAGCGGGAAGAACCTTTTTACCGTGATCAGGATCCATGCAGGCTTCATTTGTACAATATACGGTAACCTCTGCACTGTAGCCTTCCTCATCGCTTCCACTCCAATTCCACTCTACCTGCCCGGGTATGTTTTCACCGGTGCTTGTGTGGTAACGATGATAGACAGGTGTAGCTATTACGGGAGATGTATCCGTATATGTATTGCCTTCATACTCTGCCGTTGCCTTATAGACCTTATGGATACTGTAGCAGACATTATCGTAGGGTACGATCTCTTCCTCCGAAGTAACTCCGGCTTCAAGCGTCAAAGGTGCATGGTTTTCTGAAACGCAATTCTCAGATATACAGTACAGTGTCACCTTTGCCGTATATCCGCTGCTCTCATTTCCGTCCCAGCTCCATACCACCTGCCCGGGAATACTCCCGTTGGTACTTCCGGGATATCTGTGGGTATGCTCCGGTGCGACTCCCCATACAGGACCTACACAGATAAAATTCTGACTGATCGTAGTATCCAGAGTGATCACACGTTGCTCCTCCCCCAGATCAGCCATTTCTACCCATGCCAAAACCACCTTATTGCTATTACTGTTATGTACTTCCGGAAAAGCAGATATGGCTGTATTCAGTTTTTCTCCGTATTTCACATAGGTACAGGGTATTTCCTGAGAGCTCACGCTGTCTTTTATAAACCACGCTTCTTCCCCCTCCTCCAAAATACCGGGGACCCATTCTACAGTACTGAAAAAAGTAAAGTGCAGAGCAGAGAACATAGTCTCATCCGCTCCGCTTACTTCCAGCGTATATTCGGCCTGTGTGATATCAGCATCCGGATAACTATGTGCTTCTGCAAAAGTTATGTCAGAGATATCATTACCTGCTTCAAACAAATGATGTCCCTCGGTGTAGAAATTAAAGACAAGGTCAGTCGTGCCGGGGATATCCGGAACAACTCCAACAACCTCCGGAACTTCAAAAGCGATCACAGGATTAACATCAAAACAAGCAATACCTTCACCTTCACCTGACCACTTCACATAAGGAATCATGCTATTGCTGCTCAGGGTGCGGTAAAGCTTCTGCGCGTTTTCCTGCTCAATGCGGAAGTATTCTTCTGCAAAGCATTTTACAGTGCATGAAAACACATTTTCCCCATCCCCGTCGAGCACCTCTGTTGCCGGCACAGGATCTTCATCCCCTGCCAGCGCCGGGATACAGTTTCCGCCAAATGTCCCGAAAAGCATGGTAAGCGTTAAGACCCAGCTTAACAAACTTCGCAATTTCCTTCCTTTTCTCATTCTTTTCCCTCCTTAGTTAAATATAGTAATATACTTGCATACTACAAGAACATTATGCTATTTCCGGCCGGTAAACGCAATATCCTTAAGTACCAAAAAAAGAGCTGCCATTATGTAGAGCCATAAGCAAACGGCTGATAATATGATATAATGCGGTATGCAAAAAAATATTTTATCCGATGTCACCTTTCGACAGCCTCCGGCGTTCTTAATAATACAGGCGCCTGAAGAAAGGATAAGGAGGCAGATATGGCTGCAAAGTTAAAAAACGAAGACATAGAGCCGGTTGTAAGGCAATACAGTAACATGCTTTACCGTGTATGTTTTCTCATACTTAAAAACGAACAGGACGTAAAGGATGTCCTGCAGGAAACCTTTATAAAGTATATTGAGAAGCGACCGGTCTTTGAGTCGGAAGAGCAAAGGAAGTTATGGCTTATCAAGGTATCCCAGAATAAATGTAAAGAATTCCTGAGATTTCATAAAAGGCACAGCTACGTCCCTCTTGATGAGGTGGAGAATAGCGTGATGATCACGGACGGTCTGGATTTTGATACTAAGGAAACCATAGCTTTTATTTGGGATCTGGATTATAAGCTTAAGAGTGCTGTTATCCTTTATTATGTTGAAGGCTACTCCGTAAAAGAAGTAGCTTTGATGCTTTCCGTAACGGAGGCTGCGGTCAAGAAGAGACTGCAGCGTGCCAGGGAAAAGATGAAAGAAATGGATAAAGAATACTCAGGAGGAATGATCTATGAAACGAAATGATTTTAGTCAGGATGTATATACCAATATTAATATTCCGGATGAAATGGTTGAAGGTCTGGTATCGGATCTGAAAAAAGGCAGGAGACGCGCAGACATACGTTTCAGGTATTCAACCGCTATCATGGCATTGATAATACTGGGGGTTGTGGGCCTGGGCAGCTTTGGCGCCAGCGCAGCTTATATGACTTATAAAAACCGTATACAGGAAATGAGCGAAGATGAAAAGGCTGATTACGCGCAGGAGCTTTCAAACGACGAATATAACACGTCAAGCGAGGCAAGAGTCAGGGATCTGACACAGTCCGAATACGAAAGATACCTTGAACTGGAGGATGCTTACTATAAGGAAGGTGTATTCCCCAAAAACATCTTAAAACATGTAGAGACTATGGATGAGATATCACCGGATGAACTGGCGTTTGTTGAAGAGCTTAATAAGATAAACATGCCCGCGGGAGAGCTTACGGATGAGCAGCTGCTTCAGCTTATCGATCATGAGGCAAAATATATCTATACCATAGAGCAGAATGCAGAAAAAGAGACCGTGGCTGCCCAAAACGAAGATCTAAGCGTGGAAGACGATACGGAATGGCCTGAAGACTGGGGTGAGCCTTTCATGGATGACATCATATTTGAAGTAACTCCCGAAGAAGAGGCTTCAGCTAAGGAACTTGCATTTGGTCTTCTTAAGGATATGTATGGCGAGACCATCACCGACAGCTGGAACTGCAGTGTGACCGGTAACGATTTTTCTTCCTTCTACGGCGGCGATGAAGCCTGGATAGGTTATGATGTTGAGATATATGAAAGCGATGCTCCGAATGCAACCACCTATCAGATAACCATCCCCAGGAAGGAATCGGGTGTAATGATGGTCAACTGCAGCGGTAAGAAGTATTATTCGGATCTTACCGAATATACAAGACAGGAAGCTGAGGCGTATGTGGACGAAGGCAAAAAAGCGGTATGCGGATTCTTAAAGGAATGGTTTGGTATGGGAGAGCCTGACCGTTACGAGATAGACGGCTTTAAGAACGGGCTTGACGAAGATATCACATCTTCGACGATATGCTTCATCCTGACCTATGGCGATGAAAACATAAGCGTGGACTGGAATATCAACTCCAAACAGGTAATCTCATTTGCAGGACGGGGTCTGCTGGAAAACATAGCAAAAAAAGTCGAGAAATAAAACCCTGTGACAGAGTATTATAGGCTCACAAGGAGTTAAGCGGATGGACGAACAAAGAGAAGCGGTCAGAAAAATGCAGGACTATATACGCGAACATATTCAGGAGGATATCACGATCGAAGACCTTGCGGAAGTATCGGCTTTTTCAACATGGCATGCAAGACGATTGTTCCAAAAGTATCTGAATATGTCACCGGCAGTTTATATAAGGCGCCTTAAACTGTCAAAATCAGCGTTGAGACTGCGTGATGAACAAGTGACCGTTCTGGATGTCGCCATGGACCTGGGTTTTGGAAGTGTGGATGGATACCAGAGGGCGTTCCGGAGAGAATTCGGCTGCAACCCGAAAGAATATTCATCAAGTCCGGTCCCGGTCTGGCTGTTTACTCCTTACCTGATCGAAAACAAGTCAGCCAAAGAAAGGAATGTGAGCAAAATGAGCGAAAACAAAGAGATACGAAATGTCTTTATCCAGGTGATCGAAAAACCGGCAAGAAAGGTGATCATCAAAAGAGGTATCAAGGCAGACGAATACTTCAGTTACTGCGAAGAAGTCGGCTGTGATGTGTGGGGTCTGCTGACGAGCATAAGATCCATCAGCGGCGAGCCGGTCTGCATGTGGCTGCCCAAGCATTTAAGAAAGCCTGTGACAAATGAGTATGTACAGGGCGTGGAAGTTGAGAGTGATTTCAGCGGAAGCATACCGGAAGGCTTTGAGATCATAGATCTGCCGGCAGCAAAGTATCTTTTGTTCCGGGGAGAGCCGTTTGCAGATGAAGATTATGAACAGGCGATCGTAGAGATCTGGGAAGCCGAAAAGAAGTATGATCCTGCATTTATCGGCTATGAATGGGATAAAGATAACCCTCGGATCCAGCTGGAGCCCAGAGGAAAACGCGGATATATAGAACTTGTCCCCGTGAAAGAAAAATGATCGAAAACACAGAGCAGGGCTGTTTAGCCCTGCTCCTTCTGTTTCAGTATAAAATGCCGTATCACTTTAACAGTTCATCTCCTTTAAGCATCTTCTCCCAGTCAAAGGAAGGGACCACACCCGACATACAGGCTATCGCGGCCAGTCCATGAGCAGATGCCCAGATCTTCAAAAGACCTGTCTCCTGCTTTTTCTTATTCATTTTGATCCCGCTTTCTTTCAGATATTTCAGATATGTCTTTTTCAGCAGGATGAAAGGCGGATAATCGTCATCCCGGCTCTCATCGATCTTTAAATGGGCTACAATATTCTGTCTCCCGAAAAGAAACTTATAATAATCGGGATTTTTCAAAAAGAAGGAAACATAACTCTTTCCCATATTGATGATCGCCTTTTCAGGATCCGGGGCAGCAGAAACGGCAGCTTCAAGTTCTTTCATAAACTGCTCCGTAACACTCGCCTTGATCGCATCGATCAGTTCTGTTTTGTCCTTAAAATGAGCATAGGGAGCTGCATGGGAAACACCGCAGGCGGCAGCCACTTTGCGCAGTGAAAGGGCATCCTCTCCGATATCGTTTATGATCTTTATACCCGCTTCGATCAATGCCTGTCTTAGATTTCCATGATGATAAGTATCACTCATTTTAATACCCTCTCCTTAACGCGCCTTAACACATCGCAGGTATATTCCGGATTCTCCCACAGAGGACTGTGTGCTGCATCCGGAATAAGGAAAAACTCTTTATCCGGTGCGTCAATTATATCACAGTATTCTTTAACCAGCTCCCAAGGACAGTTGTAATCCATATCACCGCTTATAAAATAAACCGGTATCTCGAAAGATACAGCACCGGTCCTGTAATCAAATCCATCAAGCTCTTTGGCAAGAGGCGTTTCTCTATACATCTTCATTGCAGGAACATATTGCAGTTTTTCTTTAACAGTATAACAATTGCAAAGCAGTATCGGCATAACGATCCCTTCAAATTCAGATCTGTCCTTTATCGTTCCCCCGCCTGCTTTATGTACAAGAGCAACATAATTATACCAGTCCTTACATACTACGCTGCCATCTTCCGCCTTCTCAACAGATGCCTCAAGTTTTTTAAGTGCCGCATTGTCATTTCTTTTCGTGAAAACCTCCTTCATAAAAGAGTACATAAGGGTATCGCTATCCGCCCCGTCGGTAACGCATTGAGCCATATTGATCAGGGCATGATAGTTCTGAGGATACTCCTGCGCAGCATGCAGCGCAATATGACTTCCACCGGAAAAGCCCATGATAAAAATCTTTTCCTGCCCAAATCTTTTCTTTAGATACTCCGTAACTGCTTCCGTATCCTTAAGGATATTTTCAAGAGTTATCTTCTCAGTATCATAGTTTTTGTCGTAAGCGATGCCCATATCCCTGTAATCCCAATAGACGACAGTAAAATCTTCCTCCAGATGCATATCCTTATATCTGTCGGTAAAAACATAATCATCGGTACCCGGCCCGCTGGATACAAATAATAAAACAGGATTGTCCGTATTCCTGCTATTGATAAAAAAACCGTTCGGACTGTCATTGATATCCATAACAAACTTTTCAGACAGACTCTTTTCGTCGTTATAAGTCCGTATCCTGCCGGAACTGATAAAGCACCATATCACAAAAAGAAGCAGCAGGACCAATATCATACAGATTACAATTATCATTATCTTCTTACCGGATTTTTTCGTACCGTGTATCTTCATCGGCTCCCCCATCTTGACAGTGTAAAGTTATTATAGCAGCAATCTTTACATTGTCAAGTTGCTCTGTGTTCCAAACCTAAGATCGCAGTCACTGAACGGATAACGCGCCAGAAAAAAACCACGAGGTCCGTCCCGTGGTTTTACTATTCCCCTTATAGTTATCAACAGGTAATTTGACCTGTTGATAACACCGGTCTGCTGCCCGGAGAATTTAATCAAATCCGAGGAATGTTTTTAGCTTCTCGTCAGCGATAAGATCCTCTTTGTTGATCCCGAAGGATCCACCCGGAACTATCTCCAGGTAACGGTCCAAAAACTCATCATAAGACTCCACCTCAAAGCAGTAAGGAGTGATGAAAAACTCCCTGCTGGCTCCTGCAGTACGGTCACCGGCAGTAACATTTACCTTATAGTCACCTGATTTCAGTTTCGAAAAAGCATATTTCTCCAGCCCCCATCCGTTCAGATCAACCGGCTTTAGCGGAGCGGAATACGTATCTACAACCGGATTGGCTCTAAGCGCAGCATCCTGATAATCTCTTATCAGTTTTTTTATAAAATCTTCCGCCGAGCTAACACTGTAAACAGAAAAATCATCATTCTCATCATATCTTTTTACAAATTCCCATTCACCGTCAACCTCTTTTATCGAATATTGGCAATAATTCTCAAGCATGTTTTTTTCAAGCCAACGGTAATCTTTTTTGACATTTTCGTATGCCTTATCCAGATATATCTGAATGTCCATGCCGAATTTAAATTTTTCTTCTGGATTGTAATTCTTAACTGTATCTTTCGTATAGTCACACAGGAAATCAACAAACTCGTCTGCCGTACTGCCGCCGGTCCACTCCCTGACCTCTTTCTCTCCCCTGAATGTTCCGCAATCCATACCAAAGATATACTGTCCGTGACGGGGTACGATAACATAGGGCATCCTTCTTTTCATCTGTGTCACTGTAGCCCATGGATAAAGCTCTCTTAATTTTTCCATCGCTTTTTCGTAGTACACACTGATATCTGTACCGTATTTAAATTTCTCCGGATCTGCAACAGGATTCATGTTAAGTTCCTCTTCGTGCCTTTTCTCTCTCAAACGTTCTGCTTCCCGTTCGTATACTTCATCGGAACTTAAGGCTGTCCATGCCCACACTTTGTCCATGCTGTAACTGGCCAGGGCCGATGCATAAATAAAAAGACCTTTTTTACCATCGGGAAACTGATCCCATCGCCCGGACGCCAGCCTTCCGTCAGTCAGTATCAGAAGACAATACTGCTCGCTTTCAGGCAGATGTCCTTCCTTTAAAGGCTTAAAATCCCAGATCTTTACACTGTATACGCCGTCTTCTTCGGGCCCCAGATTTATCTGCCGGACATTTTCATCTTCCAGGCATTCTGTCAGATCGTAGCTCTTCAGCAAATGCCATTTTGCTACTTCGTTTACATCAACCGAATCTGCTGTTCCCCGGCCGAAATGCCCGGCTAAAGTCTCAGCATCACCACTGTTCGGATACCATTGTCCAGCGGTATAACGCCCGTCTTTTAATTCGAGAAGACAAAACTCTCCATACTCCGGCATATCATCTGTTTTAACATCATGAAATTCATTAAATGATAAACTTAGCTTTGTAAGATCGCATTTATACATGATCTGCTCCTCCGCCTCTTTCGCTGTTCTTAACCGGGTATCGATCTCATACGGTACCATCCTGATGCATCTTTTGAAGACGCTTCACCCAATAAGGATTCTCCTTATCAAATATCTCCTTCTGCCCGGTAGTGAGTTTATCCGGGTAGTCCGTCATAAGATTAAAAACATTTTCTTTATCAAAAGAAAATTTATGTTCATCTCCGCTCTCCTTTAGCCACCAGATAGTATCGCTTCGTTTTTTCTTATAAAAATACCGGTCACCTCCGGATGTCAGCATTCGCTCCTGATCTTCCCGCGCGATCCTTTCACGTTCAAGGGCTTCTTCTTTCTTCCTTTGTTCCCTTTCAGCTGCTATCTTCTCAAAATACTCTGCCTCGCTTTTTTCCAGAGCATAATAAACATCAACATAATCATATGCAGATCCGATATGATATTCTTCAGATTCTACAAGATAATATTCACCTGCTTCATTCTTATAAACAGATCTTGTGGTTCTGTTATAACCCTCATTTACTTCGATACAGAATTGAAATTCTACTTTCCCATTAGGGGCGTCGACCTTTTTCATTCATATATTCCTCCGCAATCTGAAACATCCGCAGAGACGCAGCCCTGCGGATGAACAGAAAAACCTTCATTTACAACAGCGTCTCAATCCGAAACACTTACAAAGACCATATCCTGATGTGAAGGATCCTCATGATCAGCCCAGACTATACCGCCATTATCAAAGTAGAAATTAACCGAGCCATCGCCGTATTCCGAATGCTTTGAGCTGACTTCACCGTTTTCCATTTCAAGAACGATAAGCTCGCCATCATCACTGAACAGGAATTCATACTCTTCATCAAACACACATTTATATTCCCATACCCTGACTTCATTATTTATCTCAGGGCTTTCTATCGATACAAAGTAACTGTTGTTTCCGTTATCGAAGATCTCCATTACGTACCCATCACACTCCCAGGTCCCTACAAAGAAATATCCGTATACATCACCCATGCCTTCTCCCGTATACTGTGCTTCGGAAGCGGAACGCATGAAATGCATGGCCCCGTCCTGTTCGGAATAAATGTCGTTAGGATAGGGATCATCCTCATTAACAGCAAAAGATGTCCACTCATTTCCGTCTTCATCTACGAATCTGTACCAGAGGGATACGTCGCCGTTCGGATGTTCCTCGCTGAACAGGTCAACCGTACCCTTTGAAGAGCCAAGGATCGTCATGTCCTCCAGTTCGTAGTAATACATACCATTCTCAGAATAAACCGTAAGGTACATGGGATCCATGTCATCATCCGCATATACCCATTCTCCAAGAAGCGGTGCAAAAACCGCATCGTAATCCTCTCCGTCAACTTCAATGGGTTCATCCACATCAGGATCTTCAGGTTCCTCTTCCTTATTTTCTTTGTTTTCTTCTTTCGCGTCCCCGTCTGTCTCCTTTTCCTGCTTTTCCTTAGCAGGTGAAGGTTCATCCGCTTTCCCACAGGCGGTAAGTGCAGTGCATCCCAGTGCACCGATCAGTGTGAGCATTAAAAGTCTCTTTTTCATAATCTTCCCCCCGCAAACTTTCTTTTTACTAAAACATTATCAGCAAAACTACGACAGATATTTTACCATATCTGCACAAAATATCAATTTTTTTATCAACTGCTGACATCACTCCTCCCACTGATCCTCAAGAAACTGTTTGGATATCCCGCAAATCTGACAGGTATAATCATCACGTTGATCAAGTAATGAATCAATAGTTGATAAAAAAGTTTGCCTGATTTGTCAAGCTTTTTGCAATAAAAAAACAGAGAATATTTCATCTCTGTTTTGGAAAATATTAGAACTATGTGAGGCCGAAATGCTTATCTAAATGACATTGGGTCCGTCCCCGTGGTTTCTCTGCTTACTTATATGGAATGCCGTTCACTGTAATGCTTTCGATAGCACCGGTATCCACCAGTCTGTTAAAGAGTATGACGAAATCCCCGTCGATACCTCCTGCAATATACTGGTAATTGGCTGTTTCAACCGCGCATCTGTTTGCAAGAGCCGGATCATTAGGGACGTTTTCATCCAATACCGTATAACTGCTGCCGTCCTTATAGTTAATGCTCACATGATAAATGAACAGATCATCCTCAAAAACCGTACCGCCGGCATATGCCACAGGTGTCTTCAATGATATGGGTGATACTTCGATCACTTCTCCGTTTTCATTCCTAAAGCTGCTGATCTGAACCTTTTCCTTAAGAGGAATGCTTATTTCCCTGCTGTCCGTTAAGTATTTTTCATAATCCTCATCCTTATCTATAAAGTTTGATAAAGGTTCAGAGAACTCTTCAATGCAAAGGCTAATGTGATCCGTTATCGGCGCATAGCCCATTTCCGCAGCAGCAGAGCCCAGCATGGTATGTTCATCAACCATATATTCATAGCAGTACAGTCTTTCATCATCCGAACGCGCCAGGTCAACATATATCTTTCCGCTGCCTTCCTTAAAGTGGAAGCGGAATGGAATATCTTCACGCAACAGAGCGCCTTTGCATTCATTCCGGATCTGACTGTAATCAAAACAGTTAACTCCGCCTTTCCGGGATATGGTGTATTCTGCCACGATCGCATTGCCGTCATACACTACAGAAAGTACATCTATCGTGGTATCGCCCATCGTCTCACTCACTGTCGTAAATGATACATTTTTTCCTATCAGTTCTTCAGCCCTGATCTCATCTATATCTTCATACTCTACTTTAGGGAAAGCAGTTTCTATCTCCGTTCCCTTTGATTCCTCTAACATTGTTTCCACATGAGGCTCTATATCTTCCTTGCCCTGCGTACCCCATATCCTCTTAAACAGTTCCCCGTTCATTGCCGCATTTACACCTAAGGGCAGTACTATCAGCGTTATCAGTACAGCAGCGGCCGCCTTGATAACACCCGCACTTTGCTTATTCAGTTTTCTGTCTTTGTAGCTCTTTAGTATTGCGGCTTTTCTTTTATTATAGCCGTTTGAAAAGACATGCTCCTCATTGATCGCATCAAATTCTTCCACACTTATATCAAATGACTTTATATTCTGCATTTTTGTTTCTCCTTTCATACATTTCTCTCAGCATCTTACGGGCCCTGGAATATCTTTTACGAACATTTTCTTCGGTGATCCGAAGTCGTAGTCCCGTTTCCTTTACGGAGTAACCTTCCACGGCTATACTCTTAAACACCTCATAATACTTTTCCGGAAGCTCCTCCATCATCTCTTCCACTTCGGAAGATACATAAGGATCACAGGTATCGCTATTCTCCATCTCCTCGTTACTGTCCGTAAAATACAGGATCTCATTTGACCTTTGGTTCCTTTTATAGGCATCTATCGCGGCATTCTTTATCACCGTTATGATGTATTTTTTGCACTCTGTGGATTCCGCATCATCAAAATGTGTCTTTGCTTTCATCAGCCTGATAAATGCCTCCTGCACTGCATCTTCTGCCTGCATCTCGTCATTCAGTATCCGATAGGCCACATAATACATCTTCTGTTCGTATAGTCTGTAGCAGGTTTCTATGAAGCGAACCTGCCTTTTTGCTTCAAACATTCCCTCACCTCACTGTATTATTCTTTTGTAATTTCAATCCGTACGTTTTGTCCTTACACCCTATATAACTGTTTAGAACATCCATATGTGACAAATATCCCCCAAAAAATAAATAGTCCCTTTGCGGGACTATTTTCAATTCCCGGAGCTCTTATAGTACTTTATGCTAACCCTCCAGAACAGATAAGCCAGTAAATACATCACTATCCCGACAAGCGGGGTTATATACATAAATATTTCAGGATACATGGCCATATCATCCTTCCGCAGCAAAAACTGTGAAGGGAAATAATTTACAAAAGCAAAGGGCACCACAAAAGTCATACAAAACTGTATGGCCTTATGGAATATACTGATCGGATATCCCGCAAACTTCCTGCCGTTCCAGTAAAACACTTCCTTAAGGGCATTCGTTTCAAAAAGATATATATTCAGAGCTGCCAGGAAAAGAAAGATCGCTCCCTGTATCAAAACTCCTCCTGCGATCGAAAATATATAATAGATAACTCTTGCCGGCGTCCATACAACACCTATCTTTGCAGCCGAAAGAACAAAGAGCAATATCCCCAGACACCCGTGACCTACAGCGGCAAACCAGTCTGCATTCGCAAATATCAGCTGGAACAAAAGCCCCCTGGGTCTTAAGATATAACGGTCGAAGCCGCCTGTCCTTACCGTCTTTCCGAAATCTCGCAGTCCCGTAAAGAATATGATCATTATCCCGTAAGTAACATATACCAGACTGAACAGAAATAGCATTTCATATATATTCCATCCGTTTAAGCTGTCAAACTTAAGGAGCGTGAAGTATATCACTATGATACTCGTAGCCTCCCTCATGAATACCGCAAGCGATCTCAATATTGCATCCACCCTGTACTGAAACCACGACCGGAATATCATCTTTGTATATACCGCAGACAGTTTTAATGCGTCCGACCTCATATCAACCTCCCTGTACCACAAGTTTTTTCTGTCCCTTATGCCATAATATCATCCCGATACCAAGCAGGCAGACTATCCATATTATCTGTTTAATGAACCCGCCGGCTATCTCGGCCCCCGTTATCTTCCCCAGATAAATCTGTACCGGAGTAAAATAGATCGATTCAAAAGGCGTAAACTTTATCACGTTCTTCATGCTTTCCGGCATGAACCATAAAGGTATCATTGCTCCCGATAATACATTGATAAATACATTTTTTATCGTCATGATCGCCCATACATTTATCAGCCAGAAGGAAAACATCTGGAACATAAAGCTGATACTCCACAGCACTCCGTAACCGAACAATACGCTCAGTACAAACAATCCCATCGAAGCGGCTCCGGCCGGAGCGGAAATACCTATAAACAATACCGCCACCAGCATAGCCGGGATAAAATGAAAGATAAGCTTAAACGCAGCCGTCCCCAGATTGTCGGCCAGCATTCTTCCGTGAAAGCTTACAGGCAAAAGCATTTCCGAAGCTATACTTCCGTTACCTATCCTGTATGACAGATAAAAATCATCCACCACAAAGAATGATTCCATTCCGAGTGATAAGATGAAATTAGTGGTCACCATACTCATCGTGATCCCGTCAACAGCTTCACGAGCGCCATACAATGCCCTGTATATCTCCACATAGATCACAAGTCTTATCAGCGTGTTCAGTATTCCCATCCAGTGTTCCATGCGGTATGCGCTCTTTTGCAAAAAACTCTTTTTGGCAAATGCCATATAGGCCTTCATCTTCATGCAAATACCTCTTTATTATATATTTTCCTGATGATAGTCTCTATCTCCGGTTCCGTAACGGTAATATCACGTATACTGTATTTACCCAGGATCTCATGCATCAGGGCGTTCACATCAACCACACTGTTATCAAAAGTAAAACTCCTTTTTCTGTCTTTTGGATCACCTATCATAACGTTCTCTATAGGCGTCACTTCCGTATCTTCGTTAAACTCCGCTATCAGCTGTCTTGTAGTCCCGTATTTATTCCTTATTTCCTGCAATGAACCGTCATATAAAAGCGATCCCTTATCAATGATCAGTATCCTTTTACACGTCTGCTCAATGTCCTGCATATCATGTGTGGTAAAGATCATCGTGATCTTGTCCTTTTCATTAAGCTCCCTGATAAATGAGCGTATCGTTTCTTTACCTATAACATCCACTCCAATGGTGGGCTCATCAAAAAATACGATCTTTGGTGAATGTAGCAGCGATGCCACTATATCCGAACGCATCCTCTGCCCAAGCGAAAGCTGTCTTACAGGCTGGTTGATAAAACCACCCATATCCAGCATATCCGTATAACGCTTAAGATTCTTTTTATACATCTCTTCCGGTATCCTGTATATCGCCTTAAGCAGTTCGAAACTGTCTATCACGGGAAGATCCCACTGCAGCTGGGATTTCTGGCCGAAAACCACTCCTATTCCCGCCACATATTCCTTTCTCTGCCTGTATGGAACATAAGAATTTACGCTTATTGAACCGCTGTCGGGGCAGAGGATCCCGGAAAGCATTTTTATGGTTGTGGATTTACCGGCCCCGTTAGGTCCTATGAATCCGACCATCTCTCCGCTTTCTATATCAAAGCTTATCCCGTCCACCGCTTTTTTATTTTCAAATTTAGGTACGAACATATTGGCTATCATTCCCGGTATGCCCGCGCTTCTCTTATTGACTTTAAAGGTTTTGGAAACTTCTTTCACCTCGATAAAACTCACTTTTACACCCTCCCAAAATGAGATATTTTTATACTTTCTCCCAGACCCGATCTGCGGAAATTAAGAGACTTGACCATGGTACCGGCGCATATCCGCTCTATCACTTCTTTTGAAGATACATGATTTGAATTGTAGTATATCTTCATCATGTCGTTATCTATGATCAGCTTCTCTACTTCCAGATCCGATATATCAGGGATAGCGCCATCAAGCTTTATGCTGCACTCTTCCATCGGGATCAGCTTTTTTACAAGCTCATCTTTTGAACCGTAGAACACTGCCTCTCCGTCATCAAGAAGGAGTACACGCTCAGCCACCTCCGAAATATCCTCCATATCATGAGAACTGATCAGAATCGTAGCACCTTCCTGCTTCTTTTCTTTTACAAGAGTGTAAAAAGCTGCCTTCGCATTCTGATCCAGCCCTATACATGGTTCATCAAAAATATAGAGCCCGGCATCCCTTATAAAGCACATGCCCAGTTCGGCTCTCCTTTTCTGTCCAAGAGATAACGCCCTTACGCGTGTATCAAGTATATCCTTAAATCCAAGGATATCCGCCACATACTCTGTCCTTTCGGTAAAACGCTCTTTCTCTATGCCGTATATCGTCTTCATCTCATTTAAACTGTCTCTCACAGACAGCTCATCATTAAAGACCGGGATATCGGCAAACAATACCGCAATATCCTTAAGTATCTCTCTTCTCTTTCCTACCGGATCTTTTCTGAACGTATATATACTTCCGCGCCCGGGAGACAGAAGTCCGCTGATAAGCTTCAGGAAAGTAGTCTTTCCTGCTCCCGATGCTCCTATCACGCCAAGCGTGACACCCTTCGGGACATGCAGTTCGATCCCTTTTAATATGAACTTGTTAACGTCTTTGCAGATGATCATATTTCTCCTCCGGATAAAAAGGCCTCTCTCTTCGGCGGTTCTGCGATACTAAAATACCCCCTGCACTTTAACGGTGCAAGGGGTATGGGATAAACGACCCCATATCAGGGATGAACTGTCCTATGCGGGGATAAAAATACTGACGATAAAGAAGTCATCCTCTTCATAAAAATCAGTCATCCCTTCATAAGAAGCAACGATATCTTTTATCTGCTTTACTCCAAGGCCATGTTTTTCATTATCATCTTTCGTTGATATCAGATCGGGATTTTCCGAAAGGACGGATCCGCTGATCCTGTTTTTTACCGTGATAACATCATATCCCTTTTTTTCACTGACATTTATTACTATCTCTTTCCTTTCTTCTTTTCTTTCATGCTCTATTGCATTATCCATGGCATTGGCAAAGACGGCCGAAAAATCTATACCTTTCATACGTTCAAAATCCGCCCTGCCTATCTGCACTTTTACATCTATCCCCTCATCGGTACATATACGGAGCTTATCATTCAATATATGGTTAAGCAGCGGGTTTCCGGTCTCAACGTAGCTTCTTACCGCATTAAGTTTTTCAAGTATCTCCGATATATAATCCTTTGCACTGTCCGGATCGCCGCTGTTTAAATAAGATGCCATCACCATCAGATGATTACGCATATCATGCTTCAGTTTCCTCGTATTCTGATGCAGCCTTCGTATTTCCTCTTCCTGTTTATTGATCTCTTCCATCTGCCATTTGTACGAATCGAGTTCATACTTAAGATCCATGTTGGCTGCCTCCAGTTCAAGGATCCTGTCAGTCAGTTCTTCGATTTTCTTTTTATCGGAACGCATCATTTTCTCATAAACCTTAATATCTGTTTTTTAGCTTCATCAGAGTATGCCTTTCCTATTGGCAGCACTTCTTCATTATCAAGCGTAAGCTCATCACTCCTCATGGTCCTTATATGTTCCATATTAACAAGAAAACCTTTGTGTATCCTCAGAAAATCGCTGTTTTTAAGATCGCTTTCCACGCCTGATATTGTTGAGCGTATCTTAAACTCTTTAGTCTGTGTATGGATCAGAAGATAATTCGCAAGGCTTTCAAAATACAGGATATCGTCCATAGGAATACTTAGTGTCTCGTTGGCAGATCTGAAAGTAAAATGCCGCTCCCTGCTCCCGGTCTTTTTTTCACAATCCTTCAGTACGCTTAACAATTCTCCCTCAAGAAATTTCTTTCTGACGAAAGCAAACGGATGGTATTTAAAGCTGTCATAAACCAGTTCATCATGAGCGGTAACAAAAACTATCAGTATCTTAGCGTCCATGTCAGCCAGACGCTCTGCAACATCCATCCCGCTTAGGCCCGGCATGTCTATATCCAAAAGCAACACATCCGTATCGCCGGTCTCTTTAAGGAGCTCTTCCCCACTTAAAAACTTCCTGACTACGCTGTCAGGATACTCCATGCAGATTATCCTTTCTATATCATCCAGTATCTTCGGTTCATCATCACATACAGATATTTTCATGCTCAAATTCCGTATCTTTCTCCTATGTGAACTACCACGCACCTAAAGGTACGTGGCTTCCTGCTTCGACCACCACTGCGTTGACTACGTTAGAGCTGTAACCAAACGTCTTACACGATGTCCACAGGCGTTAAGTTTGGCCGGTTCCATGCCTACTGTATGTATGTTGTCAAGCCGAACGGAGTAGCCGTAGTCCTTCGTTCCGGATGTTGATAGCAGCGTTTAAGTCGCGGTCAAGTATCAGTCCGCAGCTACAACGATAGATCCTTTGCGAAAGTGTAAGTTTCATTTTCTTTCCACAGCAGCTGCATAATTGAGTTGACGGATACCATTGATCGACCTTGATAAAACATTTACCACGGTCTGAAAGTTTGTACTCCAGCATATTAAGGAACATACCGTAGCCGTTGTCCATTGTCGCCTTGCCGTTACCGAAACATCTATTGGACATGGCGCGCATGTTAAGATTTTCTACACAGACTACATCATACCGATTGGCTATCTCAGTAGAGAGTTTGTGAAGATTATCAAGACGCTGGTTGGCTATATGCTTATGGATACGGTTTATCTTCAGTCGTTGCTTTTTATAGTTGTTACTGCCAATAGCTTTACTTTTTAACTTACGCTGTGTCTTGGCAAGTTTTTTCTGATTCTTTCGGAAATATTTATGTTGAGGCCCCACATTACCGTTGGAGTCCATATATAAACCATCAGACTTATAATCAAGTCCGATGATGCTTTGGGGAGAGCTGATCGTTCTGGTATTCTGCGCGTATTCAAAGAGAACAGACACGTAAAAACGGCCGTCACACTCTTTTGAAACGGTAGCAGATTTCAGCATCCAACCTGTCATCGGCTGTCTATGTATCTTAGCTTTAACGACACCAACTTTGGGTAGCTTAATAGCGTTATCGAGAAGAGAAACCGTGCCATTCTGGTTGATAGTAGAATAAGATGAACATCCATTCTTTTTAGATTTAAATTTTGGAAAGCCGGATCTGGTATCACTGAAAAAGTTTTTAAAAGCAGCATCAAGGTGACGCAATGCTTGCTGTAAGGCAATAGAGTCGGCTTCCTTAAGCCATGGATAATATTTTTTGATCGTGGTAAGTCCGTACGCAGTATCGTTATAATTCAAACTTGTTTTATCCGCGTTATAGGCAAGGATACGCCAATTCAGTGCCTGGTTATAGACAAAACGGCAGCAACCAAAACACTTGTTGAAGAAATCAGTTTGATCTTTGTTAGGATATATACGATACTTTATGGCTTTATTCATAAATATATTATATCAAACATATGTTCTTTTGTAAAGTATAATATAAATTTAAAAGCCTCATCCCATCACCTAAAGGTAATGGGGTTTCGGCTACGGAAACGAAAGGTTGATATTTACAAACGATAGCTGTTCGTTCTCTATGTGCACGTTTAATTCCGGCATCTTCATAAGCATCAGTTCGCGAAAAGAATCTCCGATCCACGATAGTATATCTTCTTCCCTGATAAGTAAGGGCATGCGCTCGTGTATCATTTTCACCGAATCATTAGCCTGCGTAGTGATCACAGTAAAATGCTCAGCATCTTTACACTGCCTGTATATCCCCGCCATATAGCATATCTCATGCCCCGGCAGATCGAACGTTGCCTTCTGCTTATACCTGTCCCACTCATAAAAATGTGAAGCCGGTATCACACACCTCCGGAACAGCACATCATTCTTAAACATAGGCTTATCCTCTATAGTTTCAACCCTTGCATTTATCACAGGGCTGCTGCTGTGCACAGAAGGATATCCCCATATCATCCCCTCCAGTGATACCAGTCCATTTTTCCTGCATATTACCGGAGCTTCATCACAGGGGTGTATGTCTCCGTGAATATTAAATAAACTCACCGATTCCCCAAGTATCCGCCCCAGCTCACCGTATGTTTCATTTTTTATATGATATCTTCCACACATATGACCGTACGCTATTTAAAAGAGCTCTCCGTTTGGATCATGATCAAAAATAATATTGATTTTATCACATTAACTTAAGACAATATGGCTGCCTGCGCCGAAAAGTCGCAGGCAGCATCTCCATATGAATCTGTAACTTTATACCCGCTCAGATCCACGTTATTCTTACTGCAGAATTCCTCAAAGCTGCACGAATCCTCAAAACGATGATAAACATAAAGTATCTTATCTTCAAAGCATCGCGTAACAAGCTGGGAGCCTTTTGGTGAATTGTAGCTCCCCACATTGTTTATTATCCTGTCCGTAAAACCGTTTTTGATGATGGGCGCAGCCTTCCTGTAAAATAAAATGGCCCTGTCCAAAAGCTCCCACTGTTCATCATCCAGATCGTATATATCACCGCTCAGTCCCATGCGCCCAAGGAAGGTAGCACACAGAGAATAAAAGATCCTCTCACGCGTATCCTTTGCGCGCAGCACCGCCCAGATCTGACTCTGCTGAGGCTTTATCACACGCTGTACATTTGCCGCTATAACCGGCAGTGATGCTATCTCATGAGCATCCGAAAAGCTTGCCTGTGAAGCCAGCTGCATAAATGAAGGTTCCAGACGGTGTCCGCCGCTTGAACAGTTCTCGATCACAAGCTCCGGGATCTCCCTTCTCATCCTGTGGAAGAACTCCTGCGTAGCCAGTACCTTTTTCCTTAAGTTTTCGCCTAATGATCCGTCACCGTCACAGCCTATGCCTAAAGTATCATTGTAATCAACTTTTATATATCCGAAGCCGTCTTCCTTTAATCTGTCGATAACGCTTTTTTTCAGATAGTCCTGCACATAAGGATCTTCCATGTCCCAGAAACGTGCACCGCCTATTGTCAGGGGGACACCGTCTTTTTTGATCAGATGATCTGTATCCTCAAACTGCTTTGCTTTATAACCTACAGTCTCAAACTCAAACCATATACCGGGTATCATTCCTTTTGATCTTACATGATCCGCCAGTTCCTTTAAGCCGTTCGGAAAACGCTTTCTGTTTATGCTCCAGTCACCGCGGTATTCCCACCAGTTACCGCATTCGGAATACCAGCCGGAATCCATCACCAGGTATTTAATGCCTTTTCCCTCTATCTTATCAGCAAGCCTCTTAAGCTTGTCTATATCGGGATTGCCCCAGGTCGTGCAATACTCATTGAAGGTGATGCCCATATCTTCATCAACAGGACTGATATCGCTCTGCTGCGCTTTGACCAGCTTATCACATACTTCTTCCAGCGTGCTTCCCTGTGCTACCACTGCCATGGGCGCTTCAAATCTTTCACCGGGAAGTATCTTCTTAGTCCATGCGCCGAAGTCCCTGTCCGCTATTCCACCGGAGAGAGTCACCACATCTCCCGCCCTTACAACGAGCTCGATCTGCCATGACGCAGGTGAATACAGCTGAAGTGCTGTAAAAACATGCTCCTTGCTGTCTTCCAATGCAATAAAGGGAAAATACTTTCTTACGGGCATAGTTCCCACATTACCGAATTTTTCTACACGGTATGCCATATTGTTCCATGAATGCTCCATGTTAAGGCTTACTATATCATCCGTTTTTACCCTTCCTTCCGCACTCCAGAAAGAAAGTATGCGGTGTATCCTGTCTGCTTTGATATCAGGTAAAAGAAAAGATGTGATCATCTCAAGCTCAAGCTCCTGAGGGGAAGCATTCTCAAAAAAAGTTCTTACTTCATACGCATCGCTCACAGCGCTCTTAACAGTACTTACAGACAGTTTAAGGCCGTCATCCGACAGTGCTTCATACAGCTCATCTGTTTCGTTCACTTTTGTAAAACGCCGCATCGTTGAGCTTCCCAGCATCGTTAAACCGCAGGAATAAAAACCTGCGTATTCGTCTCCGGTCAGTTTTATTTCTGCTTTGCTCTTCATCATCATAAATCTCCCCTTATACCAGCTGCTGCAGGATATACGGATCCTTTATCTTCTGATCCTCTGCAAAGAATATGATCTTTGAGAGTACTTCCGCGGTCTTGGGATCATCATCCACAAAAGGCAGGAAGATACGCCCGCGGTGCTGCGAATGTACCGGAAGCACATTGATCATCGGGCCGCCTTCCTGATGGATCACGCCGCTGCCCAGATGAACGCTGTAGTTTGCGCGCTCTCCTTTGATCAGTGCATGCGAATCCGTAAACGTCACATTCTTAAGCTTAAACATCGGGATCACGAATTCCGCGATAGCCTTTCTCATCTCGATAGTTGAATGTGACATCTCAGGATCGATCCCGCCGGCATGAGCCACGCTGACGGCCAGATCCACATCACGCATTACTTCAGAGAAGATGATATCCGGTATCTCGCTGATCGGCTTATCCTTAAAGGTCTTGCGGTCATAGAAAGCCACCCACTCCAGTGTAGGCGCTTCGATATCGCTGGGTGAGAACCAGTCTGCCAGCGCATATATCGTTGCGATCAGGTTTTCTTTATAATATACCTTCTGCAGTCCTTCATCCGCATCCGCAACCCATCTGCGGTTTCGAAGCGTTCCCACAGTGATCTTCGGATTGATCTGGTTACCCGCATAGCGTTCGCTCCTTACCTGCTGCATCTCATCCTCCGTCTTGATATACAGCTCACGGAAGATCTGCTTAAACGGCTGACGGATCTGTTTTTCAAAGCAGATCTTCTGGAATTCATGCCATCTTCCGGCCTTCCACAGATGATACGGGTGTGCCACCAGAAGTCTTTCCTGCGCCTTCAGTCCCGCATCTTTGATATCCGCAGCAAAGCCGAAGAAATCGCTGTCCGCGCTCTTATAGAGCAGACTCTTTACTATCGCACCGGATACCGGATCTTCGCTCAGATCCAGGATCTCCTCTGCCAGATACTGTGTCTCATTCTCCATCGCCTCTTCCAGCATCTTTTTGGTCCTGCGGTATTGCTCGGTGAAAGTCTTCTTTGCTTCCTGTATATCCAGTACATATTCATCCTTCTTGATAGCGGCAGGCAGGGATTTAAGCTTCTTGCCTGCTTTCTCTGCAGCCACGCTCACCTTGCCGTCTTCGTCCGCTTCCAGATACAGCGTATATTCGCCCACTTCGTGCGGCGTAAAGAAGCCCAGCAGCTCCGAAGCGATCTCCCTCTCCATTTTGAGGATAAATCTCGTATCATCGTCGTAACCGGACGCTTTGGCCAGATTCTTGACAGCCATTTCCGATGCCGCTTTTTCACTGGCTCTTCTCTGTGCGCCGAACTGTTTTGATCCCTTTAAGAATTTCTGTATGAAAGCATAGCGGTTTTTGATCTCTTTACTCTCTGCCGGGATCAGCGCATAGGCCATCAGCAGGTCTTTATTCCTTTTATCTTCAATCTGTTTCTCGGTTTCTTTTGCATCCATCTTGCCGACAGCCGCATCGGAATATTTTCTGGCTCTGGTATGCTTCGCTCCGTCGGATATGTACTTGGCTGCTTTGTAGATCTCATTAAAGCGTTTATCTCCGAGCAATTTATATACTTCCTTAAACCAGTCGATATCAAAAGCTCCGATATTTAATTCTTCTTCCGTAAGCGGCGTGTACTTCGCGATCATCGCTGCTTTCTTGTCATCGAACTTTTCGTTCATATGCGCCATGAAATAATAGCAACCGGAGGTAAAGCCGTCCCATCCCAGATACTCATTGATCACCGGCAGCCACTCCGGCGAATACAGGCCCGCTTCGATCAGGCGCGATTCTTTGATATCTGTTCCCTTTACCAGCTTCTTAAGTTCCTTTGCCTGTTCTTTCACATCTCCGTCCTTTGGATCCGGGATACATATACACAGCAGGTGGGACAGGCTTTCTTTTTTGGAGACCGTGCGGTTTCCATATCCATAATAATAATAGATGGAGCGGTCCAGTGCATCGTTTCCCAGTGCGAGCAGGATCCGAACAAAATACTTCAGCCCATAGATCCGTTTCATGGAAAGCAATGCTTTGGAGTATTCCGTTTCCGTATCCCCGCGCACCAGTTCACGGTCCAGTACCAGAGACGCGATATTGTCATAGCATTCTCCGGCAATTTCCAGCTTTTTGCTGTCTGTTTCCGAAAGATTATTCAGATCGATCTCGTCGTATTTTCTCTTAAACAGATTCTCCAGAGCAGCCCGCTGTTTGTACGCCGTATTGCCTGCCCGGCCCCTGGTCGATATACTTTTATCCGCTTCCCGCACACAGCATATCAACGAAGATATCCTTTCCAGTGTATCTTCCAGAAGATCTGCATCCAGGATCTTTTTGTACATAAAATCTTTGGAGATATATCCTGCGACTACCGCGCTGATATAGTCTCCGAGAAGCGGCGTATAGTAAAGCCTCTTGTTCCTCACATAATATGCCGCTTCCTTCGTCTGAAGCGTAAGCATTTTTTTGTAGATCTTCTCTCTGAATTCATACATGACAGGAAAGTTTCGCACATCGGAAGACAGACCTGTCAGAAGACTGCTGACAAAAGGCAGATCCGTAAACGGGACGGAGTAGGTCTTATCCTTATCCATATTCCTTCTGGTCCACTCCTGCGTCTCTTTATCAGACTTATATTCATAAACCAGGCTGTCCTTACAGTTGCAGATATAATATGCAAAAAACGCAGCTGTTTTCGCTCTTGTCCCGGCTCCTGCTTTTCTTGCATTACCGCAAAGATGTGACAATATCTTTCGTATATGATCGGGGTATTTAAGTTTCAGTGTGCGATATTTAGGATCCGCTCCTCCAAGCACTTTGGACATCAGCGGCTGAAAATGTTCTGCCAGCCCCGTCACCGTAGGTCTGTATGCGTAATAAGACGTATACATCAGATCGATACGAATAGCCTGTTCCGGAGACATATTCTTCTCATAGAAATCGTCCCACAGATCACTGCAGGCCAGATCCCCTACTTTTCCGTCTTTCCACTCGCTGCCCAGTCCGTTTTTAAGAAGTACCGGTCCGTTATAATTCTGATATTCCCGTTCCTTATTTGCCTCGATCAGATCATCCAGTTTTTTGATCACTTCCACGTCTGACTTTTCCGTGGCTCCGCCTGCGATCGCTTTCTTTACTCCTTCAGCAAGAGCTTTAAGTCCTTTCTTTGCCCCCGGCAGAACATCCGTTACTTTCGCCTCCGGGAATATCTGCAGATAGGCTTCGGCACATTCACGCAGATATTCTTCATCAAACACCGGCGCATACTCTGCGCTCTCGTCATAAAAATCTTTTGCTTCCGTCTTTGCCTCTGCTGCAGTCCCGCAGATCTCGTGGATCAATATCGTTTCTTTGGAAGTCGGATCCTTCACCAGGCTCACCAGTTCCTTTGCCCGGTCAAACTGCGCATCCTTTTCTTCCCTCATCTGCAAAATGATATCCAGCGCGGCAGTTACCTTCTCCTCTTTACTGTCCGATAAAAGTCTCTCTAACATCTCCTGCTTTTTACCGGCTTCCCTGGTCTTCAAAAAGCCGATCACATTATTGCGAAGATCTTCTTTCTTAAGGCGCAGCATATCTTCCAGCCGCATGTAGCAGCGCTCCGGAAGCTGTCCTGCGCCGGACGCGATCTCTGAGGGCAGCTCACTCCGGTCCGCCTCCAGTTCCTGCTTAAGCAATCCATATGCTTCCTCTCTGGTGATCGTTTCGGCATCTGCTATCTCATCCGTCAGCGCATCTAAAAGTTCCGGCGTATCCGGCTCACGAAGGAGCAGTTCCAGGGAATTCACACGATAACTGTTATAACCGGCTACAGATATCTCTTTAAGCATGCCTGCAGCTTCCGCCATCAGCTTTGCATCTCGCAGTGCGCTCGCGCAGTAGACGATCCTGCAGACGATATCCGATCGTGTAAGTACCTCTGTATTCCAGGGAAAGACACAGGGACTGAACTCGAAGCCCTTCTTAGGTGTTTCAGCGAGCAGCTCTTTCAGCAGATCATGATACTCCCTGCACTCCTCTGCACTCGTAAAGTAATCTTTCCATTCCACATGGCCTTTCTTACGGTACTTATCCTTACTGTTGTAGCGGCTGCTTTTTCCGGGATAGATCACTGCCCGCTCTTTCTCCGCAAAGCCGCGCATGAAGATATGCATGAGCAGTGCAAGGATCTCTTTGTCATCCTTATATTCCTTAAACATGCGGTTCACAAGCACGTTTTTGTTTTCGTAGGGCACATTGGTATATGCCAGGAAATAACACGCCGTAAGCCGCTGATGATGACCGCCTTCCAGACACAGTCTTTCGGCGCGGTCCAGCGCCGGATCGATATCATGCAGTCCGATCGCCCACAGCGCCAGATATATCTGCATACTGTCTTCAGTCGCGAGCATCTCTTCGATCTTTTTATCATCCGAAAGTGCCTGCCTTATCAGTTCCAGATGCTTTCCCGATATCCTGTCCATATCTTTATCTTCCGCATAGCCCAGGCCGGTAAATACATAGAATGCACGCTTTACGGAAGAGAAGCGGATCAGATCATTTTCCACTACCACATTTAACATATAACGGAAGGCTTCTTCCGTTCCGTAATCCATGTTTTCACAGATGGACTGCCTAAGGCCCTCGGAAAGCCTGGCCGCTACCAGTGTCTTTCCTACCATCTCAAACATCTTTTCGTTATGGCTCATCATGATGGCACGGATATACTCTGTCTTCATCATGCCCTCATCACGATAAAAGATGCCTTCCAATACATCTTCCACTTTTGCATCGCCTTCATCGAGCTTTGCCGCCAGATAGTATTCTCCTTCAAAGGCCGCATACTGCCTTCCCAGATATGCCTGCAGCCGCTCATCCATCCCGTTAAATGTGATCAGCGTACAGAGATCGCAGCCATAATCCGATAGTTTCCGGTACTGCAACATGATCTCTCCGATACGGTTAAACCCGCGCATGAGATTACTCCTGCTGCGGTAAGAGCGGCGGGCGTAACTGTTATGGTCTGACTGCCATTCACATATGCTGTCGATACTTTTATAAAAATACGGGATCAGTTCTTTTGAAATATAATCTTTGAACCTTTTGATATGCTCTTTGAAATACAAAGACGGTTTTTCATTTTCCTGTAAATGTCTGATCAGTCCGTTACGGAATGCATTGTTTGCGATATCCACATCCGGATATTTCGGCGTATAACGGGTGGCATCCTCAGATGTCAGTATATAATCGCGGATCTCGCCATCCAGCGACATGATGCATTTTTCGTCTGTCTCCTCAAGTTGTCTGCATACATCGCCTGCTATCCTGCTGCGTTCCCGTTCGTCCATAGCTTACCCCCCTTATACTATTGTTATTCTCCTGTTTTTCCCGACTGTTTTATTTCTCTTTAGTGATTTAATATCCGTCAGAACATCCTGCCGGCCAGCATCGCCAGCCGTACAAAGGTGACCTCGTCCCCTTCTTTTAATGCAAGCTGTGTACCGTTTTCGTTATACTCCGCTTCTTCTCCTCCGATAAACACACGGACGATACCGTCCGCATAAGCCTGCCACGCACTCTGCACCGCTTTCTCTTCATCAGGTTCCTTATCGTTATAGATATCGCCAAAGGCGATCTTTCCGACCTCTGCCATAGTCTGCATATTATCTTCCGACAGTGCCTCGGGTATATGCCCTTCCTTCGCCTCCTGCTGACGGCGTATAAAATCCGCCACCATCATGCGCACCGTTTCTTCAATGAGCTGCTGCGCCGTTTCCGGGCATTTCGAATACTCCATCGCCAGCGGCTTTATATGTCGCCCTTTCTTGCCCATCTGTTTAACCTGTATATTTAAGACCATGATCACTCCTTATTTCTGTTACGGTATTCCTCAAGATACCCATTCATTTCTTTTGCCTGTGTAAGCTCAAAGATATACTCAACCGCAATTGCAAGGATAAAAACCACCAGCACGCCCACAGCTATGCCGATCACTACTTCTATCCGCTCAGACGGGATATTGGGCGCGTTAAAAACTATCAGGAGTATCAGTGCTTCTACGCTCAGTTCCTGTATAATACGTCTGATGACCAGCTTTTTCATGCTTATCTCTTTATCCGGATTAAAAAAGGAAACAGGTATCACACCTACCGCCGCATAGATCAGCGGCGAAACAAAGGCTTCATAACCAAAGGTCCTGTCACTGTCGAACAAAAGGCCCAAAACCATCAGAAGAACGGTGATAAGTGTCACAAGAATAAAGTATAAGCGGAATGCTTCCCCTAATTTCTCTTTTATCCTCATCATGACTCACCGCCTTTCAATGCTTTCTTCAGATCTGCAACATATTTCCTGGATATCACGACCTCTTCCTCATTCCTAAGAAGCGCAGTATATCTCCCTCCCAGAGCCGGCCGGATCGAGCGTATCTTCATCAGGTTTAGCAGCACACCTTTCTGCACTCTCAGAAAGGTCCTGCCCCTCAGCATCTCTTCCAGCTCATACAGCCTGAGCCGCACTTCATAGCTTTCCTTTGCGGTATAGATGAACAGCCTGTTATCAACCGATTCGGCATAATAAACATCCACGATCGGTATTTCCCTTTTCCGGCCGTCACATTCCGTGCTCAGCCGTCCCTGTCTTGACTTCACAAAAGAAATGATCTCCGTCACATCATCCGTCAGTTTATGGCAGCGGATCTCTAAAACTTCCGGCTCTTCTGCTGGTATCTTTTTTACACTTATTTCCACACCTGTTCTCTCCTGCCTGACGACACCCATAATCCAAAGTATACCAAGCAGACTGCTATTTTACAAGCGTGCGGTATCCGTCCCCTTTTCCGCATTCAGACTCTTCCACATAGCAAGACTGTATATGACACATATCACGAGCGAAAAAACAAGAGAGAACAGCATTTCCCGTTCAGCGCTTCCGAATAATCCCAGCGACGCCTCTTCATCGCTTACGGCCGAGCAGGCATTGTTGATCCCGTGAAATATGATGCACGGCATAAGACTCTTCCCCTTATAAAAGAGCGTCACGAGCATAAAGCCCACGGCAGTCGCAAATACGATCTGCAAAGCCGTTTCCGCAAGGTCCTGCCCGTTCAGCAGATTAACGATATGTCCTATCCCAAAAGTAAGTGAAGACACAATGACAGCGCTTTTCACATTTCTCTTCGCCATCCCCACAAAGAGGAAGCCACGGAAAATGACCTCTTCCAGGAAACCTACGCAGAGCATGCTTATGATATAAAAAGCCGTCTCCGCTGCTGAGTATTTCAGTGTCACTCCAAAGAATATGCCTGAAAAACCTATGAGTATAAGCGGTATATAAAACCAGACCCTGTATATCCTGTATGACGGCTTTATGAGTCCGTATTTTTCATACAGGCCATTCTTCCCTATCCAGAACAGTATCAGCACCGTAAGCGCAAGGTGAAATATCATCGACGGCAGCTTGATGATCCCCATGCTCTGCGCCAGCGCTTCGCACAGGCTTGTTCCCACTACATAGATCACGATGCAGATGATCGCAAATGTCACTTCATTTTTCCGATAGATATTATTCATTTCACTTTCCTCCAATTCTGCGGATAATACCTGTGATAAAAAAACATGCAGTTATTCCGCTTCTGAAATGACTATAAGCGTGTTTCCCCATCGGTACAATATTCCGGAAGGTAAGATGCATTTTTATGCGCTAAGATGCACTGTGCAAAAAATAATCCCCAAAAGTCAAATAATAAGTAGCTGATGATCCTGAAAAGATATAGATTATAAAAGTAACCGTTGACCAATGAGGGAAAGATCATGATCTATTATGTAGATATCAATGCCGCTGCAGGCGGCGACGGAAGCAGCGAAAATCCTTTTAAAAAAATAGGTGATGCGGCAGCCATTGCCATGCCCGGAGATGAAGTGGCAGTCCTTCCCGGCATATACCGCGAAGATGTCAGTCCTTTATATGCGGGAACAGAAAAACAGCGTATAGTATACCGTTCCGTAAACAGACGTGAAGCCATCATCTGCGGCGCAGATGTATTCAAAAGCTGGGAACACTATGAAGGTGATGTGTGGAAACTGACGATCGAAAACTCTTATTTCGGATCCTACAACCCTTATAAAACCTATGTAAGCGGAGACTGGCTTAACATCCAGGTACCCGTCCATACCGGTGAAGTATATTTAAACGGCAGATCGCTTTACGAATGCGACAGCCTTGATAAGGTATTAAATCCCGGATATTATGAACAGTCCTGGGACGTTGAATTTACCAAGCACACCTGGTATACACGTCAGGATGCCGAAAAAGATACCACCGAGATCTACGCGAATTTCCAAGGCAAAGATCCCAATAAGGAATGCGTGGAGATAAATGTGCGTCCTCACTGCTTCTGGCCTGTCGCCGAGCATGTTGACTATATTACCTTATCCGGCTTTGTGGTCACAAAGGCCGCAACACAATGGGCTCCCCCCACTGCTCTGCAGGAAGGGATGATAGGCCCCCACTGGTCAAAGGGCTGGATAATAGAGGACTGCGAAGTATCCCATTCAAAATGCGGCGGAATATCTCTCGGAAAATACATGCAGCAGCATAACGATAACAAATGGCTTAAGTATAAATACAAAGACGGTGCGCAGACGCAGAGAGACTGCGCTCTTATCGCGCAGCTTGATGGCTGGAGCAAAGAAACAATCGGTTCACACATCATCCGTAACTGTGATATACACGACTGCGGACAGACAGGCATCGTAGGCAATCTGGGCTGTGTATTCTCGATCATAGAAAACAATCATATACATCACATCAATAACAAACGTAATCTTGCAGGTGCAGAGATAGGCGGCATCAAACTGCATGCAGCCATAGACGTGATCATCCGAAACAATCACTTCCATGACTGCACAAGGGGAATATGGCTTGACTGGCAGTGCCAGGGCACCAGGGTAAGTTCCAATCTTTTTCACGATAACTGTCTCTCAAGGGATCATCTGCTGAAAGCTGAGTGTGCGCAGGGCCTGGGACTTGGGGAAGATCTGTGGATAGAGATAGCGCACGGCCCCACTCTTGTCGATAATAATATTATGCTTTCCGAGCGCTGTGTCAGACTCGCAGCGCAGGGCGTAGCTTTTGTACACAATCTGTTTAACGGCGCGATCACCGGAGTGGGACGCGGCGTATGCAACGGTACCAACACCTATGCCTCTCCCAGATATACTCCAATACACAGAGCCCATGATACAGCCATTACAGGCTTCATGAGCGTACTCCATGGTGATGTTCGTTTCTACAACAACATCTTCATCCAGCCCGAAGTAAGAAAGGGTCTTATCGATATATGTGAGCCTCTTAAGAGCGACGAATGGGACGACTATAATCTTACGGCCGGCACCGTACCCTACAGCGGATACATGAAAGAAGAGGAATGGAAAGAATGCTTTGCCGGATATTGCGGGGAAGGCGCAACTGAATCCAGGGACAGATATTATATGCCGCTGCCCGTATGGACCGGAGGCAATGTATTCTTTAACGGAGCTAAACCCTGCGACATAGAAGAAGGCGCTACCATCGATAACGCACACAAAGTAAGCGTGGAACTGAAAGAAGAAAACGGCTGCTTTACGGTGATCACTGATATCCGCGACTATCTGCCGGATACAGGGCTCATCGATTCGGATATGCTCGGTGAAGCGTTTGAACCCGAAGAGCGCTTTGAGACCCCCGATGGAAGCGACATCATTTTCGATACCGACTACTATGGCAAAAAAAGACCGGCAAGCACTGTCGCCGGTCCCTTTGCCTGATCTTAAGAAACCGGAGTTTTCTCCGGTTTCTTTTTTATTTGCATTTTAGATCTTCCCATGAAATAATCTAGCGGCAACAGATCAGATCCTGATCTTCACCCATTTACCCATTCTGTATCTTATACTTGCAAATGCAAATCTCGAGATCTGGTCCGCAAGCACACCAAGCCATATGCCCACGATACCAAATCCGAAAACAAAGCCGCCCAGCCAGGATACCAACGTACGGATCACCGTAACCGACATAGTGGCCGCAAACGCCGTATAGAGCGTATCTCCTGCGCCCCTTAAACAGCCCATGTAGATAACCTGTATTATCTGGAACAGCACTATAAAGATGATGACGCGCATTATCGATACACCTATATCTATAATGTGCTCTTCTTCAAAGAACATCGACATAAGCCACCTTGCACCAAAGAAATAGAAAGCGATCAGCACTGCAGCTATCATCATCCCCAGCGCCTTGCAGGTTCGTCCGTAATCCTTTGCCAGCTCAGGCTTTCCCTGCCCAAGTGACCTTCCTATCAGCGCAACTGCCGCCGCCTGCAGACCGTCGCCGAAACTGAATGTAAGTCCCATCAGGTTCATTCCCACCTGGTGCGCTGCCATCGAATCCATCCCTTTTTTCGCAGCCATCACAGCCGTTGCCATAAAGCCTATACGCATCAGGATCTGCTCAAAGAATATCCCGTAGCCTATAGTGATAAGGCTCTTTAATGCTTTAAAGGATGCCCTTATCTTTTCAGAAAAAATAAATGGTATGCTGATAAAACTATCCGCCTTCGATATCGAGACGATACTCATCACGGATGATACCACCGTACCAAGCACAGTAGCCAGGGCCGCTCCCACTATACCAAGTGCAGGGAAACCGAAGTGTCCTTCTATCAAGAGATAATTAAGTATTATATTTACAAGGTTGGAGGTCACATTCGTTCTCATGGTGATCCTGGTATTTCCCGCACCTCTCTGCGCCGAATTGACTGCCATCTGGATGCAGTTGAATATCATGCCTCCCATGATGATCCTGAAATAGGTCACGGCAGCATTATGGGTAGCTATATCCTCAGCCGTCGCATCGGACGAGCCGCACAAACGTATTATCGTATCGGCTCCCGCAACAAATAATATGCTTAAGACTATCGCTGCCGTTATCACGAAATACATTGCTGTAGCAAATATGCCGTTGGCTTCCTTTCGCTTTCCTCCGCCAAAGCGTCTTGCTACCAGTGCGGAGATGGATACATTGACCGCAAAAAACAGCGACAGGCCCATAAATTTGGGCTGCGTTGTCAGGCCTACGGCTGCCACGGCATAAGACCCCATGTGGCTGACCATAAGTGAATCCACCAGTCCCGCAAAAGCCACGAAAAAAGACTCTACTATCGCAGGCCATGCCATATCAAATACTGTTTTAAAGTTTTCTTTGCTGTATCCCTTTAAGCCAAACATATCATCACTCTTTTACCGGCTCTGTGCGATCGCCAGCTTCGATCCGTTTTCGTGATCCGAAAACATGCTTTCGCCAAAGAAATTCTTACCGATCGGCAGAATACAAATTCTCCCGCATTGATCTGTATTACAGTATGATTATATATCCCTGTCCACATACAGGCTACTTATAATTTGTCGTCTCCTTATCAGCTTTAGGTATAGTCATTTAGACATTTTCCACTAATTTGTTCACTATTTTTTGGATAATTCGTAAAGAAAGCATATTGTTTTGCGCGGATAAGGGTTTTATACTTTGTCAAGAAATCAGATAACAGGAACCTATCAATAAGGAGGACAATATGAAAAAGAGATTTGTTTTAGCATTGACCGGCGCCATGATCCTATCTATGGCAGCATGTACTTCCACTACCGCTGACACAGCTCCCACAGAGCCTGCAGTTACCGAGGCAGCTCCCACAGAAGCTCCCGAGAGCACTCCGGAAGATACTCCTCAGACCACTCCCGAAGACAGCCAGCCGGAAGAGGTCGTTGACGATGTGATCGATAAACCCGACTTTACCGGAACCTATACAGAGCCCATGTCCGGAAGATGCACCATTGATATAGAGCACTTAAGCGGAGATGATCATAAGGTCAACATCCGCTGGTCAGGCAGTGCATTTGAATCCGCTAACTGGGAAATGACCGCTACCTACTATGTTTCCACAGGCTTACTTGAATATACCAATGCAAAGTACTATGTACGTACCTATACCGATGAAACCACCTATACCGATGATGTAAAATATACCGACGGTGCCGGAGAGTTCTGGTTTGAGCCGGACGGAATGCTCGGCTGGAGAAGCGCCAACAGCGATGTTGACGGCGTGACCGGCGAGACCTTCTTTGAGAGACTGCCGGGAAACACCGGAATGGCTAATCCCTGGACTGATGTTACTTCAGCGGACGAAGCAGCTGCGGGAGCAGATGTAGGCTACTTCATGGTACCTGAGAATAATACAGACTACAACGGTCATCAGGTTTATATAACAGAGTTCAGATGCATGGAACACCTGGCTGAGGCAAGAGGTTCCATCGGTGCAGCAGAGCTCACCATCCGCAAGGGATTAAAGCAGGAAAGCGATGATGTTTCCGGCGACTACAATGAATATGCACACAGCTGGTCTTTTAAGACAGATGACGGCATCACCGTTAACTGCTATGGAAACGAAGAAGGAAAGACCATGAAGGCTATCTGGTTATCCGATAACTTCAGCTACAGCATCAACGTAATGGGACAGGGTGATGAGTCCGATACTTACGGTCTTGACGATACTACATTAAAGCAGCTTATCGAAGTAACCCAGTAATACTTAATACACCTCCAAAAAAAACATGGCGCAGAGTAAGGATAATGATCCGCTCTGCGCCTTTTTAAATGTTCCTTTATTAATACAGAGATATCACCGCATCGATCTCTTCTGCCGTATAAGCATAATCTCCAAGCTCTGCGCGTATGCCATTAAGTTTATCCAGGCAGGCTTTCTCATGCTGTGTATCATTCTTTTCGGTAAAAATGCGCCGCATAAAAGCAGTGTTGGCATACTCCGCTACAAGATATGTTTTTTCCAGCCCTTCCTCTGCAGTCATGGAATACATCCTGTCCGTAAAATAATGATCCACGACTTCACCGTATGCCTTATGCTTAAGCTTGTAATCAAAGACATCCATTGTCGTTCCGGTATCATCTGTCTCCTGTTCTTTAGCATAGTCAAAAGATGCTTTCATATCTATAAAGAACATCAGGCATAACAGAGCCGCTATCACGATAGCAATATTAAAAACTGTCTTTAATATCTTATTCAGCTTCATCTGCAAACACCTCCTCCAGCCTTACCGCCATCTTTGCATCCGATAATTCCAGAAATTCATCAACTCCAGCATCGTCCAGCTTCACATATGCTTTTAACAGAGATCTCAGATCCTGATACATATCTTCGATATAAGCCTTATATGTACTGTTCTTTTCCGCTTCTGCCTGAACTTTATAAGTCTCCATAAACCCTTCAAGATACATGCTGAAGGAAGATATCTGCTGCTCCATTGAATTCCAGTAATCCTTATCGGTAGTCTGATAGACGATCCCCTGCATATGACGTATACATTCGTAATAATCCGACGCCACATAATTTATGTGCTTAAAATCTTCATAGCCTGCACTTGAAAGATATATACCGTGAGCATGTATAAAGGCGATATAATCCAGGTATTCGCCGCGCTTAAGATACCCTTCCATCTCCTCTTTATACTCCTCACAATGTGTCTGCGCATCACGGCTCCTGATCGCATCCTCATCAGGCCCCACGTAATTACGCCTGCTGACAAAATGCATTACCAGCATGGCTGCTACCAGGATGGCGAGGATCAGTGCACGTTTCCCTATTCCCTCCAGATTCTTTGCCGAGCCGGCTACTTCTTTCTGTGTCTTTGTAAACTCCTTATCAAACTCTTTGATATTTCTTTCGTGCGCAGCTGCCAGATCATTTACTGTCCCGCAGTAAGGGCATAGCTTATCTTCCACCCCTATGGTCCTGCCGCATTTTTTACACTTCATCTGTTCTTACTCCTCTGTATTATTATTCTTCTTCCTCTTTGCTCTCATCATCGTCCTGACCGCTCACGGAAATACTCTGCAGATAATCCGCGCGTTCCTTATCCTGCCTGTTCTTATGTCTCATGCTTGGCAGAACAAAGATACATATTCCTATCGCGAGCAAAACTGCGGCCGCGATAACAAATATAAGTATCGTCTTTGTGACAGCTTTTCCCGCGCTGTTTGGCGCATCATTCCGATGTGACTTTAATTCCTTATGCACATCATCAAGCTTTCCCATGTACTCTTCTTCTGCGGCCGGTTCATACGCCGTGCCGCAATACGGACACCTTACCAGCTTGGCATCAAACTCCGCTCCGCAGGACGGACACTTAACCATCTCACTCATCAGTTCACTCTCCCTATCGCATTTTCCAGACTCTCATCCATCTTATCCAGCAATGCTGCATAATCTGCCATGTCTTTTCTTATCTCCGAACGTCTTGCGTCACAATCCTGTGCGCGCTGCTGCATACCGCTTTCTTCATAGATCTTTCCGTAAAAAAGCATATCGGCATATTCTCCCAGCTTAAACAGATCTTCATCCGCCTCATCTACTTCTGCCCCGATACGGTAAGATCTTGACAGCATAGCTGCCGTCCCGAAATCTTCCCACTCCAGATAATCCAATACCGATGAAGTTTTTACATCATCAGACTCATAATAAGCCCAGCTTAATTTCTCCGAAGCTGCCATCAGCTTCGATACAAATATAACGCCCAGCACGATATCAGCCGCCAGCACTATCAGAAAGATCAGCTTCTTTTTACTCATTACCAAGCACCTCCTCCAGATATGCCTCCTGTTGATTGCTTGATGATGCCAGATACTCTTCCAGTTCACCGCCATCCAGTCCAAGGTATATCTTCATTGCAGCATCCATCTTTTTCTTCATATCGATAGCATTGTCCATGTACGGGTCTCCTTCCATATCGGGAAGCTTTCTTTCATACTCATAATAAAAGTTTTCTATACCCATCTGACAGGAAGATATATCCGAATCCAGACCGTAACGCGGTGAATCAGCTCCGTATAAAACGCATTCCTCGATCCCGTTCATCGCCCTGCAATATATCCCGACCATATCACAGACCTTTTCGAATTCCTTATACTCCTCCTCGTATTCGGGTATCACATGATATCCCTTAAATGATGAAAACGCTGCATAATCCCCATCCTTAAGATACTGCCTTAATATCTGCGAATACTCCTCATGCTTTTTTATTGCTTCAGCGCGGCTTGAGCGGTGTCTGAATAAAGACGCATTTTCAGCCACATAAGAGCTCACGCCTGTTCCTATAACAAGCAATACCAGGATAAGCGCACTTACCAGTATCGGTATATTTGCGGCGATGCTTTCCTTTACCTTCCCCTTGGTCTTTTTACTTTTGTCCTTATACTGCTCCATCTCTTTAAGATGGGCAGCCGACTGTGTATTAACGGCTCCGCAATAGGGGCAGACCTCGTCTGTCAGCCCTATCTCGGCTCCGCAGGTGTTACATTTCATCTGTTAACTCCTCCCCGTATCATACTATTGCATAAAACGCCGAACGCGGCTTTATGATGCACTTATCCTCTCCGGCGTCAGGTTTCTCTCCCAGAAGATAAATGATCTCTTTTATTTTTGTGTCCGATAAACGGTACTCATTATCTGCAGGATTAAATGCTGCCAGTATCTTCTCATCTCCATAATTACGACAATATATCAATGGTTCACCACAGCGGCCATTGCATATAAATTCTATCCCGCCCGGATTCATAAGCGCCTTATGCGAACGTCTTATTGCGATCAGTCTTTTGACCTCGTTTAAAAGCGAATCCTCATCTTTTAACTGCGTCTCAACATCCGGCCTCTCAGGCGCTGGATCTGCCGGTATATATAAACTGCCGCTCTGCGCATCCGAAAATCCTGCGTTCTTTTCCTTATTCCACTGCATGGGGGATCTGGATCCCGTACGGTTATAACCGCCTTCTACGGAAGCAAGCCCCTCCACATATCTCATGCCTATCTCGTCACCGTAATAGATATAAGGCGCTCCCGGCATTGACAGAAGAAAGGCAAATGCCATTTTGGCACGCTCGCCCTTTATATATTTTGCAAGCCTGTCCATATCATGATTGCCGGACGGTATACAGATAAAGCCTCTCCCTGCAGCTTTATCATAGCTTTCAAGATATCTGGATACAAATTCCGAAGCATCGCCTTCCCCGCCGAAGAAGGGTTTCTCGCAGCGGAACAGATCGTTGTAATGCGACGGTCCGAAGTGCAAAAGGAAATCCATATGGAAGCCGGCCTCTATGCTCTTATCCGGCTCTCCCCATTCCGATACCAGCACGGCTTCGGGAAACTCTTTATCAAGATAAGCCCTTATATCCTGCCACAGCGCTATAGTGCCCTTACCGTCCTCATCATTCTTAACAAGCGATCCTGCCATATCCACCCTGAATCCGTCACAGCCCTTTGACAGCCAAAATCTCATGATATTCTTTATCTCTTCACGCGTGGCCAGAGCCGCTTTTGAATCCATGCTCTGCTGCCAGGGGCGTTCAGGTCTGTAAAAGCCGTAGTTAAGCGCCGGCTGGTGCGTAAAGAAATTCACCAGACAGCTTCCGTCACGGTCGGATATACCCCTCAATGAACCGTAGCCTTCCGGCGATTCCCATACACTGTCTGTCCAGATATAACGGTCGGAATACTCATTTTTTTCTGCTTTCATGCTTTCCTTAAACCACGGATGTTCCCAGGAAGTATGCCCGGGTACCAGATCCAGGAGTATGTGTATCCCTCTTTTATGCGCCTCTTTAAAGAGTTCCTCCATATCTTCATTGGTACCGTATCTGGGAGCTATCCTGTAATAATCCGAGACATCATATCCCGCATCCAGAAAAGGCGATTCAAAACAGGGATTGATCCAGATGGCATTACAGCCCAGTTCCCGGATGTAATCCAGCTTCATAGTGATGCCGTTTATATTGCCGATCCCATCTGAATCGGTATCCATAAATGACTGCGGATATATCTCATAAAAAACCGCGTCGTTAAGCCAGTCCGCTCTTTTCATCATACCTGCCTCCCTTTCCACATTCATCCGGCCAAAGCCATTTCGCTATTATACAGCGTTTGATGCCATTAAACAACGTAATTCTTTGTATGTCATCCCATAATATGTTATAATCCTTATATTATGGATGAGAAAAAGGCTCCTAAAAAGATTTCACGTTATCTGAAGACCATACTGATAATGACGGCCTGCATCATAGTGTTGTCGCTGCCTGCGCTTTCACCGGCTCTCTGCGACCGGTATAATGATCATATCTACGGTATCTTATGCGACGCCATCAGTCATGTTACCGCGCTGTTTCCTTTTGCCGTGGGCGAGATACTTATGTTTACCGGCGCACTGCTGATCGTGGCCGCCGTATTCATATTGCTTTTGCTGATCTTTCTTCATAAAAAAGCCGGATACCGCAGATTCTGCAGCGGCTATTTCAAAACACTTTCCGTCATCCTCTTATGTGTGGTCCTCGTTTATATCCCCACCTGGTTCGTACCTTTCTGCGGCAGTGTTTTGGGACAGGGCGATCCGAAACTGCGCACCGAATTTACATTTGAAGAGATCAGATCACTGCTCGTTTATTTTGCCGATCAGGCCAACGCTGCAGCCGAAGAGATATACATTGCCGAAGACGGAAGCGTGGAGTTTTATCCTCCCGAAAAGATATCAGCCATGGCTGCAGAAGCAATGCAGGATCTGGGAGACGAATTCGGCCGCCTGCGTGGTTATTATCCGCCGGTCAAGCCCGCTATCTGCTCGGATATACTGGACCGCATGGGCATAGGCGGATATAATTATCCCTATACTATGGAACCCACACATAACCGCTATATATCTCCTTTCTATCAGCCGACACTGGATGCACATGAATATGCACATCATAAAGGCTACTATAAAGAAAATGAGGCCAACCTCTTAAGCTACGTGGCACTGAGCAAGAGCAGCGATCCATACTTACGGCTGTCCGGCTTTTATGAAATGTATGACTATATGTATTTTGAGTATATAGAGGCCGAGGACAAGATCCTGGACCAAAAGATAGCCGCAGGAGAGATAAGCCCGGTCGGAAAGATAAATACAAAGGAAGATTTTATCCGCGCTGTAGCTCAAAGGGTAGCCATCTTCGGTGAGGTGCCGGAACTGAGCGAGCGTGTCTATCACATATACGAACGTGGAATGCAGATAGAACAGGAGCTGTATGACGCCGATGAGCATGTGATCGACGATATGCCAGCTGTAGATGAGGTGATCTCAGATACCGCAACCCAGGGCTGGAGGATACAGGGCGAGATACTTCAGGAAAACTCCTACGACGGCGTTGTGCTGCTGATGCTGCAATATTATTATAAGTAATATATTTAGTCATGCTGATAATCATCACTATCTGCATGGCCGCAAATTCCGCAAATTCAAACTGATACTATATAAGCGATAATGCCAAGCGCCCGGGGAGATCCCCGGGCGTTTATCATCTCAGCCTCTTACGAGTTTCTCGTATACCTTATAATCTTCTTTGCTGTAGGCTACTATATTGACCTGCATACCGTATTCTTTGTGTTCGTCCAGCCAGTTTACCACAGCCTTTACGGCGATCTGTGCCGCTTCAGCCTTGGGATAGCCGTACACACCGGTGGAGATACCGGGAAATGCTATGCTGTGTATGTCATTTTCCGCAGCCAGATCCAGGGATCCGTAGTAACAGCTGTAGAGCTCGGCTGCATCACGGCTGCTTCCCGTATATATCGGTCCCACGGTATGGATCACGTATTTTGCGGGCAGATCATAAGCCTTTGTTATCTTTGAATGTCCGGTCTCGCATCCGCCCAGCTTTTTGCATTCTTCCAAAAGCTCAGGTCCTGCTGCGGCATGTATGGCTCCATCCACCCCGCCGCCGCCCAGCAGGCTCTTATTTGCGGCATTTACTATAGCATCTACTTCAAGAGTGGTGATATCCGCCACCATGAACTTTATCTCATTCTTCATCCGAATCCTCCTCCTTGACTTTTATCTGTATATTTTATCGTTCAAGAACTGTCGGGTCAAGGGCAAGGTTTTTTCGGGTAGTAAAAATCGATTATTATGTTATAATGGGTAGGTTGTGATAAAAAGGCAGGTAACGAATATGTTCAAAGGAAGTCTGATAGCAAAAGATAAACAATTCTATAAGGCGGTGGCTGCGATAAGCATACCTATAACCCTGCAGTCGCTCATAACCACCGGCGTTAACATGATGGATACCATCATGATAGGTAAGATAGGCCAGACTCAGCTTTCGGCAGTCTCCCTTGCCAATCAGTTCATATCGGTATTCCAGATATTCTGCATGGGTATAGGAATGGGGGCATCTGTGCTGGTTTCCAGATATTACGGTATGCAGGATAAAAAATCCCTTAAAAACACTGTAGTGATAATGGTAAGGCTCTGTCTTGCATTATCATCCGTATTCTGTCTGGCCACACTGCTCCTGCCTGAACAGATAATGCGTATATATACCGAAGAAGCTCCTATCATCAAATGCGGTATCAATTACTTAGACTGGTCCGTTGTGACCTACTTCCTGCTGTCGCTCTCGCTTACCTGTACCATAATACTGCGTAACGTGGGAATGGTGCAGATCCCGCTGATAACATCGATCGCAGCTTTCTTTATCAATGTCGGGGCCAACTACATATTCATCTTCGGTAAATTCGGTGCACCCAGGATGGAGGAAGCCGGCGCGGCACTGGGTACGCTGATAGCCAGGATCTTTGAATTCTGCGTTATCTGCGGTTATCTGTTCCTTCGTGATACGCGAATAAATATACGGATCAGGGATCTGTTTGCCAAGGTCGGAAGACTATGGAATGAATATATCAGGATAAGCATCCCCGTGCTCATAAGCGACGGTATACTGGCTCTTGGAAACAACTCCGTAGCCATGGTAGTAGGACGTCTGGGTGAAAACTTCGTTGCCGCAAATGCCGTAACTACCGTAACGCAGATGCTCGCATCAGTTGTGATACAGGGCTTTTCACAGGCCGGCTGCATTATCACCGGAAAGACACTTGGTGAAGGTGATAAAGAAAAAGCCCAGGAACAGGGTTATGCTTTCCTGGGGCTGGGTCTGTTCTTTGGCTTACTGGCAGGCGGTATAGTACTGCTCATCTCACAGCCCATGATCAATGCCTATAATCTTCTGGAAGAGACCAGGCATATCGCTTCCCAGCTGATGCTCTCCATAAGCATGATAATCGTATTCCAGGCTACCAACAGCATAATGACAAAAGGCGTGCTGCGCGGCGGCGGAGATACAAAGATACTGATGCTGGCAGACAATCTCTTCCTGTGGGTAGTATCCCTGCCTCTGGGTATACTGGCCGGTCTGGTATTCCACTTACCCGCTTTCTGGATCTACTTCTGCTTAAAGTCCGATCAGGTATTAAAGACCATATGGTGCGTTATCAGATTAAACAGCGGTAAATGGATCAAGAAGATAAAGAGCGATAAAGAACTTTAAGGCATATCTTCGGAAAGTGTATAAGCATCATCATATACCGGATCTATCACATTGTTTTTAACCATGTTACGCATGGCATCGTAACGCTCGCCTTCCCTCCAGCCCTGATCGACCGAGCCGTAACCGCTCGTGATCACTTTACAGTCGGGATACAGCTGTTTAAGCTCATCTATCTCTTCCTGTGGTATCGATGTGTAATACACCCAAAGCTTCTTAAGCTGCGGCAGATCCCTTATCCCGTCTATACTCTTTACAGGATTATGACAGATATTAAGATCCTCCAGCTCTTTTAAGTCCTTCAGTGCGCTTACATCCTCTATGCTGTTTGCGAACAATTCAAGATAACGCAGCTTCTTACAATAGCTTATCGGCGTGATATCCTTAAGCCTTACTCCGCTGCCGGCATATGAAAAATTATCTACCAGTATAAGTATCTTAAGCTCCGGCATGTACTTAAGAAAACTAAGATCCGAGATATAATTATGCCCAAGGTCCAACGCCACCATATCCGTACAGTAACGCAGATACTGTGCCTCATCGTTATCTATCCTGGGATCGGCTTCACTCGCACGCAGTGTCGAAAAACCTACCGTATCAGTAGGTATCGTCCACTTTTTGATCTTCAGATCCCATATGATACGTATACCGGGATGGGTATCCTGAAGATCTGCATAGTCTGCATTGCCCAGGCCGTTATCCTTCATCCTGACCTGTTTCAGATCAGTCAAAGAATCAAAAAACGCTCCCACATCAAGACCGCTTAAGTCAATCCCGGACAGATCAAGCGTCTTTACATCGCTCAGCACACACAGATCCCCCAGATACACTTCATGCGGCGGGATATCGGTAGGGGTGGCAGTCGGGATACTGATATATCCTGTAACGCCTTTATCTTCCGATACACCGTCTTTATTTACTTCATCGGCAGAAACTGCTTGCATAGCGCTCTGCGCCGCTTCGGAAGGATCTTTCGCAGGCGCAGCTGTATCATTGCGCGTACACGCGCACAGTGCAGCGGTCATAACGATCAAATATATCAAATGTTTAAGCTTCATCTTTAAATACCCTGTATTCGGGGAACGAATACTTATACTCCAATACAGATTTAAAAGCCATAGCCAGAAAGTTTATCACTGGATTTGAATGGTGCGCATAAAAATAACGTTTTTCCAGCAGCGCACCGAATTTAAGCTTGGTCTTTTCGGAAGTCTGTCCAAAGTCTATCTGTTTACACCCGTGCTCTATGGCATAAGCGACGATATTGTATAGCATAAACCAGTACAGATCGGCATTGCATTCAGAGTCTTTATACTCCATACCGCAGAGCATGAATACCAGTTCATCACCGTTCACCTTAAGCAGTACAAATCCCAGAGGCTTGTCATCTCTTAAAAATACGATCTTTTCACCTTCTGTTTTATCGAAGAATCCCTTCGAAAGGCATTCAAGCTTATACTCCGATCTTTCATAAGTCTGCAGATACAAAGGATGTACATCGATACTGTCATCACTTATCCTTCGCATGCTGATATCACTGCAGTTTTTGACAGCAAGATTGATACGCCGTCTGTAAGGGCTTCTTAATGCACGCATGTATGCACAAACAGTATCCATATCATCTCTGAACTTCAGCCTGCAGGTCGGAAGAGTTTCCCCGAACACCATTCCCTTCATGCGAAACGGCATGTCTGCATTAAGCACCAGCTTACAGCCCTTTATAGTCTTTATGTATTCCAGCATCCACTCAGGATCGTTTGTTATATATCCGCTGCAGCTCAGTGAACAAGGAAAAGCGATAGTCTGCAGATTGATAAACAGCCTCGCCTTTCCGAAAGTAAACAGATTCATCCTGTTAAGATACGACGTGAAGAACGCATATCTGTCATCGTCCTCTATATAATAGTAACTCTGCTTTAACGGATTGGCATATCTTAAGAGTTTAAGCATCCCGGCGTTAAAAGGAAATGCCGCATCCATATCATCCGTAAATACTTCCGCGGCAAACCGGCTTTTTTTTATGTATTCATATATCTGTCCGGGATCATCGGTATGGTATTGGATTAATCTCTTATCATTCTTCATACAGATCACAGTACTATGGCTCTTCGTAATTTGATAAGCAGTACTTTAAGTATGTAGAGCACTCCCTTCGCATATTCATTATCCGCATACAAAGATGATCTGCGGTTCTTCCATCCAAGCTTTAAGGACAGTTTATAGTACTCGATCGTAAAGCGCCATACACTCATATGATCGGGTTTTAACAGACAGTGAAACAGATCCTGCTTCGTCACATCCTTAGTGATCATATCCTTTTCATATTCCCTGTATATCGCAGTTCCCTGCATAGGCGTAAATATCGATACCGTCGGGATTATATCCCTTGCCGCTATCCATTTATACAGATCCTTAAAATCCTGCTTTGTCATCTTCTGGTGAACGATAAAGAGCCCTGCGCAATAGATCCTGTTTTCCGAAAGTATACGGATACATTCCTCGTTTTCCGAAAGAGTGGTGTGTTTATTATATGAGTCAAGCTCATCATCCTTATTTGCTTCAAGCCCCACCATAACAAGAGCGAGTCCCACTTCTGCCAGTTCCTTTATCAGCTCTTCGTTATGTGCGATAAAATCGGCTCTCCCGTATATCAGATATTTCTTATGAACGCCGCGTTCTTTAAGCAGGCGTATAAACTCCCTAAGATACCTTGCATCAGTAAGGAAATTATCATCCGTGATATGTACCGCCGGAACATCAAGCGATGCTATCTCGTCAACAAGACTCTGTGCGCTGCGGCAGGAGTATTTGCCGCTGTTTCTGTTGGTGCAGAAACAGAAATTGCAGTTCCCCGGACAGCTGAAAGAATTCTTAACCAATGCCAGCGGTTTAAAACAGAGATATCTGAACCTGTTCTTATTCCTGTAAAAATACGATCTGTCGGGAATGGGCAGATCCTCCGGACTCTCTATAACCTTGGGCGTTACCTTCCATTCACCGTCTTCTCTGTAACATATACCTTTTATATCTTTTAATTCCGGCGCTCCTTCTTTGCCGTCGATATGATCGATGAGTCTTAACATGTTTTCCAGGCCGCTTAAGTGATATAAGAAATCTGCCTTCGAATCAAAATAATTAGCGTAATTGATCTCTACATTGGATCCGCCCAGTATGATCTTTATGGCCGGATCGTATTTTTTGATGATATCGCAATACCTTATCATCAGCTTCTGTTGTGTGATATAACCTGTAATGCATACTGCATCCGGCTTTTCCCGTTTAAGTTTTTTCTTAAGCGGCATCAGATCGTATCTTCTGTCGTATATCACCGCTTCATGCCCATGAGAAGTAAAAAGTGTATAAAGATATTCCATCTCAAGAGCTTCATGCTCTACAAGATAGGTAAAACTGAATATGCCGACCGTCTCGGGTTTTATCAGCAGTATCTTCATCGGTTCTTATATTTCCTGTTAAACATACCCGTCAGCCCCGCCCAGTAGATACGCGGATAATTCACATAATAGAGGAAACGGAATTCCATCTCGAACAGCCACATAGGCAGCTTCGAAGGCCTCATCAGGACATGGGTACCGTCGGTTCTTCTGTATTTATAACGATACAGTCTGTCCTTATTCTCCTCGTATACGGCAGTTCCTTTGAAGGGTATCAGTATACTGAACAATACCCAGATAAGCCCCTCTCTCTTTATGAAGCGGTTTATCTTCATGAAGTCTTCATGAGCGAAATCATAATTAATGACAAAAAGTCCCACGCAGAGCATCCTGTATCTGCGCAGTATGGATATCGCTTTTTTGTTGAGTTCAACACTGGAATGCTTATTATATTTATCGAGAGTACTGTCTTCAACAGCCTCCAGTCCCACAAGGAAATCCCTGAAACCCGCCTTGTATATGAGCGGCATTATATCTTCACACCTTACTATACTGTCCGCTCTGGAGAATACCATAAAGGTTTTCTTGCAGCCGGCTTTTAGGAGTCTTTTGCAGATCTCCTTAACGCGTTCACGGTTTAAAAGGAAATCATCATCTATGATAAAGATCTTATCATTATCAAGCTTTATTATCTCATCCACCACATCATCGATGGGGCGCTCTTTATACGTACAGGAATTGAACTGTCTGGATATGCAGAATTTGCACTGCTGCGGGCAGGAAAAGCTCGTCTTAAGCACCGAAAAGCAGCCCTTGGCTATAACGCGGTATTTGCTTTTGTTTTTGAAAAACTGTGTACGATCGGGCCTGATACCGTAATTGCTTATGGGAGTACCCTTTTCATTTATAACCCACTTACCTTTATACTTAAATGCAAAACCCGTACATTCCTTTAAAGTCTCTGCATCAAATTCGTTTCTTACAGCCTTACGGAAAGAATCGAGACCGTTATCGTAGCTGACATAATCTATCTCATCCAGGCAAAAATCCTTATAATTGATATTGACTTCGGGTCCGCCTACGATCACTTTTATCCATGGTCTGGCTTTTTTTAACTTATGTATCAGTTCAATTATATACCACGCCATATTGGACATCACCGTAAAGCCGACTATTGTGACCCCGTTTTTGTCTACTTTGTTTAACAGCTGCTTAAAGCGCATAAAGGGGCTCACGATACTCTCATCAAAGATAAAAGCCCTGTGTTTTTCTGCTTTGACGCAAGCCACCAGATATTCAAGTCCCAGCGGTTCAAGGCTTGCCACACGTTTATCATAATGTACACGGACGAACATATATCTGTTTTTCAATTTGTTTCTCCTTATCGCCGGGATCCTTCTTCTTTGCTTTGACATACACGCTAAATATATCATTCCGCGGAGTGCAGCAGCTAAGGACAGTTAAATGATATTAGGTACTATGCCATGTTTTATATGATACCTGTAGAAAAGATTAACCCCAAGATAAAATATCGCATTAACCGGTCTTTTAAGAAAGCCCGTGCTGAATATGGTACGCTTAAGTATAGAACGGTATGAGTACACTTTATTGTACAGATCCCAGTATGCCTTCGTCAGTTCCTCCGGTGTCATATTCTTCGGATAATGCACGGCTTCACAGGAATTATAGGAATACATATCGGTATTATAGATGCGGTCCTGCTGCTTCATCTCCTCATAATACTGTGTGCCCGGTATAGGCGTTAGAATATAGAAACGCGGGACCACTATCTTGTTATCTTCAATAAACTTAGCCGTATCCCTTATGGATTCAAGGGTATCTCCCTCTGCACCCACCACCATCTCGGTCGAAATATCGATCCCGTGTTTACGTATGATGGCAAGCTGTTTACTGTATTCGTCGGGATGCGCCCAGCCTTTCTGCATTCCGAGCAGGCTTTCACGGCTGATGCTCTCAAGTCCGAAGCTCATTACATAACAGCCGCTCTGCGCCACTGCGGTAAGCAGTTCTTCATCCTTTGCTATATCCACGGAGCACTGTGTCATCCAGTGCATCTTAAGCTTCTTTATCTCCCTGCACAGCTCAAGCGAATAATCCCTGTTTGAAAAAAGATTATCGTCCAATAAAAGGAACTGTTTAAATCCCAGTTCTTTTACCCTTTTAATATCCCTTATAACATCAGGGATACTGCGTTTTAGATACTGCCCTTTATACAGACAGTATATCGAACAGAAGCTGCAGGTCTTTGTGCAGCCGCGCCCCGCCTGCACGGGAAGGAAATTGCCTATCTTTTTATTGAGTATCAGCTCGTACCTTGGAAGAGGCGTTTCAAGTTTTGTGAGTTTCTTTTTGTAGAAATCCTTCATGGTGCCGTTAAGATAATCATTTATCATCTCGCCCCAGGTTTCTTCCGAATCACCTATCATTACGCTGTCGCAGTATTTCTTTGCTTCTTCCGGCATCAGCGATACCATATAGCCGCCAAGGATCACCGTCTTTCCCTGTTCCTTAAATTTCTTTGCTATATCTATCGTGCGCATAACGGCATGCCCCATGCTGCTTATTCCTATAAGCTCCGCATCGGTATCAAAATCAACATCCTCTATGGTCTCGTAACAGATCTCCACTTCAAAATCAGGCGGTGTAAGTGCTGCCAGAAGCGGCAGTGCAAGCCCCACAAAATAGAGTCTTTTTTTCTTTACCAGCTTGCCGTACTGATCATAAGGCGTGGGCTGTATCAGCAGTATCTTTTTCTTCATGCGTCAGAACCAGCCCTTCTTTTTAGTATCATACGCGGTGCCCAGCATCGCTCTTACGATTATCTTCGGATAAGTAACGGCATGCAGCCAGTAATAGCGCAGCATGAATTCGACCGACGACATATTGGTAGGCTTAAGTGTAAGATGCGTACCGTCCAGTCTCCATGATTTAAAATGTATCAGCTTATCCTTATACTCATCATATGCATCCGTGCCTTTATACGGCGTAAAAATACCAAACACTACCCATAAGAGATTGTTCCCCTTGACAAACTGAAGAAGCTTTCTAAAATCATCCCTCGTGGCCGTATAGTTTATAACAAACAATCCGTTGCATACCAGTCCTGCATCACGCAGGTTTTTTATCGCCATTATATTTTCATTTCTTGAGGTCTGTTTATTGTACTCATCCAGAGTCTCATCGGATATAGCTTCCAGTCCCACCATGATATCGCGGAATCCGGCCTTGTACGCAAGCGGCAGTATATCGGGATTGGCTGCAAGAAAATCCGCCCTTGCATACGCCATGAACTGTTTCTTCAATCCGCGCCTCAATACTTCATTGCAGAACGCCCGCACTCTTTCCTTATCAAAAAAGAAAGTATCGTCAACAAACCATATCTTGTCGTGTTTAAGCTCCTCTATCTCATCCACCACTTCCATCAGATCGCGTTCCGTATACTCGCCGCTGTTCATCTTGGTACAATAGCAGAAGGTACAGTTATAAGGGCAGGAAAAAGAGGCTTTGCTCAGAGCAAACTTTCCCTTCATAAAGATATAGTTATTCTTAAGTCCTTTATAAAAAGCAGTCCTGTCGGGCTTGGTGATAAAGCCGCAGACAGGCGCTCCCTTTTCTTTTATGATCCACTTTCCGTTTTCTTTATAGCATATGCCGCTCAGATCACGGAGTTTATCGCTCGTATAGCCCTCGCTCCACATCTTCTTAAGTGTCATAAGCCCGTTATCGTAATAAACGATATCGATATCATCGGTACAGAATTCCTTATAATTAAGCTCCGCCTCGGGGCCTCCTACCATGATGGTGATGTTTGGAAATCTCTGCTTAAGCTGGCGCGCACGTTTGATTATGATATCAACCGTATTTGCATTTGCATTAAAACCGATAAAGTCAAACTTTCCGTGCTCTATGCGCCGCACCAGGCGATAAAGACGCATAGCCCAGGGATACTGGAATTCATCATGTATCCTGCAATTGATCTTAAGCTCCTTTGCAAGTCCCGCAAGATACTCAAGTCCTAGCGGTTCCAGATTTGCCACTAAAGATGTGTACTTGGGTCTTATCAGTAATACTCTTGGTTTTTTACGTCCCATCATCTGCCTCCGATCAGCTTTTTAAAATACTGCAGATTAACTTTGAACGCGCCCACGCTTAATTTAAGCGTATCATGCAGACCGTATTTTTTTATCATATACCATGCGCTCACGGGATTTACCGTAACCTTGTAGTAAAGCAGTATGGTATACCAGTAATACATCCTTACAGATATATTATCCGGCTTGACCACCAGGTGCGCCAGATCCCATTTCTCGTATTCGTCTTCCCTTACTATAAAACGCGGCCTGTACTTTTCGTATATGTCCGTGCCGCGGAGCGGAGTCAGCGGCTGGAGATTTACAAATATAAGTCCCAGCTTTTTGATCCAGCGGTAGAGCGCATCGAAATCTTTCTTTGTCCAGTCAAGTCCCAGTATGAAAGTCCCGTAACACTCCACATCGTATTTTTTAAGTATAGCTGCGGCCTTTTCGTTTATAGCCACATTGGTACGTTTGTTGTAATCATCCAGCTGCCTGCTGTCGCAGGATTCAAGCCCCACTATCACGGCCCGCAGCCCCACCTGCTTAAAGCGCTTTATCACGTCTTCATTTGCTGCTATAAAATCAGCCCTGCCGTAAATAAGATACTTTTTGTGAATGTGGTTTTCTTCCAGCATATCGCAGAACTTAAGTATGCGGTCGCGTCCCACAAGGAAATCATCATCAACTATATATATCTCTGATTCCTTTATCTGCTTAAGCTCGCAGATTATATCCTCAAGCGTTCTGGCAAAATACTGATCGTCCGTTATCTGCCTGCAGAAACAGAACTTGCAGTTATACGGACAGCCGAAGGAAGTTTTTATCAGGCTGCAGTTACGGTGGAACATGTAGTAATACTTCGCCCTGTATCTTTTAACTTTGTTCCTGTCGGGATAGAGATATTTAAATGTGGTATCCTTTTTGGGCGGCTTGCTACCCGAATGATAGACACACTCCGGCTCGCTGTTTTCCTTTCCTTCAAGCTTGTTAAGTATCTCAATGAAAGTGCGGATACCGTTAGCGCGGATTATATAATCTATATACTTTGATTCAAAATCTCCGGGATTGACCTCCGCATGCACGCCGCCGACTATGGTCACTATCTTTTTATCAACGGCCTTTGCCTGCCTTGCGTAATCCTTTATTATATTTACGTGTGAAATATAGCCTGTGATGCCCACGACATCAGGCTTAAGACGTTCTACAAACCATGAAACGCTGTGGCGCTCCAGTATCATATCGACAATGATACACTTATGTCCCAGCGCCTCGATATTTGAAGATATATACTCAAGCTCGAGAGGCTCGCATATCATCACGTTCTGCAGGCCTATCGTTTCCTTATGTGGTTTTGGACGGAAGAGAAGTACTTTCATATAAATTTCACCCGGGACGACGCCCCCTATATCATTCCAGGGAGCGTAGCGACGAAGCATCTTTTATAACTCTTTCTCAAATACTACATACTTCTTATACAATGAATCGCAGGCAGCGCGGCAGAAACTGTTGGAATCGTCATTATCCTCCAGCACCCATGACGTTTCTATACGTGTATATCCCTGCTCTCTGATAAGGTTAAACGCCTTATATATAAGGGCTGCGGGAAGTCCCCGTCCGCGGTAGCCCTTAAGTACGCCATATTCCATGACCTTCGCAGTTCTTATCTTTCTGCCCGATATCAGATTCTTAAAAAAATGCTTAGTCCCGAATATGCTACCGCGTGCGGCCAGTTCATTAAAATCCGGATACCACATGATAAAGCCTACCGGTTCTTCATCCTTAAATGCAAAGATCAGGGAATCCTCCTTCATAAAAAGGAACAGCTCTTTAAGCATTTCCTTATCATCCTCATAATCCCTGCAGTAATAATACTTATGGCTGCTGAAACAGTAATTGTTCAGATCCGTATATATCTTTGAATAAGTATCAAATTGCTTTTTATCAAAGTAACGGAATTCATAGTTCTTATCTATGCGCTCAATGGCACGTCTGAATCTTTCCAGTCTGTCATCATAATGCTCTACAACATATGAATTAAGGCCTGTTTCTTCAAAGCCGGCTTTTCTGAAATGATCATTGTAAAACATGGGATTTCCAGGGGACGAAAAGGAATTGCGTTCTTCAAAATGAGAATCCAGAAGTCCCAGACCGTAGTTAACATGGCCGTTGAGACCAACGACCATTCTTTTGCAGTTAAGGCGTCTGCCATACTCTTTCGTAAGATCCGTAAGCATGTCTATCGCCTTATCCTGATGTGGAAGACTTTCAAAAAAGCATAACTGGATATATTCCGGCAGCTGCGGCGCATACACTATAATACCCTCGCAGAGGATATTGCCGCTGTCGGAAGAAACATAAACGGGATAATACTTAATATTTTTCGTGAAGTGCAGTTTATCTGAAAAGATCTCGCAGATCATGAAATAGTTATCATCTATATAGCGTCTGCATCCGCTGTACAGATCCCTTCTGAAACGCAGAAACTCCCTCCGTTCTTTTGCCGTTTTTGCTACAGTAAGCTTCATAACCCCATCCCCATGTATTCACCTTAAAATATACCAAAAAAAGGCCCAAAAAACAAGTCAGCAGCCCATTTGGGCTGCTGACATAAAAGGCTTATAGAATTATCGATCTAAAGTCAGGTAAGAGCTGCGGTGATGATAGCCATGGAATATACTTCCAGGGCATTGCAGCCGCGTGAAAGGTCGTTTACCTGGGCATTAAGTCCCAAAAGTATGGGGCCGTACGCTTCGAAATTACCCATGCGCTGTGCTATCTTATAGCCCAGATTACCGGCGTTGATATCGGGGAAGATAAAGGTATTGGCATAGCCGGCAACTTCGCTTCCCGGCGCTTTCTGCCTTGCCACCCTCGGTGATACGGCTGTATCAAACTGGAATTCGCCGTCGATAGGCACATCGGGAAATTCCTCCTGAGCCTTGAGCGCCGCATTTCTCATCTTGTCAACAGAATCGCCTTTACCTGAACCTCTGGTGGAATAGCTTAAAAATGCCACCTTGGGATCGATACCGAAAATACGCGCGCACTTGATGGTCTCACCGCATATCTCTACCAGCTCATCCTCGGAAGGCTGGATATTTATGGCGCAGTCTGCCATAGCAAGCACCTCATTTTCACCGGTAGCACCGGGGCGTACCAGTATGAAGCATGATGAAACGATCGAATTACCCGGCTTGGTCTTTATGATCTGAAGCGCAGGCCTTACCGTATCTGCCGTGGAATAAGTAGCCCCGCCAAGAAGGCAGTCTGCTATACCCATCTTTACCAGCATGGTACCAAAGTAGTTACGCTGCAGCATCATCTTCTGTGCCTTCTCCATCGTAACGCCTTTTTCCTTACGTATCTCATAGAACTCCCTGGTCACTTCCTCAAGGCGCTCGTAGTTGACGGGATTGATTATCGTTGCCCCACGGATATTGTATCCGGCTTCTTCTGCGGCATTGGCAACTTCCTTTTCGTCGCCAAGCAAGATCGGAGTAAGGAAATTACTGGCCAGCAGACGTGATGCCGCTTCCAGTACACGGGGATCCTCGCCTTCGGTAAGTACTATGGTCTTTGGATTCTCCTTAAGTTTCTGGATCATTGCGCCAAATCCGAACATCCTTTTATCCTCCTGTAATATCTCAATAGTATAAACAAGGCTTTGTGTAAGCGCTTTCTTTAAATCTTACCACATTTGATGCCATCAGGCAAGTGCCTGCTCTATATCCGCGATAAGATCGGCCTTATCCTCAAGACCGCAGGACATACGTACCAGACCTGCAGGGATACCGGCTGCCGCAAGCTGTTCATCACTCATCTGACGGTGGGTGGAACTTGCAGGGTTTAAGCAGCAGGTTCTTGCATCGGCTACATGCGTCTCTATAGCAGCCAGCTTAAGTTTCTTCATAAACGCCTCTGCAGCAGACCTTCCGCCTTCAAGCTCAAAGGATACCACGCCGCATCCGCCGTGTCCGAAATACTTCTGTGCCCTCTCATAATACTTATTGCTCTTTAATCCGGGGTAGCTTACCTTCTTTACCTTGGGATGCTTCTCAAGGAATTCTGCCACTGCCTGTCCGTTCTCTACGTGACGGGGCATACGCACATGCAGTGATTCCAGACCAAGATTTAAATAAAATGCATTCTGGGGCGACTGTATGCTTCCGAAATCCCTCATCAGCTGGGCTGTAGCCTTGGTAATGAACGCACCCTTTCCGAATTTCTCGGCATAGGTGATCCCGTGATAGGATTCGTCGGGAGTGGTGAGTCCCGGGAACTTATCCGCATGCGCCATCCAGTCGAAATTGCCCGAATCCACGATCGCACCGCCGACTGCCACACCATGTCCGTCCATATATTTGGTAGTGGAATGTGTTACGATATCGGCACCCCATTCGATGGGTCTGCATCCGACCGGTGTAGGGAAAGTATTATCCACGATAAGCGGCACACCATGTGCATGCGCGGCTTTTGCAAACTTTTCGATATCAAGTACCGTCAGCGCGGGATTGGCAATAGTCTCACCAAATACCGCACGGGTATTGTCCTTAAATGCGGCGTTTAATTCTTCCTCGCTGCAATCGGGGCTTATAAATGTAACATCTATTCCCATCTTCCTCATGGTAACGTCGATCAGATTAAAGGTACCTCCGTAGATCGAAGAAGATGCCACAATATGACTGCCGCACTCGCAGATATTAAACAGCGCAAAGAAATTGGCTGCCTGTCCGGATGATGTAAGCATGCCGGCTGCGCCGCCCTCAAGCTCTGCGATCTTTGCTGCTACATAATCGTTGGTAGGGTTCTGCAGACGGGTGTAGAAATACCCGCTTGCCTCCAGATCAAAGAGTTTTCCCATATCCTCACTTGTATTGTACTTAAAAGTGGTAGACTGAACGATTGGGATCTGACGGGGTTCGCCGTTTCCCGGAGTATACCCTCCCTGTACACAAGTGGTTCCGATCTTTCTTTCTGACATTTGTTTATCCTCCTGAATTGTATTATCGCGTTATTTTTTATCCGTCTTTTTTCCGGAGCTCTTCTTACCCTCTTTACGCTCTTTTTTCAGCAGAGCTTTCTTGCCTTTGTATATCTCTTTAAGCTTTGCCTTGCTCATCGAATTATATCTTTCCAGCTCGGCTATATCGTCAGTATCCCGCATGATCCCAAGATACTGTATCAGATTATTAAGATCCTGAAGCAGTTCGCCCTTCATTACCTTTTGCCCCTTTATAAAAAACTGCATTATATTGTAACATTTCGTGCAGGGAAACGCAAATAAACGAATGAAGCCCTTAAGCTACTTAAACATCCCGGCCGCTTCAAGATATATAAACCACGAAACATAATTTACCAGTATGAACATAACCCCGGCAACTACTCCCAATATGCCCAGGATCACTTTGTTCTCCAGCATGCTGAGAGCCATCGCATGAAACGTAGGGCCACGCTCATACGTATTTTCCGAAAAATAATCCTTGATAACGGCAATAGGCAGCGCGATCAGATAAGCCAGTATAAACGGTATGAACATTATCAGAAAGCTGATGAGCAGCCTTATACATCCGTATGCCACCACACGCCACAGTGTTTCGTTAAAGCTCAGTTTAAAAAGCTGTTTAAACAGCACACCGTCGCTCCTGAACACGATCGATACCAGCATAAGGCCTTCAAGTACCATGGCGAACCTGACTATCTTTGCTACCAGTCCGGATTCCTCAAGATGCCCGTCATCATATCTGTAACGGGCCATAATCTTTCCTCTGTACTTTTCCTGATTTCTTCCCACTAACACCTTATTGTTCATTCCCTGAACAAAAGCCGTTATAAGGAATGCGATCACCATGATAATGCCGGTGCCCTTTGTTTCTTCTTCAAACTTGGCGATAACAAGTAAAAAGCGCTCCCTTAAGTTTATCAGGAAGCCGTCAAAACTCTGCTTATACAGTCTCATATAAGTCTTTCTGATGTGTCCCAGATCTTCTTCCTCAAGCTCAGTCTTGAGTTCAACATCAAACATATCCTCAAGTGCTTCTGTATAGCTCTTTACCTTTCTTCCTATCCCGGTATCTTCCAGATTGCCTTCTTTATTGCCGCCGCTGTTCCCGTTACCGGTCGCACCGCTGTCTGCGGCGTATACACGCGGGCATGCCAGGAGTGAAAGGACTATTATTACTATGATACAAATATATCTTTTCATCAGCAGAGCTTTATTTTCTTAAGGTCGGGATTCTGGGCCAGGGCATATAAGCATATAAGCGCCGCTGCGGCCCCCGTTCCCCTGTAGTTGCTGCCGAGCATGGACATACGCACTGCAAATTCCCCGTTTACTTTTACGGTGGGGATGCCGCTGCCTATATCAAGTGTAAGGGAGCGTATATCCTTATAGAGTTCGAAGGGTGTCTTCTTTGTATCAAAAGTGATGATGCGTTTGTCGGTCAGCACCGTTCCTTCCTTGCCCTTCGAAAAGAGGCCTGTGTTCTGATATGCCAGCACTTCCTCGCCGGGATCCAAAACGGAAGACACTTTTGCCTTAGCGGTACTTAACAGATCGGAGTGGACACTCTGCGTTGCCATATCGCTGTTGGTACTCTTTGAGAGCATCTTTAACAGGTTTTCTTTTACCGCATCTGCTTTGCACAATTCGTTTACGGCATAAAGGAATTCATCGATAAAGTCTTTGCCGTTGGGTTTGCTCCTTAAACTCTCTATATCCCATTCGCTGTCAAACAAAAGCGGATCGATCACGTTCTTTTTATCAAAAGCATCCTCTTCACGTTCATCGATCACAAACTCGCCCATACAGTACGGACAGCACATCTTCCTGCGATCCGCAGACATTTCCATTAATCCCCCACACTTAGGACATTCGTTACTTTGCATTTTTTTATACCTCCTCTTTTTTTTATACTATTCTTCTCTGTGGTCAAATACACGCTTGGTCTTCTTTTCAGAACGCGGCAATGTTCCTACCGGTACCACAGTAACCCTGGGCGTGACATTTAACTTTGACTTGAATGCTTCCTTTATCAGCTGGCCCGTCTTTTCAAAATTAACACGTCCCTCTGCCTCCGCCGTGATAAGTATCACGTCCTTGTTTATCTCTTCGTCATGCGCGATATTGATATTATACTCACTCGATACGCCGTCGATCTGTCCCAGCAGCTCTTCAACCTGGCTGGGGAACATATTCACGCCGTGCACCTTGAACATGTCATCACTTCTTCCGCGGATTATATCAAGTCTGGGATGCTTGCAGCCGCAGGGGCATTCACCCGGGATGATACGTGAAAGGTCGTGCGTTCTGAAACGTATGAGCGGTGCACCTTCTTTTACCAGAGTGGTTATTACTATCTCGCCTTCCTCACCGTCCTCTACATTCTCTCCGGTTACGGGATCGATGATCTCTATGTAGAGATAGTCATCCCAGTAATGCATACCGCTCTGCTTATTGCAGTTAATACCTATACCCGGGCCGTATATCTCGGTAAGACCGTAGATATCATAAAGCTCTATGCCCAGCTTTTCGTGGATATACTCTCTCTTTTTATCGCTCCAGCGTTCCGATCCGATGACGCCTTTCTTTAAAAAGATATCCTTTTTCATTCCGCGGCGCTCTATCTCTTCGGCAAGTAAAAGCGCATATGATGAAGTAGCGCACAGGACCGTGGACTTTAAGTCAACCATCATCTGCAGCTGCTTTTCCGTGTTGCCGGGTCCCATAGGTATAGCCATCGCGCCCAGCTTTTCACAGCCCGCCTGAAATCCTATGCCTGCCGTCCAGAGACCGTATCCCGGTGTGATATGGATGCGGTCCTTATTAGTGATGCCCGCCATTTCATAACATCTTGCAAACATCGTGGCCCAGTCATCCACATCTTTAGCGGTATAAGGTATTATCACCGGCTTGCCGGTAGTACCCGATGAAGAATGTATACGCACCACCTCTTCATCCGGAACCGCCTGTATCCCAAGAGGATAAGCATTTCTCAGATCATCCTTGCTTGAAAAAGGTATCTTCTTAAAATCTTCCTGCGTGCTTACACCGGATATACCGGCGTCACGGTATACCTTTCCGTAGTAGCTTTCGGTAGACAGCAGACGCTTTATCTGCGCATCCACCTGTTTTAACTGCGTTTCATTAAGCTTCATTTACTTACCTCCTCCTCTTACCATAATCTGTGCCGCCTGCTTAACCCTGTCCGGTGGCACTTCCTATATCATAACCTTTGATAAAGGCATTTATATTTGCTTCCCTGAACTTTTCCGGTACTCTTTTTTCTATCACGCTCATCATGGTCTCTTTCTTTATGCCCAGCCGGCCGCTGCCGGCCGCGATACCCAGCAGCAATATGTTAAGAAATCTGACCGATCCGAGAGACTCGCACTCCGCTGTAGCGTCCGCAAAAATGCAGTTCCCCCGCTTTTTAAGATAAGCCGTCATCTCACTGCCGTCGTAGCCGGATCCCGATAATGATGCTGTTACGGGCTTTACCGCTGTGGTATTTACTACGGCAATTCCCTGCGCAGACAGATACCCGATATTCCTTACGACCTCCGACGGTTCAAAACCTATGATAAGGTCTGCTTTATTAAGCGGTATCAGCGGTGAGAAGGCTTTATCGCCTATCCTTACGTGGCTTGTGACAGGCCCGCCTCTCTGGGCCATTCCGATAGTCTCGGCGGAGTGTACCACATTGCCTTCAGCCATAGCAGCTGCAGCAATGATCCCCGATGCCAGCACGGTTCCCTGTCCGCCAACACCGCAAATGAGTATATCTTTATCCATCACTAAACACCTCCCTTTACAGCCGAAACAGGACATACCTGTGAACACAGCGCACATCCCGTACACATCGAGGCATCTATCACCACCCTGCCTTCGGACAGTGACAATGCGGGACATCCGGTTTCACGTATGCACTTTTTGCAGTTTATGCAGTCATCACCGATCGTACATTTTTTTGATGACTTTTCTATTGCTATACAGGGAGACTTAAATATGATCGCCTTTACGCCCTTAAGCCCGGCACATTCCTTTACAGCAGAAACCGCCGCTTTGAGGTCGAGCGGGTCGACAGTGATCACCTTGGTAAGTCCTATACCCTCAAGGATCTTAGGGATGCTTACTTTCTGAATAACATGTCCCATCATGTTCCTGCCTGTTCCGGGGTGAGGCTGGTGCCCCGTCATGGCCGTCGTGGAATTATCAAGAATACAGACCGTTATATCGGCCTCATTGTATACGGCATTGACAACACCGGTCATGCCGGATGCAAAGAAAGTGGAATCCCCGATAAACGCAAATGCTTTCCCGTCTTTATCGATATGCGAAAAACCCTGGGCCATGGTAACACCCGCGCCCATACACAGACAGGTATCAACCATATCAAGAGGCATTGCATTTCCAAGGGTATAGCAGCCTATATCGCCGCAATAATATGTCTTTTCTCCTTCCATCGCTTTCTTGACCGCATAGAACGAAGCCCTGTGAGGACAGCCTGCACAGAGCACCGGCGGTCTCGCGGGAAGCGCAGGAGCGTCGGAAACTCCGCCGCTGCTTTCCAAGGACTCTATTCCCAGAAAATCCTTAAGTATGTTTTTTACGCTATCGGCACTGTTTTCTCCCATTGCGGGAACATGGCCCGATATTTTTCCGTATACTTTTAGCGTGATACCGTAACGGCCTGCCAGCTTTAATACCTGCTCCTCAAGATAGGGGCTCAGTTCCTCAAGGCAAAGCAGTTCTTCCACACCTTTAAGCTTATCCAGCATAAAGCTTTCGGGAAAAGGATACGCGGTGGCGATACGTATAAGCGTCACACCGGGATGGTCCTGTAAGAATTCCTTCGCATACATATAACTGATGCCGCCCGCAAGCACGGCTTTAGCAGAAGGGCCTCCTTCTGCGGTATTGAATCTGTATGATGAAAGATCCTCCCCGATACGTACATTTCTTTCTTCTATCATGCCATGGTTCTTATAGGAAAGACGCGGGAAGATAACAAAACGTCCCGGATCTTTCTTAAAGCCCTCAAAGCTTTTCGGCGTATATGTATCCGCAGCCTCTATCGCCGCATAGCCGTGGTCGACACGGGTTGTGGGTCTGAAGATGACAGGCGTTTTATACTTTTCCGAATACGTGAACGCATCCTGTATCATCTCAAAAGCTTCCTCTGCAGATGCCGGATCAAATACCGGGATCCTGGCGAACTCGGCAAATCTTCTGCTGTCCTGTTCTGTCTGCGAGGATATGGGGCCCGGATCATCGGCGCTCACCACTACCATACCGCCTTCCACGCCAACGTATGCCAGAGACATCAGAGGATCCGACGCCACGTTTAATCCAACCTGCTTCATCGTGACCAATGCCCGGGCACCGGAATAGGCTGCTGCCGCCGCCACCTCAAGTGCTGCCTTTTCATTTACCGACCATTCCAGATGCAGTCCTTCATGCGGATATTTCGCAATAGTCTCTATTATCTCCGAAGAAGGGGTACCGGGGTATCCGCATACAACGTTTACCCCTGCTTTAAGCGCGCCAAGCGCTATCGCCCCGTTTCCCATCACATATTCTTTCATAGACGTTTCCTTTCACGATCTGTCAGGTATCAGGCTAAAGCCTACCAGATGGTCCTTCCGCCGTCCAATACCACCGTGGAACCGGTCATATAAGTTGCGGCATCGCTTATCATATACAGTATGGTACAGACATATTCGTCCGGGCGGCTCATCCTTCCTAAGGGAATGAGCTGTGATATCTTCGACTGAAACTCCGGATCCTGGCCGTTTTCAAGGCTTGCGGGACACAGCGTATTAACGCGGATACCCTTATCCGCCCAGTAAACCGCAAGATATTTTGTAAGTCCTATCAGGCCGTGTTTAACCACCGAATAGGATACAGGCTTGATAGTCTGCTGATCCTCAGGCACTCCTTCTTTCCTGTAGATACGCTGGTCAGGAGCGATAAGTCCGTAATCGGAAGATATATTCAGTATCACACCGCTCTTCTGCTTTTCCATGACCTCGCCGAAAACCTGCGCACAGAGCATGGCTCCCGTAAGTCCCACAGCTATATCCTGATCCCAGATATTTACGGGGAACTCATGGAAACGCATTGCTCCCAGGTTCTTTGATCCGCCTTCCACTTTGGGATTATTTGCCGCATTATTGATCAGAACATCTATGTGTCCGTATTTTTCAAGCAGCTCATCACGCACTTTCTCAAGTGCCTCCCTGCTGGTTATGTCGGTAACGAAACATTCTATCTTCGTATCCTCACCGTATTCCTCCGTAACACTCTTCTTTACACGCTCCATACCCTGAGGAACTATATCCAGCAAAACAGCCACTCCGCCGCCTTCAACAATGGCTTCGGTATGTTTCATTCCTATCAGTCCGCCGCCGCCTGTGACTATACATACCTTTCCGGGTATCTCAAAACGGTTTGTGTAGATTTTTTTCATATGTTTATACCTCCGTTTTTTAAGTATATCTCATCCGGTCATGATCACACATCAGATCTGTTCCGTCTTCCTGCTCTCTGCCGATCTCTTCATCGCAAGAGCCATCTTAAGAGAGACGATACCTGCTTCAAGGGGGATCTTCGGCTCCCTGTCATGTTTTATGCAGTCAAAAAAGTCCTTTAGCTCTTCTATGAACATATCGTTACGGATAAAGTCTTTTTCTTCCCAGACCTGCGCAGGCTCATCGCCTATATATTTGACTGTCCTGGCTGCGATAAGGTCAGCTTCTATCCGGCCGTGATCACCCGCTATCTTAAAACAGTGTACAGGCGGATACTGGATAAAATCCGTATGCGCATATACAGGCATTCCGCCCTTGTATGTGAATACCGCCTGTGCACTCTCCTCAACATCTATCTCAAGACCCGATGCATATTTAAGCTGCGCACTCACTTCCAGCGGTCTGCCCAGTATCCACTGCAGTATATCCAGATCATGCATCTGCAGGTTCAGTACCGGTCCTCCCCCCATCTTCTTCTGTGCCATATATGTATCGCGGTAATCCTCGTAGCGGTGCATCGTTATCACACGCTCGGAAAATTCACAGCTGCCGTATACAGGATTACCAAGTTCCCCACTCTCAAAACTTTCCTTCATACGCTGCACCGACGGATGATAGCGGTTCTGAAAACCCATGAACATCTTCAGTCCCTTTTCCTTTGCTATGCGTCCGAGTTCCTCCGCACCTTCCATATCATGCGAAAGCGGCTTCTCTATCAGCATATGGCAGCCGGCTTTAGCACAGGCCAGAGCAGTCTCCATATGACGCGAGGTTATATTGGTTATGAAAGCTGCATCGGGCTTCTGCGCCAGTGCTTCTTCCAGTTTATAATAAGGAGTGATGCCGTATTCGGCTTCCAGATCCACTCCCTCCCGTATCTTAAGATCATCACTGAAGGTGGTCTTAAGTCCGCGGCTCCTGAATGCTATAAGTTCCACTTCATTACCGTAGAGCTTTCTTAAATTTCTCACATGTCTCTGGCCTATACTGCCAAGACCTGTCATTAAGATCTTCATATATGTACTCCCAGATAAGATTTTGGCGTGCGTTGCTTCGGTGCTCTCAGACCACGCCGCTTTCTTCAAGTGTCCTATAATTTTCCCTCAAATATTTCAGAAGGCTTTCCTCCCTGCGCTCCAGAGTATATTCAATGTAATCCAGATCTTCCTTGGCATCCACATCCACTGCCTTGGGGATTATATAGGAAATAACTTTGTTTCCGTGCATCAGATGGTTCTCCTTTATGAAAGATGTCCTCAGAAGATCCACATAACCATCCGGAGTATAGACCTGGTCAAAATCCTGACGTGGATTGTTAGCCTCATCTATGGTCATCCCATCGATAAAGCTGCGGTAATATCCGTCGGAACGCACGCAGAACATCTTGTAAGGCGGAAATACCTGTTTATGCGCGCTGCGCAGGCTCGTTGCCTCAGGATCAGCAAGCATCTTCCGCGCTGCTTCATCCACTACAGACTTCTCTCTTAACGGAGATGTGGGACGCAGATGCATGAAGAATTCAGGGAGTTTTCCCTCGTTTTCCTCAAGCCAGCCGATAGCATGTTCCATAAATTCGATATCCGGTGAAGTATCGGTAGCAAATTCGGCGGGGCGCAGGAAAGGAGTTTCCGCACCGTAATAGCGCGCGATCTTTGCATATTCTTCCGAATCGGTCGATACGATCATGCGCGATACATATTCACAATTCTTTGCCGCTGCGATCGCATATGCCAGCAGCGGATAACCCTTGACGCAGCGTATGTTCTTGTTCTTTACGCCTTTGCTGCCCGCCCTCGCCGGGATTATCGCATATATGCTCCCTTTTTCTATCATCATCTTTTCCTCCGCTTATACCTTTTTGGTGCACTCCCTTGCCATCACAAATATCCTTGACAGCAGACCGGCTTCATTTATATCCCCGTCGCCTTCGCCGTCCCAGGCTTTTATAAACTCAAGACCGGCAGCCGCTATCAGCTCTTTTATCTCCGAAAGCTCATAACCACGCTGCACATGTTCTTCTTCGCTCCGCTCATATGCGCCGTCTTCGCGCTCCGAATATATAGTCAGCAGGCAATCGTTTATATGCCCTTCCTCATCATATTCGTTTTCCCAGATAAAGCTGCAGCTGTCGCGGTTCTCAGCGATCACGGCATCTCCTATGATATCACGATATTTATGAACAGTGTTAAAATCAAAGATAAAAAGACCACCCGGATCCAGATAATTATTCACCAGCTTAAAACACTTAAGCAGATCCTGCTTATCCGTAAGATAGTTTATGCTGTCGCATATGCAGATAATGGCACGCATCGTGCCGTAGAGTTCAAACTCCCGCATATCCTGCAGAAGATACAGGATATCATGTCCCCCCGAGATTTTTTTCTCATTGGCGGCCTGCAGCATCTGTGCAGAATTGTCCACCCCTGTCATATCATAGCCGGCCTCTGCCATAAGCTCGCACACGGTCCCCGTGCCGCAGCCCAGCTCCAGGATAAGCCCGTCATCAATCCCGGCCAGCTTAAGCTCCGTGATGATACGCTGTGTCCACTCCTTATAAGGCACGTTATCCATCAGCAGATCGTAAACGCCGGCGAATTCGTCATAACTGTCCATATCCATACCTTTTCCCGTCAATATGCCATTATTTTACACGATTTACCGAAATAAATAAAGCATTATTACGCTTGAAAAATACATCCCCTTTGTGTAATATAGCAAAAAAAGCAGATGTTTTTTAGTGAAAAAGGCAGAATGGGACGGAAACTGCCTCAGGAGGATTATATAACATGGCAATACAGGATTATTATAAAGCCCTTAAACTGGGTGAAAAAGATTTCAGATCAAACGGCAACTATCTGCCGGTCCTTGACGAAATACTCGAACATGTCGAAATAGATTCCCAGGTAAATCTGGGACTCGTTGAGATACCGATAAAGTCGATAAAAGGAACCTACAGCGCAGGCCGCACCACGGCCTTCGCAAGCAATTTCATGCCCATACTGGAGCCCGATTCGGAATTCGCCAACAAGTGGGCCAAATTATACGACGATCTTGAAGAAGAGGGACTGCGCGATCCCATAAAAGCTTACGAATACAATAACCGCTTCTATGTAATGGAAGGCAATAAGCGCGTGTCCGTATTTAAATATATGGATGCTGCCAGTATAGAAGGCTACGTTACGCGTATGGTCCCCAAACGCAGCGACGAACACGAAGTCAGGATATACTATGAATTCATGGAGTTCTATGATATCACGGGTATAAACTATCTTGATATGGGACGTGAGGGCAATTACAAAAAGCTCTTAAAACTCGTCCGCGGCGAGGATCACTGGGGCGAAAAATGGGATAAGGAAGAAGAGCAGGAATTCCGTATGCTCTTTATCAACTTTGAAAAAGAATACCTGCCGAAAGCCAATGACAAATGGGATATAAAGAGCGGCGATGCTTTGTGTCTGTATCTCTCCATTTTCGGATATAAGGAATCTGTTGAAAAGACCCAGGCCGATATACGCAGAGATATAATACGGCTGTGGAACGAATTCGTAAACTACAGCAAGGGCACCTCCATGGCCCTTGTACTCAATCCTACGCCGGAGTCACAAAAGAGTGCACTCTCTCTTTCAAAACTGCTGGGCGGCAATACCCTTAAGATAGCTTTTATCCACGACCGTAAGGCCGAGATATCCGGCTGGACCTATTCGCATGAACTGGGACGCAATTATGTAGAGAACACCTTTGGTGACAAGATAGCCGTATCCGTTACCGAAATGGTTGATGATGAAAAAGCCGACGAAGCTTTTGACCGCGCTATCGAAGCAGGTAACAAAGTGATATTTGCTACTTCGCCAAAGCTCACTCCCGCTGCTCTGCGTGCCGCTGCAGCCCATCCGGAGACTATAATCCTTAACTGCTCCATGAGCTTAAGCCACAAAGCGATACGTTCTTACTACGTGCGTATGTATGAAGCGAAGTTCATACTGGGCGCCATAGCCGGATCCATTAAGGATGCAGGAAACATCGGTTATCTGGCCGATTACCCCATACACGGTACAACCGCTGATATAAACGCATTCGCATTGGGCGTACAGATGACTAACCCCGAAGCCAAGGTATATCTTGAATGGTCTATGCTCAAGGATCATAATGCTTTTGAAGAGTTCAGGAAAAAGAACGTCACTTTAGTTTCCGGCAGGGACTTAAACGCCACGCTCATAGCCGGCAAAGAATTAGGTCTGTACAAGATCGGAAAGACCGAAGAAGACCGCATGAACCTGGCAATGCCGGTACGCCACTGGGGTAAGCTTTACGAAGAGATAATACGTTCCGTTATGCGCGGCGGATATAAAAATGATGATAACGTCTTCGGCGATCAGGCGCTCAATTACTTCTGGGGTATGTCCTCCGGTGCCGTAGATGTGATATACTCAAGGAACCTGGAAGCCGGCCAGATAAGGCTGCTGCGCAGCCTGCGCAGCGGCATACAGAGCATGGCCGTCAGCCCCTTCACCGGACCTATCTATTCACAGGATGGCAGCTTACGCTGTGCCGACGGCGACATCATCACACCCGAAGCCGCTGTGAACATCGACTGGCTGGCAGATAACATTGACGGCTATATCCCGTCTCTTGAAGAGATGCGTGAGGATGCCGTGGAACTGGTACGCATACAGGGGATCAAAGAGGATTGATGGCATGAAGATACTGACGATAGCGGATACCGAGTCGAAAAACCTGTGGGACTATTTCACGCCCGATAAAGTGGAGGGCGTAGACATCATAATATCCTGCGGCGATCTCGATCCCCGCTATCTGTCGTTTCTGGCAACAATGTCGCATGCGCCGGTATACTATGTACACGGCAATCATGATGACAAATACGACCGCATCCCTCCGGACGGCTGCATATCACTGGAAGATGATATACTGGTATATGAAGGAGTGCGCATACTCGGACTGGGCGGATCGCTCAAATACCGGCCCGGCACCTGGCAGTTCGAACAGGAACAGATGGACCGGCGCATCTTTAAACTCAGGCATACCCTTCGCAAACATAAAGGTTTTGACATACTGGTAGGTCATTCTCCCGCCCGCTATATCGGTGACGGCGATGACCGTCCGCATATGGGTTTTACGGCCTTTACCAGGCTTTTAGACAAATACCGGCCGCGGTATTTCCTGCATGGACACGTGCATCCCAATTATTCAAGAGAATTCAAGACCCTTAAAGCATATAAGGATACGCTCATCATAAATGCATACAGGGAATACAGCTTTATCTACGAAAAGGAATGGGAAGAACAGTATCCCAGACTGACACCGATAAACATTGACGATAAGCGGGGTTGAGAAAAATCCCCCGGCATGTTAAAATCCGATAGTTGATCCAATAAAATAACAGGAGATAAAAATGAGCAACTGGGAAGAAAACGTACGAAAGGTAGTCCCCTATGTACCCGGGGAACAGCCTAAAAACAATAATGTGATCAAACTCAATACCAACGAAAATCCCTATCCGCCTTCACCGCTTGTGGCGCAGGCCATTAAGGATTATAACGCCGGACTTCTGCGCAAATACCCGGATCCCGCATCCTCTGCCCTTGTTGATGAACTGGCAAAAACCTACTCTCTTAAGGCAGAAAACATCTTTGCAGGCATAGGTTCCGACGATGTTCTCTCACTTGCTTTCCTTACTTTTTTCAATTCCGGCAAGCCGGTCATCTTCCCGGATATAACCTACAGCTTTTATGATGTATGGGCCGATCTTTACCGCATCCCTTATCAGACAAAAGCGCTGGATAAGGATTTCAACATCATCAAAGAAGATTATCTCTGTGATAACGGCGGCGTAGTGATAGCAAATCCCAATGCGCCTACCGGAGTAGAGCTTCCTCTTGAAGTCATTGAAGAGATCGTGTCCTATAATAAGGACAGGATTGTTATAGTCGATGAAGCCTATGTCGACTTCGGAGCGCACAGTGTGCTGCCTCTTATAGATAAATACGATAATCTCCTGGTAGTCCAGACTTTTTCGAAATCCCGCGCTCTTGCCGGCATCCGCATAGGTATGGCTTTCGGGCAGAAAAAGATCATCGATTATCTCAAGGATGTTAAGTTCTCGTTCAACTCATACACCTTAAATCCGCTTACGATAGCTGTCGGCGCTGCCGCGCTTAAAGACGACGCCTATTTTAAGGACATCACCGCAAAGACGATAGCCACACGCGAGCGTATGAAGGAAGAATTAAAAAGGCTGGGATTTTCCTTTGCGGATTCAAAGACCAACTTCGTATTTGCGACTCACGAAAAACTCCCGGCAGATGAGATATTTAAATATCTGAAAGAAAAAAACATCTATGTGCGTTATTGGAACAAACCGCGCATCAATAACCACCTGCGCATTTCCGTAGGTACCGATGAAGAAGCAAAAATACTGATCGATGCACTGGAGGAACTGCTCGGATGAAGGATTTTATCATAAATACATTTGGCGGCAATATCATAACGCAGTATCTTTCATGTTTTATCGTATCGATGGTACCGCTTGTCGAATTGCGTGGGGCGATCCCCATCGCACAGGTGTTTAAGGTGATGAACCCCGAGTTTAATATGGTACTGGCATACTGCATCATTGCCATCGGCAATATGCTCCCGGTACCGGTCATCTTTTTCTTCGCCAGAAAAGTGCTGGAATGGGGAAAAGATAAAAAAGTGATCGGCGGATTCTTTACCTTCTGTCTGGAGAAAGGGCGCAAAGGCGGCCTGAAGATGCAGGAGAAAGCGGGACGCAGTGTGTACCTTGCATTGCTTTTGTTTGTCGGCATTCCTGTGCCGGGGACCGGTGCATGGACCGGGACGCTGGCGGCGAGTCTTCTGGATATGGACTTTAAGAAAAGCGTGCTGGCAGTCGTGGGTGGTGTAGCCCTGGCCGGCGTGATCATGGGCGTCGGAAGTTATCTGGTGGCCAGCGGGATCCTGGCAGCAGCAGGTTAAGAAAAATAAGAACTTATAAAAATAAAGGCATTGGCTGTCATATGGAATAAAAGGGGCGCGATGAGCGCCTCTTCTTTATATACCAGATGTCCCATCACCAGCCCCATCAGAAAGGCGTAGATCCCCTGAAGGACATTACCGTGATAAAAACCAAAGAATACGGCCGTGAGCACTATAGTGATCTCCCTCGAGAATACGCGGCCAATGCGTTCCTTAAGCAGCCAGCGGAATACCAGCTCCTCAAGCAGCGGGGATATCATTACATAAAGGACTATGCCCTCCCAGAGAGGCGTTGTGCGGTCATAGGTGGCCGCATCAAAAAACTTCTTTACATTTGCCCCGCTCATTATATGCGGCACTATCAGCTGCGCCGCCCATGTAAGCAGCATGTTGAGCAGCGCCGAAAGAGCCGCCCCCATCACTATGATATAAAGAACCTTCTTAAGTACATCCTTCTTCTTCCACAAAGGAAGGAAATGCATGTATTCACGCCTTCTGTATATCAGCCACAAGATCAGGGCTGTAGTTCCCATCACCAGTATGCTGATAAGCACACTCAGCGGCCGTGATTCCTTTCCCGAAGAGAGCGCTGCCATAGGCTTTGTAAGCCATAAGACCACCCTCCACATTATCTGAAGTACCACAAAATAGACCACAAAAGGAGAAAGCATGTAAAGTGCTCTTAAAAAGGGCTGAGTGGGAACCTTCGGCAGATCGGTCTTCTCATCTTTTTCGATGCGTTTTAAACGCTTATCCCTTATCTCCTTATCCTCACCGCCCAAAAGCAGCTCCTTAAGCTCATCCACAGTTGCAGCTATGGCATCCGCTCCGGCAGCAGAAAGCTCTCCCGGCTCCTGGTACCCGTAGCTCACTCCTATGGCATCCACGTCCTGAGCCCTGGCACCTTCTATATCAAACTTGCGATCTCCAACCATCGCAGTCAGCGCTTTCTTCTCCGCAGTATCGCCGCTGCCCTTAGCATACAGCTGCTTTAACGCCTCTTCGACTATCTCTTCTTTTTTGCTGCGTGACCCGTCAAGCTCACTGCCGATCACCACGTCAAAATATCTGTTTATCTTAAAATACTTAAGTATCTTTTCAACAAAGACCGTCGGCTTGGATGAAGCTATGGCCAGACGCGCGCCTTTTGCTTTTGCTTCTTTTAAAAGCTCCGGTATGCCCGGATAGATCTCATTCTCCGACCAGCCCACATCACCGAAACGCTCACGATAGTATCCCACCGCTTTAAGCGCATCCTCCTCATTCATCCGGTAAAACTCCATGAAGCTGTCCTTCAGGGGAGGCCCGATAAATGCAGTCAGTTCGTCTATATCCGGCGGTTCTATGCCGCATTTTTTTAATGCATACTGAACAGAAGTACAGATCCCCTGCTTCGGGTCCGATATCGTTCCGTCCAGATCAAACAAAATATATTTATACATGGTTGACATTTTCTCATGAAAAGAATAAAATGACAAGCATATTTTGCCAGGGGAGCTGTTGCTGAGACGGAGCGATCCGGACCCTCAGAACCTGAAACGGGTAATACCGGCGTAGGGAGGCAGGCTTTATCCCCCTGCGAAAAAAAAGGAGGATTTTTTTATGTCAGAATTAATCGAGTATGTTGCTGAAGATGGTGCTTACTCCCTTACAGACAAGGGTAAGATCGCCGTAATGTTTCTTCTGGTCATCGCGCTCATCATCGCAGTCGTGGGCGTGATATCTGCCGTGAGGAGAAAAGGCGGCAGTGAAAAGCGTGCGCTTAATACAAAGCAGCTGGTATTTTCCGCCGTAGCTCTGGCCCTCGCCTTCCCCTTATCTTACATCGAACTGCTTAAGTTCCCCTGGGGAGGCAGCATCACCTTATGCTCCATGTTCTTCGTGACCATCATAGGTTACTGGTACGGCCCCGTAGCCGGTTTTTCCGCAGCTTTTGCATACAGCCTGCTGCAGTTCATACAGGGCGGCGGCAGCTATATGCTTTCTCTGCCCCAGGTAATGTTTGACTATCTGCTGGCTTTTACCGCCCTGGGTGCATCCGGATTCTTTAAAGGAAAGAAGCACGGCATGATCGCAGGCTATCTGCTGGCAGTGTTCCTGCGCGGCCTGTTCCACACCATAGGCGGTTACCTCTACTGGATGGATTACATGCCCGAAGAATTCCCCCAAAACCTTGCCGTTATCTACCCCATCGTATACAATTACGCATACATACTGGGTGAAGCGCTGCTGACGGTCATCATACTGCTGCTGCCGCCGGTACAGAAAGCACTTGCCAGAATAGAAAAAGAAAACTGATACCTAAAAAGGAGAGCTTTTACAGCTCTCCTTTTTTTTCATAGGGTTTACATTCTTCAAGAAATCTTACTACCGATTCGTCCAGCTTGCCTTCCGCGACCATATCCTTAAGTATCGCAAAAGCTCTGTTGACCGGCATAGGCCCTTTATAAGGCCTGTCATCCGCGGTAAGCGAGTCGAATATGTCACATACCGTGATTATCCTGGTGAGCAGATCCAGCTGATCGCCCTTGAGCCCTTTCGGATAACCGCTGCCATCCAGGTATTCGTGGTGATTGGCAGCTATGCGGCGCACCTTATCATACTTCTCTGTAAAGTTAATATCCGCCAGTATCTTATCCGTATATACCACATGCTCGTGTACCAGATTCCGCTCCTCTTCGGTGAGCGTACCGGCCCGTATATGCAGATATTCCATTTCTTCTTCGGTAAGGTAAGGGATGGGATCGCCTTCCACAGGGGTGTATACCTGCTCCCCGATCTCATCTATACGTGCTATATCCGCATCCGTTAAGAAATCACAGATATTAAGCCGCTCCAGGTTATTCAGAAAATTATCGATACGCAGATCGTCCATCTGCCAGTCGTTTTTATCCTGCCTGCCCTCAAGCATATCTATCTTTTTCATCAGGCGGATCTTTTCCAGCCTGCTGCGGAGCCCGTCATAAGCCGCCCCCAGACGTGTCGATTTGTTGAGTATTTCTCTTGGTGTGATGATCTTTCCGATATCGTGAAGCTGGGCAGCCATCGAAAGCTGCTCTTTATCATTCTGGCTGATATAAACATCAGCTACGCCCCTGGTGTACTGGGCGTTTATATAATCTACCACCATCATGCAGTATTTCTCTACATGACGGGTGTGATTCGCATTATACGGTGTCTTGGCGTCGATCGCGGTCGTCAGACAGGTAACGAAGCTGGACAGCAGCTCGGTCATATCCTGGATCAGGTTCATGTTGGTGACCGTATTGGCCATCTGCGCGGTAAGCGAAGCTACCGTATGCTCACAATCCCTGGTAAAGGGTATAACATTCCCCTCATCATCCATACAGTTATAGAGCATCATGACACCCAGCACCTTCTTGCCGGCCACATTTATGGGCGACATTAAGACCGACTGGGTCCTGTAATTGTATTTTGCGTCGAACTCCCTTATGAAACGGGTATCAAACACATTGATGTCATAGATGTCAGGTATATTGATGATGCATTTCTTATGATAGGTATTGGTGAAGATATTGGTATCCTTATCCTCGGCCTTACGCATATCGGCCTGGGATGCTCCGCCCCTTGTCTCCGCACCCAGATCAAGGCTGCGGTTGACATCCAGCAAATGCACAAGGCGTCCTTCCTCTTCATCAACCATATATAGGCTGCCACCATCGGCGTTCGTATAATGTATACAACCTTCCAGGATCGTGTCAAATAACAACATGAACCTGGACTCGGTAGCCATCTTATAACCTATGTCAAGCAAGCCCTTTTCGGCATCAGTCATCTGCATACAATACACTCCAAAACACAGTTGGAATCATTATAACAGAAAGCTACAAAAAAATCTATCGCTTTGCACGAAATCACAAAGATATGAAACGATCAAGGGAAAATGAATAGATAAGCTGTTCTTTTACCTCAAGACCTCTTATTTTTTTAAGCGCCCTCGCATACAGGGAAAGCTGCAGACTGTAACGTTTTTTCAGCTCTTCCTCATTATCCACACGGTCTGTCTTATAGTCCAGGAGTACCAGTTCATTACCTTCCTGCCAGAATGCGTCTATAACGCCCTGTATCAGCACGCTTTCGTCCTCAGGAAAGGCTGCGTTAAGCTCCTTAGCCGGTACGGCCATAAAGAAGGGCTGCTCACGCCATAGCCTACCCTCTGCTGCCGCACGTCCTATACGCATACTCTCTTCATGAGAAAGGAAACGCTCTATGGCCTGCGGCCTGATAAGAGCCGCATACTCCTCACTGAGCCTTCCTGCCGCCAGCTCATGCTCGATGCTCTTTTCTATACAGGCGCATACATCATCCCCGGCCAGCGTATTATAATCCAGAAGTTCCAGCATCCGGTGATAGGCGCTGCCCCTGGAGGTACCGCTGCTCTTCTCCTCTTCGGACGCAAACGAAGGTATATAGGCACTCTTAATATCCGTCTCAAAAACAGGCTTTGCCTCTTCGTCCTCATATGCCGCATGCTTAAGCTCGGACACACTGGTCTTTGTATACAGCCCTTTGAGTTCAGGATGACTGTAGCCGGCTTCAAGCCCGGATATTATATCTGCCTTTAACTTATCATCGATCTCATATCTGCCCATCAGCAGGCCGTCACGCATATCAAAAGCACGCTTAAGCTCTTTTTCCGCCTTTTGAACGCTGCTCTCGTTCTCCGTATATCTGATATACCTTCCGGCTATACCCTTGTCGTTTAGTGCCAGATATATCAGCGCATTAAAACAATCCGCCTTACGTATGCGGAACGCACCTGCCTCCGACTCCTCCGTGGAGCGCCTCTGTTTACACACATCCGTTATTATCAGCTTCTCCCTGGCACGTGTCAGAGCCACATAGAGCTTTCTCATCTGCTCTGCCATATCATCGTCTTTTTTCTTTTCGGATAAGAAACGCCGCTTCAGCCCCGGCATCTGCGTGCGCTCTACGGGATCAATGGCATCCATCCCCATACCGTACGCGGCATCCGTCATCACAGCCTCTGAACTGCCCCGCTTATTGAACCTCCTGTAAAAGCCCAGACATATCACCACCGGAAATTCCAGTCCCTTGCTCTTATGTATGGTCATACACTGAACCATGTCGGACGAAATATCCGCCACCGAAGCCTCTCCGCTGTCCGTTTCCTGTTTCTTAAGCAGCGCCAGATAACGCACAAAGTGGAAGAGCCCCCTGTATGTGGTCTGCTCGTAATCCCCCGCCCTCTCCATAAGCAGCATAAGATTGGCACGCCTTCCCGCTCCGCCGGGCATGGCACTCATACGGTCCAGATAAGCGGTTTCCGCAAAGAGGGTACTTATCAGCTCCCTTACCTTCATATACCGCGCATAAGACCTGTAACGCTTTAGCCAGTCAAAGAACCGCCTTATCTTAGATGCGGTCTCATCTTCTTTTTGAGCATATTCCTTCAGATCCCCGTAGAGATTTTTGTTATGACAGTGCGTACGTATCAGCACCATCTCATTTTCATCCAGAAGTTCAAGGAAGCTTACCAGTACAAAATGCAGAGGTTTATCCTGCCGGGGATTATCTATAACCTTAAGCGCAGCTACCAGGCCTTTTACCTCGATAGCATTGAAATAACCCGTTGATGCACTTAAATAAAGCGGGATATCATATTGCGAAAAGGTATTGCGCAGCGCCTTTTCATACGGTTTTAAACTGGATGCCAGAAGGACCACGTCCGAGTATCGAAGCGGCCTGTATATCTCCTGCTCTTTATCATAGACTTCCAGGCCTTCGGCCATAAGAGTCCTGATACGCTCTGCCACCATGCGGCATTCAAGCTCTTCGCGGCTTCCGCCCTCATCTTCATCCTCGTCTTCATCCGGCTCATCATTTTCACCTGAATCTTCATCCGCTTCTGCAGCCTCATCCGTAAGCAGCACATCTATCTCTGCCTTATATTCATCACCTGCGGCCGCCTTATAATCCGCTCCGGCATAAAGCCTGGCGTTCTCATCATAATCCATGCCCGCAGTATCCCCGCGCATTATCACCTCAAAAATAAGGTTAACAAAATCGATAACCTCACTGCGGCTGCGGAAGTTTTTATTCAGGTCTATGTTGATACCGCCGTTTCCCTTTGCATATTCGCGGTATTTTTCGATAAAAAGCTCGGGCCTGGCCTGACGGAAGCTGTATATGCTCTGCTTTACATCACCAACGCAAAAATAATTATCTTCGCGTGCTATGCTCTTTAATATATATTCCTGGACATAATTGCTGTCCTGGTATTCGTCGATAAAGATATGCTCAAAATGCTCCCTGTATTCACAGGCAGCGCGGCTGGGTCTGCCTTCCTCATCCAGCAATATCCTGAGGGCAAAGTGTTCCATATCATTAAAGTCAACAACGCCCTTTTCGCGCTTGCTCTCATCAAAGCTCCTCATAAGCTCCATGCATAGACCGCATAATACCGAAGAGTTATTTTTAAGCGTCTTAGCGGCATCGGCCAGTTGTTCTTCACTCATCGAATACAGCGAAGACAGCGCTTTTAAAATCTGCTTTGCCTCTTCCAGCACAGCCTTTGCCGCTTCAAGAGCGGCGACATCCGTCAGGTCCTTCTTTGATGTCAGTCTGGGCAGGGATGCTGCGCTTAATATGTGATTCCTTCCCGCATAATCTCCATGGTCCGTGAGCATATCCGCAAGATTTATAAGATACGAAGAACATGAGGTATAACTTGGCGGCAGGTCTCCGCTGTTTTGGCAGATATCCAGAGCACGCATGGCAGCTTTCTTCATCTCAGCGATAAGATCGTCTGCTTTCTTTTTTCCCCAGCCGTACCAGGCACTGCCGTCTATCTCATCGTAACTACAAGGTGCAATATCGGCTGCCGCTCTCTCTAACCACCCCTCAGGATCGGGGTCGCTGAGCGCCGTCTGCAGTAATGAAAGTATTATCTTTCCGGCACGGTCATCCTTAACGGCACTGCAATAGCTGTCCATAAAGTTAAGGAACTCCGCACTGCCTTCTTCATACTTCTTTGTGAGCAGCTCATCCAGGCAATCGCTGAGTAAAAGCTGTCTCTCCGCCTCATCAAGTATCCTGAAGCCGGGATCCAGATCGATATCCGCAAAATTATTTTTGACCACAAACAGGCAGAAACTGTCTATGGTGGTTATCTGCGCATTGTTTACAAGGGCAGCCTGCCTCTGCATATGCCTGTTTGACGGATCCTGTGAGCAGTATTTTGATATAGCCTTTGCTATACGCTCACGCATTTCCGCTGCTGCCGCACGCGTAAAGGTCACGATAAGACAGCGGTCGATATCAACAGGATGCTTATCATCCGTAAGCAGGGAGATTATCCTCTGTGTCAGCACGGCTGTCTTGCCGCTCCCCGCCGCAGCAGAGACCAGTATATCAGTATCCCTTGTGTATATGACTCTTTTTTGTTCTTCGGTATAGTCCATTTATTCCCTGACCTTCTTAACGGCAGTACGTATCAGTTCCATCGCTTCTTCGCTGTCTGTAACGGCTGCGCCGGACACACAGCCCGGAAGCGTCTGATCAAACATACACTCATCCTTATGATCGCAGTACTTGCATCTGTCCGTATCGAGGGGCTTCATATCGTACACGCCCTTTAACATCTCCTGTCCCAGGCTTATAAGCTTAAGCTCGGAATACTCCGTCAGCGCCCTGATATCATCCGGACTCATCGCAGCTTTGCTGTTTGCTGTCAGTTCCCCTTTTGAAGATACCTGCACGGGTATCACGTCAGACCAGCCGCTAACGTTCTCATCCAGTGCTCTGATCACCTTCATATCACTGCTTATAAGTCCCCTTGGCTTAAGAGCCCTTATTATCTTTTTATCAAGCTCTTCTTTTCCCTTTGCATCCAGCTTTATCATCGGATCGGAAAGGATATAATAGAACAAAGCCGCAGGTTCCGCTCCTTCTCCGGCTGCACGCAGCGCCTCATACAGATATACCGGCAGCTGAAGCTGTTCACCGCTGTATACCCCTTCCGGCTTTAAGACCCTGCTGCCGGATTTGTAATCGGTTATCTTTATATACTTCTTTCCTTCGGATACATACTCATCTATCCTGTCTATCTTACCGGTAAGATGCATATGGATGCCATCCCCCGGCTTTATGTCACGCTCAAAGCCGTATTCATATTTTACGGGCTTAAACTTTCCTTTTGCCAGCTGCCTTCCCACGGTAAGTATACTGCGGCGCAATATCCTTAACATACGCTTTAACATATATGCGCTGGGGGCATCCTGATAAAACTTTTCCGTACCGTACTCTGCCGCAACGGATTCCATTATCCCCGGAAGCCTGGCATCGATATCCTCTGCACTGACCTCTGCCCACGTTTTTTTATCATCTTCAAGGGCTTTCCCGAAGCGCTCGAGCACATCATGGTAGATACTGCCCATATCAAGGCTCCCCAGCTCACTCTCTTCACGTTCCTTAAGCTTAAGCCCGTAGCTTAAAAAATGCGCATAGGCACAGGCTGCAAAACTCTCCATGCGGCTGACGCTGCCCCTGATAGTTTCCCCGTACAGGTCGCTGATCACTGCTTTATTAAGACTTTCCGGTATATAACGGTAAAACGCGGCCCGTGTTAATCTGTCACATTTTTCCGCCTCTTTTTCACGCATTATGGAATAATCCGTATAGAATGAGGTTTTATCGGAATCCTGCATCGTCCCCGCCGCATAATCGGAAAGCATCATAGCCATCTCTGTACCTGAAGGCATCTCGTCCCTCTTCCTTCCGGCGCGTACTATCTTAAGATCCGGAAACAGTTCCTTTATCTCCGATATCAGATACGACGGTCTTATTGGATCACCCTTCCTGTCGGAGGCCGAATACGAAAGTACCAGCGTCTGTGAAGGTCTGCCCAGTGTATGATACAGATACAGCCTCTGTATGAACATCTTCTGCCTGGGAGTAGGTGCCAGCGCAAAGCCCGACTCCGCTAAAAACTCCCTGTCTATATCGGATATCATACCTCCCGTTGAAGCAGATGCGGGTATGATCCCGTCATTAAGCCCTGCGAAGAATAACAGCTTTACGGGTTTAAGCCTCGTGCGCTCCATATCACCGATGACTACGCGGTCGGTATCCTGCGGGATCACACCCAGTTTGATCTCCTCGATACCGGATAAGAATATCTCTATAAACTCCTTAAGGCTTATCTCTTCACCTTTAAGGAGTGATGCGGTCTGCTCCAGAAGACGGCAGATCACCTCATATACCTGCTCATATTCTTTTTCACGCTCCCGGTCGCCGTTTGCGCCAAAGTCATCACTGTACTCTGCCAGCTTATCATACGCATCACTTGCGGTGATGAATTCATACAGGGCTTGCGAATATACATCAGCAGCGGCTTTTTTTCCGGGCTTTCTTATACATCCGGTAATATCCCAGATATACTGCCTGGTAGCGTTCACACGCGCAAGCGCTTCATCGTCATCCTTTATATATGACGGTCTTCTGGCAAAGCTCCTGCTGTAGTTCTTCTCACCTCTTATGCCCGTAGCCAGAAGATAATCTTCAAATTCATCGGCTGCTTCTTCATCGACACCGCACATACCGCTTCTTAAAAGATGCATCACGTTGTCAAATGCATAGCCCTTATCCACACATTCCATAGCCGCACGCAGGTATTCCGTAAAAGGATTATGTTCCAGCTTACGGTTGATATCCACAAAACAGGGGATATCGTATGCCTGTGACATTTCTTCGACATAGCTCGAATAATGCTCCAGATCCCCGCATATTACCGCAATATCCCTGTATGCAAGTGCACCCTCATGTGTCAGCTTTTTAATACGTCTGAATATCTCAGCGATCTCCTCGCCGGGATTTACTGCGGCGAACGCCTCCAGACTGCCTTCGGTCCCGCCTTTATATACTTCATCTTTTTCCCTGAATATATGCTTATCCAAAAAAGCCAGAGCCGGTGATGCTTCAAAGCGCGGGGATACCCCTCCGAGCAATATGTCATCCCCCCGCTTTGCCCCTGCATTCTCAGCCAGCTGCTGCAGCGAGCGCATGGTCTTCATGCTAAGAGCAAAGAGCCTGTGCTCGTCAAAGTCAGCCTGATATGCAGGCAATTCCTCCACAGGCATGATCACCGTGAATATCAGTTCCTCACAGACGCTCATCAGCTTAAGGATCACATTCTCCTGCACCGGTGTGAAGCCGGTAAAGCCGTCAAAAGCCACCACGCTGCCCTTTAAGAGCTGTGACTTTTCTATCTGCGATGCCAGTATATCCAGTTTTTCTTCTTTGGTGATATAGCGTTCTCCAAGATAGGAATTAAACGCCTCATAGACTTTTCTGAGATCCTTAAGCTTTGCGCATAAGGCTTTCTTCTCCGTTGCATGATCCGACAGCCGCCCTACGCCTTCGGGTCCTATACCGTACTGCATAAATTCAGATATAACGGATTTTACTTCATGTACATAGCCTTTCCGTGAAAGGGACGAACCTATTACCGGAAGCTCACCCTCAAGAGCCGATGCCAGATGCTTGATTATCAGGTTCTTTCCCGTGTCATCAAGCACGATGCGCTCTGCAGATCCCACTTCATCAGCGATCCTGTGACACAGCCTTCCGAAGCTCTGTACATCGATGTTCATGATCCCGCCGTCAGGATGGCGCCCGACGATCTCTTTCTGGGTCTGCATGGTGAACTGGTCCGGGACCACAATAATAAACTGACGCTCCGGCTCAAGGCCGGAACGTCTTATGATCTCATCATGCAGCTTATAACTCTTACCGCTGCCCGAACCCCCTATTATAAAACTAAGCTTCATTTACGATAATAATTCCCTAAGCAATGCGTTGACAGTACCCGGATCAGCCTTACCCTTTGCCGCCTTCATCGTCTGTCCCACAAGGAAGCCTATTGCTTTTTCCTTGCCGGCCTTATAGTCTGCCACAGACTGCGGATTATCTGCGATGACCTGCTCACAGATAGCCTTGATGGCTCCGGAATCGGTCTCCTGCTTTAAGCCCTTTTCCTCAACGTACTGTACCGGATCGGTATCATCATCAAACATCTTCTCAAACACTTCCTTTGCAACGGAAGAGTTGATCACTTTCTTTTCCACCAGATCTATAAGTGCTGCAAGATGCTTTGGTGAATAACGTATATCCACAGCATCCATGTTCTTTTCCTTTAACAGACGCAGGGTCTCGACCATCAGCCAGTTGGAAACTTTCTTGGGCTGGCCGCAGATAGCACTGGCCTCTTCAAAGATATCAGCCATGCGCTTATTATCCGTGATGATGCCGATATCATAATCCGGTATGCCGTACTCTTCTTTGTAACGCGCCATCTTCTCCGGTCTGAACTCGGGCTGCTCGCTTTTTATCCTGTCTATCCACTCCTGTGATACATCAAGAGGGATCAGGTCGGGATCGGGGAAATAACGGTAATCCTGTGCATCTTCCTTGCTGCGCATAGCATAGGATTCTCCCTTGTTATCGTCAAAACGCCTGGTCTCCTGTATAACGCTGCCGCCGGCTTCGATGATATCTATCTGTCTCTCACGCTCATTCTCTATCGCATGGGTAATGGCAGTAAAGGAATTCAGGTTCTTCATCTCTGTCCTGGTTCCGAACTTGTCACTGCCCACAGGACGCACGGAAAGATTGACATCCGCTCTCATCGAGCCTTCCTGGAGCTTGCAGTCCGATGCTCCCAGATACTGGATGAACATCCTCAGCTTCTCAAGATATGCAATGACCTCTTCCGCACTGCGCATATCGGGCTCGGACACTATCTCTATAAGGGGCACGCCCGAACGGTTGTAATCCACCAGGGACACATCTCCCCACTCATCGTGGATCAGCTTGCCCGCATCCTCTTCCATATGTATCTCATGGATACCTACTTTCTTTTTCCCGCCTGCTTCAGTCTCTATCTCTACATACCCGTTCCTGCAGATAGGCAGATAAAGCTGGGATATCTGGTAATTCTGGGGATTATCGGGATAGAAGTAATTCTTGCGGTCAAACTTGCCGTGTCTGGTGATCTCGCAATTGGTGGCAAGACCTACGGCTATGGCATATTCCACAACCTGTTTATTAAGCACCGGAAGCGATCCGGGCATACCCGTACAGACCGGGCAGGTATGGGAATTCACTTCCCCGCCGAACTGTGTGGAGCAGCCGCAGAATATCTTTGTCTTTGTAGCAAGCTCAACATGCACTTCCAAACCTATGACTGTTTCGTACTCTCTTGACATCAGTCGTTCTCCCTCTTATCCTCATCATTCTCTGTATCATCATCTTCATCGCCGCAGCACCGGCCATTGCCGCAGCCGCAGCCGTCAGCAACATTATTATTGCCGTTATTGCATCCCATCTTCAGCTTTCTGGGCGGCGCGATAAGTATGCCTATGATAATGCCCAAAAGCAAAGCTACCAGGGTCTCAAGAAACATAACCCTGCGGGTTGAAATAACGCTTGCATCCAAATCTTCGAAGTATGCTTTTATTTTCTTCATTTTTCCCTCCATAGTGTATATGATCCGCGAGGTAAGATCCCCAAGCAGGAAAGTTCAGCTTCGGAAATCATAGATTTCCTGCTTCACTTTTTCGCTTCGCTCAGGATGACCGTGGTCCGCTTATCAAAATGCCCCGCGGATCTTTTCGTATGTATATCCGGTACGGATTATAACATCCTCCTTAAAGCAGTCTCCAAAGAGCTGCATACCTATAGGCAGCCCCGCCGCATCCCTGCCGACCGGAATTGACAGTCCGGGTATACCGGCAAGATTTGCGGATATCGTATAGATATCACCCAGATACATCTTCATCGGATCTGACAGGCTCTCTCCCAGCTTAGGTGCCGTAGTGGGTGCCACAGGCCCCAGTATCACGTCATACTTCTTGAAAGCATCGTCAAATGCCTGCTTTATCAGGGCTTTAACCTTCAGTGCTTTCAGATAATATGCATCATAATATCCGGATGACAGCACAAAGCTTCCCAGCATGATACGGCGCTGTACTTCAGGTCCGAAGCCCTCGCTCCTGGTCTTTTTATACATATCATGCAGATCCGTGTAATCCTCAGTACGGTAGCCGTATTTGATGCCGTCAAAACGTTCAAGGTTTGAACTGGCCTCTGCATCAGCTATGGTATAGTATGTAGGGATCGCGTATTTGACCAGTGCCAGGTCAAACTCCTCTACAACAGCTCCCGCTTCCTTAAGCGCAGCAGCAGCAGCCTTTACCGAAGCAGCCACTTCGGGATCCAGGCCCTCCCCGAAGTAATCGCGGGGTATACCTATACGCACGCCCTTAACATCTTCCTTAAGGGAAGCCGTAAAATCCAAATCTTTTCTGTCTATGGATGTGGAATCCTTTTCATCATAACCGCTTATTGCTTCCAGTACGGCAGCGGCATCGCTCACGTCTTTTGCCAGCGGTCCTATCTGATCCAGCGACGATCCGTATGCCACCAGTCCGTATCTTGATACGGTACCGTAGGTAGGCTTGATACCTACCACACCACAGTATCCTGCGGGCTGACGTATAGATCCGCCTGTATCAGATCCCAGGGCGTAGAAACATTCCTCCGCAGCCACGGCTGCTGCCGATCCTCCGGATGAGCCTCCGGGTACATGTGCAATATTGCGGGGATTCCTGGTCACGCCATAAGCAGAAGTCTCTGTTGTAGAGCCCATGGCAAATTCGTCCATATTGGTCTTGCCTAAGATCACTGCACCGGCTGCCTTAAGCTTTTCGACAGCTGTGGCCGTATAGGTAGGCACAAAATTGCAGAGTATCTTTGATGCGCAGGTGGTAAGAATCCCCTCCGTGCACATATTATCCTTGATCGCAACAGGGACGCCGGCAAGGGGTGAACTGAGTTCTCCTTTATCTATGGCCTGCTGGACCTTCTCGGCCGCTGCATATGCCCCTTCCTTATCGATAGTGATATAACTGTGGATATCGGCTTCTTTCTCATCCGATACGGCAAATGCCGCATCCACCGCTTCTTTTACCTTTACTTCCCCTGCAGCTATCTTTTTTCCCAGCTCCAGAGCGCTCAACTGCTTAAGTTCCATTTTTATCTCCTGCTTTAATTTATCTGTACCCCGCATTGATAAACCCTTCTATCTGCGCGGTATACCAACCAAGTTCGGTAGTATTCCGCCTTATTATCTGACAATTAGGCGGAAGATCATATGAAAAACGGTTATAACCGGTATCTCCTATCATCATATTGACTGCTTCAAGATGAAGGTTAGTCTCTTCCATGGGCAGTGAAGCCGCCCAGAGGCAGAAGGGATCCCATGCATTGCGCCCGCCCACCAGCGATGTATTATTGGCCTTTGCATAATCCCTGTATGCCATGGCTACGGGATCTGTCCCCTTTTTATCCAGGTACTGTATCCCCGATCCGCAGAAGATCACGCTGCCGTCTTCGTTCTCTATAGATGCGCTGGAACTGAAGACCAGCCCCACCGGAGATGAAGAGAGCACATATCTTGCCGCATCCGCACAGGATCTGGTGACGATAAAATTATGATCGTCTCCCTGCAGGTATATACCGCCTGTGATCCATATAGAATCCACGTAACGGCTTACCAGGCTGTATCCTTCCGGATCCTTAAGAAGCCCTGCCACATTTACAAGATATCCCGTGGTGACTATACGGAGTTTTTCAACCTCCTTAAGCTCCGGCGGCAGATCCTCTTCCTTGCATTCAAACAGATCCATAAAGAGCTTCCGCTCTTTTGCTTTTTCCTTCTCGGTCCTGTCAAGCTCACGCAGTATCTGCTTATAGAGCTCAACACTGTTATAAAGCCTGTAATCACCCGCGGTAAAATAATGATTTATCAGATCATCCCAATAAGGCGAACCGCCCGGAGTATTTTCCGCTGATGCTCCTATCGGTATGTTTCCGTATCCGTCATAAGAAAGCTGGGCATGCATGGCTTTGCATACCTTTTCGCCGCCGGTGGAGGCCATGGCTGCTTTAAGCTTTATCCTCCCCATGCGGTCAAGTATAGCCGCTACACGAAGTGCTGCCGTATCATCCACATCGGAATTATAATCCAGATCTATGATGATATTTTCGGGATCGGGCAGAGGAGGCTGCTTATCCTCATCTTCCTTATCCTCGGTCCATATGGTGAGCCCCCTTAAGCTAGCGGTAGAGACCGAAGGTCTCATTGTCTGAACATGGGGCATTATAGTCTGCATCGACCCGTCAGGCTTATCCTCCGCTATACCGTCCTGTGACACAGCGGCCGCATCTTCCGATACTGCCTGCTTTTCTTCCACGGCCGCGTCTTCTTTCCTGCCTTTACCTGCAGGCTTTTGGAATACGCCCCCTCCCCGGGGTTCATCTTCAATCAGATAAGCGGCCTCATCCGAAGATATGCTATCTTCCGAGACCGCAGCATACTCAGCCGCATCTTCAGCCGTATTGGTATTGCTATATATATGAACCAGTATGAGCGAATATGCGACGGTAGTGACAAGTAAAAGGATTCCGATGAAAATGTTCTCTCTCATCTGCCTCCTATCTTCTAGTCAAAAGTACGGGGTACCACGAATGCTCCGTCTCTTTCCTCCGGAGCATTTTTAAGTATCTTTTCGCGTTCATCGCCATTGGTAACAACATCCTCACGGAAGCGGTTGCTTACGGGATGAACATGACTCATCGGTTCTACGCCATCGGTATCCAGTTCTCCCAGCTGGTCTATATAATCCAGCATCTCTTCCAGATCTTTCTTAGCCTGCTCTTTCTTTGCATCATCCAGTTTCAGCTTTGAAAGTATACCGACGTATTCTATTGTTTCGTCACTTATAACGTTTGCCATTTTAACCACCCGGCCTTTTTGTCAGTCTCTTACTTTGATATGGGTCTCACGCAGCTGCAGCTCCGTAACTTCCGAAGGTGCACCGCACATAAGATCCTGTGCCGTTCCGCTCATGGGGAATGCTATAACCTCGCGGATATTCTCTTCATTCTTAAGCAGCATGATCATACGGTCCACGCCGGGCGCCATACCTGCATGAGGGGGTGCACCGAACTGGAATGCATTGTAAAGAGCACCGAACTTCGCTGCCAGCACTTCCTTATCATAGCCTGCTATCTCAAAGGCCTTCTCCATTATCTTCATATCGTGGTTACGCACTGCACCGGAAGAAAGCTCCACACCGTTACATACTATATCATACTGATAAGCCAGTATGGTAAGGGGATCCTCTTCCTCAAGTGCCTTCAAACCACCCTGGGGCATGGAGAAAGGATTGTGGGTAAAGCCTATCTTCTTCTCCGTCTCATCATATTCATACATAGGGAAATCATTGATATAGCAGAAGCGGTATGCATTCTTCTCTATCAGATCAAGCTTCTCTCCCAGTTCAGTACGGATCTGTCCCGCAAAAAGTGACGCCTGCTTTTCCTTATCTGCGATAAAGAAAATGGTATCGCCCGCATTAAGCCCGGCCAGTTCACGTATCTCTGCCTTCATATCATCGGGGATGAACTTGTCTATGGGTCCCTTATAGCTTAAGTCTTCCTGTACTTCGAGGTAGCCAAGGCCGCCCATGCCTATGCCCTGTGCAAACTTAAGGAGCTTTTCGTGGAATCCCTTGCTCATCTGGCTGTGCACATTGATCGCACGTACGGTCTTTCCGTGGAAAGGCTTAAAAGTACAGCGTGAGAAGAACTCACTGACATCTATTATCCGCAGCGGATTGCGCAGATCCGGCTTGTCGGTACCGAACTCAAGCATAGCCTGTTTGTAGGAAATGACAGGGAAAGGCGCATCCGTAACACTGAATCCTTCCGGTGCAAACTTCTTAAAGGTCTCTGCCAGAACTTCCTCTCCTACCTTAAATACGTCTTCCTGGGTAGCAAAGCTCATCTCAAAATCCAGCTGGTAGAATTCGCCGGGTGAACGGTCAGCTCTTGCATCCTCATCCCTGAAGCAGGGTGCTATCTGGAAATATTTATCAAAACCGGACACCATCAAAAGCTGCTTGTACTGCTGGGGTGCCTGGGGCAGGGCGTAGAATTTGCCCTTATATCTTCTTGAAGGAACTATATAATCCCTTGCTCCTTCAGGCGATGACGCACAGAGTATGGGGGTCTGTATCTCAACAAATCCCATATCCGTCATCTTCCTGCGAAGGAAAGCAATAACTTCGGAACGGAATAATATATTATCCTTGACCTTTGCATTACGCAGGTCAAGATAACGATACTTAAGGCGCACCTCTTCACGGGTCTCCTTTGAAGTCATTATCTCAAAGGGCAGCTGGCGGTATACCTTGCCCAGGACCGTCACACTCTTCGCCTCAACTTCAACGGTACCGGATTGGATCTTGGGATTATAAGTCTCTTCATCCCTCTTCTCAACAGGTCCCTGTATGGACACGCAGTCCTCACGGGTGATCCCCTCCAGTAAAGAGGTGTCTCTTAATACGACCTGTACCACGCCGTACATATCACGCAGGTCTATAAAGGAAACGCCGCCGTGGTCACGGATATTCTCTACCCATCCGGCCACTTTGACCTCCCGGCCTATCTTATCCTCTCCGATCTCTTTTAATGTAAGTGTTCTGTATTGATCGCTCATATTTACTTCCTCCCGAAAAATCGCATCAAATGATTTTAGCATATAAAGCGCTTTATTTCAAGCAAAATACAATGTCTTCCCGCCGGGCGCCCTTAAGTTTCCCGAAAAAATTTCCCTGCAGGGGCCCCATGCCCCAAAAGCTTTATTCACAGTGTCTCCGGCGCTTCTTATACACCTATGGAGTGCAGTGTATTGCACCGCTTAAACCTTTTTAATCCATCTCTTAAATCTTTATATTTTCAAGTATAGTCCTATACACCTAAAAAGGGGGTCTCTATGAAGAAATACGACGAACAACTCTCAAAGAGCATAGGCAGGAGGATGAAGCAGGTAAGGGAATCCCATGACATGACCCAGGACCAGGTGGCCGATGCTATGCAGATCACCGTCAAACACCTCAGTATGGCAGAGCGTGGCAAATCACGTTTTTCCTATGAATACATGATAAGTTTCTGTAAAGTACTGGATACCAGCATGGATTATATAATACGCGGCAGATCCTCTCTGGGCGAAGACGTACAGATACCACAATCCATTATCGAAACATTAAACAGCAAAGATGACACCGTAAGGCGGCCTCTGATAGAATATCTTAACCTGTACACAAAGCTCAAAAAAGGAAACTGATCACCTGTTTTTAAGGTAATACCAGCGCACAACAGCGGTACCGATGATGATGACATAGCCGGCAATGCTTAAAGGCACCGGCGTCTCGTTAAGAAAGATCATGCCAAGCAGCGCCGCAAATATAACCTGGGTGTAATCGAATACTGATATTTCCTTTGCAGGTGCAAACTTATAGGCGGTAGTGATGCTGAACTGGCCAAGCGATGCACCCAGCCCGGCCAGTATAAGGCAGAGCCACTGCCATCCGCTCATCGGATGAAAGTCAAATATAAGAAACGGCGCCGTCACAAAGCACGAAAACAGCGAAAAACAAAGCACTATCACAGGTGTGCGTTCGCCCTTTATACCCAGCCTTCTCACAAACACATACGCCGTTCCGGCGCCAAAGCCGCCGTAAAGCCCCATAAGCGCGGGAAAGACAGAAACATCCCCTCCGGGCCTTATTATGAACAGCGCACCTATAAAGGCCACAATAGTGGATACGATATCCACCACATTCGGCACTTCTTTGATCAGGGGGATCGATAAAAGGATCGCAAAAAAGGGCGACAGCTTATTAAGCATATTTGCATCGGCGATACCCAGCCTGTCAATGGCATAGAAATTACAGATAAGCCCGCTGGTACCGAATAAGCATCTGAAAGCTATATCCGGAAAGCAGCCTTTTTTAATGCGGAATTTATCTTCTGACTTAAGTATCGGTATCAGCGCGATGACAGCGGCAAAGAAATTCCTGAAGAACGCCTTCTGCATGGTAGGTACATCTCCCGACAGACGCACAAAAAAAGTCATCAGCGAAAAGCCCAGTGCAGCCAGCATGATACAGAGTATTCCTTTTATCATACCGTTATTCTTTTTCACGGTAAAGCCCATCCTTACTGTTTATATCCTTTATTATTCTTCATAAGGAACTCCGGAAAACTATCTTCAGGAACAGGCCTTGAGAAATAGAACCCCTGTATATACTCCACACCCATCTCTTCCATGGCTTTTACCTGCTCTTTTGTCTCTATTCCTTCAGATACCATGCTCATATCCATCCTGTGCATGATGTCTGCCATGCCGGATAAAACATGCCTGGTCTTGTCATTATCAAAATATCCCCTGCCAGAGGATCATTGCCGTAAAGCGCCTTCCCGGCATATCCTTCCGGTATGCAAAGGTGGTGATGATAGTCGATATTATATAGATGACACACAAGAGATACGCTAAAGAAGCAGAATAACCATGCGTGTAGACTATACGGCCGTCCAGTTCGTATTTAAGCGGTAACGCCAGCACCAGGATCTCCCCGCAGCATTGAAGCTCAATATTTATCCCGTTGTCCTCTTTACCGCTGTGCGGATCCAAAATCCCTTTGTTTCTTTTCTGATGATATCACATATATATTCCACCCGCAAGGCAACGTTTTCCTTTCCTTTCGGCGACCCTGTGCATAAAAAAAACGGGGCCGCAGGGGCCCCGTCTACTACTGATCATCTCAGCCTTTTTCAAGTGCAAGGGTAATGGTTGTAAGGTCGCATACCTCTGCGGGTCCGTAGTACTGGATAGCTCCGGGATAGGTGAATGCGGTCTCAACAGCCCACTCCTGCCTGTGAGCTTCGAAGAACTTGAAGGGCTTGCCGTCAAGCTCGACCAGAGCCTTTCTGATAACCGGCTTGTCCTCACCGTTTCTTCTTTCCATGTTCATCATCTTGGTGATGGGCATACCGCCTGCAACCCACTCCTCAGCGGGCTTTGACAGATTGGAAACCTTTGAAAGGTAACCGGTATATCCGTACTGGATGAGCATGAATGCGTTATAACCCAGTGAGTAGCAGTAATCTGCATCGAAGTTTGAAGGGAATGCGCATCTTCCTTCATATCCGAAGAAGTGATGCTGTGCACCGAATTTGCCCTTATATGTACCTGCCGCCTTTCTCTTGGCCAGCTCGTTCTTTACCATCTCGGAGAAGAGCTTCTCAGATTCGATGAGCGAAACCTGTACGTTACCGTGAGGATCTCTCTCAAGGAAGAGCTGCTGCTGGATGCCCTGAGGCAGGATATCGAATACCTTGAAGGACTCTGCGCTCAGGCCCTTCTTAATGAAATCATATTTTGCAGCCCAGTCGGGAAGAGCATTGAACTCTTCGGTCTTAGCGCCTGCAAGAAGCTCGTTGATCTCTGCGATAAGAGCGGAAAACTCGGGAACAAACTCAACGATACCCTCGGGGATGATAGCCACACCGAAGTTGTTTCCGTTATTGCCGCGCTTTTCAACAGCATCAGCGATATAGTTTGTGATCTGTGAAAGTGACATCTTCTTTGCAGCCACTTCCTCGCCTATAAGGCAGATATTGGGCTGGGTCTTAAGCGCACACTCAAGAGCTACGTGTGAAGCGCTGCGTCCCATAACCTTGATGAAATGCCAGTACTTCTTAGCGGAATTTGCATCTCTTTCGATGTTTCCTATCAGCTCGGAATATGTCTTGGTAGCGGTATCAAAACCGAATGAAGCCTCGATATCCTCATTCTTAAGGTCACCGTCGATGGTCTTGGGGCAGCCGATAACCTGAACGCCGGTATTATTTGCTGCCATATACTCTGCAAGAGTAGCAGCATTTGTGTTTGAATCATCACCACCGATGATAACGATAGCGGTAAGACCGTTCTTCTTAGCGTTCTCTGCTACGATAGCAAACTGCTCCTTAGTCTCTAACTTGGTACGGCCGGAACCGATGATATCGAAACCGCCGGTATTTCTGTATGCGTCGATGAACTTGTCATCAAACTCTACATAATCGTCCTTAAGAAGGCCATCGGGGCCGCCCTTAAAGCCGTAAAGTACATTGTCCTTATTGGTAGCCTTCAGCGCGTCATAAAGACCGGAGATAACATTGTGTCCGCCGGGAGCCTGTCCGCCTGAAAGGATAACGCCTACAACCTGCTTCTTTGTTGCAGAAGTGTTTGCTCCCTTCTCGAAGGTGATCTCGCTCTTGCCGTATGTATTGGGGAACAGCGCCTTGATCTTATCCTGATCAGCTACACTGGCCGTTGCGCTGCCTTCCTTAACGCAGATATCGGAAATACCGTTTCTGAGCATTCCGGGCAGCTTGGGTGAATACTCATATCTTGCTTTCTGAAGTGGTGAAAGGTTCATTTTTTCGCTCCTTTATATTGTAAAATGTTTATTGCAACCAACGGATATTTTAGTACATACGCCACGAAATTTCAACTATTCTCTTCCGTCCCAGCAGTAGGTACACAGCATATCCTTATCGATACCCACAGCCTCCATCATATCGTCCAGACGGTTATATGCCAGGCTGGTGAAGCCCATCTGCTCCTTTATCCTATCCAGCATCCTGTGATAACGGTCTGAATCGGGATTGCAGTAATCCTCGAGCACGTCACGGCTTACATCTTCGCCTTCCTCTTTCGCTATCACCCGGCGGGCGATCAGCTCCATCTCAGAATTGGAACGTGAGAAGTTTATATACTTGCAGCCAAACATTATGGGCGGGCAGGCAGGACGTACATGAACTGCCTTTGCCCCGCTCTTATACAAAAATTCCGTTGTCTCACGCAGCTGCGTGCCGCGGACTATGGAATCATCTATCAGCAGAATACTGTGCCCGTCAATAAGCTCATGAACAGGCAGAAGCTTCATCCTGGCTATCAGGTCTCTTTTTGACTGGATCGTGGGCATGAAGCTCCTGGGCCAGGTAGGAGTATACTTAACAAAGGGTCTTGAGAAAGGAATACCCGACTCGTTTGCATAACCGACAGCGTGTGCTGTACCCGAATCGGGAACTCCGGCTACTATATCTGCCCCCGGCTTATTCTCCATATCCCTCTTTGCCATCTTGGCCCCGCAGTTGTAACGCATGCGTTCAACGGATACACCTTCATATACCGATGAAGGATAGCCGTAATATACCCAGAGGAAAGTACATATACGCATTTTGGTCCCCGGCTTTGCAAGGGTCTGTACCGCTTCGGGCGTCATTACCACTATCTCTCCGGGTCCCAGTTCACGCATAGGTGAATAACCAAGGTTCTGGAATGCAAAAGATTCAAAGGAAGCACAATAGCCTTCTTCTTTCTTTCCAAGTATTATAGGCGTCCTTCCCATCTTATCCCTGGCGCAGTATACACCCTGGGGAGTAAGAAGCATGATGCTCATGGATCCGTCTATCGAATCCTGCGCATACTTAATACCCTCTATAATATTATCTTTCTGGTTGATGAGAGCCGCTACCAGCTCGGTAGCATTGATCGTACCGCCGGAGAGCTCCATGAAATGGCTCCCGCTGTTGATTATCTTATCCGTAAGAGCGTCGGTATTATTGATCTTTCCGACTGTGGTTATGGCATAGGTGCCGTGATGTGACCTGACTATAAGGGGCTGCGGTTCATAATCCGATATACATCCGATGCCCATGTAACCTTCCATCTCGTGGGTATCCTTATCGAATTTGGTCCTGAACGGTGCGCTCTCTATATTATGGATAGCGCGGTTAAATCCTTTCTTTCCGTACACCACCATTCCCGCGCGCCTGGTGCCTAAATGAGAATGATAATCGGTTCCGAAATACAGGTCAAAAACACAATCCTCTTTTTGTGCCGTAGCAAAAAATCCACCCATATCAAATATATCCTCCTATAAAATTGCCCCCAGATACTTTACCACATGAACGGCTCTCCCGCAAGCGGCACTTTCCGGCAAAAAGGAGGCAGCAGCCACAGCTGTTGCCTCCCGGAGATCCAAACCTATTCTGTTGTCTTTATTCTATATCAGCTGCATCTTCTTCAGCATCCGCCTGCACTGCATCCGTTATCGCAGGGAATACCATGTCTGATACATCACCCAGGTCTTCTCCGTAAAGGATCTTTGCGATCTCGGAATCACGGTCCAGGATCAGGGTTTTATTGCTGCCCTTAAGAGAAGCCTTGATCGCATCCAGACTTCTGATAAAGTTGTAGAAATCAGCTTTGTCGGCATCATTATATGCATCGGAAAGGATACGCATGTATTCGGCTTCACCTTCTGCCGTTAAGGTCTCTGCTTCTTTCTTTGCATTTGCAAGAGTAATGGCAACCTGTTTATCGGTCTCATTCCTTATCTTCTGCGCTTCAGCCTCACCCTTTGCGGTATAGCCGGCTGCGATATTGCCACGCTCTGATATCATACGCTCGTAAACCGCTGCCTTGTTATCCTCCGGCAGATCCAGCGCCTTTATCTCTGCGGTAAGTATCTCGATACCGTATCCTGTTATATCGGTATTGGATTTCTGTGTGATCAGGTTGGTAAGCTCGATACCGCGTGCCTCGATCACCTCATCCTGGGTCATGGAAGAAATGATATTCTTTGTGGCATTGTATACAGCCGCATCGATACGCTCTTCAGCCCTTGCGCTCACTCCTCCCAGGGTCTGATAATACTTGACCACGTCCTTTACCGTCCAGATAACGTAATCATCGGCGATCATTGATTTTTTATCCCTGGTTATGACATCACTCTGGGGAATATCATAGATCCTGTTACCTACATAAATAGCCTGTACATCCTGTATAAAAGGGATCTTAAAATGCAAGCCTGCATTCGTTTCCACCCTTACAGCTTTTCCGAACTGCTTAACTATCCCTGCATCATTGTACTCTACCGTGTATACCGACGCTCCCAGGGTTATGAGCGCCAGGATGATAACTATCGCAAGAATTATCTTCTTCATTTATATATCCTCCTTATTCACTCGCAGTGCCAAAGGAATCCAAAGGCAACATTGTCTGGGTGCTTCCGTCACTTATGATGACCTTGAGAGAAGGCATCACATCTTCCATCGTCTCATAGAACATACGCTTCTTGGTGATATAAGGATAAAGCTTGTACTGCTCATACATCTCTTCAAATCTTACCACCTGTCCCTGTGCCTCGGCTATTCTTGACTCCTTAGTTGCTTCTGCTGTCTGCACTATCTTATCCGCATTAGCCTCAGCAGAAGGAAGCTGTTCGTTCTGATATGCCAGCGCATTGTTCTTTGCCGTATCCGCGCCCTGCTTTGCGGTTTCGACAGCCTTGAATGCCTGCTTGATCTCGTCGGTAGGCGGCTCGGAATCCTGAACAGTGATGTTTACCACCGAAAGACCTATGTTATGCTCGGTGAGCTCGCGCATCATATCTTCCTTAACATCCGCCTGGATCTGTCCCTTTGATGTGGTCATTGCTTCGTCAACAGTATAATCCGCAACAATGGAACGTATGCTCGAAAGTGCGATGTTCTTGAGTATCTCTTCCGGTTTGTCCGATGAATACAGATAAGCCACGGGATCCGATACCCTGTACTCCAGATAGAAGTCAATATCCAGAAGGTTCAGATCGGAGGTTATCATTATACCGTTGCCCGGATCGGGAATGTTCTGCCCGGAATTATCCAGAGTATATCCCACGCCGGTACCGTGAGTGGTGATATCCACCATCTTCACTCTCTGTACAAAAGGTATCTTAAAATACAATCCTGCGGTATCGGTTCGTATCACCTTGCCGAACATGGTAACTACCGCATTCTGCTGCTCGGATACGTTATAGAACGATCCGCTCACTGCGATCATGATCAGAACTATGATCACTATCGCCGGGATCAGCTTCCCAAGCTTCCCCATATTCAGCTTGGGGGGCTCATTGATGATCTTTTTGTTAAAGTTTTTGAAATCACCTTCCATAATTTTCTTCCTCCTTTATCCTGTGGCATTATACCCAATCCACAGGAATGTTTCAAGTATGCGCCGTTAGCATTTTTGCTACCTTAAGGTGCCTGTCAGAAAATGATCTCAATGATCACTTTTCCCTGCTCATATTTAGCGCTTAACGGACAGTTCATTCTTTCGGCAAACAGTTTCACTATGGATAAGCCCAGACCCGTAGAATGGTTTCTGGCGCTTTCAACCGTAAAGAAGCGGTCGAAGAGACGGTTAACATCCACCGCTGAAAGCTCCGCGGAAGAGTTGGATACTGTCAGCTTACCGTTACTTTCCAGAGTGATATTAAGATCGTCATCACTGTATTTTAATGCGTTGCTTAACAGATTCGAGATGATGCGTTCAACATAGGAGGGGTAGAGTCTGCGGCTGATCTTTGTTTCGCATATATCCACTTCAGGTTCTATCCCGCGCTTTGAAAAGGCCGGATAATAATTCATGATGGCATTTTCAAGAACAGTATTTATGCATATCTCCTGTTTATCTTCCCTAATCTCTCCTCCGCTTATGAGGGCGTATTCAAAAAGCTCTTCGGTCAGTTTCTTCATATGCTCCGCACGCTCGGCTATCACATCAAGATAGTGTTTAAGCTCAGGTGATTTTTCCAACTTTTCGCCCAGTTCCAGATAACCACAGATAGCTGTGAGCGGCGTACGCAGATCGTGGGCAATGTTGGTGATCGCCGTTTTGATCTCCGCATCGCCACGCTCATATTTATGAAAAGCCTCCCTGAGGGCCACCAGCATTTCATTCAGGGCTTTGGTCAGAGCCCTTACTTCCTTATCCCTGCTCGATACGCCTAAAAGCTTATTGCTGTTTAAGCTTATCCTTTCCGAAAAACCGCATCTCAGCTCTTTGAGCGAAAGACGCATCGCCGTAACTTTCATCAGCAGAAAGATATTTACCGCCACACTCAGAATAAGGATATATTTCATATGTTGTCTCCTTGACGCATCAGTAATGGATCGGATCGATGGGATTCACCTCGTAATAATATACGACTGCATCATATCTGTCCGCAGGCACGATCTTCATCC
>JAFRXH010000047.1 GCA_017437785.1 Lachnospiraceae bacterium
CTTTTCCAAGCTTTAACTCTCCCTGTATGTCGCCGTCCATCAGATAGATGATACGGTCGCTGCTTGCCGCCACTTTTTCGCTGTGGGTTACCATCAGTATCGTGGTCCCTGCTTCATTTGCCTTTACCAGTTCGTTAAGCACCTCCGTGGACGCCTTGGAATTAAGTGCTCCCGTCGGCTCGTCGGCAAAGAGTACTTTAGGATTGTTGATCAGCGCTCTTGCCATGCAGGCTCTCTGCAGCTGTCCGCCGGACACCTCTGTTATCTCCCTGTTTGCGATCTCTATTATCCCCAGCCTTCTCATAAGCGATGTGGCATCATTATTTACTTCGTCCCTGGATCTTAGCTTTGCCTGGTATCCGGGAAGGACTATATTATCCATGATGCACAGCTTCTTCATCATATACATCTGCTGGAAAATGAAACCCATCTTAAGGAGGCGCAGCCTGGTAAGCTGCTTATCATTAAGCTTTGAGATATCTTCGCCGTCAAACACGACCGTCCCCGCCGTCATGTTGTCCATGCCGCTTATCGTGTAAAGCAGCGTGGATTTGCCCGATCCGCTGGGGCCCATGATAGATACAAACTCACCTTCTTCGATCTTCAGATTGATATTCTGCAACACATTGTTACTGTATCCGTCGACTATATAAGTCTTGCACAGATCGACCGCTTCCAGACAAACCTTTCCCATTTTTTCTACCTCATTTCTATTTTGGATACTTTTCTTTGTTCCACCCTAACATTTCATTTCTTAAAAAATCTTTAATTTTCCGCAAAAAAAAGAAGGGGACCTGCCCCTTCTTTAAAAACATATGTATCAGCATTTATGAATTATAATCCACGATATCGCTAACCGACTTTGATATATCACTGAGCGCACCATTTACCTGACGCGTTGTCTGTGCCTGAGTGCCGGCTGCTTCGTTTGCATCGGTAACGGCCTTGGTAACCTTAGCTACTTCGTCCATGATCTCTTTTAACGTAAGATCGATATCCTTTGCGGAATCACCGCTCACCTGCGCCAGCTTTCCCATCTCGGATGCGACTACGGCAAAGCCCCTTCCGGCATCACCGCTCCTGGCTGCTTCGATAGAAGCATTAAGAGCCAGTATATTGGACTTCTTTGCATTTCCCTGTATCGTATTGACCATGCGGAACGCCTGATTGACCTTTTCACGCACGTTCTCGATAACTGTCTGGATGCTGTTTAACTGCTCGGCAAGATTCTGGGCTTGGCCCGCGATATCTTTTATGCTGTCCCTTGCCTGGTTTAAGTTGGTATCCAGTTTTTCTATAGCTTCTTTATTGTTAAGCTCTTTTTCCATGGAATAGGCGCAGGTAACAACTCCCACACTCACTCCGTGTTCCTTGATGGGCGTTACTATTCCTTTAATGGGAACTCCCAGTACTTCCCTGGGTATAAAGTCGATCGACTGCCTGCCGCTGTCCATAGCGTTGAGCATATTGGCTTGGGCGGGATTTGAGCGGTCCAGCGTAAGACCGGGAACAGCTCCGGGGAGCTCAAAGGATTTAGCTTTCCATGTGCCCAGCGCAGTGGTAGTGCTGCACAGCGAGATCTGAAAATCCTGTACGGTAATGTCCGATACCAAAGGTAAAACCTGCTCAAGTGCTTCCATTATCCTGCTTTCCATATTTTAAACCTTCCTTTCCCCCAATATAAAAGTAAATCCATTATAGCATAAAAATCTTTATTTGCGGCAAAAAAATATGCTCAACCTTCCAGGAATTTATAAAGCAGCCTGTATAACTCCTTTGCATCTTTTTCGCTTAAGGCCGATCCCTCCATAGCCATCTTCATGGGGATATCCATGCACTTTTCCTTAAGCGCCTCCCCTTCGGGCGTGATGCTTATCACAGTCACCCTCTCATCTTCCTTTGAACGCTCACGGCTTACATATCCCGCCTTCTCAAGCCTCTTGAGCAGCGGCGTAAGCGTACCCGCATCAAGATGGAGTATCTCGCCCAGCTGACCTACATTCACACTGTCCTTTTCCCACAATACCATCATCACGATATACTGCGTGTAGGTAAGTCCCAGCGGTTTTAAATAGGGTGTATAATTTCCCACTATCTTCCTGCTGCACGCATACATCGGAAAACACAACTGGTTTTTTAATAATAACTGTTCATATTCCTGAGCCATGACAGGGCCTCCTTAGATCATGCCTGCATCATGTAGGATCACGGTGCAAGCGTTTTGTCATATTATATTTCGCGCAATCTTTGTTGTCAATAAGCTTATCGTATCCGGCTCATATCTCCACGCTCAGCTTACTGCCATCCCTGTTCTTTTCGATATGTATCCGGGAAGGTATGTTTTCCTTAAGCTCTTCTCTGTGGCTTATTATACCTACCAGCTTACCGGCTCCCGACAGATTTACCAGTATATCCATAGCCCCGTCTATGGAGTGCTTATCAAGCGTTCCGAAACCTTCATCCACAAACAGAGCATCCATCTGTATACCGCCTGTATTGGACGATACCGTATCAGACAGGCCCAGCGCCAGACTCAGCGAAGCCTTAAAGCTTTCTCCGCCGGAAAGGCTGCCTACGGGTCTTCTGTGCCCGGTAAAATAATCCAGCACTTCCAGATCAAGGAAATTGCTGCTCCTCTTTCCCAACGCATCTTCCTGTCTCTGCAGCTCGTACTGGCCGTCGCTCATGGGCAGCAGACGCCTGTTTGCTGCAGCTATTATCCCGTCAAAGCCCGCTGCCTGAATATACTGCTCCAGTGTGATCTTTCCGTTTCCGGTGGTTCCCTTTACGAGAGTGTATAATCTGCTGCATATGCTGTGATCCTTAACGGCCTTTGTAAGTTCCGGCTCTTTCGAAACTATCTTTGCCAGTTTGTCCTCATTGCCCTGCAGCCTGTTTGCTACCGCATTTACGCTATCGCGCTTTAAACTTACGCTCTCCTGCTGCGCTGTGCACTTTTCCTTAAGAGCAGCTATATCTACCGTCTCCCGTCCTTTGGCGTCTTTTTGTGCCTCCTCGAGCAGCTTGCGGGTCGTGATCACTTCCTGCCTGTAGCTGTTTATCTCCTTCTCGGCTTCACCTATCTCTTTCTCGGTGATAAGCAGAGCGCGCATCTCATCCACCGACGAAAATCCATGCCCGGCAATGCGATCATCAAGTTTCTTTTTACGTTCCCCTTCTTCTTTTTCTTCTTTCTCAGCAGTTTCCTTAAGCGTGCTTAACGCAGCCTTTTCGGACGCCAGTTTCTCGCCGGCCTCCTTCTTTGCCTTATCACTTTCTTCTATACGGTCACTTATCGCCTTTATCCGCTGCTGCGCACACTCACGTTTATCTGCTGCCGTCTCCCAGTTTTCATAGCTTAGGCTTTCAAGCGTTTTGAGTACCGCTTCGTTTTCGGCCAGGCATCTTTCGTTTTCCTGCCTGCCCTTTATATAGTCTTCACGCTCTTTATCCAGTTTTTCCGTCTCTGCTCCCTGCGCGCTTTCCAGACCAGCCCCGGCTTTTACCAGAGTTTTATTATCGTTTGTAAGCGCATTTAGCTCCTGCGTGTTTTTGCTTATCTTTTCTTTTACGCTTACTTCCGCTTCTTTAATGTCTTTTATCAGCTCAGCGGTCTCTTTATGAGCGGCCGCCGTATCTATAAGGCTGTTTTCAAGGCAGTCAAGGATATCGCCGCGCAGGCTCTCTTCAAGCTGATCAAGCCTGCTCTTTGCGGTTTCCGCCGCCGTGTTCGCATCGGCTTTTATGCCCTGCATTTTATCTTCCTCTGCCTTAAGGCGTTTAAATTCTTCTTCACTTACTGCTTCATCAGGAACAGCTGCCGGCTTCGGGTGATGGATCGATCCGCAGACAGGACATTCCTCACCGTCCTTAAGGCCTGCAGCCAGTATACCGGCCCTGCAGTTATCCAGTATCCTCTCCGCTTCCATCCTGTTTTTAACCGCACGCTCATAAGCTTCAAAGGCTTTTGTAAAAGCCTCCTGGGCATCCTTAAGCTCAATCTTTGCCTGCTCTGCTGCCGGTATCCTGCTTAAGATGATCCTCTCGACAGCACTCAGCAGATCCTTAAGCTTCTCTCCTGCCACCTTATTTGCGGCCAGTTTTTCCGGAGTATCCTTAAGCTGCTTTATGGTATCCTTAAGAGTATTTATCTTCTCTTTAAGCGCCGCTTCCTTTTCCTTAAGTTCCTGCTCCTTAACGGCAAAGCCCCGGCTTTCTTTTTTAAGCCTCTCCGTTTCGCTTATCAGCTTATCTCTCTGCCTGTATTTATCTTCTTCTTCACTTATCTTAACGACCAGCTTTTTCAGATCATCGGCTTCGGACGCAGCCTTCTTTGCTTCCTCTGCTGCCGCGATCACTTCTTCGTATCTTAGCCCCGCGTCTTTAATCGCTGCTTCCTTAGCGGCTATCCCCGCCGCCAGTGCCTTAAGCGAATCCGCCTTTTCTTTCCATGCCGTAAATACCGGATTCACTTCCCTTAGCGCCAGCTTCTGCCTGTTTAAGAGCTCTTCTTTCTGCGCGATCCCGCCCTTCTTATCCTCCAGCTCCTTTTCCTTTATCTTAAGATCCCCGGCACGCTTTATGAAGGCGTTATTCGTCTCGGCCGTTGCCAGCTCTTTCCTGCTCTCTTCAAGCAGCTCTTCCAGCGACTTAAGGCCTGAGTCTTCCTCCGCAAGCTTTTGCTTATCGGCTTCAATGATACTTTCAAGTACCGATATCATCTCTGCGATATTCCATGCGCTTGCCGCTCCTTTAGCCCTTTGCTTAAGCTCCTGCAGACGGGGCGCGTTTTCATCATCCTCCCCTGCATATGCATCATTAAAATACTGTACTATGCTGTCTTCCGTCCTGACCCTCAGCTTGTATGCGGCATCCATACGGTCTTTGAGTTTATACTCAATGCTGTTGTATCCGCCGGTATTAAAGATCGTCCTTAGGATCTTTGTCCTGTCATCGGTCCTGGCGTTTAACAGGGACCAGAATTCTCCCTGTGCTATCATCGCTATCTGCTTAAACTGCTTTTCATCGATATGCAGCAGCTCCTTTATGGCATCGTTCACCTGGGTCTTACCCTCTATGGGCGTATCCGTACCGGAATAAAAGACCGCCTTTTCGCTTACCGGTGTCATACCCTCACCGCGCAGTTTCTTTCTTTCGTATTCGGGCCTTCTCCATACATGGTATTCCTTGCCCTGGTGTAGGAAATAAAAATCCACGAAGGTCTCGGTCTGGTCTTTAGCGTACTCGCTCCTTAGGTTCTTCGTATCCCTGTATGATCCGCTGGTCCTGCCGTACAGCGCATAGCATATAGCATCAAAGATCGTAGTCTTTCCCGCGCCGGTATCCCCGGATATCAGGAAAAGCCCCTTCTCCTCAAAGACAGTAAAATCTATCGCCGGCATCTCACCGGCATATGGTCCAAAGGCACTTATTATCAGTTTAATCGGTTTCATGTAATACCCCCGCCTCCCGCGCTACATCCCGCATGATATCCATTTCTTCACTGCTTATCTCACAGCCATACATCTGTCTGTAAAAATCGCATATCAGATCATCAAACGATCTGTTATCAGCTATCTTCGATATATCCACATGCTCGATCTCCCGCGTATGGGAATTGTCATAATCGATCTTTACGGTATTCGGATATATCTGTCTGAATATCCCCATCGCATCGTTGACGATCTCCTCATCCGTGAGCGTCGCATAGATAAAGTCATCCGGTGCGGTCACATTAGCCGCATCCAGCAGATCCTTAAGCTTCCCCTTCAAACGCCTCACATCCCTAAGCGGCTTAAGCGGGACAAGCTCTATATCAGTTTCTCCCTTTCCGCCTATGGTGATCAGCGGAACGGATTTGGCGTTATCAGCCTCGCTTGCGGAATACTTAAGCGGCGAGCCGCTATACCTCACCTGACTGCGCCCTACCTGCTGCGGTGAATGGATATGCCCCAGAGCCACGTAATCAAAGTCATCAAAGCGCTCGCACCCTATCTTTTCAACCAGGCCCACGCTGATCGTGCCAAGGCTTTCCGAGCCTCCCGTTGCGGGATCCTCACCTTGGCCGGTAACGAACTGATGCGCCACAAGGATATTGCAGCGTGTGGTATCTATATCCTCGTTTTCGATTATGGCTCTTACCGCATCGTCATAGGTCACGATATCCGCTTCCGGCAGGAAATGCCTTACCTGAGACGCCTTAACAAAAGGCAGCAGATATATGTCCGCTTCCTCATCGCCTTTCTTTAACGTGTGCCTGCATAGCTTACCTTCATATTTTGCGGAAATGAAAATGTGATTTGCCACGAAGAGACTGCTGCCGAAATTCAGTCTTTCATCAGAATCATGATTGCCGCTGATCATGTATGTATAGACATCTCTCTCTGCCAGCCTGTTTAAAAAGCGGTCGAGCATTCCGGTCGCGGCTTCGCTGGGGATGGCTTTATCATATACATCTCCCGCGATCAGCACGGCATCCACCGCCCTTTCATCCACTATATCGATCAATCTGTCCAGGATATATTCCTGGTCACCCTTCAGATCGTAATCCCCCAGCGACCTGCCCAGATGCAGGTCACCGATATGCATAAGCTTCATATCGTCACTCCCCCCGTCTGTACGGATATTTATTGTCTGTGTATGTATCTTCTGCTTAATAAAAATGTTTGTGTGGTTTTACCAATTGACTGCAGCGAACGCGCGTTCTATATTTATTAAAGACTGACTGACCGGGCCCGCTCACGACGGCTTAGAGGAAATACGGAGGATAAATATCATGGATACATATGCAGATATCATCGACCATCCGCATTACCAATCAAAGAAGCGGCCTCATATGCCCATGCTCAAGCGTGCCGCACAGTTTGCGCCTTTTGCGGCGCTATCCGGTTATGAAGAATCGGTCCGTGAAACTGAACGTTTAACGGATCAGCGCATCGAACTCGATGATTCCGCGATCGCAGAGCTTAACGATAAGCTCCAGTATCTCTATATGACCATATCCGGGCATCCCCGGGCTTCCATCACTTACTTTGTTAACGATATGTGCAAGGACGGCGGCTCTTATAAAACGATCAGCGGTCCCGTTAAAAATGTCGATCCTGTTTTCTCCTGCGTGCTCATGGATGACGGCACCCGGATCCCGATAAAGGATATATATGAAATTGAGATACAGTAATATCAGGCAGCTGCGCAGATATCATTCGGGTCGGGCCAGATAATATCCCTGGAAAAGGTCAACTCCCAGCCCCACAAGAAGATCAAACTCCGCTTTTTCTTCCACACCCTCTGCTACTACCAGGATATTCTTTGAATGGAAGTATAATACCAGTTCCTGTACATTATCCTGTTTTTCGCGTATGTGGTCTATACCCGATATCAGTTCCCTGTCGAGCTTTACGATATGCGGAGTCATTATCTCCACTTTTTCCAGATCATTGATCCCGCAGCCGAAATCATCCACGGACAGCAGATTATCCATAAATCTTACCGATCTGCTCTTTTCATCCCAGTGTGACTGCGAAAAAAACGGATATTCAAGGCTCTCGATGATCATCCTGCCGCGTATGTCCTCTCCGAAGTATTCCAGAAAGGCATCCGCCTCTTCGGCTTTCATGCAGTCCGAAGGGAAGGAATTGATAGATACTCTCTCACTGTATCCTCTTAAGAAATACGCCTGCATGGCTCCGAAAAAAGTCGCAACCTCAAGGACATGCAGTTTATCCTTTTGCCTGTATTCCTCGATAAGTTCGGTGACGCTCATATCCGTGGGACGCATAAGCGCCTCCCACGCATAAACGGTCTCTCCGTCGGCCTGGAATATGGGCTGGAATACATAATTGATGGACAGCTCTCTTAAAGCTGTCATAATATCTTCATCCAGTGGCAGATCGTCAAAATATACCATTGCAGTATCTCCGAATTATAATAGACTCCGTTCCGGTCCTATTATACATTACCGTTCATTATTATATCACACTTTATACATTCGGGATATACCGCTTTTAAGCGTCCTATAGATTTTCTCCAAATGGATCGAGAATTATCAGGCCTCTTTTTTGTATTTTTTGTTGAATTTTACTATAGGATAATTGTGAAAATGTGCTATATTATTAATTGTAAAACTTGAGGAGAGACTAAAAGGAGGAGGAAAAAGTTATGTTTGGACTTTTTGAAAACAAAAAACTGTTCGGAGTCCTTGAGGGAGTGCAGGATCGCAAGATCTACGCTACTTCGATCGAAGACATGAAGAGGAAGGCCGCAAAGTTCATAAAGAACTTAAGCTGGCAGCGCGATCGTGATCTTGTCACTGTCTATAATGAGGATACCGGCGAAAGAGTCATCCAGCTCAGCCGTTTTAACCGTATCACCGACGGTAAAGTAGTATACGGAAGATGGTCTTAAAAAGAGCCACGGCAGATTGCCGTGGTTCTTCTTTTTTTTATGCATTTTTTCCGGTATAAAAAGGCAGGCCCGTTACAAAAGGCCTGCCTGCAATGTGTATACCGTATGTTTTTTACGCTTACTTATCGCTGCTGCTGAAATAATAGTAGCTGTAATGATCCCCGTAGTAAGGCAGTTCATCTATCGTATACAGCTTCTTTTTCAGATCGATCTTATCATACATTTCGGAAAGATCCTTATATGCACAGCCGATATCAAAGACTGTTCCGTCATAATCTTCAGGGCATATAACGGTAACGGTGTAGGTATCTGTGTTTCCGTTCTGTTGTGCATCATATTCCATACGCACATCGTATACTTCGCCCTTGTACTTTATCTGTACCACGCCCGGCTCGGATGCATTACCATAGGTGGTATCGGGATCCACTTCGAAGGATACCCCGCTGTAGCGGTCAAAAGCGCTCGACCATGCATAACATATCTTGCCTGCGCCCGCGCTGTAATCACAGTTGAATACGGCAGTCACTTTTTTATAACCGTCCTCTGCGCCGTCGGTCGTTTCAGTTATCGTCACATTAGAGGGCACATCGATCTTCTCTTTTTCGAAGGTGTCGATATCTATGAGCACCCTGCCGTCTGACGACATAAGTACCGTGTCAAAAGTAAAATCTCCCTGCGGAGTGATCTTAAGCCCCTTCTCATCAAACCACGCAAGCGGTTCCGGCTCGGGTGTAGGTGTTGCCGTAGGTTCGGGTGTAGGTGTAGCAGTTGGCTCCTGTGTGGGTTCTGCCGTCGGTTCCGCTTCCGTCTGTGCAACATTCTCCTCTGCGTTGCCGGCTGTGTCGGTCTCCGATGTCTGTGTGCTGCAGGCAGTAAGCAAAAGTATAGCTCCGGCTGTCATCGTAATAAGTTTTCTTCTTTTCATACTCTTCCTTTCTACCGTTATTGGCGGTCTTTCATAAAATAGGCTGCATCCCCGTCCCCGGAGAAATAACCATAAACGTTATACCACTCGTTTTTGAAATGTCAATATCTTTTGATCCGTTATCCTGCATATGCTTTTATGGACGCTGGCAATAGAATTCGATCTGTGATATAATCGGCTTTGTAACCTGTCCCATCAATAAATGAGGTGTCCGTATGTCACGAAAGAAGATCGCCCTGTTCTCTGCCGGATGGGCTTCCAATATACTCGCCGGTTTTCTGCGGGGTGTTCACGATGGATTTTCATCACTTGATGTGGATACCTATTTATTTTTGTGTTACGCCACCTACGGCCAGTCCGAAAGCGAACGCTCCGGAGAGCTTAAGATATTTAAGCTGCCTGACCTTAAGGATTTTGACGGGGCTATAATCATATCAAATCTCTGCGACTTCCCCGGTGTTTTGGACGATCTGGTCTCACGCTGCAACAAGGTCGGCATACCCGTGATAAGCCACGGCATTCCCCGCGAAAATGCCGTCAATATCATCATGGACAATGATTCCGGAATGAACGACTTAACCCGCCATCTTATCACAGAGCACGGCGTAAAGGATATCATCTTCGTTGCCGGGACCGCCGATAACAGCGATTCCGCAGAACGTATGGAATCGGTACGAAATACCGCCCTCAGTCACGGCCTGACTTTCACCGACGAAAACGTGGTTTACTCTGACTGGGAGTTTGCTAAGGCTGCAGAGATCGCAAGGAACTTTGCCAATAAAGGCAAGCTCCCCGATGCCTTTATCTGCGCCAACGACGAGATCGCCATGGTCATGATCACGACCTTTGAAGATTACGGGATCAGCGTTCCCAAAGATGTGATCATCACAGGTTTTGATAACCTGCCTGAAACAGAGATATTCTATCCTTCGATATCTTCGATCGATCCGGACAGCCATCTGCACGGGTTTATCTGCGCAAAGACGATGGCCGATCTGCTAAACGGCCGCCCCACGGATACTACGATAAAGCTCCCCAGCAGCTTCATCACCAGGGAAAGCTGCGGCTGCACGCTTGATCCCGGACCTGCCTTAAAGAGGCTGCGTGTAGCCACGGATGCGTTTAAGAATAACCGTAAGAAAGACCGCGGCAACTGGCATATCTTCGGACTGGAGCGCCTGATGCTCAAATGCGAATCCGTGGACGAACTGCGCAAGACCCTTTCGGATTCCTTAAGCCATGAACATTTCTTTGAAGGAGATGATTTTCATATCCTCTTTGATGCATGCGCCTATAAGACACTCACCTCATACGATCTGGATTACACAGACGACAGCGACTATAGCGAGCGGCAGGATGTGATCTTTTCCATCCGCAACGGTAATATCCAGAACATCCGCTATGTCGAAAGCTCACAGCTCGTACCGGGTATCAGCGATGACGATCCCTGCCATATGTACGTGATCCTTCCTATCCACGAAGGTCCGCACAAGATCGGCTTTGTGGTATTTTCCGACTGCTACGACGGTATCGCCAGCAAGGAAGTGATGCTGTTCATGGAAAAGATCAATTCTTCCATGGCGCACTCCAAGAAGAGCATCTACTTAAAAGCGGTAAACGAATATGTAAGGGAAATGTCCAATATCGATTCACTTACGAGCGTCAAGAACCGCAGTGCTTACGAAGCCAGGCTGGATGAACTCAAAAAGCGTATCGCTGCCGGTACCCTTTCCGAAGCCGGGATCGTACTTTTTGATGTCAATAATCTTAAGCGCATCAATGACGAACTGGGGCATTATAAGGGAGACGAATACCTGAAAAACGCCTGCCATCTGATCTGCATGACGTATAAAAGCAGCCCTGTCTACCGTATCGGCGGTGATGAATTTGTGGTCATCTTAGAAGGCCGTTCTTATGAGGCGCGCACAGAGCTGTTGGATGCTTTTGTTAAGGAGATGGAAAAAATCGAAGGATCCGATGCCGCTCCCGAAGAGAAGGTATCGATAGCATACGGAATGGCAGTATATAACGGCGAAGGCGACGGGATCGATGCCGTGGTCAAACGCGCCGATGAGCTGATGTACGAAACAAAGAAAAGAATGAAAGGCCTCACCGGAAAAACGTGAGCCCGTATTCACCGGGCGTCATCCCCGTGATGCGCTTATTAAGCACAGCGGGCGGATATCACTCCGCCCTTGAAGGAGCGCCCATCTCCTTTAACTGCTTCTTTCTTATATACATCATATGATCTGCGCGTTCAAACACATCATGAAGCATCTCATCATTCTCATTTAATACCGAATATCCTATAGCGATCACTACTTCTTTTGTTTTGATATGCTCTTCCACTTTGCTGTTAAATGCGGCTATCGTTTCGTCCATGGTATCAAAGCCCTTTTCCTGAAGGATCACCACAAACTCATCTCCGCCTATCCTGAATACGGCACCGTGATTAAAGTTTTCGCACAGCATACGGCTGGCGTCCTTTATAAGCTTGTCGCCGGCTGCATGTCCCTGCGTATCGTTTACCAGCTTAAGCCCGTTGACATCGCAGACGAGCAGCGCCAGCTTAGTCAGCTCATTATTCTTTATCTTTTTATTCAGCTCCGATTCGGTAAAGGAATATGCGTGTTTGTTCCTAATACCCGTAAGCGAATCCGTGTTGGCCATGCTGTGAAAACGCCTGCTGTTTTCCCTCTCGTCTTCAAGCTTATACCGGGACATCATTTCAAATTCGATAAATAACAATATCGCAAAAAGCAAAAGCAGTACCAGTATCGAAATGATCAGATTGCGGCTGGCTGTCATATTTTTCTCGCTGATATCGTGAATGGTATCGCTGATCACGCTCTCGCGTATCAGTACCGCCATCTGTGTATCCGTACCCTCAACAGGCACATAGCAGATAGTCTCTTCGGCGCCGTCGATCGTAAAGCGGATGCTGCCCTTTAAGCCTTTTGCAAAATGCTCATGATTCTCTTTCCACTCCTCTTCCGATACCACTCCCTTAAGTGATTCAAAGAGGTTCTTATCAGCTATATGCGTTCCAAGCTCCGTACCGGAGAGGCTTTCCCCGCTTGAGGAATACAGACCGAAATAAGTTCTGCCCTGATCGTCGAACGCCAGCAGATCGACTATTTCCTTTATATCTATCTGGACAAAGCAGGCTTTCATGTCTTTGCCCATAAGCCTAAGCCCCGGTGTGGGCGCCGCCAGACAGATCTGCCTGGACGAGCCGTAAACAGAAACAGTACTTATGTTTCTGTCTTCCATCGTATCGTCCGCCAGGAATGCATGCCTGCTCCCGCCGGTGTAGGTTGTATACTGGGTATAGACTATATTGTCGCAATCAACTATCGCAAAGCGGTTTAGCGACAAAAGCGATTTGATCCTGCCTATGGAACGGCGCATGTCGTCCTGAGTCTTAATATTCTCATCCCCGATAAAGAGCATGGCCTTTTTCATCTGCTCAAAATTGCTGTTTATCAGATTGGTGATAGTTCTGGCACGCCTGTCAGCCATAGCCTCCAGATAAAATTCACTCACCGCGGACACGGCTTCGTTAGTCGCGGATTCCGTTCTCCTGGAAGTCCACAGCATGCTGAACACGAGCGCGAGTATTATCATGACGCCGCCTGTGACAGCCGTAAAGATAAATACTTTAGGCGTTATCCGTCTCTTCTTCTTCATAAGACATCTCCATATAGCAGTTCGAGCATCATCGCTGCATCCTTCTGATATATCACCGTCGTTATCTCATTAGTCTTCTCGGGAAACAGCTCTCCGGGCATATTCCCGTCCGCTATCTTTACCGCTATCTGAATCGTATCAAAGCCGATGGAATAGCAATCCTGCACGCCAAGGCAATAGATAACGCCGTCATTAAGATAATGCAGCGCCTCCTGGTCATGGTCCATGCCCACTATTACCGCTGCGCTGTTCTTCTCTGTGATGGCCCTGGCCGCACCTACGGGATTGCTCATGTTGCAGCAGATAATGCCGTCAAGATCCGGGCATTCCTTTAAGATCTGCAGGGTAAGCTCGTAAGCCAGATCGATCGAATCCATATCGTATTCGGTGGCTACTATCTGCATATCCGGATATTTGGCAACGGTATCGGCTGCGCCCCTGGCCCTGTCTTCGTGACAGGGAGCACCTTTGCTGCCCACCAGGATAGCCACCTTTCCTTTATAGCCCAGCTTTTCGCACAGCGCCTCTGTCAGATCCACGCCGTCCTCGTAATTATGTGTGTTCCCCACATACGCTATCCTTCTGCAGCCCTCGCGGGCATCCGAACTTGAAAAGGTCATCACCTTTACGCCATCGGCCACCATACCATCCAGGACAGGCGATATGATATTTTCATCCGCCACATCCACGCCTATTACATCGTAGGC
>JAFRXH010000048.1 GCA_017437785.1 Lachnospiraceae bacterium
GGGGTGTAGTGAAGCTGGAAACACAGCGGATTCTGATTCCGTAATCGGAGGTTCGAACCCTCCCGCCCCTGCTTTGGCGGTGTAAGCCTAATTGGTAAGGCAGCGGTTTGCTAAACCGTGAGTAAGCGCGTTTGTGCTGTGGAGGTTCAAGCCCTCTCACCGTCGCTTCCATAATATAGAAGCTTGTTGTTACCCTATATGGATGCAGTCATCGCATATGTGTTACCATAAATGAGTGCATATCAGCTTTGTTTTTTGGGAAAAGCCTCGTCAAATATGGCGGGGCTTTTTGGCGTCAAAATGGCGTCACTTATTATGCTGAGCGTTGAAAAATGACGTCAAAATGACGCCACTTAGGGTATAAAACTAACGATAAACACACTGTGGATAGCGTTGGAAGTATTGATTTTATTGCGTTTCAGCATACCACCTCCAAATATTGATCAACGGTAAAGACAGGATATTCGTGGAACGCGCCGGAAAGCTGATACGCTGGGAAAAGAGTTTTTCGTCGGATGAGAAGCTTGAAGATGTGATACAGCAGATAGTGGCAAGATGCAACAGAACGGTAAATGAATCGTCGCCGATAGTAGATGCCAGACTGGAGGACGGATCGCGCGTGAATGTGGTGCTGGCACCGGTGGCGCTGAACGGACCGATAGTCACGATAAGGCGCTTTCCCGAAAAGCCTATACAGATGGAGGATCTTAAGCGCTTCGGGGCAATCACGGAGGAGGCCATAGAATTTCTGAGACAGCTGGTGGTCGCGGGGTATAACATCTTTATTTCCGGCGGCACCGGATCGGGGAAGACGACGTTTTTAAATGCCCTGTCGAATTTCATTCCCAAGGACGAAAGGATCATTACCATCGAGGACTCTGCAGAGCTGCAGATACAGGGAGTTGCCAATCTTGTGAGGCTTGAGACGCGTAATGCAAATGTGGAGGGCTGCAGGGAGATAAGCATGAGGGACCTGATACGCTCATCATTGAGGATGAGGCCCGACAGGGTGGTTGTCGGCGAGGTCAGGGGGAGCGAAGCACTGGATATGGTACAGGCGATGAACACCGGACACGACGGGAGTCTGAGTACCGGCCACGCAAACAGTGCGAGGGATATGCTGGCACGGTTAGAGACCATGATACTTATGGGGATGGATCTTCCGATATCGGCTATCCGCTCACAGCTGGCAAGCGGCATAGATGTGATAGTGCATCTGGGGAGGCTCAGGGACAAGAGCCGGAAAGTACTGCAGATCGTGGAGATACTGGACTATAAGGATGATGAGATAAAAACCGGTATCTTGTATGAATTTGAAGAGGAGGGGGAAGATGAACATGGCAGGATCCGTGGCAGCCTTAAGAAAAGAAATCCGCTGGAGCACAAAGAAAAACTCCGTGCCGCAGGATTATGACGATTACCGCTTAAGACCGGCGGAGTGGATAGCGGCACTGGCAAAAGGCATAGGGATACTGATGCTGATCGCATATGTTTTTTACAGATCGGTAGCAGCATTTCTGATAACCCTGCCGGCACTGATGGTATTCATGGTCAGGGAACGCAGAAAGACGGTCAAACGGCGCAGGCATGAGCTTATGCTGCAGTTCCGGGAGATGATGCACGCAGTAATAGCAGCGCTGCAGGCAGGGTATTCAGTTGAGAATGCCTTTGTACAGGCATATGAGGATATGCGTCTTCTGTACGGAGCCGACGCCATGATCAGCTGTGAGCTTAAGCTGATAGCGAGGAAACTGAAGAACAACCAAAATATCGAGGATGCTCTGGATGATCTGGCCAAGCGCACTCATGTGCAGGATATAAAAGATTTTGCTGAAGTATTCCGCATAGCTAAGCGCAGCGGCGGGGATCTGCCGGGAATATTAAGGAATACCGCGGATCTGATCAGTGACCGCATAGAGGTGTCGCGTGAGATAAATACGCAGATAGCATCGAAGAAAATGGAGCAGAAGATAATGGATCTGGTGCCATTCGGGATCATACTTTATATAGATACCACTTCACCGGGATTCTTTGACCCGCTCTATCACAGTGTTTTCGGCGTTGCGGTAATGAGTGTGATGCTTTTGGTATATCTGGCTGCATATCTTTTAGCGGAGAAGATCCTGGATATCGCATATTAGGGATCAAGGAGGTTTGAAATGGTTTATCCGGCACTGGTGATAATAGTTTTGATAGCTGTGATGTGCATACTGACGGCAAAGGAGAAGGTCCCGGCAGAGTGTGAAGCGTCTGCTGTTACGCGCCCGTTCTACCGCATAGCGGTATGGCTTGAGAAAGTGCTTCGTAAAGGGGCCTTGAACAGGAAGATCTTTTCGGCAAACGAAGAAAGGTTCAGGATACTTGAGCCGGCAGGAGATGCGGAAAATTCATCGCGATTGCTTTTTATTAAAAAATGCGGACTGTGTCTGCTGTTTATGATGGTGGGGATGATATTCACGGTTCTGATCACCTGCACCGGATCATCCGACCCTGTATTGTCTGAGGACGGAAGCCTTAAGCGGAGAGAATACGGTGATGGCAGGTATGATGTGGAACTTGATGCAGATATCGGCGGAGAGGTAAGTACGGTTGATGTGCGTGTAGAGGAGAGAGTATACACGGAAGAAGAGATAAGAGCACTGATGCCGGGGTTTAAGGAAAAACTGGAAAAGGCGTTGTTGGGGAAAAATACGGATCCCGATCATGTAGAGTACGACCTTGATCCTGTAAGTGCAGTGGATGGTTATCCCTTTTATGTAGAGTGGGATATTGGCAACAGGGATGTATTCACACGTCTGGGAGAGATAAAGGAAGGCATCCCTCCCGAAGGCAGTGTATGCGAAGTTAGTGCACATATAACATATGAAGGACATGAAGAAATATACAGCTTTTGCCTGATGGCTTATCCACGGGAGATAAGTGCGGCGGAAAAGCTGAGAGCAAAAATAGAATCAGCGCTGAGCGAAGCTTCGGAAAAAAGCCGCAGTGATGAGATATATAAGCTTCCTGCTGAGATTGACGGGATCAGTGTGATCTGGCAGGAGCGCAAAAAGAACAGTGCCGTCATCCTGATGGTGATGACAGCTGTGGCAGCAGCAGCGATATATTGGGGAAAGGATAAGGATCTTGATAAAAAGATAAAAGAAAGGGATGAGCAGCTTAAGGCTGATTATCCGGAGATGGTCAGCAAGCTTTCATTATATATAGGTGCCGGAATGAGTACGCGTATGGCATTCAGGAAGATAAGCGATGAATACAGGCTGAAAAATGAAAAGAGATATGTATATGAAGAGATGCTCCTTTCCTGCAGGGAAATGGAGAGCGGCGTAAGCGAGATCCAGGCATACCGGCATTTTGCGAAAAGGTGCAGGCTGCAGCGGTATGTAAAACTGGTATCGCTGCTGGAACAGAACAGCAGGCTGGGAGCTGCGGGCTTTCTTACATACATGCGCAGCGAATGCAGCGATGCTCTGCAGGAGAGAAGATCGGAGGCCAGAAGAATGGGGGAGGAAGCGGGAACCAAGCTGTTACTGCCTATGATACTGATGCTGGCCATAGTAATGGTTGTGATCATTGTGCCGGCTTTTGTTTCCATATAGAGGAGACGGGGACGGGGGAAATATACAGCGGAGAAAGGAGGTAGGTGAAATGGCGCTTTGGAAAGGACTTAAAGAATATGTAAAGGATGATGCGGGAATGGGAACTGTCGAAGTGATCCTTATAATCGTGGTCCTGGTCGGCCTGGTGTTGATATTTAAAAAGCAGATAACGACGATCGTAAATGATCTGTTTGACTCGATAGTCACAAAATCGGCAGATGTAGCCAGATAAATGAAATGCAAAGGAGGGAGTCCGTGAAGATGAAGAAAAATGAAAGAGGAGCTATAAGCGTATATCTGGCATTGATGATGGCGGTCCTTATACCGCTGATAGTCACAATGATGGAGTCTGCCAGGGTCAATGCCATTAAACTCAGACTGGAGTGCGCAGCTGATCTTTCCATGGACTCCGTTCTTGCCGAATACAATAAGGCACTGTTTGACAGGTATGATCTGCTGTTCGTGGATACCATGTATGACGGTGGAGCGGGTTCGGTTGATAAGATGCTGGATCATCTGGACAGTTATCTCGAATACAACATAAAGCCCGACAAGGGGCTTATACCGGCGTTCACTAAGGATCACACGAAGCTTAAGCTCAGATCCTCCGAAGCTACAGCTGTTTACAGGGCGACGGATGAGGATGGTGCGGTATTCAGATATATGGCCATGAGCTATATGCTGGAAAAATACGGCCTGGCATATATAGCGGATATAAAGGATATGGTGGAGACTTCTGCATCGGAAGAATTCCATGACACCGATGTGACTCAGGATCTTGAGGATGCACAGACCGAAGTGGATGATCTGGTATGCCCTGAGCCTGATCCCGAATATGACGAAGACGGAAACGAGACAGAGTGGACACCGCCCGAAAAAGACGATCCGGCGGCAAAAGTGGTAAGTGCCAGCAAAGGATTTCTGCTGTCGCAGATCACAGAGGGAGAAGTATCGGCAACGAGAGCAGATACGGATTGTTACGCATCACACCGTGATCTGATAAGGGGCGATGGTATGTGTGAAGACTGGGAGAGGCATGATAGCGTGGCCGAACAGATACTCTTTGGTGAATACATTCTGGAAAAGTGCGGAAACTACAGGGAATTAAAGGAAGGCAGCCGCTTAAGCTATGAAGCGGAATACATAATAGGCGGCAGGGATAATGATAAGGATAACTTAAATCTTACGGCAGCAGCGATGATGGTCATAAGAGGAAGTTCGAATGCCATGGCATTCTTGATCGATGATGAAAAGAAGAATATAGCTAAAGGCCTGGCTGAAGCCCTGGCATTTGTGATAGCAATGCCGGAGGCGGCCGGTGCGTTTCAGACGCTGATATGCTGTGCATGGATATATGCGGAAACCATATATGATCTTAAGACTCTTTTTAAGGGAGGAAGGATCCCTCTTATAAAGCAGAAAGAAGACTGGAACCTTAATTTAGGGAAAGCATTGCTGATGGACTTTGACGGAAAGGAAGGCGGGGAAGGACAGGACTATAAGGATTACTTAAGGATGATCCTTTTTATGCTGCCGCTTAACGTAAAGACCGCACGGTGTATGGATATTGTGGAGATGGATATCAGGCAGCTGGACACATATGGGGATTTTTGTCTGGATAACTGTATTGCGGGAGCCTGCGTGCAGCTGATCTTCATAAGCAGCTACGGATACAGTTTCTTTATGGAGAGGAGATTCCGTTATGCTTAAGAAAAGGATCAAAGCAGTGCTGACGCTTGAGGCATCGGTGGTGCTGCCGCTCTATCTGTTCTTTTTCATAAGCCTGTTATCGGTATTTGAGATGATGCAGGGGGCGATGGATAAGGATTTTGATCTAAGCCGCATAGTAAAGAGTGCAGCGCTCTTATCGCCCGTGGATACGGTGATCGATATAGCAGAGCCTTATGTATTTGAACCCCGGTGCAATGTTTTTAATATCCCGGCGCAGGTGCTGATGTGCAGGGCAAGGGCTCATTCCTGGACAGGTTATACGCAGGGAAGTTCACCGGGCGAAGGCAGAGGGAGTACAGAGGATCCTATCGTATATGTAGCGGAAAACGGTACGGTATATCACCTTAGCAGGAGCTGCACCCATCTTGATCTGAGTATAAAGCCCGTCGACAGCAGCAGGGTAGGGGATGCACGCAACCGCAGCGGTGGGAAGTATAAACGCTGTGAGATATGCGGAGGCGGAAGCGGTACGGTCTATATCACGGAGGAAGGAGACCGTTACCATTCCTCACTGACCTGCAGCGGTTTAAAGCGCACTATATACGAAATGCCCTTATCGCAGGTTGGAGGGCGGAGACTGTGCAGCCGCTGCGCCGTGACAAGGAGGTGATAAAAGGATGCTGAAGGATATCTGGACGGCGGTGATGCTTTTTAGCGGCAGCATCATGGATATCAGGAAGAAGAGTGTACCGGTATTGTTTCTGGTGCTGGCAGCAGCGGGAAGCACACTCATGAGTATCTTTGACCAATGTGACACTAAAGAAAAGCTGCTGGGCCTTATCCCCGGGGGAGCACTGCTGGCGGTAGGAAAGCTGAGCGGTTGTGTCGGGAGCGCGGACGGTGTGATGCTTTTGCTGATCGGAGCCATGTACGGGCTGAGGGAAGGCAGTGAGCTGATGATGTATTCGCTTTTGCTTGCGGCAGCGGTATCGGTTTTCCTGATTGCACTGCGGCATGCGTCAAGAAAGGATACATTACCGTTTATCCCATTTTTACTGGCAGGATTTCTGCTGTTTATGATCCGTTCATATATGACGGGAGGTGGCTGAATGAAAAGACTTAAAGCAATGATGACGATAGAGGCTGTGATAATACTGCCGCTGTGCCTAATGATAAGCCTTTTGATAGTCTGGAGCGGGATCCTTTTGTATAACAGGACTGCTGCGGATTATGCATTGTCCGTGGCCGTTATACAGGCAGCAAGACAGGCAGAGGCTGATAATGATACGATCCTTAAGCTGGCAGGTGACAAGGCTTCGGAGCTGCTTAACGCCAGAATGGTGATGATGGAAGAGGCTTCTCTGGATGTGAGTGTGGATCTTATGGCGGTAAAGGCTTCGTACAGCGGCAGGATGAGGGCACCGGTGCTTCCGGCGTTTGGGGATGGACTGCATTTTGACTGGAAGATAAACATAAGCAGGAAATCGCCGCGGCTTAAGGAGGCTATGACGGTAAGGAGCATGCATAATATCACGGGAGGTTGAGGGATGGAAGAGGAAAAACTTAAGGTTTTGTACAAAAAGAGCATGGATCATAATTATCTGGTGGCGGATCTGCCCGGTGAAGATTACGAGGATTACCGTCTTGAGATGATACTGGAAAATGATGTGGCGGGGCTGTTAAAGGCATCGGTAAGAATGAATGAGGGCAGGCGCCGGATCTATTATGAGATAAGCTCCATGCAGCCTCTGGGCCGTATCTTTGAGCATAAGGAGATAAAAAGGGAGGATGCGGCGCAGATATTAAGAGGTGTGGTGGATGTCTTTAAGTCTATACGCGAGTATATGCTTAGTGAAGGAGGCCTGATACTCGATCCGGAATATCTGTTTGTTGATCCGGAGAGCTTAAGGCCGATGGTTCTGTATATGCCCTGGAAAACGGCAGGTATGCAGGAGAGGCTTCTGGTATTGATGGAATACCTGATGGAGCATACAGATCCGAACGATGCACAATCGGCCCTGTGGACATACCGCCTGTATAAGGCTGCGAAAAACGAAAATTGTGTACTGGGGGATATAGAGAAGCTTGTTGCAAAACAGCCGCTGCCCGGCAGTGAAGACCGGTTGCAGGACACAGAGAGTATATCGGTTATGGATTCTGCGCCGGGGGACTCTGTTATGAAACTGACGGATATTTATACAGATGAAGAGGAGGAAGAAGAAAATGAGAGAAGACAGGGGTTACTTACACGCATCTTTGGGAGCAGGTCAAAGAATACGCAGAAAAAAGAAGAAAATAAGGCGTCAAAGAAGAGTGGCCAAAAGGTCACTGTACCATTAGGCGGCAGGAAAAGGGAATTTAAGGAAGAAGCCACGGATAAAGAAGAGGAAGGCAGCCTGCCGGATTTTTCTGAAGCTTTTGCAGATATGGAGAAGCTTGAGAGTACAGGGGAAGATTACGGAAAGACCGTATTTGTCGGGCAGACGGATGCACCTCTTGAGAATCTGCTGGTGGAGAAGGGCAAAGGCAGGCAGTATCGGATAAACAGTTTTCCGTTTACGATAGGCAAGGTCAAAAACTGTGTTGATCTGCCGCTGAGTGACAGTTCGGTATCGCGCATACATGCACGGATATTTTCGCAGAACGGTCATGTGTATATACAGGACTGTCATTCTACCAACGGTACATATATTAACGGGGTACAGCTTGAGGCGGAAGAACAGGTGATGCTTGAAAAGGAGGACGAGATAGGGATTGGCAAGGTTAAATTCAATTATATGTAACGCGATTTTGACACATATGCGCAAATGTGGTATCCTAACCGTTATATAATCACGAAAGCATGAAGGGATACTGATGGGAAAGATCGGGGATACAAACGAGATCATCGGTACCGGCTATACCAACGCGCAGGATATCGATAACGGATATGAACCAAATAGTGCACCGCGCAAAAAGAAGCGCAGTGCAGGTGCAAAGAGACGCAAAAAAAGACGCGGCAGAGTCGCAAAGCGTGCTAACAAGGATGTGCTCAAGAGACTCGGACAGAGCGTTTTGGCGCTTATCGTTGCGCTCATCCTGATCGCTGTTGTGATAATGGTAGCATTTGGTGACCGTATAAAAGAGAGCATGGCAAACCGTGAAGAACTGGGAGGCAGGTGGCTTTTATCGCTGCTGTATCCTGAGAAGTATTCTTACGGAATGGATCCTGCCAACTTAAAAGATTATTTCCAGTTATTCAATAATGAAGATGTTGCGATCATACTGCAGGATGAGCGTATAGCAGCTCATGCCAAGCTTTATGACGGAGCGGTTTATTTCTCGATCGATACGATCCGTGATCTTTTTACCAAACGTTTCTATATAAACACGGAAGAGAATAAACTTCTTTATTCCACATCCTCCCAGGTGATAAGTAACGTAATAGGTGAAAAGACTTATTATATGGATGGAGAGCTTAAGACGCTTTCCGTTCCGGTATCCCGGTTCGGAAAAGACGGAACGTTCTACATAGCAGCCGATTATGTCAGGATGTTTGCGGATTTTGACTGTAACTTCTATACCGGAGACGATCATATCAATCGTGTCCAGGTATACACAAGATGGGATGAGGATCGTGTAGCTACATTAAAGAATGATACCCAGCTGCGTATACGCGGGGGGATAAAGAGTGAGGTACTGCGTCAGGTCAATAAGGGTGAAGAGGTAGAGATCCTTGAGACCATGGAGACCTGGAGTAAGGTAAAGACCGAAGATGCGTTTATAGGCTTTGTCGAGAACAAGACCTTAAACGAAGCTTCGACGCGTACGCTGCCGGCAGCTACCGGCGCGTATCATCCGGAGAATGACTATAATATGACTCCGGCGATGGACCGTGTTATATTGGGATGGCATCAGATATTTGATGCGGATGACGGAAGCGGTATGGAAGAGCTGACGGCTTCGGCCACCGGTATGAATGTTGTAAGTCCTACCTGGTTCTTCTTAAAGGATGAGGAAGGAGCGTATACACAGATAGGACGCAAGTCTTATGTTGAAAAAGCACATGCAAAAGGTTATCAGGTATGGGCTCTGGTAGAGAACATGGAGGCGGATTTCGATGAATACGCACTTTTCTCTTCATCGGAGCGCAGGGCAGATCTGATACAGCGTCTTATAGCTGATTCATTGGAGCTGGGGATCGACGGCATCAATATGGATGTTGAGCTTACAGATTCAAAGCTTTCTAAGACAGGTACGCATTATGTCCAGTTCTTAAGAGAGCTGTCCATTGAGACACATAAGAACGGACTTAGTCTATCGGTGGATGTTCCGCCTCCGACAGAAAGCAACAAAGGTTTTGATCTGGAAGAGCTGGGATATGTTACGGATTACGTGGTGCTGATGGCATATGACGAGCATTATGCCGGTTCTGAAGCAGGCAGCGTTGCATCCATCGCCTTCGTGGAAAAGGGGATAACGGACTGCCTTCAGAAATACAGTGTACCGGCAGAAAAGCTGGTATGCGGCATGCCTTTTTATACACGTCTCTGGAAGACGGAGGCAGGCAGTGTAACGTCCGATGCCCTGGGGATGGATACAGCCTGGGAGTGGGCCAACAACCGTTCGCTTGAAGCACAGTGGCTGGATGATGTGTGCCAGTATTATGTGGAATACAGAGACGGAACCGCTCTTTACCAGATGTGGCTTGAGGATGTATCGGCATATCATGCCAGAACGGGTGTTATGAAAGACCTGGGGATAAAGAGTATGGCCGGCTGGAAGCTGGGGCTCGAAGGCAGCGGTGTATGGGATGCGATCTACGGAGATCTTCAGTGATTAATGGAAACACAGATATTAAAAGCAGATGAATTGGATGCGGTCTGTGAAAAGGCCGGTGAGATATTAAAAAAAGGCGGATTGGTGGCGTTTCCCACCGAGACCGTATACGGACTGGGAGGGGATGCGTTTAATCCCGATTCTTCCAGGAAGATATATGCGGCAAAGGGAAGACCGTCGGATAACCCGCTGATAGTGCATATAGCGGAGCTGTCTGCGCTTGATAAGTTAAGTGCCGATATACCGCAGACGTTATACGATCTGGCAGAGGCATTCTGGCCCGGACCGCTTACCATGATAATCAAAAAGCGTGAGTCGGTACCGTGTGAGACTACCGGAGGGCTGGATACCGTGGCCATACGTATGCCCGATCATCCTGTGGCGCTTAAGCTGATACGTGCCGGAGGCGGGTATATAGCTGCTCCCAGTGCCAACGCATCGGGACGCCCCAGTCCCACGCTGGCATCACATGTGGCTGAGGATCTGAGCGGCCGCATAGATATGATAATTGACGGCGGTGAAGTGGGGATAGGCATTGAATCGACGATAGTGGATCTAAGCGGTGAAGTGCCGATGATACTGCGGCCCGGCTATGTTACGCATGATATGTTAAGCCGTATCCTGGGGCATGTTGAGAGCGATCCGACTCTTATGAAAAAGACCGAAGGCGGAAGACCCAAAGCGCCCGGTATGCGGTACAGACATTATGCACCCAAGGGTGATATGCAGCTCTTTGCGGGCGATATGGCTTGTGTGGCGGAGACCATCAATAAAAAGGTGGCACGGAGCAGTAAAAAGTGCGGGATACTCTGCTGTGATGAAAGTGCGGGGCTTTATGATAATGCAGTGATACGGAGTCTGGGCAGCCGCAGCGATCTTAGATCGGTTGCACTTAATATATACAGGGCACTGCGTGAATTTGACGATGAGGGTATTGAAGAGATATACGCCGAGAGTTTTGATACCGATGGCTTCGGACAGGCTGTGATGAACAGGATGTTAAAAGCTGCCGGCTACAATATAATAAATACGGAGGAAACAAAATGAAGATTGCGATAGGAAGTGACCACGGAGCATACGATCTTAAGCAGGATATGATACCCTGGCTTAAGGAACAGGGCTTTGAAGTGATCGACAAGGGCTGCGATTCACATGATTCCTGCGATTATCCCATATATGCAAGGGCTGTGGCAGAGGCTGTGGCAGACAAGAGCGCCGATAAGGGTATCGTGCTCTGCACTACAGGTATAGGAGCCAGCATAGCAGCCAATAAGGTAAAGGGAATTCGCTGTGCACTTTGCCACAACGAGCATACCGCACAGATGACACGTCTTCATAATGATTCGAATGTACTGGCCATGGGCGCAGCAGAGCTTACTCCCGTGCTGGCTAAGCGTATAGCAAAGATCTGGCTTGATACCGAGTTCTCGGGTGAAGAGAAACATGCACGCCGTATAAGACTCATTTCGGAGATAGAGGAGGCTTAAGATGGGAAAGCGTGTCGGCTATATCAGCTGGGATGAGTATTTTATGGGTGTATCCACACTTTCCGCACAGCGTTCAAAGGATCCCAATACCCAGGTGGGTGCCTGCATCGTAAGTGACGACAATAAGATCCTATCCATGGGTTATAACGGTTTCCCCAACGGGGTCAGTGATGATGAATTTCCCTGGGAACGTGAGGGGAATGAACTGGATACCAAGTACCCTTACGTGACACACAGTGAATTAAATGCCATATTGAATTATCGCGGAGGCTCTCTTGAGGGGACCAAGCTGTATGTTACGCTGTTTCCCTGCAACGAGTGTGCCAAAGCGATAATACAGGCGGGCATCAAAACGGTGGTGTACGCCGATGACAAGTATGACGGTACGCCCGCAAACACCGCAGCCAAGAGGCTTTTTGATGCGGCAGGGGTACGTTATTACAGATACCAGCACAGTGGTAAGAAGATAGAGATAGATCTGTAAGATGATAAGCAGTAAAGAAGCAAAGAGAAGAAGAGTGATACGCCTTCTGGTAAGCGTGATGCTTATCTTCTTTTTGTGTCTGATCCGCGCAGATGCCACATCCGATACCAAGGAGAAGATGGAGCAGGCGGAGCAGAAGAAGGAAGAAAAGGAACAGGAGCTGGCACAGGCACAGCAGGATCTGGCACAGACCGAAGAGAAGCTTGCAGGCCTTAAGGCGGTCAGGAATGATTACCAGGGCGAGATGAATGTCTTAAACGAAGAGATGCAGCTGGTGGCCGATCATCTGGCAGTGCTGGAGACCAAGATAGACCTTAAACAGATGGAGATCGACCGTACCAGGCTGGAACTTGAAGAAGCGACCGACCGCCGTATCGGACAGTACGAGAGCATGAAGGCGCGCATACGTTTTCTGTATGAAGGCGGGGCGACCAATATGCTGGAGCTCATGCTGAATGCCGAGAACTTTGCGGATTTCTTAAACTATGCGGAATATATGGACGAACTGCTCAGTTATGACAGGATGATGCTGGATGCATATAAGCAGACGGAAGAGGAGATCACCCGCGCAGGAGAGCAGCTGGAGATCGAAATGGCTGAGCTGGACGAGCTGAAAGAAGATATCTACAGACAGCAGGACCGTGTAAGCGAGCTTATGGGGCAGACCGCAGTGCGTATCGCAAAGACGGAAGATTCAATAGATGAGATGAATGCCCAGGCCGATGCTTTTGAACAGGACGTCAATGAAAAAACACAGGAAGTGGCTGATGCGACTGAAGAATATAAAAAGATAAAAGCAAAATACGAGGAAGAATTAAGACTTTCACGTCTTGCGGCACAGTCTACCTGGAGAAATATCTCCGAGGTTACATTTGAGGAAAATGACAGGTATCTGCTGGCAAACCTGATATATTGCGAAGCCGGCGGAGAGCCCTATGAAGGACAGGTGGCCGTCGGTGCGGTGGTAATAAACCGTGTGCTGAGCTCGCGTTACCCCGATACCGTTACCGGAGTGATATATCAGAGAGGACAGTTTTCACCGGTGGATTACGGAACCCTGGCCAATGCACTTAATGTCAATAAAGCCACTGACAGCTGTTACCGTGCGGCTGATGAGGCTATGGCCGGCAGGACCAATGTGGGGAACTGCGTGTATTTCCGTACACCCATTCCCGGTCTTGAAGGCATAAGGATAGGCGGACACATTTTCTATTGAGCCCGGATAAGGAGGAAACGACATGGATAATATATTTCCACTGCTTTACCGTAAACGTCTCATCCCCTTGGAATGTGTACCGCTTAAGGATGATCAGATCCTTAAGTGGGATGAAAACATCATCCTTACCAAATGGAATGCCTTAAAGCCCAAGAAGGACCTTCATCACGGCTATTCCTGCTATTTCTTAAAAGAGGGCTATAAGGTAAGTAAATTCTATACTGCAGATAACACCCTGTTATACTGGTATTGCGATATAGTTGATTTTGAAAAGAGCACCACTGAGGATGCTCTTATAGTAACGGATCTTTTAGCTGATGTGATAATCTATCCCGACGGCTTCGTAAAGGTAGTGGATATCGACGAGATGGTCACCTGCCTTGATGAAGACCTGATCAGTCTTGAACAGTTGAAACATTCCCTTACCCAGCTGGATAAACTTCTTAAGATAATCTACGCGGATAAATTCGACACCCTGACTATCTTTATCGAAGAAGAGGAAAGGAAGGGCTAAGCCTCAAATACTATCCTTCCTCCGCAGACGGTATATCTTACCCGGCCTTTCAGTTCCCACCCTGTAAAGGGTGTATTTGATGATCTGGATGCGTATTTTTCGCTGATCCATTTTTCGTCCGGATCGTATATTGCGATATCTGCCGGGCCGCCTTCTTTAAGTACTCCCGCGTTAAGACCATATATGCGGGCGGGATCCGTACTTAATCTGCGGATCAGATCTTCCGCACTTAAATACCCTCCGTCAACCAGGATCATATTACCCAGAGCCAGAGCTGTTTCCAGGCCTATGATCCCGCTGGGCGCTTCGGTCAGGCCTTTGGCCTTTTCGTCGCTGCAGTGGGGGGCGTGGTCTGTGGCGATCATCTCGATGGTGCCGTCTGAGAGACCCTCTATTATGGCCATCCTGTCTTCCTCTGTACGAAGAGGAGGATTCATCTTAGCCATGCTTCCGTATTTTATCGCAGCTTCTTCGGTGAGTGTAAAGTGGTGGGGAGTGGCTTCGGCATGTATGTTGGCGGCACTCTTTCTGGCCTGTCTTACCAGTTCCACACCTTCCTTTGTGCTTATATGCTGTATATCAATATCAGCGCCTGTTTTTAATGCAAGTGCGATATCACGCTCGATCATCGATATCTCTGCCATACGGTCGGCACCGCCTATGCCGTAGTGTGCGGATGCAGCGCCTTTGTTATAGCCGGGAGTTACGATATACTGCGGATCTTCTTCATGGAAACTGATGGGTTTGCCCAGTTCTTTTACTATCTTCATGGCCTGTTCGACCAGGGCGGCATCCATGATCGGTTTTCCGTCATCGGTAAAGCCTGCGGCACCGGCATCGGAGAGGGCCTTCATATCTACGAGCTCTTCGCCTTTCATACCCATGGTAACATTGGCGCAGGCATATACGTTTATTCCTGTTTCGCGGCCTTTACCCAGCATGTAATCAAGGGTATCGGTATTATCTACAGCCGGTATCGTATTGGCCATCATTACTACGGATGTATAGCCGCCGGCAGCGGCAGCGGCGGCACCGGTATATATATCTTCCTTACGTGTCTGGCCGGGATCCCTGAAGTGTACATGCACATCTACAAAGCCGGGAGCGGCGATGCAGCCTTTCGCATCTATGAGCCTGTCTGCTGCTGCTTCGATATTCTTACCCATCTGAAGGATGCACTTATCTTCGGTTAAGATATCCATGATCCCGGATCTTCCGGCCGGATTTACCACGTTTGCATTTTTGATAAGTAATCTCATTCTCAGAACCTCCTGTATTGTACGTTTGCCGTTTCAGTTTTTGTGCACGGCATCATATACTTCGCGCTTGGGGATGCCGCGGTCTAAAGATACCTGTTTTAAGGCGGCTTTATGGTCCATGCCCTGTGCTTCGTACTGCGCCACATGATCTGCTATGGAGATATCCTCCCAGGACCGGCGCTGTTCACGTATCAGATCATCCTCGTCGCGGCCTTCGATCACCAGGACATATTCACCGCGGGGTTCATTTTCGTTATAGTAACTGACGGCTTCACTCAGACTTATGTGCTGCACATCTTCAAAGCGCTTGGTAAGCTCGCGGCATAAAGCGCTGCGGCGGTCTCCAAGGGTATCGTATAATTCGGAAAGCGTCGCCTTTAAGTGATGGGGGGCTTCGTATATTATTATGGTCCGCGTCTCGGTCTTTAATTCATCCAGTATGCGCCGGCGCTGTTTCTTATCGGGCGGAAGGAAGGCTTCGAAGCAGAAACGCCTTGTACTTAAGCCTGACAGGGTAAGCGCCGTGATACAGGCTGCGGGGCCGGGCAGACTGCTGACCCTGATACCTTCTTCTATGCACATGGCTACCAGCGTCTCACCCGGATCGGAGATACAGGGCGTGCCTGCATCCGTTATAAGAGCGATGTTTAAGCCCTGACGCATTTTTTCGATAAGCGTTTTGGCTTTGTCGTATTTATTGTATTCATGGTAGCTGGTAAGAGCTGTTTTTATACCGAAATGATTGAGCAGTTTCAGACTGCCGCGTGTATCTTCGGCAGCGATCAGATCCGCGCTCTGAAGTGTTTCCAGCACCCTGGCTGTAATGTCGCCAAGATTGCCTATGGGAGTGGCGCACAGATACAGCATACCGCATTCAGAAGCCATAATCCCTCCTCATTTCCTCACTGTATACATCCTGTTTTTCATAAAGTATGAGCGGTTTCTCGACTTTCATTCCCTTTTTTCCGTCCTTGACAGCTTCTATCAGTATCATCGACGGCTCTCTGTCGGCAAAGGGATGCACCATGCGCAGGCGCTTGGGTTCCATGCGGTTTGCACTTAATGTGCACAGCAGTTCGGACAGACGTTCCGGTTTATGTACCAGAAAGAGACTGCCGCCATGGTGAAGTACGATAAAACTCTGTTTAACAACATCTTCAAAAGTACATAATATCTCGTGTCTGGCTATAGCCAGCGGGCTGTCGGGATTGGTGATACCGCTTCCAGCTGCCATATACGGAGGATTGGAGCATACCACTGAAAAAGAAGCAGGGCCGAAAAGCTTTCCTGCTTCTTTTATATCGCCTTGTACTATATGTATGCGATCCGAGAGGCCGTTTAATTCAACGCTCTTAGCTGCCATGTCGGCGCTTTCTTTCTGTATCTCTAATCCGAAGAGCTCGGATGCCTGTGTCTTTGCCGATAAGAGCAGGGGAAGGATACCGGTGCCGGTGCCCATATCGAGCAGCCGGGCATCTTTCTTTACCTTAACAAAGCCGGATAATACCACGGCATCCATACCGAAACAGAACCTGTCGGTATCCTGCAGGATCTTAAGTCCCGAAAGCTGCAGATCATCCAGTCTCTCCATGGTCTTAATCTTCCGGCTTTTCCAGCTTCTTCAGTTCCTGAAGCTCTTCCTTGGAGAGCTTCTCCTGATTCCTGTTGTCTTTCTTATTGTTATTGTGTGAGCGCTTGGTAAACTTGAGCTCTTCAACAGGATATTCTTCTATTTCCTTCTCATCGTTTACATCAACGATGACCTGTACTTTCTGACGGAGTACGTCCACGCTCTGTACAGTTCCGGTCGTATTGTAGGGCGTTACCACCTCATCGCCTACACGGGGCAGACGGCGGTTAAGATATGAATAGGTATCAGCCTCGTACTGGAGGCAGCACATAAGGCGTCCGCACATGCCGCTTATCTTTCCGGGATTTAAGGACAGTCCCTGTTCCTTTGCCATCTTTATGGAAACGGGGATGAAATCGGACATATAGGAATGGCAGCAGAGTACCCTGCCGCAGCTTCCCAGACCGCCTAAAAGCTTGGTGGCATCACGCACACCGATCTGGCGCAGTTCTATCCTGGTACGGAACTGGCTTGCCAGGTCCTTTACCAGCTCACGGAAATCCACACGTCCGTCGGCGGTAAAGTAAAATACCACCTTATTGCGGTCGAAAGTGTATTCCACATCTATAAGCTTCATATCCAGTCCCCTGGAGCGGATCTTTTCCTTGGCAATGGGGATGGCGATCTTTTCTTTTTCGCGGTTTTCCGTATTTATGGCATCATCTTCGGCAGTGGCCATGCGGATGATGGGCTTTAAGGGCTGTGTGAACTTATCGTCGTCGATCTGTCTGGGTTCGCTCACGGCGGTACCGTATTCCACGCCCCTTGCAGTCTCGACTATAACATGACTGCCCCTTTTTATCTGATATTCGCCGGGATCAAAGAAATATACCTTGCCTCCCGTGCGGAAACGTATTCCTACAATAGTTTTCATTAATACTAACTCTCCTGTATCGTTAAGAGCAGCAGTTCCATGGTCATCTCGTAATTAGCGGATGAACGCAGGCGGTTCTTAGCCACTTCAAGAGCACGTATCACTTCCTCTATGCCCTCATAATCGCTGAATTGTGCTGCCTTTTTTATATTTGTTATCTCATCCCTGAAGATAAGATGATTCATATCATGGGTTGCCTTAAACAGCAGTATGTCCCTGTACCATACAGCCATTATATCCAGATAATCGTTTATGTCAAAGCCGTATTCCCTTATCTGCTTGAGTGCGTCCATCACTTCCGCGGTGTCCATTTCTTTTATGTTCTTAAGAAGTGAGAGTGCACCGGTACGTATCTTATCAAAGTCCTCGCTGGAAGCTAAAGCCTTGGCACGCCCTACATTACCGCGCGCAAATGCGATGCAGATCTCTGCACGGCTCTCGGGCACGTGAAGCTGTTTTATAAGGTAGTCGCGCATCTCATCATCATGTACCGGACGCATCTGCAGTACATTGCAGCGGCTGATGATGGTAGGCAGCAGGGTGCCGGTGCCTGTTGTGAGCAGTAAAAACACAACATATTCAGGCGGCTCCTCGAGCGTGCGCAGCAGCGCGTTCTGTGCCTGGGGAGAGAGCTTTTCAGCTTCTTCGATGATGTATATCTTATATTTGCTGCTGTACGGCTTTATCTGTACGGTCTCGCCTATGCCCTGGCGTATATCGTCAACACCTATAGTGTTTGGTTTTTCATGAGTGACATATATGATGTCGGGATGTGAGAGGGCTTTTGCCTGGCGGCATGAATGGCATTCACCGCAGGCTTCCGTTCCCGCATCGGGATCGTTTACGGGATTTTCGCATAACAAAGCCTGGGCGAAATTCTTTGCGACAAATTCCTTGCCGCTCCGGTTTTCACCGCTGATTATGTATGCATGAGAGACTTTGCCGCTTTTGATAGCGCCCTGCAGCTGCTGCTTTATAAGGCTCTGTCCTACGATGTCCGAAAATGCCATGGTCTCACCCCCCCTTTAAGTAAACAGATCCAGTAAGAGTCCGCGGATCTCGCCTATCTTTGCCAGTACTTCCATGTTGTCGCTTTCATCCTTTACCAGTTCCTGCGCCAGAGCGTCAAGATTTTCATCCACCAGGCGCACTATGCCGTATACCCTGTGCCGGCCGCGTTTATCCAGGAAATTCTCGCGTGAGAATTCGTGCGAACGGTTTACCACTTCATTAAGGAATTCTTTTATCAGACCGCGGTAGCGCTTCATATCCCTGATATCCTTGCGCTTGGAAAGCCGCTCGCCCTGCTGGGTTATCTCGCTCATAAGAGAGGTTAGCTTTTCCTGAAGTTCGGATTCATTGATATTGCTGGCCAGTATGAACTTGAAGCTGTCATCCCGCGCAGCGGCGGTGGTTGCAGCTTCGGCCGGCATGGTCTGGTTAATCCTGCCTATCTGGATAGGATCCATTCGGTGATCTCCTTAAGAACGCTGTCTATATCGGTATTAACAAAACGTTTTTCTATGCCGGCATCTTTAAGCTTTTCGTCCGAGAAATCATCGGCATCAGCCAGAAAACGCCTGCACAGCTCTTTATATTTGGGCTCCTTCTGCATACGCTCGCGTTCAAGCGCACGTGAAAGCCTCAGACCGTCTTCTACTTCTATATATATCGGATGCACATACTCTGCACCGTAATATGCTTTTAGCTTTTTAAAGGCTTCCGGGGTAGTGACTATAAGGTAATTATCTTCTTTTATACTTACCTTTCCGTCATCCGCCGTGAAATAATACCAGTCACCGTGGACGGTATGATAAACGCGCGACTCGATGATAAGGCCCTTTTCTTCCAGGGCTTTCATTCCGGTAATATCGGTGAAGTGGTATTCGACACCCTGTGTCTCACCGGATCTGATGGGCCGCGTGGTATAAGTGACCAAAGGCTTGAAAGCAAGCCCACGGTTTTCGAACAGGCGCCTGTATATGCTGTCTTTGCCGCTGGCGCTTTTTCCCATAAGACAATAAATCCCACCCATAACCTAATAATCATATCACATTTTTGCGCAATATACCACTCTAAAATTGGTGTTGACAAACAATAAGTCTATGCATATACTCTCTTATTAGAAATGAGGTTATAAGCCAAACACCAGGAGGTAGACATGTTAGAGAAAGTTGCGGAAATGATAAGAGAACAGCTTCATCTTTCCGATGGAGTTGATATAAATGAGGATACATCCTTTCAGGAGGATTTAAGAGCCGATTCACTTGAGCTGCTCGATCTGATAACTGCAGTAGAGGATGAGTATGGCATCAAGTTTGAAGATGAAGCCCTGGAGAATTTAAAGACCGTAGGCGATGTTATGGAATATATCAGAGCCCAGGGGATCGACATAGAATAAGTCGAGGAATACATGTATGATCGTATATCTCCCTGATTTTTCAGGGAGATTTTATTTTTTCCGGAGAGTATATATGGACAGGATAATGACAAACCGGCTGGACCGGGGATTTGAAAGATATCAGGAAGAGTTTGAAGAGGCTGCGATAAGGGTGTTAAGGAGCGGCTGCTACATTCTGGGCGGCGAGCTTGAGACCTTCGAAAAGGATTACGCGGCTTATATGGGAAGCGCATACTGCGCAGGCTGCGGTAACGGCCTGGATGCATTAAGTCTTGCCTGCAGGGCGATAGGCATAAGCGAAGGGGATGAAGTGATAGTGCAGGGCAATACCTTTATCGCCAGCGCAATGGGTATCAGTGCAGCCGGAGGAACGCCGGTATTTGTCGAGCCTGATGAGTATTATCAGCTGGATCCCGCACAGATCGAGCCGCATATAAGCCCTAAGACCAAGGCTGTGATGGTGGTCCATCTTTACGGACAGACCGCGCGTATGGATGAGATAAAAGCGATTTGCGATAAGCACGGACTTAAGCTGATAGAGGATTGTGCGCAGTCACATGGAGCGTATGCCGGCACGGGATTAAGCGGCACCATAGGCGATATAGGCTGCTTTTCCTTCTATCCCACAAAGAATCTGGGGTGTTTCGGTGACGGCGGAGCTGTGATAACCGACAGTGAAGAGTATTACAAACGCATAAAGCAGCTGCGTAATTACGGCAGCAGCATCCGCTATCACAATGAAGAGCTGGGTGTCAATTCGAGGCTTGATGAGATACAGGCAGCATTGCTTGGCGTACGTCTTAAGCATCTGAAGGAACTGAATGATGAGCGCAAAGCGGCCGCAGCAGTGTATGATAAGGGTATAAATAATCCCGGGGTCTTAAAGCCCGTATGCAGAGCGGGGGCCGACCATGTATATCACCAGTACGTGATACGCTGCAAAGAAAGGGATGCGCTGGCAGAGCATTTAAAGTCAAAGGGAGTGGATACCATAATCCATTATCCTATCCCGCCGCACCTCTCAAAGGCTTATGCTTTTCTTAACATTAAGGAAGGGAGTCTTCCTGTTACGGAGGAGTATGCAAAGAGCGTTCTTTCCATACCGATGTATAACGGTATAAGCGCAGAGGAACAGCAGAGAGTGATAGAGGCGATCAATGAATTTTGACGATAAGATCCCGGCAGGGGCTATACGTATAATTGAAGAACTTAATGCTGCGGGATTTGAAGCATATATCGTGGGCGGCTGTGTGAGGGATCTGGTCCTTGGCAGGACACCGAATGACTGGGATATCACCACATCCGCACTTCCCATGCAGGTTAAGAGTGTGTTTAAACGTACGGTGGATACCGGTATAAAGCATGGCACCGTTACTGTGCTGATGCGTATGAACGGCAGGCAGGAAAGCTTTGAGGTGACCACCTACCGCATAGACGGTGAATATGACGACTGCCGTCATCCCAGGCAGGTGGAATTTACTGCCAGCCTTGAGGAGGACTTAAAGCGCAGGGACTTTACGGTAAATGCCATGGCCTATGCGCCGGGAAAAGGCATAGTAGATATGCACGGCGGTCTTGAGGATCTTGACAGGCGTTTGATACGCTGTGTGGGTAATGCCACGGAGCGTTTTACTGAAGATGCACTGCGCATGATGCGTGCGATACGCTTTTCTGCACAGTTTGATGCGGATATAGAGGAGGAGACATGGAATGCCATTCTCAAGCTCGCGCCCAATATCAGATTTGTAAGCGCCGAGCGCATCCGCGTAGAAATGGAAAAACTGCTCTTGAGCGATCATCCATACAGGTTTAAAATGTTCTATGAGAGCACTCTGACAAAGTATTTTCTTCCCGAGTGGGAGCAGACCATGATCACCACGCAGGAAAATCCCCATCATATGTACAGCGTGGGGGAGCATCTGCTGCATTCGCTGGAGACTGTAAACACGCAGCTCTTAAAGGAAGAATTCGGAGATGAGGCATATCCGCGTGTGCTTAAGCTGATGCGTCTCACGATGCTTTTTCATGATATAGCCAAGCCCTTGCTCAAAAAGGTCGATGATGACGGAGTGGCGCATTTTCATGGGCATCCGGAGCTGGGAGCAAAGATGGCCGAAGAGATCCTGCGGCGTCTTAAGTATGATAATGACACGGTAAAGAATGTGGTGCGCCTTATTAAAAATCATGAGGATCGTTATCCGGCGCAGGAGAAGGCGCTGCGGCATGAGATGAACCGCTGCGGTGAGGAGTGTTTCCCACTGCTTTTCTATGTACAGGAGGCCGACTGTCTTGCACAGAGCATGTTTATGCGCGATGAGAAGCTGGAGCGTATAGGGAAACTGCGTGAGCTATACCGGGTGATACTTGAAAAAAAACAGTGCGTAAGCATTAAAGATCTGGCTGTAAAAGGCAAGGATCTGATGGAGGCCGGAGTGAACCCCGGACCCGATATGGGACGCATTCTGCAGGAAATGCTGGATGATGTGCTGGAAGAGCCGGATCATAATGACAGGCAGTACCTTTTGGAGAGATATGTTTATGAAAAAAAAGCCTGAATCGTTAATTCTGTTTATGTGCATGGCGTTAGTGCTGGGCGCCTGCAGCAGTCCCTTCGGTAACGGCGGAAACGAAAAGAGCTATGAGGATACCGGATTCATGCCGGCGACCCCGGGTAATTACGATTCTCTGGATACGGCGGTTTATGTGGACTGCGATAAGGAACAGAAGACAATACGCTTTTATAACCTGGAGGTGGGGAAATACTATACTTTAAACTATGACGGGGCTACCGGGTACCACGATAAATATGCCCAGGCCATAGCGCTTGACCAGTTAAAGAAAGGATCAGTTGTCGATATCAGCTTCATGCGTTCACGCAAGCGTTTAAACAGCCTGCAGGTGAATGGTGAAGCTTTTGCTTTTACCGACATAGAGAACCTGCCGGTACCGACGGATTCGAGACAGCTTTTCCTCATGGGAGAGGATTATACCATGGACCAGAAAGCCGTGATACTCACTGCAGACGGCCCGGGCGAGGCTATGGATCTGAATGCAGTGGATAAGCTGATGGTATGCGGAATGGGACACACGGTATATTCCATAAGCGTACAGAACAGCCACGGATATCTGCGCCTTGAAAACGAAGATCATTTTGTGGGCGGCTTTATAGAAGTGGGCGATAACCGGGTATACCAGATAAGCAGGGATATGCTGCTTGCGGTACCTGTGGGGACCTATGATATAACCGTATCCAACAAGGGAAGCACCGGCACGCAGCAGATAAGCGTATCCCAAGGCCGTGAGGTGAGCGTGGATGTATCGGCCTGGGTCAGTGCACCCAAATATGGAAAAGTGCTGTTTAGCTGTAAGCCTGATGATGCAAAGATATTCATAGACGGCAATGAGGTCGATACAGCTAAGGATGTGAGCTTAAGCTACGGCATACACAGGATGGAAGCCAGGGCGGATGGCTATAATACAGTGACCAGGTATATACGTGTGGCCCAGGAGGCGGCTAAACTGGGAGTGACGCTTGAAAAGAACGGCAGCGGCTCCGCATCATCAAACACTACGTCGGAAAATATGGCGGCAGAACCCACACTAAGCCCAACGCCCACTCCGTGGGAAACGGCATCCGGCAATACAGCATCCGGAAACAGTACATCGGATAATTCCGCCATATCGGATAATACAGCGAACGAAGGAGACGGAGGATCTGAGGGCGGATACGGCGATGCAAGGGTAAGCGGTGAAGACGGCGGCAGCAGTAATGTGGTAACTGCCGGGGAATACAGGGTATACATCGATGCTCCCGAGGGCGTGGAGGTGTATAAAGACGGTGTGTATATAGGGATCACGCCTCTGAGCTTTAAGAAAGAGGCAGGAAGCTGCATAGTGACTCTGCGAAAGGAAGGCTTCCAGACAAGGAGCTATACCATAACCATGGATTCGGAGAAAAAGGACGTAAACTATTCGTTTTCCGAACTGCTTCCGATAGGGTGATGAATTCGGGAATTTCAATATGCAAACTTACCAAAATTACGCTAAAATACAGTACATAACCACCACAGTTTGCGTATTTACGGCGGAAAATCACTTTATATTGTGGCAAAGTATTGACAAATAAGGCAAAAACGAATATAAAAGTACATGTAGCTTTTTTAAGGAAAGCAAAAAAACACATATATTAGTAGGAGGATTTAGTAATGAACAAGACAGAATTAGTTGCAGCAATCGCAGATAAGGCTGGCATCACCAAGAAAGATGCAGAAGCAGTAGTAGCAGCATTCACCGAGACCGTTACCAAGGAGCTCAAGAAGGGCGGTAAGGTTCAGTTAGTAGGCTTTGGTACTTTCGAAGTTACCAAGAGAAGCGCACGTACCGGCCGCAACCCTCAGACCGGCGCTACCATGAAGATCGCTGCTTCCAAGGCACCCAAGTTCAAGCCCGGCAAGGCTTTCAAGGATGCTATCGGCTGATAGATAATAGCTGTAGATGATCATTATGCAGGGTGCGCGGACAGTGCACCCTGTTTTATTATCACGAAGCTGCCGGAAGCAGGCTAAAGCCGGCCGGCGGCCCTCTTCCGGGTAGGGTGTGACCGCACCTAGAATACCCGGTTTGCTTCGAACGGAGGATCAACATGAGATTAGATAAATACCTGAAAGTATCACGCCTTATAAAGCGCCGCACCGTAGCAAATGAAGCCTGCGACGCCGGACGTGTAATGCTCAACGATAAAGTGGCCCGCGCCTCCGCTGAGGTGAAGGCCGGCGATATCATAACCATCGCCTTCGGTAACAAAGAGACCAAAGTGAAAGTACTTAACGTGCAGGAGAGCATCCGCAAGGAAGACGCCGACAACATGTACGAATACGTGACCGGCTGAACCCCTGCCCTGCCCCCGCTGCGCATAACCGCAGCCCGGGGCTTTTTTAGTTGGCAGCCCGATCCCCTTGTTGCAGTCATGTACAGGCCCGTCGGAGCGGTGCTCCGGTGCCAAGCGTTTCTAAAAAAGCGCCCGGCACATTTATGCCGTCCGGGACCGGTCGACAGTGGAAATCCATATCCACTGTCTCCCTTGTCCCGCCATCCATGGCGGTCCATCCCTATTTGATCTAGCGCTTTTAAGAAACGCTAAGCACCTGCGCAATGCTCCCCCGTGCTCTGTACATGTCTGCTTACAGGGGATCGCTGTGGATATTTGTCCCCCGGGCAATGCGATTAAGCGCAGCGCTTAACGAATCGGAGTGCGATAAAATCGTCCCGGGTCAGAGGGCCCGCCAATGTATACAGTATGTTGGTGTGATCATCGGGCCCGAATGGGAGGGGCGATTTTCGACATCGCACGAACGATGAGTTTAGCAGCGGAGCGACAAGCAGGGCACGGGGGCAATATCCACGGCGTATAACAAGAAAGAACGGGCAGAGCACGGGGGAGCATCGCTCCAACGTGTCTGCCTCTCTTCGGCAATAGGCGGGCGCAATAAAAAAAGCACCCCGGGCGGATAAAATGGCGCAGCGCGGGGCGGAGAGGAGAGGTTACTTGCGGATGAGTTCGACGTGGTCGCGTCTGCGGACAGCGTGCAGGCGGTGGGGGAGATCCAGCATCTTTCCGGTAGGAAGGGTGAAGAGAGAGCATAGAACTTCCACGTGGATGCCGGATATGTCTTTGGCGTAGCCGCTGACGTATTCCATGCATTTGAGGGCCAGACGCCGCCTGAGGTAAGGGTGAAGCTCAAGAAAGCCGGCGCGGTCTATGCGCAGGCCGTCCGGGATGTCGGATGTGCAGGTTTTGAAGGCGTCGTCCAGAGCGGAAGATATGAAGTCTTCGGCAGATATGAGTTGTGCGGCAGCGCTGTGAATGTGCTGCGCAGCGCGTTCGTTTATCTGGGAGGCTGCCAGCGGCAGCAGATTGTTCCGGATGCGGTTCCTGGCATAATCGTCGCTTAAGTTGCTTTCGTCGGTGCACCAGCTTATGCCGGCATTATTAAGGTAATCCTCGATCTCGCTGCGTGATACATCAAGCAATGGGCGGATCAGGGTATAATCGTCGTGCTCCTGGAGCGGACGGATGCCGCCCAGTCCTTTGAGGCCGCTGCCGCGGAACAGATTGTGCAGGACGGTCTCGGCATCATCGTTTAAGTTGTGGGCCACGGCCAGGCGGCGCCTGCTGCGGTCGGGTTCGATCGCACACAGCTCCTCTTTAAAGGCACAGTAGCGGAGTATGCGGGCAGCTTCCTCGGTAGAGAGACCTTTTTCTGCGACAAGAGCGGTTACGTCAACGTCCTTTTGTTTGAAGGGGACGGACAAATCCGCGCATATCCTGCGCACAAAAAGGGCATCATCGTCGGCACTTTTGCGTAAATGATGGTGGATATGCATTACGTGGAGTTTTACGGAGCTGTCTTTATAAAGGGAGTGGAGTAAAAGAAAAAGGCAGAGGGAATCGGCTCCGCCGGATACTCCGCATAATACGGTATCTTCCGGCCCGATAAGCCCCTGCTCAGCAATGGTACGGCGGACTCTTTCCTTAAGATCCATTTATTTATCCTTCTGGAAGATGATCTCGCCTTCGTATACGTAGCCCAGTTTTTCCTTGGCTACCTTTTCCGCATACTTTTTGGTATGGGTGTAAGTTTCGAATTCCGCGAGGTTTTTTTCACGGACCTGTTCCTGGTATAATTTTTCTTCGAGGATGGCCATATCACGGTCGAGCTGTTTCTGCTGTTTGTAAAGGGTATAGCTGTTGTAGCCGAACATGCCGATGAAGGCTATAAATATGAACATAGCCATAAAGATGCCCAGACGGCCACCCTTTTTCTCCTTCCGGAATGCAGCTACTTTCTTTTTCTTGCTAAAGGCCATGATTTCCCCTGTGTTTACATAAGATAAGAATATAATAAACTTTAGAATTAACTTCTGTCAACCACAGCATGTTGCGGATGAGGCCGGCTTCGGATACTAGATAGGGGAGGGCGCTGAGGAGCGCTGTTTTACTTGCTAAATCCGGCATTTACCTATATAATAATTACTTGTTTTGCACTTACAGATACACAGGAGCGTTTTATAATGAGAAGACAATCAGGATACAGTATCGTTTTTCTGGTCATATTACTTATGCTGGCTGCGGCCATATGGATAAGCTTCTCCACCAGAAGAGCAAATAATTATACCTATGAGGATTACCGTAAGGCCGTAAAAGACGGCGTGGTAATGAGCATAACCATTGAACAGAACAAGGAAGTGCCTACAGGTACTGTGCATGTTCTTACCACGGATTATGTGAATCACAGCTTTAATTCCACTGATGTACGTGAAGTGGAGGATGAGGCCAGGGCGCTTGGCATAAAGGTCAAGATAGAGGATGTACCGAAAGAAAACTGGTTCGTCATGTATGTGCTGCCCAGTCTGCTGGTACTGATAATATTCGTATTCTTCTACAGCAATATGATGAACAATCAGTCTGCAGGTTCGGCCGGAAACAGGATGATGAATTTCGGCAAGAGCCGTGCGCAGATGGTAACGGATTCGAAGGTCACCTTTAGCGATGTTGCCGGACTGCGTGAGGAAAAGGATGATCTGGATGAGGTCGTTGATTTTCTTAAGGATCCCGGTAAATATACTGCTTTGGGAGCAAGGATACCCAAGGGAATACTTTTAGAAGGCCGTCCCGGTACAGGTAAGACACTTCTTGCCAAGGCGATCGCGGGTGAAGCTAAAGTGCCTTTCTTTTCCATATCGGGATCGGATTTTGTTGAGATGTTCGTGGGTGTGGGTGCCAGCCGTGTAAGGGATCTGTTTGCGGATGCAAAGAAAAATGCTCCCTGCATAGTTTTCATCGATGAGATAGACGCGGTAGCGCGCAGGCGTGGCGCGGGAATGGGCGGCGGCCATGATGAGCGTGAGCAGACACTTAACCAGCTGCTTGTTGAGATGGACGGTTTTGAAGCGAATGAAGGTATTATAGTCATGGCGGCTACAAACCGTGTTGATATCCTTGATCCCGCGATACTGCGTCCGGGACGTTTTGACCGCAAGATCACCGTCAGTCTGCCTGATGTACAGGGCCGTGAAGAGATCCTTAAGGTGCATGCCAAGAACAAGCCGATAGGGGATGATATAGACCTTAAGCAGGTGGCCAGGAGTACCTCAGGTTTTTCCGGCGCCGATCTTGAGAATCTTCTTAATGAAGCTGCGATAAAAGCAGCCAGGGAGAACAGGGCATTTTTAAATGATGAGGATGTAAAAAAGAGCTTTATAAAGGTTGGTATAGGAACCGAAAAACGCAGTCATGTGATCACTGAAAGAGATAAAAAGATAACGGCTTACCATGAGTCCGGCCATGCGATACTTATGCATCTTCTGCCGCTTACCGGTGCCGTATATACCGTATCCATTATTCCTACAGGCGAAGGTGCTGCAGGATACATGATGCCCGTGCCGGACAATGACGATATGCACCAGACGAAGGAGCAGCTCCGTCAGCAGCTTATGGTATCTTTGGGAGGACGTATAGCAGAGGAGATAATATTTAAAGATGTAACGACCGGTGCTTCAGCGGATATAAAGAAGGTTACGAAGATCGCCCGCAGTATGGTAACCCGCTTCGGTATGTCATCACTTGGTCCTATCTGCTATGAAGATGATGATAATGAAGTGTTCATAGGCAGGGATCTGGCCCATGCAAAGACTACCAGTGAGGAAAAAGCAGCTGAGATCGATGCCGAGGTCAAGCGTATAGTTGATGAATGCTATACAGAGGCAAGACGTATACTTGAAGAGAATATGAATATACTCCACTCCTGTGCAGCGCTTCTTATAGAGAAGGAACGCATAAACAGAGAGGAATTCGAGGCACTCTTTACGGAGGCTTAAATGAGGCTTGATAAGTACCTTGCGGATGCATGTATCGGAAGCCGCTCTCAGGTAAAGCAGCTGATAAAAAAAGGCCTGGTAAGGGTAAACGGAAACAGGGCTTCCGACCCTTCCATGGCTGTAAATGATCACGATACGGTAGAATGTAACGGCAGCCCCGTTATGTATCGGGATCATTTTTATTTTATGCTGAACAAGCCGGAGGGACTTATTACTGCCACGGAAGATGGTACACAAAAGACAGTTCTGGATCTATTCCCGGATAATATCAGAAGAAAACTTTTTCCGGTGGGGAGGCTTGATAAGGATACCGTCGGGCTTTTGTTGATAACCGATGACGGCGCATTTTGTCATGAACTTATGGCACCTTCGCATCATGTGGATAAACGTTATCTTCTGCATACGGATAAGCCGATGGATGAGGAAGATGTAAAAGCCTTCGGAGAAGGGCTTGTGTTATCGGATGGTACGGCGTTTAAAAGCGCGCTTTTAGAGATAGATGCGGAAGACCTGTGCAAAGCAGTTATCACCATAAGCGAAGGAAAATATCACCAGATCAAGAGGATGCTCCTTGCCCGCGGAAAAGAGGTTATATACTTAAAACGCCTGTCAGTAGGGAGTCTTAAGCTGGATGAGAGCCTTAAAGAAGGGGAGTATCGCGAACTGCATGAGGATGAGTTGAGAAATTTACACAAAAAATAGTTAAAAGTATTGTAAAATTTGTGATTTTTGAGAATAGACTAAATCCTTATATTTGATATAATGCAACATGTAACCCCCAATACATTTTATAGTTTTTTGCTATAACCCCATTAGAAAGAAATACCTTCTCTGAAAATGACAGTTTAACTACTGTCATTTTTACTTTGTATCCGGAAAAGGCCCGGGGACGTCATCCGCGGTACTTTCCGAACTAAAAAAGGCAGCGCCTAAAGCGCTGCCTTTAATATGCACAGGGCCGCCATAAGGAAGATGTCAGCTAAAGCTGACCGGCGGCCCGCGCGCGAGTAGGGTGCGACTTCGTCTTCCCTACTCGATTGCACAGGGCCGTTTTATTTCTTTATCAGCAAGGATTCGCCGGTCATCTCTGCAGGCTGGGGCAGATCCATGATCTGCAGCAGTGTGGGAGCGATGTCACAAAGGCGTCCACCCTCACGCAGAGTGTAAGCTGGATCGTAATTGTAGAGGATGAAAGGAACCGGATTGGTGGTGTGAGCCGTATGAGGTTCGCCGGTCTCGTAGTTGATCATCTGCTCGCAGTTTCCGTGGTCGGCACAGATGAAGAGTACGCCGTCCATCTTCTTGACAGCTTCTACGGCAGCACCCACACACTGATCGATACGCTCTACTGCAGCTACGGCAGCGTCAAGCACACCGGTGTGTCCTACCATATCGGGATTAGCAAAATTGATGATGATCACATCATACTTTCCTGAGGTTATCTGCGCATCAAGCTTTTCGCTTACTTCGGGTGCGCTCATTTCGGGCTTTAAGTCGTAAGTTGCTACCGCAGGGGAGTTGACCAGTATGCGGTCCTCATTCTTATTGGGCTCTTCGATACCGCCGTTGAAGAAGAAGGTTACATGTGCATACTTTTCTGTTTCTGCAATACGCAGCTGCTTAAGACCGTTATTAGCAAGGTATTCACCTAAGGTGTTCTTGATCTCTTCCTTCTTGAATGCTACGAACTTGTTGGGGATAGTTTCATCGTAATCCTTGAAGCATACATAGGTAAGAGGCATGTAGCCGTTTGCACGTTTTAAGTACTTGATGCACTTGGTATCGGCAGCATCACCTGACTGTGCGGCGATATCCTCATCGGTAAAGCAGAATGCTTTGGTGATCTCTCTTGCGCGGTCGGGGCGGAAGTTGAAGAAGATCACGGAATCGTTCGGCTTTACAACAGAGAGAGGCTTGCCGTCGGCATCGGTGATAACGGTAGGCAGTACGAACTCGTCGGTCACGCCGTCATTGTAGGAAGCCTGCATTGCGGCAACGGGATCCGTAGCGGTTACACCCTTGCCAAGTACCAGGCTGTCGTATGCCTTCTGGATACGGTCCCAGTTATTGTCGCGGTCCATAGCGTAGTAGCGGCCGGAAAGAGAAGCTACCTTACCTACGCCGATTTCTTTGGTCTTGTCAACCAGTGCCTGCAGATAGTCCTTACCGGATGCGGGAGGAGTATCGCGGCCGTCAAAGAAAGGATGCAGATAAACGCGCTCAAAACCTTCGCGCTTGCACAGCTCAAGGATGGCATAAAGGTGGGTATTGTGGCTGTGTACGCCGCCGTCGGAGAGCAGACCCCATACATGCAGGTCGGAATCATTCTTCTTGCAGTTATCGATAGCGCGCAGCAGCTCTTCGTTCTTGAAGAAAACTCCGTCTTCGATATATTTTGTGATCAGGGTCAGGTCCTGATAGATGATGCGGCCTGAACCGATGTTCATGTGTCCTACTTCGGAATTACCCATCTGTCCGTCGGGAAGACCTACTGCCAGACCGGAAGCATAGCCCTTAACGAAAGGACATTCTGCCTCAAGCTTATCCATAACGGGGGTTTTTGCGATGGCAATGGAATTGGCTTTGGGGTTTTCGGAAATACCGTAGCCGTCGAGTACCATTAATACTACAGGTCTTTGTTTCATTTTTCTTTCTCCTTAATATTATTTGTTGATAAAGCGCTTTAGTGCCTCGTCATATACGTAGCCGATGGACGCCAGCCGCTCACAGATATCGGCTGAAGCTACGCCGGCATCTGCAGCCAGATCCTCAAGGGAATCGTAGTTATCTCGTAACTGTGTGTTTACATAGCTTAACAGCATGTTTGGATCCTTCGGCATTGTGCACCTCCTGCTGGTTTGTTAACTCTAACATTTTATATCGTATCACATGAATTTGCAAATGCTTTTTTTGGGTAGAATGAATACATTAATGTGATCAAGTTTAATTGACCTTAATATCCATATTATGCTATTATATCAAAGTGGATCTGCACCTTACAGCAGGCTGTCAGAGCTGCTTAAAAGTGTGCATAATTATAAGGAGGGGAATATGGCAGAAAACAATTTACAGGAATACCAGTGCCCGAACTGTACGGGACCTCTGGAATTTCGTGGGGATGTACAGAAGATGGTTTGTATATACTGCGAGAGTGAGTTTGACATGTCGCAGTTCAGCGATAACGATAGGAAGAAAGAGGAAAAGACCGACTGGTCACAGGCCAGTGCACAGACGCTGGATGCCGGTGCGCAGGGCATGACCGAGTTTGAGTGCAAAGCCTGCGGTGCGGTCATGGTAAGTGACGGTCAGGTGGGTGCAACGGAGTGCCCTTATTGCGGCAATCCCGCTATCATTCAGTCTACATTTGAGGGAATGAACCTGCCCGACGGCATCATTCCTTTTGCTGTAAATAAAGACACTGCAATGAATAAGATGAAGGAATTCTACAGCGGAAAGAAGCTGATCCCGGATTCTTTCATAAGTAATAACCGTATGGAGAAGATCCAGGGTGTATACGTTCCCTTCTGGCTTTTTGACTGTGATGTGGAAGGCCACGGATTCTATAAGGCGACCAAGGTAAAACGTAGATTTACCAAGAATGTGACCGAAAACGGCCAGCAGAAAACAGAGAACTGGAAAGAGGTAGAGGAGTACGCCGTAAGCCGCAGCGCAAAGATGCGTTATGAAAAGGTGCCTGCAGACGGATCAAAGGAGATGAAGGATGAGTATATGGATTCTATCGAGCCCTTTGATTATTCAAAACTGACGGCTTACAATTCTGCATATTTTTCGGGATATCTGGCAAATAAGTATGATGAATCACCGGAAGATGTTAAAGAACGTGTGGATAAGCGTATACGTACGACCACGGAGCAGTCGGTACGCGAGACGGTAAAGAATTACGATTCGGTAAATACCGAGTCCTGCAATGTGAGTATAAATAACGGTAATATCAGCTACTGCATGCTTCCGGTCTGGATGCTCACTACGCGCTGGAACGGCGGACAGTATACTTTTGCCGTAAACGGACAGACCGGTAAGGTTACCGGTGATATGCCCATAGACAGCGGCAAGAGCACCAAGATGTTCATGCTCACACTTATAGTATCGCTGATCATTACCGAAGTGCTGGCATATTTTATCGGCGGCGGGGATTTCCTGTATCTAGCTGTTGCTGCGGTAATATCGATCATCATTGCAGCGATCACGGTTTCATCGGCTAAATCTTCAATGGTAGCCCATAACAAGGTTGAAGCACAGCATTATGTGGTGAAGGGTTCGTTTAAGCTGACAGGCGAGAACGACCGTTACGTAAGAACATACGAAGAAAGAGGATGACATGGTCTTATTAAACAAAGGATCTTACGGAAGGTGACGACAATGTCAATGATAGAAGAAGTAAAAAGCGAGCTTACCGGTCACATCATCCCGTTTTGGAAGAAACTGCGGGATGATGAATACGGCGGTTATTACGGCCTGCTGAGCTATGATCTGAAGCTGGATAAGAAGGCCGAAAAAGGCTGCATACTGAACAACCGCATCACCTGGTTCTTTTCAAATGCGTATCTGTGTCTGAAAGATGAGTCGCTGCTGGATGAAGCCCGTCACGGTTATGAGTTCTTGCGCAACTGCTGCCTTGACAGGAAAAACGGCGGTGTGTACTGGTCCATGAGCTATGACGGTAAGCCCATTGATACCACCAAGCATACTTATAATCAGGCGTTTTGCATCTATGCCCTGTCTTCCTATTACGATGCCAGCGGTGATAAAGAGGCGCTTAAGGAAGCATACGACTTATTCGATATCATCGAAACAAAATGCCGGGACGAGGGCGGCTATCTTGAGGCTTTTGATGAGGAGTTCAAACCCGCCAGCAACGAGAAGCTTTCCGAAAACGGCGTTATGGCGGACCGCACGATGAATACGCTGCTGCATGTGTTTGAAGCGTATACCGAGCTTTACCGTGTGGATAAAAATGAAAAAGTCGCGGATAAGCTGCGCTGGATACTGGACTGTTTTGCGGATAAGATATATAATCCCGCTCTCCACAGGCAGGAAGTATTCTTTGATCACGAGTACAACACGCTGATAGATCTGTATTCTTACGGTCATGACATAGAGACTTCCTGGCTTATCGACAGGGGACTGGAGATACTGGGAGATGAGGAGTATACTAAGAAGCTGGCTCCCATTACCATGGATCTGGCGCGTAATGTTAAGAAGACGGCCTTTGACGGGCATTCACTGGCAAATGAATGCGATAAGGGTGTAGTAAATACCGACCGTATCTGGTGGGTGCAGGCGGAGACGCTTATAGGTTTTATAAATGCATATCAGAAGGATAAGCAGCAGAAGGAATTCCTTGAAGCGGCCCGGGCCGAATGGGATTTCATCAGGACGTATTCGATAGATCACCGTGAAGGCAGTGAATGGTTCTCAGGTGTGGCAGCGGACGGATCAGCCGATCCCAAGCGCCGCGATATAGTGGAACCCTGGAAATGTCCTTATCATAACGGGCGTATGTGCCTGGAAGTAATAAAAAGAGGTGTGGAATGAGCATAAAAGGAAGGATACATTCAACAGAAAGCTTTGGAACGGTAGACGGACCCGGTGTCCGCTTCGTTATCTTTTTGCAGGGCTGCCCCATGCGCTGTGCATACTGCCATAATCCCGATACCTGGGATCCCAAAGGCGGTACGCCAACAGAGGCTTCGGAGCTTATAGAACAGTTTGAGCGCAACCGCGGTTTTTATGAGGGCGGCGGTATCACCGTCACCGGCGGAGAACCGCTCATGCAGGTGGACTTCCTTTTGGAGCTCTTTACTCTTGCTAAAGAGAAGGGGATCCATACATGCATCGATTCATCGGGCATAATGTATCATCCGGGAGATACGGAGTACAACAGGACTCTTGATAAGCTTATGGAAAAGACGGATCTGGTTATGCTCGATATAAAGCATATCGATCCTGAGAAACACAAATGGCTTACAGGGCAGCCCAATGACGGGATACTGGCTTTTGCAAAGTATCTGGATGAGAAAAATGTGGATGTATGGATACGCCATGTGGTAGTGCCGGGTATCACTGATGATGATAAATATCTCTTTGATCTGGGCTACTTTATCGGAGGACTTGGCAACTTAAAGGCACTGGATGTGCTCCCTTATCATACGATGGGGGTGCCCAAGTACGAAAAGCTGGGGCTGGAATACAGACTTAAGGGTGTGCCTGCCATGACCCAGGCAGAAGCGATAGAAAAGAAAAAGGTGATACTGGACGGTGTGCGTAAACGCCGTGCGGAGCTTCATCCGGAGACGGCATAAAAAATGCGCTGTTTTGGCCGGACCTCCTGCAAGCAGAGTAAGGATCACAATGGTTTAGCAATGCTAACAATGATTTTATACCACTAACAATCGTGCCTGTGATAGAATTCAAATCGTGAAAAAAGAACCGGCTTGTATCCGGTTAAGAATACTAACAGGAGGTAAAGAAAAATGGCTTTTGTGATCAATGACAGCTGCGTATCATGCGGTACCTGTGCAGGCGGATGCCCTGTTGGTGCTATCAATGAAGGCGACGGCAAGTATGAGATAGATCCCGATACCTGCATCAGCTGCGGTTCTTGCGCAGGTGTATGTCCTGTAGGGGCTATTTCCGAAGAGTAATAGTTAAGCGAGAATTAAGTATTTAAAGGCTTCCCCGTTCATCGGGGGAGCTTTTTTGTTGAAAATAAAGGCTTTTTAGATTGTTCAAAGTAAATGATAACGGTTTGGCGGCTACTCATTTGTTGTGGATAATTAACAAAAATAAAAGAAAATGTTGACGATTTGCGAAAAAAGGGCTATATTATTACACGTAATCAAGGGGTATGCTATTACCATATCACAGCGAAAGAGGTTTTTAGGGAGGAAGGAAAGACAATGACTTACGAAGAGATAGTTAGCTATGTAAGTAAGAAGGCCACAAAGCTGAAGGCAAAGGGTGAGGCTGCCGTTCAGGTTGATATTACCGGTGAAGGCGAAGGCGCATTCTATGTGGCTATTAAGGAAGGTAAGATCGAAGTAGCACCGTACGAGTATTTTGATCATGATGCTAAGGTTATCGCAGACGGTAACGATTTCATCGCATATCTTGATGGAAAGGCTGATGCAAACGTTCTGGAGATCCAGGGTGATGCAGAAAAGGCCGCCATCATCAAGGAACTTGTGAGCAAGGCTCCTGCAAAGGCAGCAGCAAAGCCCGCAGAGAAGAAGGCAGCTCCCGCAAAGGCAGCAGCAAAGCCTGCTGAGAAGAAGGCAGCTCCCGCAAAGGCAGCAGCAAAGCCCGTTGAGAAGAAGGCAGAGCCTGCTAAAGAAGCAGAAAAGAAGGCAGAGCCCGCTAAGGAAGCTGAAAAGAAGGCTGAGCCTGCAAAGGCAGCAGCAAAGAAGCCCGCAGCAAAGAAGCCTGCAACCAAGAAGAAATAAACAGTATCCGGTAAGTCATATGATCATAATAATAAGACAGGAAATATTTCCTGTCTTATTTTTTTGCTATGCACAGGGCCGTCGGAAAGAAGATGCAGGCTAAAGCTGACCGCCGGCCCGGTCACTGCGGTATATCTTATGCTTCGGCTGCGTTATCCAGCGTATTTACGGCCTCTAAGATATCGTCCACATCAAAGCCGTGTACCATTGCGGCTTCTTCCAGAGTCTCGCCCATGGAGGCAGGGCAGGAGAAGCAGTACATTCCGGCCTGCATAAGTATGGGAGCCAGATTGGGGTTCAGCATCAGGGCATCAGTCACAAGCATGTCCTTGGTTATGACTACCTTTTCTTCTTCGGATTTTTCCTCTGCTGCGGGGTTTTTCTTACCGTTGGTGTTTTCGGCTTCTGTGGCCTTGACATCCTTATTCTTTCCAAAACCAAACATAGTTTTTATCATCCTTTCTTTTTCTGTATTTCCGATGAGTCCACATTCTAACATAAAGCGCCCACCCCTGCAAGATTGACAAGCTTTTTATGCAAGCATATAATATTATGGATTATACCTATTCTTATGCGAGGGAGGCGTAGAATTATGGAAGGTTTTGATAATCAGGATCAGAATAACAGTCCGGTGTTTTCAAATAACGGCGGAAGCCCGGAGTATATGAACCCGGTATTTATGCCTTCGCAGCAGGTGCCGGAGCAGCCTAAGAAAAAGTTTAAACTCTGGCCGGTGATCGTAGCGCTCGTTGCGCTGGTCCTTATAGGCGGCGGCGTAATACTCTTTTTGATGCGTGATGTTATAGCCAACAGCATGGCTAAATCGAGCAAGACACCTGAGGAGTATCTTGCCTACGTGGTAGATAAACAGCCCTGGGATACTCTTAACAAGGAATATGAAGAGGCTTATACGCAGGTATCATCTCTGGGCAATACCAGGATGGATGGTGAGATCCGCTTTAATATGTCCGATGATATGCTTGAAACCGTTGAATCGGCGATAGAAGAGGCGATGTCAAGCAGCAGTTATTATTATTATTACAGCCCCCAGGACGATATAGATCTGCGTCTGGATGCATGGCAGGATATCGCATTTGAGTTTGCGAACGTCCGCGCGGATAACGGCTTATCGGCAATGCAGGGTATCAGGATCAAGGACAAGGATTATCTTCTGAGCCTGGAGGAGCTGTACGATACCGACAAATCTACTGCTTATGTGCGCTGCCCCCAGTTAAACGAAGATTATGCTGCGATCAAACTGGCAAATATTCTTGATGATGATGAGCTGGAAATGGTCAACGGGATCATAGACAGCGGTAAGAACGGCTTAAGCGTACTTCCGACGGCAAAGACAATGGATGAGATGCGTCAGAGATATATGTCCGCGATCCTCGAGCAGATAGATGACGTGGATATGAGTGATGATACGCTGGTCGTGAACTCACAGGAAATGAAATGTACGGTACTGAGTTTTACCCTTGATGAGGATATGCAGAAAAACATCTGTCAGGCGTTCATAGATACCGTCAGGGATGACAGTGATCTGGAAGATTTCTTCTATAACCTGGTTAAGGAATCCGGTAAGGGTATGAGTATGAATATGGATCCCGATGAACTGTGGGAGGATCTGATGAAAGAGCTGGATAAAGCAGAGCAGAGTCTTGATGATATCGAGATCGATGTTGAGCCCGATGTTTTGATATATGTTGATAATAAGGGAAATATAGTAGGTTTTAGTATTGAAGATTCAAAAGATGTGCTCTTATTGGGCTATATACGTAAAGGTACCAAACTATGGTTTGAATTCAGCGCCACTTCAGGAAAGAAAGATCTGTTCAGTTTCACAGGCGAAGGAAAGGCCGGAGTATCCGGCGTGGACATGGATTGCCTTTTGGCTGTAAACGATGATGAGGAGTTTGAGCTGCCTTTCACGCTGGAGGATTTCAGTTCAAAAGGCGGTACTTTCCGTATGGACTTAGAGCCCATATGCGACATGATACTTGACAGTCCGCATAACAAAGATGCAGAGGATCTGTTGGATATACTGGATGGAGAGCTCGTTATCTCTTCACAGAGAAACGACATGGAATCTAAAGGTTCCGTGGCGATCGAAGACGGCAGTGAGACAAAAGTGGGCATCAGTTATGATGTGAAGCTGGGCAAGGGTGATGAAATAGAATTCCCTGCAAACAAGGAGTGTGTAAAGATCAGCAGTGCAATAGAACTGATGCCTTATCTTGGGGATTGTGATATTAATAAACTGGCAGACGCTCTAGAGAAGCTGGGACTGCCCAAAGAGTATGCTGACGAAGTCAGGGACAGCGCCGATATGTTAAAGTACTATTGATATATGGAATGATCTATTCAGAGGCGGAGGTTTTTATCTTTTCCAGATTGCGGATGATAGAAGCGCTCATCGGAGAATCGAGCTCGCCGGCTTTAGTGATAAGCCTGTCTATTTCTCCGGTGCGGCCGCTCTGCATATAGAGCTCTCCCAACAGTTTATAGGAGGCGCTTACGTCGCTTTTGCTGTCGATGGCGTATTCGAGCAGACGTATCGCTTCCGTATCGTGTCCCGCATCTGCCAGATAGGAAGCATACATCTGCAGCGCGCGGACTAAAGATGTGTAGTTTGAATCAAAGCGCATCAGGTCATGCAGATTGGCTACACCATAACGCAGTTTCAGATCGGTATTACTGATACCTGTCAGATTTACGATCTTTTCATTCCTTAAGTTTTCAAGTGTGCGCCTGGCTTCTGTGGCGTCGTGAGACTCATCGTCATAAGGGAAATCGTAGAATTCTCCGGGAATGATCAGATAGTCCAGATCATCAAGGGGCTGTTTGCGGACTTCGTTTGCAGCGCGTTCCCGTTCCTGAAATTTTTCAAGCTTTTCCTTTATACTGTTTTCGCCTTTTTTTCCCGCTATCGCGATGGCGATGATCAGTATAAAACAGCTTGCTAAAACCGGCATAAACATATAAAATATACTCCGAAATGTGAGGTGATAAATATGTTCAACATGAATAACAAAAATCGTAAGGTCTTTACAACGATCATGATAATCATACTTACCCTGGCCATGATACTGCCTACCGTTGCAGCGGCGCTGGCCAATTGATAGTGTAAATCATTTTGGCACAGGATGCAAGGCATGAGAACGGATAAAAGAAGTGTATCCGGGGCAGACTATGACAGGGAACGTTTAAGCAACAGGGTGGTTGCCGTTGTACTGTTGCTTTTTTCTATATGTCTTATCATATGGTATGCCATCCGGGTAAATGTTAAAGAAGTGAAGACTTCCGGAAACCGCGCGCAGATACAGACTGTAGTGGATACGGACAGAATGGTGCTGTTCGAAAATACACATGTAGGCGATGTGGATGTGTCCGGAATGACGGTAGCGGATGCGCGCAGTAAGGTAGAGGAATATCTAGATACCGTATTTGATACGGAGTTTAAACTGCGTGTCGCACAAGATAGGGAAGTACCGGTGAGTTTAAGACAGCTGAGCGCCTACTGGGTCAATCCCGAAGCCATAGGCGAGGCGGCACACCTTAAGGATGGCCGTGACGTGGTCGCACGTTATACGCTTGGCAAGGATATGGAGCAGTCGGGGCTTGAGATACCGCTGGAAGTGAGCCTTGAAAAAGAAGCTGCAATGGACTGGCTTATGAGCAATTGCAGTAAATATGATGTGGAGATGACGGGATCGGAGCTGATCACCGAAGGCGGTGTGGCTAGAGTAAAACTGGGCAGGGTAGGCCAGACGCTGAATATCTCGGAATCCGTGGCACAGCTTATGAACAGCGGCTTTGATTTTGTTAAGAACGGCGAAAGCCTGTTCATCCTTCCGCTGGAGGAACTGTATCCGGCATCGATACCCGAAGGATACGAAGAATACCCCGGTATCAATGAACTGGTAATGGAAGCGGAAGCTGCGGCAATGTCTGCGGATGGCAATGATACGGAGGCTATAGAGCCGTGAGATATGATATAGTCATCAGCGGAGCGGTGGGCGTAAGCGGGACGATCGCTTTTGCCCGTGAAGCCATGCCACAGCTTTATGAACGATACAGCAGAACCTATATCGACAGAGCGATGGATGCCGCAAAGCAGATGCTTATGCCGCCGGCATTAAAAGATATAAGGCTTTATGAGATAGGCGCAGGCGGCATATATGCCGCGCTGTGGGAAGCAGCAAAGGAAGCAGGCTGCGGCTTAAGGGTTAAGCTGTATGATATACCGGTAAGACAGGACATCATAGAGATATGTAATACACTGGATAAGGATCCGTATACGCTTGAATCGAAAGGACAATATCTGATATTTACGCCTGACGGTCTCAGCACCGTGGATGAGCTGAAAGCAGCCGGATATACGGATGCGGCGCTCGCTGGATATACCACGGATGATAAAAAAAGGCTTATCATTTACGGGGATGTGGAGAGATTTCTGACACCGCCCGAAAGAGGATGATAAAGAAAGGAGAAAAACAATGCTTAGAGAAGAGATCTTAAAAAATATAGAGAGGGACAGCCGTGTCGATGTTCACGAGCTGGCGGTACGTCTGGGCGCGGCGGATGCGGAAGTTATAAATGCCATGAAGGAAATGGAAGATGAAGGCATCATCTGCGGATATCATACAATGATCGACTGGGAGAAGACTTCAATGGAGAGCGTTACCGCTCTTATCGAAGTGCGCTGCACACTGCAGAGAGGTCAGGGATTTGACCGCATAGCAGAGCGTATCTATATGTATCCCGAAGTTAAGAGTGTGTATCTTATAAGCGGAGGTTACGATCTGCGGGTCACCTTAGAGGGCAAATCCATAAAGGAAGTGAGCAGCTTTGTATCAGACAAGCTCTCCACACTTGAGAACGTACTCAGCACAGCTACACATTTTATCTTAAAGAAATACAAAGACCATGGAACCATCATGGCTAAAAAAAGCCCGGATGAGAGGCAGGTGATAACACCGTGAGAGACCCATTATCAAAGACAATAAAAGGCATTAAACCCTCCGGCATACGTAAATTCTTTGATATCGCCAGCGAGATGAAGGATGTCATCTCTCTTGGTGTGGGCGAGCCGGATTTTGATACGCCCTGGCATATAAGGGACGAGGGTATATATTCCCTTGAAAGAGGACGTACATTCTATACATCCAATACAGGTCTTAAAGAACTGCGTACGGAGATAAACAATTATCTTACCAGAAGGATAGGAGTTTCCTACGATCCGGATAAGGAGATAATGGTGACGGTAGGCGGATCGGAAGGTATCGATATTGCCATGCGCGCCATGCTCGATCCCGGAGATGAGGTGCTGATACCGCAGCCTTCGTATGTCTCCTACGAACCCTGCTGTGTGCTGGCGGGCGGTAAGCCGGTCATCATCAACTTAAAGGAAGAGAACGAATTCCGTCTGACCGCAGCAGAGCTGGAAGAAGCAATTACCGATAAGACAAAGCTTTTAGTGCTGCCTTTCCCCAATAATCCTACAGGAGCTATCATGGAGAGGAGCGATCTGGAAGCGATCGCGGCTGTGATCGAAAAGCATGATCTGTATGTGATAAGTGATGAGATCTATTCGGAACTGTCCTATAAAGGGGACCATGTTTCGATAACGCAGCTTCCCGGTATGCGTGAACGTACCGTGCTGATCAACGGTTTCTCAAAGGCTTATGCGATGACCGGATGGAGACTGGGCTATGCCTGTGCTTCCGAGATCATCTTAAAACAGATGCTTAAGATACACCAGTTTGCCATCATGTGTGCGCCTACCACCAGCCAGTATGCGGCTGTGGAAGCTTTAAAGAACGGCGATGAAGATGTGGCACAGATGAGGGATGCGTATAACCAGCGCAGACGGTTCCTAATGGAACGCTTTAAGGAGATGGGGCTGCAGTGCTTTGAGCCTTACGGCGCATTCTATGTATTCCCCTGCATAAAGGAATTCGGCTTAAGTTCCGATGATTTTGCAATGCGTTTCGTTAAGGAAGAGCATGTGGCGGTAGTACCCGGAACCGCATTCGGCGATTGCGGCGAAGGCTATCTGCGTATTTCCTACGCATATTCGATCGAGGCTCTTAAGGCCGCGCTCGAGAGGATGGAGAAGTTTCTTAAGAAACTGCGGGGATGAGTTGAGGCAGACAGCCATATAAAGAACAATAAAGCTAAAGATCCCAGTGCAGGCTGAAAATAAAGACGCTGCATCGGGATCTTTTTATATGAAAAATATGTAGTTTTAAAAGGAGATGCGCCGGATCATTTTTTGTTACTCCGGCCCAGCAGATAGTCTGCGGAAACTTTGTATAGATCACAGAGCTTCAGCAGATGACGTATCGGCATTTCATTTGCACCGCGTTCATAACGGGCATACATCGTCTGTGAAGTGCCGAGTATCGATGCCACATATTCCTGAGTATAGTCACAGTCTTCACGAAGATCTCGCATCCTGCGGATGTAGTCCATAAACGATATATCCCTTTGTATTAAAATATTATAGTTGCAGCTGATCGCTAAGCGGACTCAAAACTACCGTATTATATCAAGTAAAGATATTTACTATTGACAATTAGTAAATATATGTACTAAAATCAATTACTGTTGTTTATTGGCAATGTATCAAAGACTTTGCGGAAGGGGAGATCCGTCATGAAAAAGAAAGCTGTTTTTGTATTATTAGGGCTTAGTACAGTAATGTTATTATCCGGGTGCGGTAAAAGCGAAAAGGAACAGGCTAAAGAGTATTATCAGGAAGAGCTGGGCCTGAATGAAGAAGAAGCTCAGGAGATTGCGGATTTTGTATATAGTGACGGCAGTGATCCTGAAGAGGAGAAGGTTCAGGAAGAAGAAACAGCAGCTGATAAAGAACTTGAACGTTTTCCGGTCTCTGCGGAATGGAAGGATTACAGTGTTCCGGATAATATGATACAGATCGATGATACTATGTATACAGCCGGAGTAACTGTTGCGGAGATCATGAAAAAAACAGAAGGCTCTGCAGCAGGATACACCTATGAGTATAATCCGGGAAAACTGGTCAATAAGGACAAGCAGGAATCCATAGAAATATGCAGAGGGGGTGATCCCTGGTTTATTATTACGGCGCGTAATATTTTCAATGAGACTATGTCTTTAGAAGAGTTGCCGGTATCAGTGATCGAAATACAAAAGCCTGCGCTGGAGTATTGTTATTATATAGACGGAAGAAGTTATGAGGATATCATGTCTATGAAATATAGTGATGTAAAAGCTCTGTTGGAGACAGTTTTTGCAGATGAAGTCTTAAATGATGCAGCAAGAAAAGAAATGAAGTATCTGGGACGTTCTGAAAAGTCTATAGAAGATGAAATACAGAATCATTATAATTATTCTGTTAAATCAGATGAAAATGATGTACCAAGAATTAAGAATGGATTAAGGGTTGTCTATAGTACAGCCGGCTTTATTAATCCGGAATGGTCATATATTGTTCCTGATGATGATACGTGGAAATACAGTTACATGAGAGTTTGGGCCAATTATGAATTTTATGTAGATAAAGACACAACTGAAATGGTGGAATTTGCAGCATCTATTGTAGCCTCCAGAACAGGATTTCCGAAAGAGCTGGTAGTTGAATAATTGAGCTGCTTATCAATTCCTGACATAGTTTTATAAAGCAGCTTTTCAAAGGCAGCAAAGAGTATACTTTTAGTATCTTGACGCTGCCTTTTTTATTGCGTTACAATTAGTGGCGGCAGCGTACAGATTGGGAGTTTTGCCGGATCAATAATAATGCGGAGGAGATTATGAAAAAGAGCTTGTTGGCGATGATAGGAGCAGGCGTGTTGAGTGCGGCTGTTTTATGCGGATGCGGTTCGGATGAGCCGGCTTCAAACAGAGAACGCATAAGTGAGAAAGAAAAAAATGATTCCGATGAAGAAGAGGTAGATGAGGTAAACGCACCGCCTGCTGATCATGTGCCCGAGCCCGTTGAAGATGCGGATGAGAATGATGATGAGTATGACGATGTAGATGATAATGATAATGCGGGAAGCGATCTGATGCCGTTGTATGATGCTGATGTGGAGTTTAATGTGGCATATGTCAGACCTGCAGAAGGTTTTACTTATTACGGTGATCCGGCCCCGACAGGTAGCATGATATTCCGGGACGCGGATGAAAACTATGTAGTGATCAACGTGGATTACCAATACGATTATTGGGAAGAAGTCCTAGAAAACGGGGCTCACAGCGTACAGGGCGGTTTTGATTACTATACCAGGGTGGATTCCGATAACTACGCCTGGATCATGGTAGATCTGCAGTGTTCGTACGACTATTCGCCTGTTTACCTGGCTATGGAAGGAACATGGGATTCAGATGCAGTTACGTTTGAAGAGGACGGAGAATACAATCTTGTATTCAAATGTTACGAAGATACTTACGTGAATATACTGCTGTCAAGAAGTATGGTGGAAAACTGGACCTTTGCAGATTATCAGGGATTCTTCAGGGAATGGTTCCCCGAGACCGGCGGTTACAGCGACTAAAAAATTTATTGACATCTAAAAAACGCAGTGATAAAATTCATCACAACTGAACAAACCATTGATGCGGAAGTAAAGGCGATGAATGCCCCTACAGAGATCCCGGGAAGGTGAGAGCCGGGAGAGAAACAGATCGTCATAATGGGCCGCGGAGGGTGCAGTCAAAGGCATTAGCCGAGTATTCTGCAACGTGAAGGCATACGTCAGTTGCCGGGGATATGCAGGTATCCCGCAAAGAGTACGATAGCAATATCGTAAAACAGGGTGGCACCGCGGATATTAAAAGTATATTCGTCCCTGACAGAATTGTTTTTCTGTCAGGGATTTTTTAATTCCAAGATAAACTGGAAAGGAGATGAACTTATGAACATCACACCGGACATTGAAGAAGTAAGGCGTTATGCGAAGGAAGGTAAGTTTGATGTTATGCCTTTGAGCACAACTATACTTTCGGATTTCACTACGCCTATCGAAACTTTAAGGATCCTTAAGGAAGCTTCAAAGCACTGCTACCTTCTGGAATCCGCCCAGTCGGTTGATAAGTGGGGCCGTTATTCATTCCTTGGATATGACCCCAGGCTGGCAGTAAGCTGCAGGGATTCAAAGGGCGTGGTCGAGCACATAAACGGAGATAAAGAGGAGATCGATATGCCTGATCCTTCGGGTTATCTCAGGGAACTGCTTTCGCATTATAAGAGCCCCAAGCTGGGAAACCTTCCTGCATTTACTGGCGGTCTGGTGGGATACTTCTCCTTTGATTATCTTAACTACAGCGAGCCCACCACACGCTGCAATGCAAAGGACAGCGAAGGCTTTCAGGATATGGATCTGATGCTCTTTGATAAGGTGATAGCATTTGATAACGTAAGGCAGAAGCTGATCCTTATCGTGAATATAAAGCTTGATGATGTGGAAGAATCCTACCGCAGAGGCTGTGAGGAATTAAAGAACATGGTACAGCTTCTCAAAGGCGGTGAAAGGAAGCCGGAAAAGCCCGGTAAGCTCCTTGGAGAGGTGGAGCCGCTTTTTGATAAAGAGCAGTTCTGTAATATGGTTGAGCGTGGAAAAAGTTACATCCGTGAAGGAGACATCTTCCAGATAGTGCTTTCCAACAGATTGAGCGCTCCGTTTGAGGGAAGTTTATTGAACACATACCGCTGTCTGCGTACCATCAACCCTTCACCGTATATGTTCTATTTTTCCGGGACTGATGTGGAGGTTGCAGGGGCTTCGCCGGAAACGCTTGTTAAGCTTGAGGACGGCATACTCCATACCTTCCCGCTTGCAGGCACCCGCCCCCGCGGTAAGGATGAGGCAGAGGATAAGGCTCTGGAGGAAGAGCTCCTGGCCGATGAGAAGGAGCTTGCAGAGCATAACATGCTGGTAGATCTGGGGCGTAACGACCTGGGCAGGATAAGCAAGTTCGGTACTGTAGAGGTAGAAAAGCTGCATTCGATAGAGCGGTACTCACATGTGATGCACATCGGTTCTACTGTGCGCGGTGAGATAAGGGAAGATAAGGATGCCTTAGATGCGATAGAAGTGGTGCTTCCCGCAGGAACCCTTTCCGGCGCGCCCAAGATAAGGGCCTGCCAGCTGATAGGCGAGCTTGAGAACAACAAGCGCGGTATCTACGGAGGCGCCATAGGTTATATAGATTTCGGCGGTAATATGGATACCTGTATTGCGATACGTATCGCATATAAGAAAAACGGCAGGGTATTTATAAGAAGCGGCGCCGGTATAGTGGCAGATTCTGTACCGGAGAAGGAATACGAAGAGAGCATCAATAAGGCCGGAGCAGTGGTAAAGGCTCTTAAGAGCGCAGAAAGCGAGGTGCTGTGATGATACTTCTGATAGATAATTACGACAGCTTTTCATATAACCTTTATCAGCTGGTGGGTGAGATAAACCCTGATATAAAGGTGATAAGAAATGATGATATGACGGTTGAAGAGATAAGGCAGCTCAACCCTGACCGTATCATATTATCACCGGGGCCCGGAAGGCCCGAGGATGCAGGCGTTATCATCGACTGCGTGAAGGAACTGGGCGGCACGATACCTATCCTTGGCGTGTGCCTTGGACATCAGGCGATATGCGCAGCATACGGAGCTACGGTAACCTACGCAAAGCAGCTTATGCACGGCAAGCAGTCGGTGGCAGAGCTTGATACGGACAGCCTGCTGTTTAGGGGCTGCGACAGAAAGAGCCCCGTAGCGCGCTATCATTCGCTGGCAGCCGATCCCGAAACCATGCCCGAATGCCTTAAGGTAACGGCACGCACCGAAGATGGTGAGGTGATGGCCGTAGAGCATAAGGAAAAAGCGGTATACGGGGTGCAGTTCCATCCGGAGTCCATAATGACTCCCGAAGGAAAACAGATGCTTAAGAACTTTTTGGCCTGAAGGATCTTTTTCAATAATGATAAGGAGGAAAAAACAATGATCAAAGAAGCAATCGTAAAGATCGTAAACAAGGAAGACTTAACCTATGATGAAGCCTATACCGTTATGAATGAGATAATGAGCGGTGAGACTTCAGCTACCCAGAATGCGGCATTTCTTTCCGCCCTCTCGACCAAAAGTGCAAGGGCTGAGACTACTGATGAGATAGCCGGTTGTGCCGCAGCGATGCGTGAGCATGCTATCCCCGTTAATACCGGAATGGATATATTTGAGATAGTGGGTACCGGCGGTGACAATGCGGGAAGCTTTAACATTTCCACCACTTCCGCACTGGTTGCGGCAGCGGGCGGTATGAAGGTGGCAAAGCACGGAAACCGCGCGGCTTCTTCACTCTGCGGTACTGCAGACTGCCTGGAAGCACTGGACGTTAACATCCAGCAGGAGCCTGAAAAGTGTATCGAGCTTTTAAAGGAAGCAGGCATGTGCTTCTTCTTCGCACAGAAATATCATACTTCAATGAAGTACGTAGGTCCCATCCGTAAGGAGCTTGGATTCCGTACCGTTTTCAATATCTTAGGGCCTCTTACCAATCCGGGAAGACCCACGATGCAGCTTTTAGGCGTTTATGATGAATATCTGGTAATGCCGCTTACACAGGTTCTCATAAGTCTGGGCGTAAAGCGCGGAATGGTGGTATACGGCCAGGATAAGCTGGATGAGATATCCATGAGCGCACCTACTACGGTGAGCGAGATAAGAGACGGCTGGTACAAGTCCTATGTGATAAAGCCCGAGGATTTCGGCTTTAACAGATGCACAAAGGATGAACTTAAGGGCGGCACTCCCGCAGAGAATGCAGAGATAACAAAGGCTATACTTAAAGGTGAGAAGGGACCCAAGCGTGATGCCGTACTCATGAACGCCGGCGCTTCACTCTATATCGGCGGCAAAGCCGACAGTATGGCCGACGGTATCAGGCTGGCAGCAGAGATCATCGACAGCGGCAAAGCATATGAAACACTCGAGAAAGTGATAGAAGTAAGTAATCGCTGAGGACATGGGGACGGTCCTGCTGTCCTCATCAGCGAAGCAAAAAGTGAGGACAACAGGACCGTCCCCGTGTCCTCACATCAGAGGAATATAAATATGACGATATTAGATGAATTAGCCTGCCACGCCCGCGAGCGCGTGGCAGCAGCAAAAATGAATATAAGTCTTAAAGAGCTTCGCAGTAAGTCGGAGTCTCTTCCCAAAGGAGAGTTTGCCTTCGAGCAGGCGCTCAAAAAGCCGGGCATCAGCTTTATATGTGAATGCAAGAAAGCATCACCTTCAAAAGGACTGATAGCACCGGACTTTCCCTACCTTCAGATAGCTAAGGATTATGAGGCTGCAGGTGCCGATGCGATATCCGTCCTCACCGAGCCTAAGTGGTTCCTTGGAAGTGATGAATACTTAAAGGAGATAGCGCAGGCAGTATCCCTTCCATGCATCAGAAAAGATTTTACCGTAGATGAGTATATGATCTACGAGGCGAAGGCTTTGGGAGCCGCCGCAGTCCTTCTTATCTGTTCCATTCTTGATAAAGAGCAGATAAAAGAGTATATTGCGATAAGCGATTCGCTGGGGCTTTCCGCACTTGTTGAGACACATGACGAAGCCGAAGCAGAGATGGCCCTGGATGCGGGCGGCCGTATCATAGGCGTAAACAACCGTAACCTTAAGGATTTTTCGGTAGATACCGGAAACAGCAGGCGCCTTCGCAGCCTGATACCTGCCGGAAAGATATTTGTTTCGGAGAGCGGAGTGAGCACCGCAGAAGATGTGGCAGCACTTAGTGCAGCAGGCGTTGATGCCGTACTGGTAGGAGAGGCTCTGATGCGTGCAGAAGATAAAACAAAGAAGCTTGCCGAATTAAAAAACCATGGGGGCGGTACCCATGGTATGGGTGAGCGCTCATGAGCCGGATCAAACTCTGCGGCATGAGTCGCCCTGAGGACATTGCCGCGGTGAACGAACTTAAACCTGATTATATCGGATTTGTGATCTGGGAGCCGTCAAAGCGCTACGTATCAGGCAAAGAGGCGGGAGAGCTAAAAAAAATGCTCGATCCCGGTATCAAAGCAGTGGGAGTATTCGTAAATGAAATTCCCGAAAACGTCGCAGAGCTGGCAAATACAGATGTGATAGATCTGATCCAGCTGCATGGCGATGAAGATGACGACTACATAAAACGGCTGCGTAAACTGACAGCCAAACCGCTTATACAGGCAATAAGGATAGTGAGTAAAGATGATATCATAAGGGCCGAAAAAAGCCCTGCCGACCACATCCTTTTAGATTCCGGGAAGGGCGGCGGAAAGACGATCGACTGGGAGCTGGCTGCACTGATATGCCGTCCTTATTTCCTGGCGGGCGGTTTAAATACGGAGAATGTGAGTGAGGTCGTCAAAAAGCTTCATCCTTATGCGGTGGATGTAAGCAGCGGCATAGAAACAGACGGACATAAGGATCCCGTGAGGATGCGGGAATTCATTACAGCTGTACATGAGAGCGAAGTCTGATCATAAGCAAACGATCCATAGTCAACATTGGCGGTGATCACATAATAACGGAGGAGAAAAGAATGACCAACGAGAAAGGACGTTTCGGTATACACGGCGGGCAGTACATTCCCGAGACACTGATGAATGCCGTGATAGAGCTTGAAGAGGCTTACAATAAGTTTAAGGATGATCCCGGATTTAACGCGGAACTCACCCGGCTTTTCAATGAATATGCGGGCAGGCCTTCACTGCTTTATTATGCAGAGAAGATGACTAAGGACCTGGGCGGAGCAAAGATCTATCTTAAAAGAGAGGATCTTAATCATACCGGTTCGCATAAGATCAACAATGTACTCGGGCAGGCTCTGCTGGCAAAGAAGATGGGAAAGACCAGGCTGATAGCAGAGACGGGTGCGGGACAGCATGGCGTGGCAACTGCTACGGCAGCGGCGCTTATGGGAATGGAATGTGTGGTATTTATGGGCGAGGAAGACACCAAACGTCAGGCGCTTAATGTATACCGCATGCGCCTTCTGGGCTCGGAAGTGATCCCGGTAAAGAGCGGCACGGCTACTCTTAAGGATGCCGTGAGCGAAGCCATGAGAGAATGGACCAGCCGTATCAGCGACACCCACTACTGTCTTGGATCCGTAATGGGCCCCCATCCCTTCCCTACGATCGTAAGGGATTTCCAGTCTGTGATCTCAAGAGAGATAAAGCAGCAGATAATGGAAAAGGAAGGCAGACTTCCCGATGCGGTAATAGCCTGTGTGGGCGGCGGATCAAATGCTATCGGCAGCTTTTACAATTTTATCGGGGATAAGGATGTGGCGCTGATCGGCTGTGAGGCAGCGGGCCGCGGGATAGACGGCTTTGAGACTGCGGCAACAATAAACACAGGCCGCCTGGGGATCTTCCATGGCATGAAGAGCTATTTCTGCCAGGATGAATACGGCCAGATAGCACCTGTATATTCAATAAGTGCAGGACTGGACTATCCGGGCATAGGACCCGAGCACGCATGGCTGCATGATACCGGCCGTGCTCAGTATGTGCCTGTTACCGATGATGAGGCAGTCGAAGCATTTGAGTACCTTTCGCGTACAGAGGGGATAATACCCGCGATAGAATCGGCCCATGCTGTAGCTCATGCGAAGAAGATAGCGCCCGGTATGGGAAAGGATAAGATAATAGTGATAACCATTTCCGGCCGCGGAGATAAGGATTGTGCGGCTATTGCCAGATACAGAGGGGAGGATATCAATGAGTAAGATAGCAGAGGCGTTTAAGAAAGGTAAGGCATTCATCCCTTTTATCACCTGTGGTGATCCTGATCTTGATACCACAAAGAAAGCCGTAAGGGAGATGGTAAAAAACGGTGCGGACCTTATAGAGCTGGGTATACCTTTTTCGGATCCGACAGCAGAGGGACCCGTGATACAGGGGGCCAACGTGCGCGCATTAGCAGGCGGAGTCACAACCGATAAGGTATTCGATATGGTACGTGAGCTTCGCAGGGATATAACGGTTCCCATGGTTTTCATGACTTATGCAAATGTTGTATATTCCTATGCAAAAGGCAGTGCCGAGGGGTTCATAAAGACCTGCGCACAGGCAGGTATAGACGGACTGGTATTGCCCGATGTGCCTTATGAAGAAAAAGAAGAATTCGAGCCCATATGCAGAAAGTATGATGTGGACCTGATCAGCTTTATAGCACCTACGTCCGAAAACCGCATAGCCATGATAGCCAAGGAGGCAAAGGGCTTTATATACATCGTATCCAGTCTGGGTGTGACCGGCGTAAGAAGCGAGATCAAGACAGACCTTGATCACATAGTGAAACTGATCCGCGCCAATACTGACGTGCCCTGTGCCATTGGCTTTGGTATCTCCACCCCGGAGCAGGCTGCAAAGATGAGCAGTATATCCGACGGAGCCATCATCGGCAGTGCCATAATCAAATTTCTTGAAAAATACGGCAAGGAGGCGCCTGAATACATAGGGAAATATGTAAAGTCGATCACGGAAGCGATGAAATAAAAAGCAGCCATATCAAAGGTTGAAAACACAACCGGCTTTGGTTATAATAATCCAAGATTATATTTCCGGAGGCTTTGATGGATATTAACGGTATGATCAGTCTTGATGAATATCTGGAGCGGAATGGTAATTTTTCCTTTCCGGATGCGTACAGATCTATCAGACCGCTTTTATTGTCCATGGCGAAGGCTGAGGGAAAAGCTGCCATACATGGAGAGATCGATCCGGGAAATATGATGGTTCAGCCGGATGGAACCCTGATACTTACCGATTCCGGCTTTACCTGCGATTACGAGGATGACGTATATGCTGTCTGTGCCGTGATCTACAAGATGATCACCGGTGATACCGCGGCAAACGCACTGCAGCGCTCAAGCGGCGCGAAGTTGGATCCTCCTTCCCAAAAGGGTGCAGTTATTTCATTTTATGAAGAACAGGTACTGCTGCTGGGGATGGAGATCGATAAAGAAAAACGTATAAAAGCTCTTGATGAGCTGGATTTTATGGTTAATAATCCGCCGGTAGACAGTTTTGATAATTACATATTTGATAATAGTTCACAGGGTGAAGAAGCAGCAGATAAGCCAAAGACCGATAATAAGAGATTCAGAAAGATCCTGACCAGATACGCCAATAACAATAATGCCGCTTCCCTGATGACACATAAAAGGAGCATAGGCGGCCTGATAGTACTGGCTCTTACGGTTGTCATATTGATCGCGGTCGTAAAGTTTGCTTTGGATGCTAAGGAAAATAAACCTGAAGAAGAGGCAGTAAGCGCAGAGCTTGAAATACCGGGATTAAAAGAGATACTCTCCCATGATATCCACATGGCCCTTGTGGGGAAAGGTGAAGGAAGGCTGGAAAAGTGTTATTGTGCTTTTTATACCATTGATGAGGAAGAATACTGTGTTTGTGCTTATATCCATGAGGTCGATAATCTGAACAGCAGGAAATGTATCTGGGGTAAATGTACCTCCGGTGCGGAAGATACGGAAAACAGTTATTCGTTTACCGTGGATAATAATGAAGAAAAGAACACCATCAATGTAAACAATAATGGTGAGGAGACGATCATCAATATCAATAGTATTAAGTACACCTGTATTTCGAAGGAGATGGACGCGAGTTCGGAAAAAGAGTTTCATAGTATCGTTGACCTGATGTACTGACAGAAAAATATCATTTGACATAAACCGCTGTCTATGATATTATCTGTTTTTGTGACGGGCCACTAGCTCAGTCGGTAGAGCACTTGACTTTTAATCAAGTTGTCGGGGGTTCGATTCCCCCGTGGCTCACGTTTCAAAATGGGATGAGAAAGCCATTTCATCCCATTTTTTTTTGGCCTGATTTCCGCATAAAATAGGGCTTTAGAGGACATTTTAGTATGTATTTTCATATCCCGTATTACAGAGACGGGATTCTGCTATTTTAAAGACAGCACAGAAACATTTTTTTTAGTCAAGTATTCGCTATATCATTTATTGTTATATAAAACATAGAATTATATATGTTTTTATAAAAAAATTAAAAAAATTTTATAAGGGGGAAGTCTCCCCCTAAGCCGGAGCCAGGAAGATCACTGAGCATCCTTTAAATATTTGGATACCCAGGAAAGATGGAAGTTTCTACAAAAAAACAATTAAACTCTACGCAGAATCTCAAACAGATTAATGAAAAAGCCCAGGCAAAAAATAGCCTGGGTTTTTTCATTGGGGGGCTAGCCCCCCAAACCCCCCAGGGTTTAACGGCTTCGCCTTTAAAAGTAAAAGAAGTGGAAATCTCCACTTCTTCTACAACAAATCACTATTTTACTTCCAAAGGACTGCAAGGCCCTCGAGTCGCACCCCTGCGGAGCTCTATCATCCTTCCAGCAATTCAATTCTACAAGAGTACTTGATTTTTGTAAAGTACTTTTCATGTAAAAATATCATCAATCTTATAGATATCATAATGCAGAAGATTACACTGATAAGCGCTCTGGATGTAGTTCCTGGTAACATCATAAGAAGCATGGCCTAAATACATCCGGAGATACTCAAGATTGCCAACATGGACCATATAAGAGGTGGCAAAGGTATGACGCAGCAGATGAGCATGGATCCGGCTTACTCCGCTGCCATGTTTGAGTCGTGTAAAAAAAGAATTCTTTCCGGAAATATCAAAGTCAAACAGCTTACCTTTAGTGTCCGGAATAAGATCCTTAACCTTATCCGGTAAAGGTATCATACGGCTCTTTTCATACTTAGATTGATTTATCCGGATAATATTATTATCTGTATCAACATCTTTTCTCTCCAGAGAAAGAGCTTCAGAGGATCTAAGACCGCAGTCAAGAAGAAGTCTGAAGAAAAGCTCTTTATTGTCCGGATCCGAACAATTAGCCTTGATATAATCAAGGATCTGATAGCCTTCCGTATGTGACAGAGGAAGCACCTGATCCGGGTCCGGACGGGGAAGTTTAATATGATATTCAAAAGGTGGAATAATAGAGTTAATGATTCCCCAGGAACAATAATTCTTTACAGCGCGCATATAGGTATGGATGCTTGTATTCTTTACACCTTTACGTTTTAAATACAGAACAAAATCTTTTAGGACGGAAGAAGAAAGATCTTCCGTCACTAAAAGCTTGTTCTGAAGGAGAAAGAGTGAAAAAACGTGCATCATATTATTATAATATTCACAACTCTTATCACTGCAATATACTTCTTTATCTTTAAGATACAATTTAAAAGAATCTGAAATATCCATATCAACCTCGCTGTTTATTGATAAAAGGGCCCCCGGCAGACCGGCGGTTCTGCCGGGATGCCCCCTTTTGATCAATAGAACTTATCATTATCAGGATCATATAAGAACATTATACTTCTGAATCTCTTCTGTTCATCCGGAATAACTTCCCTGTTGGATGCAGCAAGTTTCTTCTTTCGCCTGTCTATATAATCTAAGTCGTTATCATTAAGTATTGATAACAGTGTAGCAGCATCATCCATGATGGAATTCTCCGGATCATTATTCATAGCAAATCCGAAACATGAAAGAGCATTGATAGCACGTTTCTTCCGGATCTCAAGATTGATATTACTGCTATACTTACGTATAAGCTTAAGCTGCTTATGTTTCTTCCTAAATTCCATAGCTTTAGCTGATCTGAGACGCTTCCAGAACTCAATATCTTCCCTTCGTGATTTATTAGTATCATTCTGATCAGGACGACAGAGTCTAAAAGATTCCCTAGTAAGGTAATCATAGATAAGGCTGTAATTATCCAGGTAATCGTATAATCTCTTTGTAGCACCTTCATTATCTCGAGGTATAAGCTGGAAAGTTTTACTCATACTACGCATTACCTGGAACTCTATATTAAATATCTTTGTTACAGGCTTAGTATATGTTTTTGCGGCCAGATGGATCTGGTTGATATCGGCTTTATCATCATCAATAAGACCCTTGATATATACTTTGACCTCATCAGTCAAAGTATCATCATTCTCATAAGCCCATCTTAACCGGGCAATATCAACATATGCCCATGACTTTTCCTTATAAGCTTCTTCCAAACAGAACAGATCATATCTGTTGATCAATCCGGACTCATGCCATATCTTTAAGAAAAAGCCTTTATATCCTTCCTGGACTACTTCTTTAGACTTAAGATAGATCCTTATGAAGCAATTACCACCACGCTTGCCTATAGCTACATAATCGGTCTCTGTGCTGTCATCATCATATACAGTGATATGATTCATATATACCTTGGTATGCTCTGTAGTACGGCCTACACGGCCAACCCACATCTTAACAAAATTATCCCGGTCAAAGAACTTTTCAGGATCCTTAAGGTAATTGGTGTGGCAGGCATAATCACAGCGGTTTTCGGAAACTTCCCTGATACGGAGTCCAAATTTAGCGCAGAAAGCCCTCACAAAGTCGAGAGAAGCATCAACAGCAGAATATACCCTGTCTTCCCATAAAACACGGCTACGAAGCTGTAGGATAGCTCCTGGGGTATCCTGGGTATTTACCGACGGTGCCACAAAGAAATCAAAAAAATCAGGACTATTAAAACGATAATTATATACAGAGAACCTACCGGGAACGAATAAGCACTTATAATCACCGAAAATCATCTCCTTTTCTTCCTTAACGTTCCTAAGTTCATCCAGGAAACAACGAAGCTTGTATACAGCATGATCTGTTGATGTTGAAGTCATATCTTGTTCAAAATAAATGGAATAGTACAATGTATCAATGTTCTTTAAAAACTGTTTAGATTTTTTAGTAAACCAATACTCCTGATCCATTACATTCCCCCAAATCAGTTACAAATTATTTATTTACAACAACACGAATAAGGCGAGGATCCGGTTCAACAACACGAGGCTGAAAACCGGACTCTGCAAGAGAATCAATTACTTTATATGTATCATAGGAATCCCTAAGATCCTTATCATGTACAAAGAAGTAGAATCCCCTGGATTTATACTCAGTCACATCACCTTCTGCAGAGAGTATAGGTTCTTTTCTGAAAACAAAAGTAATGCAGCCAAGTAAGGTTTTACATTCTCTAACTTCGGATGCCTGTTCTCTGAGGGGTTTAGAGAGCCTTGTAAAAACTTGTGAGGTACCAAGTATTATTCTTCTGTTCTTACGGTTTTGCGTGATCACCTGAAGCATTTCCGGGGGGAAATCCTTACTCTGATTCGATGAAAACCAGTTCTGCATTTCATCAATACATGCAATCACGCCGTATATACCATTCTTATAAGATACAAGAGGATGCCAATCTTGAAGAACATCATCCTCATATTTATAAGCCAGGTTAGTGATAACTTTCGCTTTAGGGTATTCCCTTTGCATTCTACGCATGAATTCAACAAGAGCTATTGTTTTGCCGGCGCCCTGTCTACCACAGAAAATAATACATCCTTGGTACGGAAAGAATCCTGGTTCCTTCTGCAGCATATCCAATATGAATCTCTGAGGGAGATCAAAGAAAAGCCTAGCAAACAGGAGTCTACGTTTTTGAGGAATATAAACAACTTCTTTACTATGTTTTCTATGAATACCTTTTATAAAGAAATATATCCGGTATATAATGCAAGCCGTAATAAAACAAACCGCAAAGACTCCTAAAATATAAACAGGAATCTTTAAGATATTGAAAATGAAAGAAACAAGATTTTTTATAATACCGCCCATATAGACTCCTTAGTATAAAGGTATAGCATTGAAGAAGAACTTAAGTACTGCAAATATTATTCTGACAAGAGTAAGCATATAAATAAGTGATAACAAAGGCCAAAGATCACCGACAGGAATAAGAAAGAAAACAACTTCCATTATATCGAAAAAAGAAGTTGTCCAACCCCATTCAAGACTTAATGTACCTACCTGAGCAAGAAGGGCTAAAAGGGGACTCATAAGTAAAAGTAAAAAGCATATAATACCATAAATAATCATATCAGATCTCCTTACCGTTAACTATTCCATTTGTTCCATTAATCAATGAAGGTAATGTTTTAAAAGAATGCCATATAAATAAAGCCCAACATAGACAAACTATAATCTTATCTACTGTAGGTTTATAGGGTACATACCATTGAAGATCCAATACTTTAACTTCTCCACCATAGTTTATATCACTATGAGCTTCAGATAGATCCATCTTTATAGAGGGGGCAACTATATCACCAATACGAGCACCTCCACCACCAACAATCTCTGGTGGATCTTCAGGAAAAGGACCTGGTATATCAGATTCAACATATTTAATATCGTATAAAGGAACACTTACATAATTTCCATATGATACACTATTCCCTGAAGGTGTATTCGCTGAAACACCAAGATCGGACTTAAAAAGAAAATCTCCATTTACATCACCTGCAGAACCATATCCGGATCCAGAACTATACTGTTCTGCATGATGATGTATATCATTAAGAAATGCTGAAACACCAGAAAAAGTACCAAGAATTCCGGAAAAAGGTAATTTGATAGCACCAAGTCTATTATTTATATCATTTTCCTGCTCTTCATTAAGTGTAAAGAAATAATTATATGTATTGTTGAATATAGTATCTCCGCACTCAATAGCCTGGATACTTTCATTGATTATATCGAGTTTTTTTAAAACACTTTCTGCATAATCAAAGAAATCATCAGAAAATTTATTAAGGTTATTATCTATATCCTGGAGTATATCTATAATTGTTTTCAGGTCAAAAGAATAATCAGAACTATTTCCGGATACAGTATAATAGTTATATTGATTAAACACACCTATAATGATCTGATCGAGATCCTTATCAGGAGCCGGCCTAAAATGATATCCTGTTCCTAAAGGATCAGAATTTTCTCCGAGGTCATACCAGCTGCCATCCCAAAAGAGCCAGGAATGAGTACCAGATATAATAAGTGTATTACCCCATATAAAGTCATATGTAAGACCGAAAGTATCATATGTTTTTTCTATAGGATTAGTAAAATAAAAATAATTATTATAAGGTTTATTAAGAAATTGCTCTGAATCATAAGCATTTTTGTTACTTATAGAAGTAGAATAATACTTATATGTATTGTCTTTTATATAAGTATTATAAATATTATCAAACCATGGATACATACTACCCATTCCAACTATATTAGATGCAATACCATTAGATATATGAATAGCAAGATTTTGAGAAACCAAATTTCCTTCGCCAAATAAATAAACTTCATTAGTCAAAGCAGTATCTGTACCAGCATGATTAATAATTATATTAATAGGATTATCATTATCTATTGGTGAATATGCAGTTTCAAAAACACGACCACTAAAAGAAGAACCATTTGTAAAATTAGCGAGTCCGGTTGTACTACACATAGTAGTATCTGCCGCAGATCTGCCATATGTCTGAAGAAATGCATGTCCCTGGGTATCAGAAAAATTTCTTGCAAAATATACAGAATTATTTAACTGATTTTCAAAATGATTCTGTTCGTCTATGAATGGGAATTGAGTTAATGTACCATGATGCGATGTAGAATGCTCAGACGGTGTGAAAGATGATCCATCTTCCTCACCGTCATAATTCCAATACTTCCATATATCATCAATTTTATGGTATCCCTTAGGGTAAGGTGTCTTGATAGTAAAACGAAGATCTTTATTGCTATTTGTAATAAAGAACCCCATATTTTGGCACCATGTAATAAATGCCTTTAATACGCTGCTGTTAGCATGATCAGATAATGCTGGACAAGTATCAGGTGTGTATATCTGAGCATAATCGTACCATTTACCTATAGCATAAGTAAGATCAGATGCTGAATAAGTACAATCTATCTCATCAAAGAATCTTGCACAATATCTATATAACTCCCAAAGGAGAGTATTATCTTCATCATCATCATTAATAATAAAATCAGGGAAAGTAACATCATCACCACTAGCCATAATAGGTAATGTAAAAGATGATAAAGTATAGGATATTAAAAAAATTGCCAGGAATAAGGCAAAAGAAGAAATTTTATATTTATCTTTAAAGAAATCTATTAGATATTTCATAAATCCCCCGATCATTTAGACATATGCGTAAGGACCGGAACAGCCGACTTTACGATACTTATCTGTGAAACGCAGAACACAGATCCGGCCCTTACGGATATGCACAAAGATTATGCGCTGTGGAGAGTGCTCTTCACGAAGCCGATGCCCTTACGAATGGCGATAAAGCCAACCATTACAGGGATACATACCGGCAACAGACCAAGAATCTCGTCGAATACACCGTTGCAAAGTTCAGCGGTAACGACTCCACCCAGCTTAGTAGTTGCTTCTAAAAACATAGGCAGCATGATTTTATCCTCCTTTCGTAATATTTATATATTTTCCTCAGAAGAAAATTCTGAAGAACTTATATATATACTTAAGTAGTGTTACAACAGCCAGGAATATCACACATCCACCGATAATACCAAGGAGATCGATAACATCCGGCATATATTCTTCAAGCTGTGTATCAACATTTACTATAATGTCACCTTCCCATGGTCCTTCATAATCAGTTGCATGATGGACCTGGTTATCTGATGTAGTCTCATTTTCTGATATACTATTTTCAGACGCTGTATTTTCAGAAAGTGTATTCTCACTAACTGATTCTTCCGGATCTTCCGGATCTTCCGGATCTACTTCATTATCGGAGACCACTTCTTCAGGATCCCCATTCTCCTCTCCTTCATTTCCTTCATCCGGTGATACGATCGCATCATCCGAATAAAAAATCTTATAAAGAGAAGAATCAATATAATTACAAGAAGGGCAATCAGTTTCTGATGTGAGTCGAACCATATAAGTATTTTCATTGATAGAAGAACATACCATGTCACTTAAAGCCCCTCATTTTATTCCGTATTAGGTAAAAGATTTGATTTATTATCCTTTAAATACTTGTTAATATTCTCATGTTTTCCCCAAAATACCCGGCTGCCGACGGGGGGATAGGCAGCCGGGGATCTGATTACTTACTGTCTGCCGGTTTCTGCAGACGAACGGAAGAAAGCTTAAGACGGGTCTGCCCTTTTGCGGGTGCCATGATGAACTCACCATCATAGAATCCAGGAACAGAAGCCAGGGCATTAAGCTGATCCAGGGGTATAGAATCCTTGCAAGGACTAAATCCCAGAGATCCATCAGCATTCTGACAATCTTTAAGATTATCAGTAAGCAGATAATGAACGCTTATACCTTCTCTAAGCTGTTTTGTTGCGCTATCCTCAAATGAATAAGGATTTGCATGGAAAATAAAGATCTTCTGTGTCATGTTAATACCTTCCTTTCTGCCATGTTTTTATGCATGGACTTAATCATTTGATATATCAAAAGGATCAGAGTCCTTAAGATCATAGCCATCCCCGGTTGTTATAACCAGGAGAAACAGAATAAGAGCAATCAAGGCTTTAATCATCTTCTGTTACACTTTCTTCTTCCTCATCCGAAAGATAAAGCCAATCAACAGCACGATCCAGGATCTTTAAGAACCTGGCACCAAGAATAAAAGCCATAACTACTCCAATCAGTATTACAAGTGTCATTTTGATATCTCCTTACCGGATATATGCCGCAGAATATCATCAATTACAAATCCAATATCCCAGGATTCTCCTGATTCTTGATCAAAAGCATTATAGAAAATAGCCGTACTTCCAAAGTTATTTTCAAGTAAATCCTTTTTGATGATATATTTTTCAGAAATATGATCAACAGCTTTAAAAAAGCTGTCCTCTGGAACTTTCACGTAGGTTATAGTTTCACCGATTACAATCCTTAAATAATATGACATACGTTTTCTCCTTTTCGCCTACTACCGTAACGCTTGTAGGACTTAAATAAATGTGTTATGATGCAAGATAAAACTAAAAACAAACAAACATCTAAATGTATTTAGATTATATACTAAATACATTTAGATGTCAATATAATATACTAAATAGATTTAGATGTTTTGGAATAATTTAGAAAATCTCTGTAAATCGAGAAATATAACACCGAATAAATTAGCAAAAGAACTTAATTTTTCAAATGCTATAGCAACAGCATGGAAAAAAGGCAGTCCACCAAATACAGAAAGATTAATAAAAATAGCTGATTATTTTGGTGTATCTACAGACTATCTTTTAGGCAGAACAGGATCAGATCCGGATCTTCCAGAAGATGAAAAGATCTTATTAGCTAATTATCGGAAAGCTGATGATAGAGGAAAGAAAAGAATCCAAAGAGCAGCAGAAGATGAAGCTCAAGAACAGGAACAAAAATTAAAAGTAAATGTATCATAATAAAATTTAAGGAGAGAAAATAATGAATACACAGGAAATGGAACTGATACAAGATATAAACTTATTAAATCAGTATATCGTGCAGCTTAAAAATGCTGAATCTATGGAAGAAATAAACAGATACAATTCAATGTGTAAGAAAAAACTGGATGAAGTATTCAAGGATAAAAAGAAAATTGCTAAATCTAAATAATGTTATATCTGTTATAGAATATTTCTTTTCTTTTAATCAAGTTGTCGGGGGTTCGATTCCCCCGTGGCTCACGTTTCAAAATGTGATGAGAAGGCATTTTCATCACATTTTTTTTGGCCTGTTTTCCGCATAAAATAGGGCTTTAGAGGACATTTTAGTATGTATTTTCATATCCCGTATTACAGAGACGGGATCAGGTGACTTCCAGGATAGCACAGAACACATTTTTTTTAGTCAAGTATTCGCCTTAAAATTTATGTTATAGACAAGCTATAATTATTTTTTTTATCAAACTGCGAATGTGGTGTGTGGAAACGGGCAGCTGCATCCGCATAGGACGGCAAGGCCTCCATGCCTTGCCTATTTTACAGCTGCCTAAAATCATCCGAAATCAAGTCGATTGTCAACCGGCCTCAGGCCGGTTATGCCTTCCTACGGTCGGCATTATTTATCCTCATGCGAAACATATTGAAGAAAATCCAAAACTTCCGAGTCCGAGTGTCCGTGATCTTTGAGCCACTCAATAGATTTTCCAATTATAAAATCAGGAATTTCTTCACCATTATCTTCTTTAGCCATTTGAATATCGACAGCATCAAGAATATATGCATTTATACTTTGTCCTTGCTGCTCAGCATGATCCTTTATCTTATTCTTTATAACCGGCATCATACGAAGCTTAATTTCTGCCTGACCTTCAAGATATTTTTTTATTGCTCGAGCTTGAGCTTCTGTATATTTTGACATTTTATCACCTCCAATAAAATTATATATCATCTTTATATATGGGGACATAGACGAAATGAACAAAAAATATTGATAAACCTTGTATGGTATGCATATTGAAAACTATGCCCCCATAGATTATAATAGTATTATCAAATAAAGAAAGAGGTAAAAAAATGAGCGATAGAAACATAGAAAGAATGATTGAATATCTGTTACTTAAAGGATGGACAGAGAAAGAAATCAAAGTCTCCTTAGGCCGGTTATGCCTTCCTACGGTCGGCATTGGTTATCAGAATCCGAAACTTTGAAGGAATCCCAAACATCAAAAGCCTAAAAGATCGTAATTTTTTCTTGACATAGTGTGTACACCATATTATAATTTAAGAGTAGCAAGGGTTTGAGCAGGAAAGGAGTTAAGGAAATGGAGAACGAAGAAATGTCTAGTGCAGAATTTAAAACACTCATAGAGATGGTTATTATGATCATTGAAAGTGCCAAGGACAAAGAAGAAGCCCTTGAAAAACTCAAGAGCTTAACAATCATCAAAGACTAAAACCTTCGAACGAGGGGCGGTACCCATAAACTTCCTGCAAACCGCCCTTCATTCTCCTAAAATATATCACAGGGAAGGAAATAAATCAATGGCAAATACACAAACGAAAGCAACTAACAAATATCAGGAAAAGATAGGATTAATAGCCAAGAGCTACAAGATCAGGAAAGAGCTGGCAGAACAATTTGCTCAAACTTGTAAAGATCGTGGGGAAGGACAAGCAGCAACAATATCAAGGTTAATGCAAGAATACATAGATCAAAAAAAATAAGCCCTTTAAAGGGCTTATTTCATGTAAAAATATCATCAATCATACTCCAATTAGAATTACAAGTGTCATATTTTCCTTTCCGCCGGCAGCTGTTTATAAGCTTGACGCGCAGCGCAGATTTAGGTATAATTGCCGCAGTTGACACAAAGGGGTGCCCGCCTGAGGGTGCCCCTTGTGCTTTTTTGAGAAGAAGCTGTAAATAAAGGATCAGGAAAGGATGGACGTATGAAATACACAAAGGAAGAGATACTTCAGTTTGCAGAGGAAGAAAATGTTGAGTTTATCCGTCTGCAGTTTACGGATGTTTTCGGTAATCTTAAGAACATGGCCATTACGGCAAGCCAGCTTGAGAGAGCGCTTAATAACGAGGTCATGTTTGACGGGTCTACGATAGACGGTTTTGAGAGGCTGGGCGAATCGGATATGTATCTGTATCCGGATCCGGATACCTGGGTGATACTGCCTTGGAGACCGCAGAGCGGAAAGGTCGCACGTATGCTCTGCGATGTGTATACGGTGGACCGCAAGCCTTTCGAGGGCGATCCCAGACGCGTGCTGAAGCGTGCCGTGGAGAAAGCCGAGGCAATGGGTTATACCTTCCATGTGGGACCGGAGTGTGAGTTCTTCCTTTTCCGTACCGACGAGAACGGCCAGCCCACTACCCAGACCGAGGAGCAGGAGCGTGCCGGATATTTCGATATAGGTCCCATCGACGGCGGTGAGAACGCAAGGCGTGATATGGTGCTGACATTAGAGGAAATGGGCTTTGATATAGAGTCTTCCTATCATGAGATGGCACCTGCACAGCACGAGATAGATTTCAGTCATGACGAGGCATTAAAGACGGCCGATAACGTGGTGACATTTAAGATGGCGGTAAAGACCATAGCCCGCAGACACGGACAGCACGCCACATTCATGCCCAAGCCCAAGTTTGGCAATAACGGATCCGGCATGCACCTTAACATGTCGCTTTACAAAAACGGGGTAAATATATTCAGGGATGATGCTTCGCCTTACGGTATAAGCCGGGAAGCAATGTGGTTCATAGGCGGAGTACTGGCGCATATCAAAGGCATGACAGCCGTACTTAATCCGCTGGTCAATTCATATAAGAGACTGGTTCCGGGATTTGATGCTCCCGTATGGATAAGCTGGAGCGGGAAGGGGAGAGGGCCTTTACTGGGTATACCTGCAAATAAAGGCGCAAAGGCAAGGATAGAATTAAGAAGCCCCGATTCTTCTGCCAATCCTTATCTGGCGATGGCAGTGGTACTGCGTGCGGGACTTGACGGCATAGAGCGTAAGCTGGATCCGCCCGCACCCATAGAAGAGAATATAATGTCAAAGACCGTGGCGGAGATAGAGGCTATGGGGCTCGAATATCTGCCGACAAATCTGATGGATGCGGTAAGGGAACTGGATAAGGATGAGCTGGTAAAAGATGCATTGGGCGCTCATGTGGCACCTTTGTATATCACCTGCAAGAAAAAGGAGTTCATGGAATACAGCTCACAGGTTTCCCAGTGGGAAGTGGACCGTTATCTCTTTAAGTATTAATATGAGCCTGATAGTTCTGTTTGGAAAAACAGAGGAAGGCAGAGCAATAAGAGGCATTCTTATGAAGGGCGGCTATGATGTGGATGCTCTGTGTTCCACGGGTGCACAGGCGCTGGCCGAGGCGGATAACCTGGGCGGAGGTATCATTGTCTGCGGATACAGATATCCGGACATGATATATTCCGAGCTTAAGGAGTATCTTCCACGGGATTTTGAAATGCTTATGATAGCATCGGCTGCATTGGTTGAAGAAGGTGTGCAGGATGGCGTGGTGGCGCTTACCATGCCTTTAAAGACCGTTGATCTGTATTCTACCCTTGGGATGATGCTGGGAAGGCAGGCGCGGCTAAAAAAGAAGTTAAGGAGCATGCCTAAAAAGCGCAGCGCACAGGAACAGGAGATAATAGACAGGGCTAAGGCCGTGTTGATGGATCGTAATCATATGAGTGAAGAGGAGGCACACCGTTATCTTCAGAAATGCAGCATGGAAAGCGGGACCGGACTGGTGGAAAGCGCCCAGATGGTGCTTACACTGATGGACTCTTAGCGCGGTTTTAATGGACTAAAGGGCATAAAAGTGGTAAAATCACCATGATTATATATCAACAGCTGCCTTCATCCGTACACAGGATGCACAGGCAGATACTAAGATACATAAGGTGATCATGAAGATAACAAAGATAGGTAAAAGAAACCGGGAATATTTTGAGGAAATGTTAAGAGGCCTTCCGCTGGAGAACGGTACGGCACTGGGCATCATAGAGGATGATAAGGCTGTGGGATGCGGCCTGGTAAACAGTGATGAAGCCTCGATAGAGATAAGTTATATCTTTATCGATCCGTCGTACAGGAGAAAGGGGCTGGCTAAAGCGTTCGTAGAAGAGATGAAGTCGCTGGCAGCCGAAAACGATAAGGATGCCTTAGTGGCATTTCCCAATGCAGATAAAGAAACAGAAGCTTTCTTAAGTGCCTGTGGATTTGTTTTCGTGCAGGATACACAGCTGTACGGCTTTAAGACAAAGGATTTCTACGAGAGCAACAGGATGCGCTGGATGCTTAAGAAGGGTGCAAAGAAAAAAAGCGTTCATTTGGATAAGCTTGATCCGCGTATGCGGAAAAGGCTTATTTTATATTGCAGGAAATATTCATTTGATAAGGTGCTGCTGGATAAACAGATGTATGACCGCAACATTTCGTTCGTGAGCATCGACGGCGAAGATATTACTGCCGTTCTTCTCGCGAAGCGTAACGGAGCCGGGGAAGCATATATCACTATGCTCGCCAATTTTCGCAGAACTTATTCCGGTATAGTCTCCGTATTGGCAAATTTTACAGCGGTTCTTTACAAAGAGGGCAAGGTGAAGGATGTCTATTTCCTTGACAGGAGCGGTATCGCGGTAAAGCTCTTAAAGAAAATACTGCCGTCTAAAAGCAGGATAGCAAAAAAAGGTGCCTGCTCTACAGCGATATTGAGTGTAAACAGAGCACAGATCCCATCGGAGGTTAAGTGATGCCGGATTATATTGAGAGCAGTTTTCAGCAGAGAAGTGTAAGCAGATTCGAAAATAAATATACGCATCAGCCACAGAGCGTAGAGGGACTCTTTGTTCAGGGAACACGTGAACAGGAGATGCGCCGGGATATTGTGACGTCGAAGGATATCTTTGCGCAAAGGTATTCCGAAGAAGAGATACCGCAGGAAGTACTCAAAAAAAGAGTTGAGGAAGAGTATTCGAAAAGTCATGAAGGAAAACTCTTAAGCGGTCTGCAAAAAGGGAAAAGGGCGTCTTCCGCAAAAAAGAAGATCAAAAACCAGAAGAGACTGCGTAAGGAGATGCAGATCTATATCGAACGCAGGGAGGATGACAGAAAGATCTCACTGGAATATTTAAGCGACGAGCAGGCTGAAGAGCTTAAGAAACGATATAAGACCGAAGAACAGCAGGAGTTCCTGCAAAACTGGATAATAAGCTATGATACATTCGATGAAGTCGATAAGGTAAGAAGCGGACTGGCGGGATCGGAGTTTGACCGCTTCAGGCAGTATCGGTATTTCCTGGATGAGATGGTAAAGGATGAGCAGGATTATTCGTATAAGTCTGATAAGGAATTCTTATCACGCCTTGCCGAAAAATATGATGCCATCTGCCGATACGCTTCTTTGGGAGTTGCACTTAAAGAGCTGCAGGAAGCCGGGCCGGATGCATATCCGGATCTTATGAGTATAAGTGAGCTGCGTGCAAGGGTTGAATATTACAAAGGCCTTAAGGAGCATTATGATGATAGGATGAGACTTATGGCATCGCCTTATTATGTTCTGGTCTCACGCGGGGATCTGACGGCGGACAGCAAAAAGGATAAGGCCTTAACGGATTATATCGCCCAATATGAAAAGTGCAAAAACAGTCAGTACGCCAAAGGCCTGAGTGGAAATAAGGAATATGAAAAGATCCTTAAGAAACACCGTAAGGAGAGCGCGCAGGAATCCGTAGGATTATATAAAGAGCTGTGCGACGGTGTGGGAATGGAGAAGCTTGAAGTTGAGGAGAGCATATCCGAAGAAGAGACTCTTAAAGCTGCGCAAAAGCTTACGGATAAGATCTTTGCCAATAAGAAAAAACAGACATTAAAGAAGTATCCCAAAAAGACTATCGACTTTTTTGATAAAATACCCCCGTTTACGGGAGATTCGCTTATAGACGGAATGGGACCGGACAGCCTTAGACTCTATGAATCTAAGTTTAAGCAGATCCTGACCGACGGAAAGTATAACGGAGTCGCATTAAAGAAAGCAGTTGTTGTAAAGGCGTCCGAACTTATTGAAGAGTACGCCGGGATCAGGCGTGAATACCTGGCAGGTGAAAATGCATTGACGTTGGTCAGACAGCTTGCGGGTGGGATCGGTTTTGATATGAATAATCCGGAATTCCAGAAGAGTGAAGAATATGAGATACTTAAGAGCTACGGAAGCCTGGCACATCCCGAGCAGCTAAGCGCTCAGCTCAATACAGACAGATCGAAACTGTATGAATCCCTGACGGCTGTATTTAAACTGCTGGCTGATAATGGTTATGTGATATCCCAAAAGTACGAAGAACGTCTTGAGAAGGAAGGCGAAAAGACGATCACGGAAAATACTCCGGAAGGAGGATATCCCGAATTTAAATTAAACGGTAGATCGTATAAGATATATGTGAAAGAAGGCATTACGGGAGAGCTGGCCGGTAAGGAGCTGACGCTTAAGGGGAAAGACGGCCAGGCTTTGAAAGAAGAGATCACGGAACTTACGGCAGTGGATAAAGAGATGCTTAAGTATAAGCTGATGTTTAAGGGTGAGAGCGATGAAAGAGGTATGATGTACAGGGTATATACGGCAAAAGCCTTAGAGCAGAGAAAGGAACACATCTTGAATATCCGCAGCATACTTGATAAAAACGGTTTGGGAGGATCATGAAATGAAATTTGTAAAAATGCAGGGCTGCGGAAATGATTACATATATGTAGACGGCAGCAAAGAAAAAGTTGATAACAAACCCGAGGTGGTAAGGAGGCTCAGTGACCGCCATTTCGGCATAGGCGGGGACGGCGTGATATTTATCAATCCCTCCGATGAAGCTGATTTTGAGATGGAGATGTGGAATGCCGACGGAACACGTTCCGAGATGTGCGGCAACGGTATACGCTGCGTGGCCAAATATGTCTATGATTACGGCCTGACCGATAAAAATCCCGTTAAGATAATAAGCGGAGGAAGCGTTAAGACTCTTACGCTGCATTTAAAGGACGGAAAGGTTGATACGGTGACCGTTAATATGGGTGCACCCATACTGGAGCCGGAGAAGATACCGGTGGACAGCACGCAGTTTGCGGATGATAAAGACGGTATTAAAAACAGGCTGATAAAGCTTGATGACAATAAGGGTAATAAATGGGACTGCAATGTTACCTGTGTGTCTATGGGCAATCCCCACGCGGTTACCTATGTGGACAGTGTTGATGATGTAGATATGGAGAATATCGGGCCGGTGCATGAGCATCATCCCGCATTCCCGAAAGCCGTTAATACGGAATTCATACAGGTGCTTGATGATAAGCACCAGCGTATGCGTGTATGGGAGCGCGGTACGGGCGAGACCTTAGCCTGCGGTACCGGAGCCTGTGCATCTGTTGTATCATCTGTGTTAAACGGCAGAACCGGAAGGAGCGTTACAGTTTCGCTTCCCGGAGGCGATCTCTTTATCGAGTGGAAGGAAGAAGATAACTGCGTATATATGACAGGCCCGGCAAGAGTAGTGTTTGAAGGTGAAGTTGAGCTGTGATGATATGGCGGCTTTGACCCGGCATTTTATGGCGGGAGATATTTAAAGCGCTGAATATAGAATGTTTAGAGTCCCGGCGGGGTAGCCGGGACTTTTTTTGCACATGGGAAAAATATATTTGGCGGCAGGCCCATAAAAATGATGATATGGATCCGTATGTTTCATATGTGGCAAAAAGAGATGCAGTGAAAACTGCTTATGGAAAGCGGCAGGCGCAGAAACACTGCACATATTGGGATATGGATCAGGAGGTGAACGGAATGAAAAAGGCAGTGATCGTTTTAAGCATACTGACTGCGCTTATGATGAGCGCATGTACTGGGGAAAGTGCCGCAGGCAATGAAGGCGGCGGGAGGGGCAGTATTGAAGCTGCAGGCATTGACGATGCGTTGTCCCGGGGCAGCGATCACGATGATCGGGATGAGCCTGATGATGATACAGTCCTGACGGAGTATGACGGCTATGATATTGAAAGAATATATCAGGACGATCTGTTAGAGCAGATAATAGAAGGAAATGAAACGCCTGTATTCGTAGGATACGGACTGGGCGGTGAATCGGGATATGTAACAGCAGAAACGGATGATGCTGAAGTCATAAACGGCTTTATCGAAGCCTTAAGGGAAGTAACTATTAAAAGCACCGATCATAACCCGGAGTCAGATATGTATGTGGCAGACGGTGGGGAAGATATAGTATTTGCTATGGAGGATGGCAGGCAGTTTAATATATCGATGGACGGACGCATATGGATACATAAAGATGATGTGGTATTTGAACTGGGCAATACCGGCAGGCTTTCCGAAATGTGCGTGATGATGCAGGAGATCGCATATATGAATCAGGCCGGCGGGAGTGTACCGGATGATTATATCGCCGTTTTACGCGGTGGTGTGGGGGAGCGGACTGTAGAAACCTATGTATATGAGATCGATGGAGGATACAGATATATCAATGTCACATCTACTACAGTCTCCTGGGGAGCCTCGCAGTGGAATCATGTAGTTGATAAGACCGGTACGGTATCAGACAGGGAAGAGGTCGTTGAAATAGCAAGATTACACGGAGCAGACAGCTTCGTAACTTATCCGGGAAGTTATGATCCGCATCCGGTAAGCGATTTCCTTACAAACTGAGAAAAAGACAGGACCGGCGGATAAATCGACACCGGCACATAGCGTGAGATCCGGTCAGGTGCACCGGCATCCTGCGAAAACATGAGATCCCGGCGGGATATGAGCGCTTGACGCAGGCAGATACATAAAGTATAATCACATACGTTGACACAAAGGGGTGCCCGGGCGGGTGTCCCTTTGCGCATTTTGGGCCCGCACTCAGATAAGGCACCTTATATTTATATTTTCAGGAGGTGCAGTGATGTTAAAGGCAAATCAGGATTATCTTAAATTACCGGGAAGTTATCTTTTCTCGACGGTCGCAAGAAAGCAGAGAGAGTTTCAGGAGAAAAATCCGGACAGGAGCGTGATACGCTTAAGCATAGGAGATGTGACCCAGCCTATAGCGCCGGTCATAATAGATGCGCTGCACCGGGCGGTCGATGAGATGGCATCGGCGGAAAGTTTTCATGGTTATGCTCCGGATCTGGGCTACGAATTCTTAAGAAAAGCCGTTTCCGAAAATGATTATAAAGCAAGGGGCTGTGATGTTGAGCCTGATGAAGTATTCATATCCGACGGGGCCAAGGGCGACTGCGGTAATATCCAGGAGATATTCGATAAGGACTGCAGGGTGGCTGTATGCGATCCGGTTTATCCGGTTTATGTTGATACCAACGTAATGGCGGGGCGTACGGGCACTTATGATGAAAAGAGCGGTGTCTGGTCCGATGTCATCTATATGCCCTGCTTAAAAGAGAATAACTTTGCGCCGCAGCTTCCCAAAGAAAAGCCTGATCTTATCTATCTGTGCTTTCCCAATAACCCTACAGGGGCTACGGTCACAAAGCAGCAGCTGCAGGAATGGGTAGACTATGCAAATCGGAATAAAGCTATTATAATATATGATGCAGCGTACGAAGCATATATATCCGAGGATGATGTCCCTCACAGCATTTATGAATGCGAAGGTGCAAGGAACTGCGCCATAGAGATACATTCTTTCTCAAAGAACGCAGGCTTTACGGGACTGCGGCTGGGTTATACCGTGATACCCAAGGAGCTGGAAGCCGACGGAGTAAAGCTTCACGGACTGTGGGCGAGACGCCACGGTACCAAGTACAACGGTGCTCCGTACATAATCCAGCGTGCAGGTGAGGCTGTTTATTCACCGGCCGGCAGAAAGCAGCTCAAGGCACAGGTTGCGTATTATATGAAGAACGCTGCCTATATCAGGGAAGGACTTGCTCAGGCGGGTTATAAGGTTTCCGGCGGTGTGAACGCACCCTATATCTGGCTTGAAACTCCCGATAATATGAGCAGCTGGGATTTCTTTGACCTGCTTTTGGAGAAGGCAGGCGTAGTCGGTACACCCGGATCGGGCTTCGGACCTTCGGGCGAACATTATTTCCGCCTTACGGCGTTTGGCAGTTATGAGAATACCGTGGCGGCTATCAAAAGGATAAAGGAGATGTGATATGGCAAAAGCAGCAGTGTTTCTGGCAGACGGTTTTGAAGAAGTGGAAGCTATGGCTCCCATCGATATCTTAAGAAGAGGCGGCATCGATGTCACGACCGTATCTATCATGGGAAGGAAGGAAATACACGGTTCCCACGATATTGATGTAATGGCGGATGCGCTGTTAGAGGAGACCGATCTGGATAAGATGGATATGCTGATACTGCCCGGCGGTAAGCTGGGAACGCAGAATGAGGAGGCTTGTGAAGCGCTGAAGGCTAAAGTTAAGGAATTTGACGCCGCAGGCAAATATGTGGCAGCCATCTGCGCAGCGCCCACCATATTCGGACACATGGGTATCTTAAACGGTAAGAAAGCTACCTGCTACGGCGGCATGGAAGGAGAGCTTAAAGGTGCCGATACCTGCACCGATCCCGTGGTTGTTGACGGACACATCATCACATCACGCGGCATGGGAACTTCCGTTGCTTTCGGACTAAAGCTTTTAGAGATATTCACGGATAAGGATACCGCGGATAAGATGGCGGCAACCGTTATGGTGCCGTAAATTTGCATTAGCGAACCGTTTCTGTTATTATCTCGTTGAAATCGGAAAGGAAACGGGATAATGAAGAATCTCTGGAAATATTTTTCATCATATAAAAAAGAATGTGTGCTGGGGCCTCTGTTTAAATTACTGGAGGCCTCATTTGAGTTATTCATACCGCTTTTGGTAAAGCAGATCATCGATGTGGGTATACCAAACGGCGATACCTCATTTATCATACAGCGTGTGCTTATCATGGCGGCGCTTACTTTTATCGGAATGGTGTGCTCGCTTACGGCACAGTTTTTTTCTGCAAAAGCTGCGACCGGCTTTTCAGCCCGGGTAAAATCCGCAGTGTTTTCCCATATACAGACACTTTCGCATACAGAGCTCGATAAGACGGGTATATCCACTCTGATAACGCGTCTTACCAGCGATATAAATACATTGCAGGGCGGAGTCAATATGAGCCTGCGTCTGTTTCTGCGTTCGCCCTTTATAGTGCTGGGTGCCGTGTTTATGGCATTTACCATAGATGTAAAGAGCGCGCTCATCTTTGTGGTGACGGTACTGGCGCTGTCGATCGTGGTATACGGTATCATGCTGATCACCGTACCCATGCATAAAAAAGTGCAGGGTGATCTTGATAAGGTTACCGGTGCGGCGCGTGCCAATATAAGCGGTGTGCGTGTGATAAGAGCCTTCGGCCTTGAGGATAAGGAGCAGGAACACTTCAGCAGATCCAATGATACGCTGGTGCGTATGCAGATACTGGCCGGCAAGATATCGGCCCTGTTAAATCCCGTGACCTTTGTTTTGATAAACCTGGGCCTGTGCGTACTTATACATCAGGGGGCCATTGCCGTTGATACAGGCCGGTTAAGCCGCGGTGATGTGGTGGCACTGGTCAATTATATGTCCCAGATACTGGTGGAGCTTATCAAGCTGGCTAATCTGATCGTTCAGCTTTCACGCGCGCTGGCCTGCGGAAGCCGTATATCTTCGGTAATGGATATCACTTCCTCAATGAAGGACGGGGATAAAGAGTATAAGAATACTGCAGGATCCGCTGCAATAGAATTTAAGGGAGTATCTTTCAGGTACGCGGATGCATCGGAAGATTCGGTAAAGGATATAAGCTTTACACTGCCTGCGGGAGCTACCCTGGGAGTGATCGGAGGTACGGGCTCGGGTAAGAGCAGCGTGATCAATCTGATCCCGCGTTTTTATGATACGACGCAGGGAAGCGTACTGATAGACGGTACGGATATTAAGGAATACAGCTTAAATTCGCTTCGCAGCCGTATAGCGGTAGTCCCGCAGAAGAGTGTGCTCTTTTCCGGCAGTATAAGGGAAAACATGCTGTGGGGACGTAAGGATGCCACCGATGCTGACATAGAAGAGGCGCTTAAACAGGCCCAGGGTTATGACTTTGTAATGGAAAAGGAAGGCGGCCTTGACTACATGGTAAACAAGGGCGGCAATAACTTCTCCGGAGGACAGAAGCAGCGCCTGGCAATAGCAAGAGCGCTGGTCAGAAAGCCGGCGATACTGATCCTTGACGATTCCACTTCGGCACTCGATTATGCCACGGATGCTGCACTGCGAAAAGCCATAAAGGAAATGAAAGATGCGCCTACTACCGTGATAGTTTCACAGCGCAGCGCTTCGATCATGCATGCGGATATGATACTGGTACTGGATGACGGGCACGCCGTGGGGCTGGGACGGCATGAAGAGCTTCTTAAGGATTGCGAAGTTTACCGTGAGATCTACAACAGCCAGTTTGGAGGTGATGACAATGCGCTTTGATAAAAAGGTTATACGACGCATATTACATTATCTTAAACCATACTGGTTCTTTATGCTGTGCTCGCTGCTATTTGCAGCGGTGTCCGCACTTCTGGCCCTGTATCTGCCGGTGCTGACAGGACAGGCGGTAGATATAGTCATCGGAAAAGGGCGGGTTGATATGGAGGCTATAAAGAGCGTTATCTTTAAGATGCTCTGTATCATAGGGATATCCGCTCTGGGGCAGTGGATTATGAATGCCTGCAATAACCATGTGGCGTATTGCAGCGTGCGTGATATAAGACACAGTGCGTTTGAGCGGCTGCAGAAGCTTCCGCTTTCCTATATGGATTCGCATCCTACCGGGGATATCTTAAGCCGCATGATAGCTGATGTAGATACTTTTGCGGACGGTCTGCTCATGGGCTTTACGCAGTTCTTTACAGGCATACTTACGATCATAGGCACACTCATTTTGATGGTATCCATACATAAATGGGTCGCACTGGTGGTAATACTGCTGACTCCGCTTTCGCTCTTTGTGGCAGCTTTTATAGCAAAGAATACATCCAGCTTCTTCAAACAGCAGTCGGTTACCAAAGGAGTCCAGACCACCATCATCGACGAGATGATAGGAAACGAGAAGCTGGTCAAGGCCTTTTCGCATGAAGCTGAAGCGGAGGAGTTATTTAATAAGAATAATGCGGAGCTTGAGAAGATATCCTTAAAAGCAGTCTTTTTCTCATCGCTCACCAATCCCAGCACACGTTTTGTGAACAATCTGATCTATGCGCTGGTTGCTCTGGCAGGCGGCATAGCCGTTATACGGGGACACATGAGTGTGGGTAATCTTACGGCGTTTCTAAGCTACGCAAACCAGTATACCAAGCCGTTCAACGAGATCTCCGGCGTGGTCACCGAGCTTCAGAATGCGATCACCTGTGCGGGCAGGGTATTTGAACTGATAGATGAAGAAGCGCGCACGCCCGATAAGGAAGATGCCGCTGTGCTTGAAGGCGCAAAGGGCGGTCTGGATATAAAGAATGTAAGCTTCTCCTATGTTAAGGACAAGCCGCTTCTTCGTGATCTGAACTTAAAAGTTACGCCGGGCCAGAGAGTTGCCATTGTAGGTCCTACCGGCTGCGGAAAGACCACGCTGATCAATCTGCTGATGCGTTTTTATGATGTTGATAAGGGAAGCATAGCTGTTGACGGCAGGGATATCAGGGATTATACCAGGCACTCTTTAAGGGAAAACTACGGCATGGTGCTGCAGGAGACCTGGCTCAAACCCGGCACCATAAGAGATAACATCACTCTTGGAAAGCCTGATGCCACGGATGAAGAAGTGATAGCTGCGGCAAAGAATTCCCACGCGCACAGCTTTATCATGCAGCTTCCCAAACAATACGATACCGTGATAGGTGAGGACGGCGGGCAGCTCTCACAGGGGCAGAAGCAGCTTATCTGCATAAGCCGCATCATGCTTTCGCTCCCGCCCATGCTGATACTCGATGAGGCGACCAGCTCCATCGATACACGTACGGAACTTAAGATACAGGATGCCTTTGCAAGGATGATGAAAGGCCGCACCAGCTTTATCGTAGCCCACAGGCTTTCCACCATCAAAGAGGCCGATACCATCCTGGTCATGAAAGACGGCAACATTATCGAGCAGGGCGATCATAAGAGCCTGCTTAGTGCCGGAGGTTTTTATTCGAAACTCTATCGCAGCCAGTATGAGATCTAGGAGCCGGGTACAGGGGGATGGGTACAGAGAACCGTCCCCTGTACCCATCTTTACTTAAGTATCTGTGCTGAAGTGACGTAGAATACCTCGCAGGAACCGCCGCCGGTGTCCGTGCGGGTGGTGCTGGAGTTCCAGCTGAAGGTCTTGGTTCCGGAGCTGCCGGATATACGTACCAGATAACCTTTAAGATGAATATGATCGCCGCGGCGTATCCTGCCGATCGTGCGCTTTATGCTGCTGTCTGCCGCGATCACGTGAGTATTGGCAGACTGCAGGCTGACAGATGTTTCCGGATCTACTCCCGGAAGGCTGACAGGCGCTATCTCGTTAAATGAATCGACATGCCAGTGGTACCAGCGGTTGGTCTGCCCCCAGTGAAAGTCTATTGTCTTATTGTATGCGGCTACGCTTCCCCAGGCCAGCGCCAGATCCCTGGGAGCAAGTTTTCCGCCTATATCTGTCTGGGCATAATCCATCGTATGGAGCACCAGCGCTTCTATATCGTAAGCATAATCATAATCAAAATTCAGTTTCCACCCGTCGATCGTGCGTTCAAAATGTCCGCTCTCCGGAGTCTGGATGGGTTCGCCAAGGCCGGCTATGGCATTGCGGCTGCCGTTTCTGTATACGAAAAAGGCGACCAGGAGCACCAATGCTACGGGTATGATGTAGACAAATATGGACTTTTCGTTGCGTCTTCCGTACATAGGCCAATGATACCACACTTATGCTAAAATGTCCCGCGGGAGGATCGAGGGCTGTATTTGCATATTACGCTGCCCGGTGCTATAATATAAGACCATTAAACGGAGGGATAAAACAAATGATAAACATGATCGAAAATGCGATGTCACAGATAAAGGAGATACTGACTCGCAGCTATAAGGAACTTGCAGCTGAGGGAGTATTCATCGAAAGCGACGAGCTGGAGATGAATGTCGAAATCCCGGCTGATACCAATAACGGAGACTTTGCGTCATCCTTTGCGCTCACAGCAGCTAAGAAGCTGCGCAAAGCACCCAGGATGATAGCCGATGCGGTGGCCGGGCGTGCAAAGCTCGACGGCAGCTATTTTAATAAGATAGAGGTTGCCGGTCCCGGTTTTATCAATTTCTTCGTGGATAAGAAATGGTATTCGGAAGTCCTTGATGTTATAGAAAAAGAAAAGAGCGAGTATGGCAGCAGCGATAAGGGCAAGGGAGCGAAGATCAATGTGGAATTCGTATCCGCAAATCCTACGGGACCCATGCATATAGGCAATGCCCGCGGAGGTGTACTGGGCGATACTCTTGCCAACCTGCTCAAGAAGACAGGATATGACGTATCCAAGGAATTCTATGTAAACGACGCCGGAAACCAGGTGCACAAGTTTGCCGTATCGATAAACGGAAGATATATGCAGCTGATCTACGGGGAGGATGGCTTTGAGTTCCCCGAGGACTGCTATCAGGGCGATGATATAAAGGAGCTGGCACAGGCGATCTACGACGAGCGCGGCAAGGAGCTTCTGGATATGGAAGAGGAAGCCAGACTCGACTACATGGCAGACTTCGGCCTTAAGAGGAACATCCCCCAGATGAAGAAAGACCTTGAGAAGTACAGGGTTACTTATGATACCTGGTTCCTTGAGTCGACACTGCACGAATCGGGACAGGTGGCAGATACGGTACAAAAGCTCATTGATAAGGGGCTTACATACGAAAAGGACGGCGCACTGTGGCTTAAGACCACAGAGCTTCTGGTAGATAAATACACAAGGGACGGAAAGACTCCCGAGCAGATCGAGAACCTGAATCTTAAGGACGATGTGCTTAAGAGATCCAACGGTTTCTATACTTATTTTGCGGCAGACATAGCATATCACCGCAATAAGTTTGAACGCGGATTCACAAAGGCCATTAATATCTGGGGAGCGGACCACTTCGGCCATGTGGCAAGGCTTCAGGCTGCACTGGACGGTCTGGGACTGGACGGATCCGGCAAGCTGGTCATAATCCTTATGCATCTGGTAAATCTGGTCCAGAACGGTGAGCAGGTAAGAATGTCAAAGCGCTCCGGAAAAGCCATAGCATTAAGGGATCTGCTGGATGAGATAAGCGTGGATGCGGCAAGATATTTCTTTAACAGCCGCGCGGCAGCCAGCGCGATAGATTTCGACCTGGATCTGGCAGTTAAGAACGATTCCGATAACCCCGTATATTACATACAGTATGCATACGCCAGGATCAATTCGCTGGTAAACAATGTATGTTCCGAAGAAGAAAAGGCAGGAATGGACTTTGCTACCATCGATACTTCGGTACTGGATTCGGAGTCGGAGATAAACCTGATCAAATGTCTGGCAAGATATCCCGAGGTGATGAAGACCGCAGCCGATGAACTGGATCCTTCGCACATCAACAGATATCTGCTCGACGTTGCCGGAGAGTTCCACCGCTTCTACACCGCCAACAGGATCAAGGGGGAAGAGGAGAATATACGTAACGCCCGTCTTAAGATGGTAGACTGCACCAGGCTGGTACTTAAGAACGGTATGGAGATACTGGGACTGGATCTTCCGGAGAAGATGTAATCAATGAACGGTCAAAGCTGTAACGGACTGATCGCGGCCGGCCGCCCGCAAAAGCCGGACGGCGCGGCAGAAGGTCTTCCTCCCGTGGGGAGGGGGACTTTTTTGAAATTATGATGGATACTAAAGATGCAAAAAGATCAAGCAGGATAAAGGCCTTACGGGGGGCAGCGCTTAATGCGGCACCTGTCAGAAAGAGCAGCGGAGACGGACCGCTGGCTTTTCTGCGGCCTTACAGGGGCGTGTTCATTGCACTGGCTATATTTCTGCTGGGCTGTACGATAGTAAACCGCATGTCGGTATCTGACAACGGATACAGACTTGATGAGCATCTTGACGAGTGTGCGTTCAGTATCACTTCTCCTTACGGACAGAGCAGTGAGCTTACGATGGCAGATCTGAGCAGGTATATCATGCGTATCGAGCGTGAAGGCGATATCCACGCTAAGGCATATGATGCGAATGACACATCAGCCTACTGGAAGCTTCGCATAAGCACCGATCAGGAAGCGGCCTTTATATCGACGATGGGCAAAAAAACGGTGATGGATTACGCGCTGAGAGATGAGATATATGCAATGGAAGCGCAGCATGCGGGTTTTGCGCCGGATGAGGATGCGTTTAAGGATCTGCATTATGAGGCGGAGCGTGAATATCTTAAGATGAGTGAGCGCGAAAAGCTCTCTACCGGTCTCACCGTAGAGGCTATCGAAGAAAACATGAAAAAAGAGACACTTGTACATGAATATATGGTATACTTAAACGATGTGGCCGGTGAAGGGACTGATGTCGGCGGCGCTTATTATGAAAGCCTTAAGCAGACCTATGAAGTGAGTGAGCATACGGATGTGACCGGACCGCTGCGCATCGGCTATGTTACGATAAATTAAGATCACGGAATAAAAAGAACGGCCCGGTGATGCATGTGCCGTAAAAATGATCAAGGAGAAACAGTATGAACAGGGATGTGTTGATGCAGGAATTTATGGAAGGATCCGCACTCAAAGCTTACGAGTACTTCGGCGCTCATGTATCAAAGAGCGGGACGGTATTTAGGACCTATGCTCCCGGGGCAAGGGGAGTGAACATCTTCGGGGATTTTAACGGCTGGATAGAAGAGCCGATGGAGCGTGATGACAAGGGCGTATGGAGCATCACGATAAAGAAGGCAAAGCCCGGTGATCTGTATAAATATGTTATCTACGGTGATAACGGCTGGAGGGCGGAACACGCCGATCCCTATGCTTTCGGCGCGGAACTGCGCCCGGGCAGTGCATCAAAGATAGTTGACCTTAAGCAGTACAGCTTTAGCGATGACGAATGGATGAAGAGCCGCAGCGACTGCAAAGATAAGCCGCTCTCGATATATGAGGCCCATCTGGGAGCGTTTAAGCGTAATCCCGATGATGAACACGGCTGGTACAGCTACCGTGAGATCGCTACCCCGCTTATAGAGCATGCAAAAAAGAGCGGATATACGCATATAGAACTGATGCCTTTGTGTGAGTATCCTTTTGACGGATCATGGGGATACCAGCTTACAGGGTATTTTGCACCCACCTGCCGTTACGGCAGTGCCGCAGATCTTAAATATCTGATAGATGAGTGCCACAAGGCGGAACTGGGCGTGATCATGGATTATGTGCCGGTACACTTTGCGCTGGATGACTTTGCCATGAAGCTTTATGATACCACCAGGCTGTATGAGGATTACCGCGACAGCCAGTGGGGAACCTGCGTGTTTAACCATAAGAGACCGGAGGTGGTCAGCTTCCTGCTTTCCGCCGCCGATTACTGGATAAGTGAATTCCATGTGGACGGACTGCGCGTGGATGCGGTAAGCTGCCTGATATATAATGACGGCGAGCAGGGCAGGGGAGAGAATGCGGCAGGCATGGCCTTTGCGCGTAAGCTTACCACGATGATAAAAAAGAAATATCCTAAGGTGATGCTCTTTGCGGAGGATTCATCTTCATGGCAGGGCGGTGTGACAAAGCCTGTTGCCGATGGCGGTCTGGGCTTTGATTACAAATGGGATATGGGTTGGATGTATGACAGCCTGTATTTCCTCTCACTTCCCGCAGAGCAGAGAAAGGCCAATTATCACAAGCTTACGTTCTCTATGTGGTATTATTATACGGAGCGCTTTATCCTTTCGCTGTCGCATGATGAAGTGGTGGGCGGAAAAGGTACCATACTTGAGAAGATGCATGGCAGTGAGGAAGAGAAGTTTGCCCAGATCAGGACATATTATGCTTATATGTACATGCATCCCGGAAAGAAGCTTTCCTTCATGGGCAACGAGCTGGGCGAGCGTACGGAATGGAATGAATCCAGAGAGGTCGAATTTGAGCTGCTTAAGGAAAAGCAGCACAAGGGCCTTTACGACTGGGTATGCGATCTGCAGAGACTGTACCGTAACAACGAAGTCTTATATGCACGTGAGTACGAACGCGATAATTATGAGTGGCTCTACTGCGACGACAGTTCGGAGCTTTTGTATGTGATGAAGCGCATGGATAAGAAAAAAGCTTATGTATGCGTGATAAACTTCGGACGTGAGAGTATATTGAACTTCCCGCTTTCGCTCGATAAACCTGAGCCTGAGGAAGAGACAGCAGAAGCTACGGCCAAGAAAAAGAAGAAAAAGAAAGCAGAAGAGCGCTGGAAGACTGTATTCTGCAGCGAATGGCAGCAGTACGGCGGCAGCATGGCGCTCAGGAAAGATACCATTACTTCAAAAGAGCGTATAATGGATATAAATATCCCCGGTTACTGCGCTGTCATTTATGAGGTCGAGTAAATGAATTATGCCGATATCCCCATGGGGGTAAAAGTGCAGATCAGTGTATCAAACGGCGGCGATACGCAGGCCAAGTTCATCTCCCGTGTGATGAAGACGGGGGACCGCAGCCTCTTGGTCATCCCTTTCATGCATAAGGGGCTCCGTGTAAACTTTGCGGGCAGCGGCGTGCAGATACATATGGAGGTACCGGACGGAGAAGGAAATAACTGGACCTTCAAAAACTGCAGGATAGATACGGTAAAAAAAGACGGCCTTATATACCACAGGATAATCTCGCCCATGAGCGAGGGTATAGAGAACCGCCGCGGCGAGCACAGGACCTATGTGTGGCAGCCGGCTATTTTCAATATAGAAGGCGTGGCGGATCAGGTATTTTCCACTTTGAAGGACGTGAGTCCCAGTGGCTTCGCATTCGTGCTGGATGCAAAAAAACGTCTTTCCATCTTGAACGGAAAGACAGTATCGTGTACCATTAATGAGAAGGACGGAAATGTAGTCCACCTGCGCGGAAAAGTAATACGCAGGGAAAAGATGGACCAGTATGTTCTTTACGGCTGCAGAAGCGGCGAGAAGAATCAGGAAGTGCTGGATTATATCGAGCGCCTGAATAAAAAAAATCCCGAGAGGGACAATTTTGATAACGGAGGGATATAGGCAATGGCAGATGTGTTCAGAGAAAGGAAACGCTGGCTGTTTTTGGGGCTGCCCTGGACGTTCACCGTCTATCACGTACGTGAGGACATGATCACCATCGACAGGGGCTTCTTTAACAAGCAGGAAGACGACTGTTATATGTATAAGGTGACCGATGTGCGCCTTAACTCCAGCCTGATGGAGAGAATGTTCAAGCTGGGTACCGTTACCTGCTTTACCGGTGATGTTACCGATTCCAATCTGGTATTTAAGCATATAAGAAACGCAAAGGCTATTAAGGATTATATCCTGGAGAAGGCAGACAGTGAGCGCATCAAGCGCCGCACGGTCAATATGCAGGGCATAGGTTACGGAACCAACGGCGATGTCGATGGGGACGGAATACCTGACGATCTGGGATGAGCCCGGCAGAGACAGCCGGATATATAGCCGCTCTTAAGAGCAGGGGCAGCAGGCCCGGGCTTTTAGCAGTAAGCGCTCTGGCCGCTAAAATGGGCGATCCCCAGAAAAAGCTCAAGGCGGTGCATATAGCGGGAACGAATGCAAAGGGATCGGTCCTGGCATATCTTTCCAATACGCTTAAGGCGGCGGGGATAAAAAGCGGATGCTTTTATTCGCCTGCCCTTAAAGACGAGCGTGACAGCATATGTGTGAACTTAAGGCCCATCAGCAGAAAAGACTGGGACGCATACTGGGATGAAGTAAGATCGGCAGAGGCTGAGCTTGAGAGCGAAGGTTCACTTCTGCCTACATTCTTTGAAGCGCTTACGGTGCTGGCTTTTAAGTATTTTGCAGATAAAGGCTGTGAGATCGCGGTGATAGAGTGCGGCATGGGCGGAGCGGGTGATGCCACCAACATACTGACGGATACGAAGGTATGCGTGCTGACGCCGGTATCCTACGATCACTGTCAGTTCCTGGGCAGCAGTTTAAGCGATATAGCCGCGCAGAAGAGCGGCATAATAAAGCCCGGAGCGGTAGTCGTGAGCGCACGCCAGGCCGGCGAAGTCATGGCGGTGATAGAGCGCACGGCAGAAGAGAAACACTGTAAGCTTATGCTTGCGGATGAGCCCGAAAAGATCCGCTATGGCCTTACGTCCCAGAGCTTTACGCTTAAAGGACACACAAGACTAAAGATAAGCTTATCGGGGGCGTGCCAGCCGGAGAATGCGGCGCTTGCCGTCAAAGCATTGGAAGCGCTCGCCGGGTGCGGATATAAGATAAGCGAAAAGGCGGTCGCGGCCGGCCTTCTGGCTACAGCGTGGTACGGAAGGTTTACCGTTCTGGCAAAGAATCCTTATGTGATAGCGGACGGTGCACATAATGAAGCCGGAGCGCTGGCATTAAGGCGCAGCCTGGATACGTATTTTCCGGATACAAAACAGGTGCTCCTTATGGGAGTGCTCAGGGATAAAGAATATGATAAGATGCTTAAGATACTGGGTGAGAGAGCGGCTTTTCTGGTGTGCATAACACCGCCGTCAAATCCCAGGGCGCTGGATGCGCTGGAACTGGCGGAGTGCGGTGCGGAATATGTTAAAAACACCACTGCTGCCGGCAGTGTGGAGGAAGGCCTGGAAATGGCGCTGCTCTTATCCGGCGGAAAGATGCCGGTGATAGCCTGCGGATCCCTCTCATGGCTACAACGCCTGCGGGAGGCAGCCGGGAACCCAAAGGTTTAACCGTCGTATGGCTTAAGGACAAAGGATCTTATCAGGAAAAAAGAAGGAAACAAAAATGGTAGATGAAGCAAAGATAGAAGAAGCGGTACGCCTGCTCCTTGAGGGGATGGGCGAGGATGTGAGCCGTGAGGGGCTTAAGGACACTCCGGCAAGAGTGGCACGTATGTATGCCGAGACCTTAAGCGGCATGGACGAGAAGGCGGCGGATCATCTCTGCCGTACCTTTACCACAGGCAGCTCAGACATAGTACTGGAGCGTGATATCACATTTTTCTCTACCTGCGAGCATCACCTTATGCCATTCTTCGGAAAAGTTCATGTGGCATACATCCCTGACGGGAAGGTGGCCGGGCTTTCAAAGCTGGCCAGGACTGTCGAGGTATTTGCAAAAAGACTGCAGATGCAGGAGCGCATGACCGGGCAGATAGCCGATGCTCTTATGAGTGAGCTGGGATGCAAAGGTGCCTGTGTCATGGTGGAAGCCGAGCATACCTGCATGACCATGAGGGGAGTAAAAAAGCCCGGGAGCAGTACGGTAACGGTGGCGTTAAGAGGTGCGTTTGAAGAGGACAGAGCACTGGAAGAGCGCTTCTATGCTATGCTCGGCAAGAGCAGATAATACGGATATGATGGATGAGATATTCATAGAAGGACTTAAGATATACGGATATCACGGAGTGTATCCGCAGGAAGAAGCCCGGTGGCAGAACTTCGTTCTGTCCGTCAGGCTTTTTTTATCGTTGCAGCAGGCGGGGCTTACGGATGATCTTACGAAGAGCATCTCTTATGAGGAAGTATGCCTCTTTCTCAAGGAGGAGTTTAATAAAGAGCGTCATCAGCTGATAGAGACGGTCGCTGAGCGGCTTGCAGCTGCGCTGTTTAAGAAATATGAGAGCCTGTGTGCGCTTGAGCTGAGAGTGGCCAAGCCGGAGGCACCCATAGCCGTGGATTTTAAGAACGTGTCCGTGTGCATAAGCAGGAAGCGCCATATCGTCTATCTGTCATACGGTGCCAATGAAGGTGACTGTCCGACGCAGATCGAAGGCGGATTTAAGCGGATAGATGAAGATCCTTGCTGCGGGGTGATAAAAAAGACACAGCCGCTTATCACCACACCCTACGGCGGTGTGGCCCAGCAGGATTTTTATAACGGAGCAGCAAAGATATGGACCCTTTATGAGCCGCATGAACTGCTTAAGTTCCTTCACGATGTGGAGGCATCGCAGGGGCTTGACCGCAGTAAGAAGACACACTGGGGGCCCAGGGCTCTGGATCTGGATATACTGTTTTATGATGATATAGTGCTCGATGATGAGGAGCTGACCATACCACATCCGGATATGGGAAACAGGGATTTTGTGATGAAACCCCTGGCGGAACTGGCTCCGTTTTACAGGCATCCTTTAACAAAAAAGACCGTAGCCATGATGGCTGCGGCCCCTATGGAAGAGCATATAGTCAGTTAAGGTATTTTTACCGCGGCTGCGGCTGCATCGAAGACTTCTATATTGCCGCTGCCGTAGGCGGGCAGTCGGTAGATGGGCATATCGGCATTGAAATCCCTGAAATAAACATAGGAAGAAGTGACCTGTATGTCCTTAACCACACCTTCCTTTATCAGTTCTTCGGCACTACCGTCCGTTCGTATACGCTTAAAGGCGTAGCCGCCTCCGCCGCTTTCATCTATGGTCTGATAATAGATATATTCACCTGCGAGGTTAAATGTCTCTATACGTCCCGGACTCAAGGTTATGGTATCTGAAGTATCCGAAAGGGCGGTTCTTTTTAAACTCATGTTATTGCTCATATCAAGGTAGTAGACATAGCCGTCTGCTATGGAGGGTTCGTACATGTTGATCTCCATTACGCGGGTTATACTGCCGCTGCCGGGATCTGCCGAGTAGAGGTAATGGTCCTTAGTCATGCCTGCGTAGAATACCATTGTGCCGTAAGCACAGCCCGGCTTTATCTGGTCGTTTACCAGCAGCTTTTCGTTCTTGCCGGAGAGGTCCATGCAGTTTAATACCTCTTTGGCGTCTTTTGAGCTGTCGGAATCCAGCTTTGAATATATCAGGCTGTTACCAAGAAGCATCAGGCCGTTTGAGGTGATATTGCTGAGTATGATGTTATGCCTGCCGGCTTTATCGGTGCGGTAGATGCCGCGGCCGTCACGTATATAGCCCAGTCCGGACTGCCCTGCTCCGGAGGAAGAATAGTAATAGATATGATCGCCGGCAACATTTATGAAAGAGGCGTTTGCAGCCACTACTTTGCGTATATCGCTCCCGTCTGACTTCATGGAATAGATGCTGCCGCCGTCATAAGGATTGGCGAAGTAAACCATGCCGCCGTATTCGCAGAACGTGCCGCCGTTATAGAGATTGCCGGCACTGCTGCCCGCAAGGTCGGACGGATTAGCGGGTATGGCTCTGGCGCGCTGTCCCAGAAAGCTGCCCAGGACGATGAGCAGTATTATCGCGACAGGTATCAGTATCACCAGTATGTTTTTTAATTTCCTGTTCATAAGCATATACCTCTCAAAATGATTATATAACGCGGATAAATTATTGGCAAATGATTGATTGATAAAATCCTTTCCTTTTGGTATAATGTTCGGTAATTGTGGAAACTTGAAGGAGATATTTTAAGATGCTGCACGAAAACCCGTCACTGGTGGATGTTAAACACGAAGTACTTTATCTGGTGGCGAAGGCAGAATTTGAAGGACGGCTGGAGGAAGCCCTGGCTTCAATACCGCATGAAATAGTACCGGGGCCCTTGCCCGCTTTCCGCTGCTGTGTATACAAGGAAAGAGAAGTGGTACGTGAGCGTATCAGTCTGGCCAGGAACTTAAATCCCCTGACCGGAGAGCCCTGCCATAATACCGTGCAGATACTGCCTGCGGCCTGTGAGGGCTGCCCCATCACACGATTTGTCGTAACCGATAACTGTCAGAAGTGTATGGCAAAGGCGTGTTTTAATTCCTGCAATTTCGGGGCTGTTACGATCGAGCGCGATAAGGCTCATATAGATCCCAACAAATGCCGTGAGTGCGGCAGGTGCCATCAGGCCTGTCCCTACCACGCCATAGCGGATCTGCAGAGGCCCTGCAAGCGTGCCTGTCCCGTTGATGCCATAGGCATGGACGAGAGCATGAGGGTGCGTATAGATGATGAGAAGTGTATAAGATGCGGTCAGTGCATCGCAGCCTGTCCCTTCGGAGCGGTATCGGATGCTTCAAGGATGATAGAGGTGATCGATGCGCTCAAGTCGGGACGTGAAGTCTACGCCTGTGTGGCGCCTTCGGGCGACGGACAGTTCGGGCCGGGCATCTCTATGGATTCACTGAGGGAAGCCATTAAGAAGCTGGGCTTCGTGGACATGGTCGAGGTGGCTCTGGGTGCCGACTATGTGGCATATGAGGAAGCAAAGGAGTGGGGAGAAGCCTTAAAAGAAGGCAAAAAGAAGACCACATCCTGCTGTCCCTCTTTCGTACATATGATAAACAGGCATTTCCCCCAGCTGGCGGAATGCATTTCCACCACCGTATCGCCCATGGCGGCTACGGCCAGACTGGTAAGGGCTGCACATCCCGGTGCCATGTGCATTTTCATAGGCCCGTGTATCGCAAAGAAGAGCGAAGCAGGGCAATATCAGGACATAGAAGGCGACAATGCCGATCTGGTACTGACATTTGAAGAACTGCTGGCATTACTGAGGGCCAGGGATATAGTACCCGAGCCTATGCCTCTTACCAATCAGCAGGGAAGTTTATACGGAAAGAATTTTGCGAAAAACGGCGGTGTCATGAATGCCGTTAAGCAGGCATATAAAGAATCGGGAGCAACGGACGAGCTGAAGGTCTGCGCCTGCAACGGGGCGGATGAGTGCAAGAAGGCTCTGACCCTGCTTAAACTGGGAAGGCTTCCGGAGGACTTTATCGAAGGCATGATATGTACCGGCGGCTGTGTTAACGGACCGGGAAGCTTAAAGGCGGCGGGCAAGAGTGCGGCTGACAGGAATAAGCTGCTGGCAGCCCTGGATAACAGGAGCATAAGCCAAAGCCTTGAGGAGAATAAGGATCTGGAATTTGAGATGCACCGGGACAGAAAGGATGCCGCAAAATAACTGACAGGGCTTAAACAGCGATAATCATACAGGAGGATGAAAGCCGATGGGCAGTGCTGCGATCGAGGCTGCAAAAGCACAACAGACGGGCTTTAACGATATGGAGGTATCGGCAATAGGAGAGGTTGCAAATATCACGCTGGGTAATGCGGTTACAGCGCTCAGCCTGCTCTTGCACAATGATATCGATATTTCCACGCCCTTGGTTGAGATAAAGAACAAAGGCGATCAGGTCAGAGCGCTTTCGGAAAAGACTATCGTGACCAGGGTAGATTATGTTAAGGGATTAGACGGTAACTGTCTGCTTTTCCTGAAGGAAGACGATGTTAAGATAATGACGGATCTTATGATGGGAAGCGACGGACACGGCATGTTTTATGAACAGGACATTTCCGAACTGCATTTAAGCGCCGTTTCGGAAGCCATGAACCAGATGATGGGATCGGCAGCTACAGCCATGGGCATGATGCTTGATAAGCTGGTGGATATATCAACGCCCTCAACAAGGCATGAGGAGGCGGGAAGCTATAACCATGATGCGTTCGGAACAGAGGAGCGTTTTGTACAGATAAGCTTTGACGTAGATATGGGAGAGCTGATAAAGACAAAGATCATACAGCTCTATCCATTCAGACTGGCAAAAGCAATAGCGGATCTGTTTATAGTCAAAAGAAATCAAAATGAAGGAGCAGGGCTTTTTTAAGCCGGTAAAGAGATGAGCGAAGAATGTTCAAATAATTGCAGCAGCTGCGGAGAAAGCGGCTGCGCCTCACGCAAGGATCCGTTTGCAAAGGATGCACCCAATGCGGGATCTGATGTAAAACACATGATAGCCGTCATAAGCGGCAAGGGCGGCGTTGGAAAATCCATGGTAACGGCCCTTTTAGCGAACAGCTTTAACAAAGCCGGGAAAAAGACGGCCATACTGGATGCGGATATCACCGGACCGTCTATCGCAAGGATGTACGGCATCCATGAGCCGGCCGGAAGCGACGGAAACAATGTACTGCCGGCAGTAAGCGCGGGCGGGATAAAGATAATGAGCATAAACATGTTGCTGGAACACGAGGATGATCCCGTGATATGGAGAGGCCCTGTTATATCCTCTACGGTCAGACAGTTCTGGACCGAAGTGGCATGGGGCGATGTGGATGTTATGCTCCTTGACATGCCTCCCGGAACGGGCGACGTACCGCTTACCGTATTCCAGTCTTTGCCGATAGAAGGTATACTGGTCGTAACATCACCTCAGGAGCTGGTGAGCATGGTGGTAGGAAAGGCCGTGCATATGGCGCAGGCAATGAACGTACCGCTTCTTGGTATCGTTGAGAACATGTCCTATCTGGAATGCCCCGACTGCGGAAAGCGCCTCGAGATATTCGGAAAGAGCCATCTGGATGAGGCGGCTGAGGCATATGGCATAGACCTTACGGCAAAGATACCGATGATACCGTCCAATGCGGCATTATGTGATGCCGGGGCGGCTGATGAACTTGATGAAAAGCTGCTGGGTGAATGCAGCCTGGCACTTTACAATAAACTAAAAGGAGATAATGAACAATGAAAGACGTAAAGGTAACGATAGCGCCTACCAATATCAAGACGCTTAAGTTTGAGAACAATTACAACGCTAAACCCGGAGAGCAGGTTAAGCTGGGAGTGCAGATGAAGGTTGCTGTACATCTTAATCCCGCAGCACCCACCACGGCGCTGGCTCATGTACACTTTGCAGTAACCGATGAGGAGAAGAAACATGTGAGCATGGAGCTCGAGACCCTGACTCCCATTACGGTAAGCACCTTCATCGATAATCTTGATGAAGTGGTAAAGAGCAAATACATGAACGATATCATGCTGGCAGTTAACGAGAAGATCCGCATGACCACTTCCATGCTGGGACTGGGCATACAGGTTCCTGCGATCACTCTTCCTTACAGAGAGACCAACGAAGCACAGGACGGTTCTTTGGACAGCGAGATATTCACGAAATTATAAGTCATGCTTCTGTCAATACGGAACGCAGACGTTTCATACGGCGGCGAGCTTATCCTCAGGGATGTGAACTTTGACATACGTGAAGGGGAGAAGCTCGCCGTTGTGGGCAGGAATGGCTGCGGAAAAACAACACTGCTTAAGCTGATATGCGGGGAGCTTTCGCCCCAGCCAAGGGATTCTGATGACCAGCCGGTAATAGCAAAGACGGGCGAGCCTGTCATAGGCTGGCTCTCACAGATGACTTTTGCTGACGAGAAGGCCACGCTGGGGCAGGAACTTAAGAGGGTATTTGAGCCCATACTTGAGCTTAAGCGCGATATGGATGATGCTTTGGCACAGCTGCAGCGGAGCGATGACCACGCTCTGGCGGAGAAGTATGCCCTGATGGAGGAACGCTTTAATTATCTGGGCGGCTACCGTTATGAGAAGGATTACGATATGCTTTATTCGCGCTTCGGCTTCTTAAAGGAAGACGAGGACAGGCCCTTATCGGAGTTCTCGGGAGGCCAGCGTACCAAGATAGCATTTATAAAGCTTCTGCTTTCAAGGCCGGATATACTGCTTCTGGATGAGCCTACCAACCATCTGGATATATCGACCATAGCGTGGCTTGAAGATTACCTGGCCGAATATCCCAGGGCTGTCGTGGTGGTTTCCCATGACAGGCTTTTTCTGGACCGCGTGGCAGAGACGGTATGGGAGATAGAGCGCGGCAAATTAAAGCGTTATCCCGGCAATTATTCCGAGTTCGTGCGTCTTAAGAAAGAGGCGTACGACAAGCAGATGAAGGATTATCTGGCACAGCAGAAGGAGAGGGAACGCCTGCAGGCGCTGGCGGACCGCTTCATACACAAGGCTACCAAGGCGACCATGGCCAAGTCGAAGCTTAAGGCCATAGAGCATATGGAGATCATAGAGAAGCCGGAGGAGTCTGATACAAAGGCATTCCACGGGCTTTCGGAGCCGGCTAAGGAGAGCGGACGTGATGTCCTCATCACCGAGAACCTGGCTGTGGGATATGATGAGGTACTCTGCAGGGTGAGCCTGGTACTGCAGAAAGGAAAGAAGCTGGGAGTGATAGGCGGAAACGGCCTGGGCAAGTCTACCTTCTTAAAGACCCTGATGGGGCAGATACCTAAAAAAGGCGGTAAATACAGCTACGGCTACGGCGTAGAGGTGGGATATTTTGAGCAGCAGATGGCCAAAACCTTAAGCACCAAGACCGTGCTAAACGAATTCTGGGATACATATCCCACACTGACAGAGACCGAAGTAAGGAACATACTGGGAGGCTTTCTTTTCTCCGGTGATGACGTGTTTAAGAATGTATCCGACTTATCGGGCGGTGAGAAGGTCAGGCTGGCGCTGGCTAAGATACTGCAGACAAGGCCGAATTTCCTGATACTGGATGAGCCTACCAACCATATGGATATAGTGGGCAAGGAAGCTCTGGAGGAGATGCTGGCGGAGTATAAGGGAACGGTACTGTTTGTTTCGCATGACCGTTATCTGATAAGGCGCCTGGCGGATGAACTGCTGATACTAAGGCCCGGCGGGGCAGAGTATTTTCCTTTCGGATACGAGGAGTTTGAGCGCCATTACGGTAAGGAAAAGCTCTTGTCTTCAGATGAAGTATGGAAGATAGAGAATGCAAAGAACGATGCGGCGGCAGATACGGAAGCTGCGGCTGCACCCAAGCCTAAAAAGACCAATCCGGGCAAGGAAAGAGCCAGGGCGGAACGCAGACTGGCAAGGCTCGAACAGCTGATAGAGGAAAACGATACAAAAAAAGCCGCTCTGGAAGAAGAGATGGCCGATCCGGCAAATGCCAGCAACTATTCTAAGCTGCAGGAACTGCAGGATAAGCTGGATGAGCTTAACGGGCAGTCGGATGCATATCTGGAAGAGTGGGAAGCGTTGGAAGAGGAACTTTCAAAAGAAAACGGATAGGGAAGACGAAGCTGTCCCCGGGCATAAAAAAACAGGCTTAAACTTACGCTTAAGCCTGCAGTAGCAGGGGATGAAGGAGTCGAACCCTCTTCGACGGTTTTGGAGACCGATGTTAAACCGTTTAACTAATCCCCTAAGCACAAAGGGTATTATACTGGCAGAGGTTATAAATGTCAAGTAATAAAATAGGGCCAGCAAAAGCGCCTAAAAAGCTGCCGGTGATAAAAGGAGGCAAAGATGGATAAAGCAGTTATAGACGAATTGTTTGAGGATGCAGATAAGGTGAGTGCCTACAGGCATACGGATGAAGAGTTAAGGGCAAAGATAGACGAATCCGAAAATGACGCAAAAGACGTAACCGGGCGTATAGAGGCGATCAGGGATGAGCTTAAGCAGCTGCAGAATAAGCTGGGAACGCATGCTGATGAGCTGGAGGATCTGTATGATGATCTTGACTTCTCGCAGCAGACGCTTGCGGGGGGACCGGCATCCGATATAAGCGATAAGGCGGATGAATTCCGCAGTGCGGCCGAAAATCTGGATGAAGCGATCGATGCGCTTTCGGATCTTTTATTGTTCAGGTTTAAGTAAGAAAAGGCAATAAAAAACCGGATACCGGCTCCTGCCAATTGACTCCTAGCCTAAGCCAGGTGGGCAACCGCAACCAACGCATCTGCCTTCCACTGAAAACTGCTGAGGCCTGACATCCGCTTGGCGATATAGGAATCCCGTTTAAAGTACTGTAGGCTCAAAACGCAGGAACCTTTGTGTGGTACCCGGAACTACTGTAATTATATCGGATAAATACCATATTTACAATACTGTACAAGAGGGCTTTTTTTGGGTATAATAAGGGTTATGGGTGTGCTGATTCAGATAGTCTTTGCGGTCGGGACTCTGGTGTGGTTATGGACGATGTTCAAGATCAACCAGGGCGAACCTTCTTACATTCAGAAAGGACTTAACTTCACGGGACTGGCAGTATCGCCGGGGCTTATCGGGTTTTGCCTTGAAAGCACTGCGGAAAATGCGCAGACCCTGCAGATCGCGCTGCAGCTGCAGTTCATATCACTGGGTGCCTTTATCGTGGCACTGGTGTTTTTCTCCATCAGAGCCTGCGGAGTGGATATACCTACGATGTTCCGTCTGCCGGTATTAAGCCTGCTTCTGGCGCATCTGCTGCTGGTACTTATGTATCCCGGTCCCGGATTTTCCTATCTTGAGGTGTATGCTTTCGGTAACGGGTACAGATCTTCTTACGGTATACTTTTTGATATAGACATCTCGGTAATGATATTCATAGCCGTATTCGGCTTCTACATTACTTTCCGTTATTATCTCAACAAGATGATAGAGACCAATAAAGGTACCCGCTGGCTTGCTATAGTGGAACTGATACCTGCCGTGGGCGGGATACTGCAGCTGGCTCTGGTGGATGTGCTTCCCTGTACCATCAGCACGTTTTTTATGCTGCTCTCGTGGGCGCTGGTGGTGCTTCTGGTATTCCGTTTCCGCATGTTCGATTCCATGATAATGGCCAGGGACGATATCATAGAGACGATAGAAGAAGGTTTCGTGGTGGTAGATGCCATGGACAGGGTGCTGTTTGTAAACGAAAAGGCAAGGCAGATATTTCCCGAGTTGAATTACGATGCGACCCAGGAGGATGTGGCAAAGAAGCTAAAGCGTAAAGACAGGCAGGAGATGATCATCGCGGACAGGCATTACATGATATCGCTGGTGCCTTTTTACGATAAGGATACCTATAAGGGTACCACGATATGGATCAATGATAAGACCGAAGAACATGAATTCACGGAAAGACTGACACGTCTTAAGGATGAGGCGGAAGCCGCCAACCAGGCCAAGTCCGTATTCCTGGCCAACATGAGCCATGAGATAAGAACGCCCATGAACGCCATAATAGGTATGACGGAGCTGATCCTTAATGACAATATCAACAGTAATGTCGAGGAAAATGCAAATAATATACGTAATGCAAGCAATACCCTGCTTTCGATCATAAACGGTATCCTGGACTTTTCAAAGATAGAGACCGGAAAGGTAGAGACTGCGGAGACGGAATACAATCTGGGCCTGGTGCTTAAAGATATCTGCAACATGATAATGCTGCGTCTGGCCGATAAGAACGTGGAGCTTATAGTTCACGTGAAGGAGAGCCTGCCTACGACCTTTATGGGTGATGAGACCCGGGTGCGCCAGATATATTCAAACATCCTGACAAATGCGGCCAAGTATACAAAGCGCGGTTACATACGCGTGAATGTGGACTGGGAAGAGGGCGAAGACGAGCTGGCGCTGATAAAGGTATCCGTTGAAGATACTGGAAGCGGTATCAAAGAAGAGAGTCTGCCTACACTCTTTGACAGTTTCCAGCGTGCCGACATGATAAAGAACCGTACCATAGAGGGAACGGGACTGGGCCTGGCTATATGCAAGCGCCTGGTGGAAGGCATGGGCGGAGGGATCTCCGTAAAGAGTACTTACGGCATAGGAAGTGTGTTCTCGTTCCATTACATACAGAAGGTGGCGGATCCCGCGCCGCTTGGAAATTATGATTATCTGGAACTCCCGGTGCAGCCCGAGCATGAGCGGAAGAGCTTTATTGCTCCGCTGGCAAAGATACTGGTTGTTGATGACAATATCACCAACATCAAGGTGGCGCAGGGTATACTCTCCATGTATCAGGTGCGTGTCGATACTGCGATGAGCGGCAGGGAGTGTCTGGAAAAACTGGAGAAGAACAATTATCATATGGTGCTGATGGATCAGATGATGCCCGAGATGGACGGTATCGAGACCACCGCCCTGATCCGGGCAAATAAGGATCCGGCGATAAGAAGGCTTCCTGTCATAGCCCTCACGGCTAATGCGATCAGCGGCACAAGGGAGATGTTTCTGCAGAATGGCTTCCAGGAATACATTTCCAAACCTATCGCCCTCTCCGCAATGGAGGCTGTACTTAAAAAATTCCTGCCTGCGGAGATAATCCACTATGTTGACAGGGATGATGAGCAGGCCGATTACAGTGATGTTCATGTCAGCATCCCCGGAGTGGATGTCGAATCCGGTCTTAAGAATTACGGCGGCGAAATGGGACGCTATCTGCAGATACTTAAGTATATCTACGATGACGGGCCCGGTCATATACAGCGTCTTACCGACTGCCTTACTTCGAAGAATTACCGTCAGTATGTATATGAGGTTCATGCCCTTAAGGGACTGATGGCAGGCATAGGAGCGGCACATCTTTCCGAGCTTGCAAGGCTTCAGGAATATGCGGGGCGTGACGGCAAGGTAGGCGTTATCGACAGGGAAGGCGAATTCCTGATATCCCAGTACCAGAAGATGCTCGAAGGCATAAGGGATGCCCTTAATGACGCGGGCATGCTCAGAGAGGAGATAATCCCGATTAGGGAGGAAGAACTCTCCTGGGAAGAATTCTCCAATATGCTGCGTGCACTTCAGGGCAGCCTGGAACTGCTCGAGCAATCGGAGGCATCAAGAAAGCTGGATAATCTGCTGACCTATCCCATGGATGCGGGACTCCGCAGGCAGCTTCTGGAAGTCAAGCGTGCCGTGGCGGATTTTGAATATGACGAGGCACTGGAACTGATAAGACAGTTATTCTAGTCATAAGAAGGGGCCCGCCTTTTGGCATCAGGAGGGACCCGCAGCGCGGGAGGTACCCATTTAAGGAGGATAAATGAGCATGGCCGAAACAAAAGAAAGTGTAAGAGCGATGATCGCGAAGTACGGTAAGGATATAGAGGAGCTATGCCGTTACCTGCCCTGGCTGGAGAGCAAGAAGGGACAGGATGTGGGCGGCAAATACGAGCCGGGTGAGGGAAAGGCCAATACCATAAGCGTTCCCACTTACGATTCAAACCTGCTGGCATTCGTTAAAAAGGTGCAGAAGACGGGCTTTTACAGGAAGAATTATGTCTATACTTACAGCCGCAACCATATAAGGACGGCTGAGGATGAGCACAGGATGATAGACAAATGCAGCCTTATGGAGATCGAGACCATAGGGGATATAGTGACGAGCTACGTCATGAAGGGAATGACCAAGGCGTATATGTGGACGGAAGGCGTTAAAAACGGGGTATTCTTTCATGCAGTTAGCCGTATGAAAGAGCTGGTGGATTTTTGGAGCGCATAACTTTACATTGTGGCTTAGTGGCGGTATAATCAACTTTGTATGCCTGTAAACTTTATTTACATATGAGAAAGGATCGATATGAGCGGCGTAAAACGTATTTATGTAGCAAAGAAAAAAGAGTATGCGGTAAAAGACAGGGAGCTTGAGAGGGAGATCCCGGGATATCTTGGCATAAAAGGTGTTAAAGATATCAGGGTTTATATCCGATATGATGTAGAGAACGTTTCAGATGCTGTTTTTGAGACTGCAGCAAAGACGGTTTTTTCAGAGCCGCCTGTAGATCAGATATATTATGAAGAGATACCCGTACCCGAAGGCGCAAGGGTTTTCGGTGTTGAATACCTGCCCGGACAGTACGATCAGAGAGCGGATTCGGCTGAGCAGTGCATCCGCTTCCTTAAGGAAGATGAGGAACCTGTTATCCGTACCGCCGTTACCTATGTGATAAGCGGCGATATAAGCGATGAGGAGTTTGAGCGTATCAAGCAGTACTGCATCGACCCCGTGGATTCGCGTGAGACCGGCATGGAAAAGCCCGCAACGCTGATCACCAGATATGACGAGCCTGCCGATGTTAAGATCTTTGACGGCTTTACCGCCCTTGATGAGACAGCGCTTAAGAGCCTGTATGACAGCCTGGGGCTGGCTATGACATTTAAGGATTTCCTTCATATCCAGAATTATTTTGCAAAAGATGAGAAGCGCGATCCTTCGATGACAGAGATAAGGGTGCTGGATACCTATTGGTCGGATCACTGCCGTCATACCACCTTTGCGACGGAGCTTAAGAATGTAAGCTTCGGTGAGGGCTTTTACCGTACACCCATAGAGACCAGCTACTTAAGCTATTTGGATACCAGGGAGGAGCTTTATAAGGACAGGGATGACAAGTTTGTCTGCCTTATGGATCTGGCGCTGATAGCAATGAAGAAGCTGCGTCATGACGGAGTACTAACCGATATGGAGGAGTCGGACGAGATTAACGCCTGCTCCATCGTGGTGCCTGTTGAGATCAAGCCGGGCAACGGTACGGATCCTTATACCGAAGAGTGGCTGATAAGCTTTAAGAATGAGACACATAACCATCCTACAGAGATAGAGCCTTTTGGTGGGGCTGCTACCTGTCTGGGCGGTGCTATCAGGGATCCCTTATCGGGACGTTCCTATGTATATCAGGCAATGCGCATCACCGGTGCGGCAGATCCTACAGTGCCCGTGGCCGATACCTTAAAGGGCAAGCTCTCACAGAAGAAGCTGGTAAGAGGTGCGGCAGCAGGCTATTCATCTTACGGTAACCAGATAGGTCTGGCTACAGGATATGTTAAGGAAATATATCATCCCAATTACGTGGCTAAGCGTATGGAGATAGGTGCCGTTATGGGTGCCGCTCCCAGAAAGAACGTTAAGCGTTTAACCTCCGATCCCGGGGATGTGATAATACTTTTGGGCGGCAGGACAGGACGCGACGGCTGCGGCGGTGCTACAGGTTCTTCGAAGGTACATACCGAGCAGTCGATAGAGCAGTGCGGTGCAGAAGTGCAGAAGGGTAATGCACCTACCGAGAGAAAGCTCCAGCGTCTCTTCAGACGTCCCGAAGTCAGCAGGCTTATAAGAAAGTGCAACGACTTCGGTGCGGGCGGCGTATCCGTTGCTATCGGTGAGCTGGCAGACGGTCTTACCGTGGATCTGGACAAGGTGCCCAAGAAATATGCGGGACTTGATGGAACAGAACTTGCGATATCCGAATCCCAGGAAAGAATGGCTGTAGTGGTCGATCCTTCGGATGTGGCTGAATTCATGAAGTATGCACAGGAGGAGAACCTCGAGGCTACCGAAGTGGCTGTTGTTACAAAGGAGCCCAGACTGGTGCTTAAGTGGAGAGGAAAGGATATAGTTAATCTTTCCCGTGCATTCTTAAATACAAACGGTGCTCATCAGGAGTGCAGCGTATCCGTTGACATACCCGATGAAGAGAGCAATCCTCTTCATAAGGTGATATGTGAAAAGGCGGAAAAAGCCCTTGAAGAGGGTGATGAGAAAAAAGCGTGGACGTCTCTTCTTTCCGACCTGAATGTGTGCTCCCAAAAAGGCCTTGTGGAAATGTTTGATGCTTCCATCGGTGCAGCCAGCGTATTCATGCCTTACGGCGGAAAATACCAGCTCAGCGAGACGCAGGCTATGGTAGCCAAGCTTCCGATGAACGGAACCGATTCATCCGATACCGTTACCATGATGAGCTATGGTTACGATCCATATCTTTCAAGCTGGAGCCCTTACCACGGATCCATCTACGCAGTACTTTCGTCTGTGGCAAAGATCGTGGCAGCAGGCGGTGATCATAAGGGCATACACTTTACTTTCCAGGAATACTTCCGCAGGATGAGCGAGGATCCTTCGCGCTGGAGCCAGCCGTTTGCGGCTCTGCTGGGAGCTTTCGATGCACAGCTTGGCTTTGGCATGGCTTCCATCGGCGGTAAGGATTCAATGTCCGGAACATTCAACAATATCGATGTTCCGCCCACACTGGTAAGTTTTGCGGTGGATGTTGCTAAGCAGCAGGATATCATCACCACCGAGCTTAAGAAGGCCGGGGATAAGCTGGTACTCTTCTCCGTGCCCAAGGATGAATTTGATATCCCGGTTTATAAAGATACCCTTGAGATATATGATGTTGTGAGCGGTCTGATCCACAGCGGCAAGGCAAAAGCTTCTCATGTGGTCGATTCCTACGGTCTGGCTGCAGCAGTGGCAAAGATGGGCTTCGGAAACGGACTGGGTGTAAGGTTTGAAGACGATGTTACCACCGAGGATCTTTTCAAGGGCAGGATAGGTGACATACTGCTCGAGATGGATGAAGAAGATGCCAAAGCGCTTGCAGGACACGAGTTCAATGCGTTTATCTGGGAAGTTGGTTCGGTCACCGATGGTGAGTTCGTACATGCAGGTGTGAGCATAAGCCAGAAGGAAGCGCTTGATGCATGGATGAAGCCTCTGGATAAGGTGTTCCCTCATATTTCCGGTCAGGCTGAAGATAAGGCTGTTGACTGCGAAGATAAGAAATACGACAGCATTTACGTATGCAGCAACAAGGTGGCTAAGCCCAGGGTATTCATTCCGGTATTCCCGGGCAGCAACTGCGAATACGACAGTGCGCGTGCATTCGAAAGAGCAGGTGCGGAGCCTGTGATAAGGGTATTTAAGAATCAGAATGCACAGGATATAAAGGATTCCGCAGAGGAGTTTGCAAAAGAGATAAGCAGGGCCCAGATGATAATGTTCCCCGGTGGTTTCTCCGCAGGTGACGAACCCGACGGATCGGCTAAATTCTTTGCTACTGCGTTCAGAAACGAGCGCATGAAGGAAGAAGTTGAGAAGCTCTTAAACGAGAGAGACGGTCTGGTACTGGGTATCTGCAACGGTTTCCAGGCCCTCATCAAACTGGGACTGGTACCTGAAGGACGCATAACAGGACAGGATGAGAATTCACCTACACTTACGTTCAATACCATAAACAGACACATATCAAAGATGGCATACTTAAGAGTATGTTCAAACAAGAGCCCCTGGCTGGCAAAGGCAACGCTGGGCGGTGTATACACATCACCCGCATCCCACGGTGAAGGCCGCTTTGTTGCTCCCGAAGATGTTTACAGAAAGCTTTATGAGAACGGCCAGATAGCTACAAGATACTGCGACCTTGACGGAAAGATCACTATGGATGAGGAGTGGAACATCAACGGTTCCATATATGCGGTGGAAGGTATCACTTCTCCCGACGGCAGGGTATTCGGTAAGATGTGCCATTCAGAGAGAAGGGATGACGGCGTAGCCATGAACATTTATGGCGAACAGGATATGCTGATCTTTGAATCAGGTGTGGAGTATTTCAAATAAGATATGCTGATAAGGGAAGAACTGGAAAAAGCTGAAAAGGAAAGTCTGAGTCCCTATGCAACGCTCAGTATAAATACCCGGGGCAGGGATAAGCCGGAGGAGCAGTGCGACATAAGGCCGGTCTTTGCGCGCGACAGGGACAGGATAGTACATTCAAAAGCTTTCCGCAGGCTTAAGGATAAGACGCAGGTATTTTTAAATCCCGAAGGGGATCATTACCGTACGCGTCTTACCCATACTCTGGAAGTGTCCCAGATAGCCAGGACCATAGCCAGAGCCCTTAAGATGAATGAAGAACTGGTGGAGGCCATAGCCCTTGGTCATGACCTTGGGCATACCCCTTTCGGACATGCCGGAGAAAGAGCACTTGATGAGGTGTGTCCGCTTGGCTTTGAACATAATGAGCAGAGCGTGCGTGTGGTAGAAGTGCTGGAGCGTGACGGCGAAGGGCTTAACTTAACGGTTGAGGTAAGAGACGGAATGCTCAACCACCAGATGAAATCAAAACCATTTACTCTTGAAGGGCGTATAGTGCGTTACTCGGATAAGCTGGCGTATATACATCATGACATGGATGATGCAATAAGGGCAAAGGTATTAAGCGACAGCGATGTTCCCAAAGAGATAGGTGATGTGCTGGGCTATCATACCAAAGAGCGCCTTGATCATCTTATTCATAACATCATCGCTACCAGTCTTGACAAGGATGATATACTTATGGAGCCCTATGTGGAGAAGGCGATGCTTCAGATGCGCGCTTTCATGTTTAAGAATGTATATCAGAACCCTGTGGTAAAGGCAGAGGAATCAAAAGCCGAATCTCTGGTCAAGACCCTGTATGAATATTATGTCAAAAACAAGGACAGGCTGCCTGATGAATATAAACGGCTGATGGACAGGGGAGAGAGCATAGAGCGGGTTACATGTGATTTTATCGCATCCATGACGGATCATTTCGCCATAGCCACTTACGAGGAACTCTACATCCCCAAGTCCTGGCATGGCTGACAAAACGGAGGAAGAAAGTGCCTTTTTATTCTGACGAGATAATAGAGCAGGTAAGGCAGAGTACGGATATAGTACAGCTGATATCCGGTTTCGTAAACCTCAAACGCAAAGGCAGCAATTACTTCGGGCTCTGTCCTTTTCATAACGAGAAGACAGGCTCGTTTTCCGTATCGGAAAATAAGCAGATGTATTACTGCTTCGGCTGTCATGCGACGGGAAATGTATATACCTTCCTTATGAAGCACGAGAACATGAGCTTTGTGGAAGCAATACAGTATCTTGCGGAGAAATCCGGCATTAAGCTTCCCGAGGCAAATGAGAGTGAGGAAGCAAAGAAAGCCAGAAGCAGGCGTGAGCGTATATACCAGGCAAATACAGAGGCTGCAAAGTACTTTTACAGGGCACTGCGTTCTGCACAGGGAGAGCTGGGGCTTGATTATTTTAAAGGCAGGAAGCTTTCCGATGAAACGATGCAGAAGTTCGGTCTGGGTTATTCGCTTCAGTACAGTGACGATCTGACGAAGTATCTGATGAAAAACGGATACAGTATAGATGAGCTTACCGCTGCGGGCTTAAGCGTATATGATGAGAAATACGGGGCCAGGGATAAATTCTACAACCGCGTGATGTTTCCCATAATGAACGGCAGCGGGAAGGTGATAGCCTTCGGCGGACGCGTGATGGGTGAAGGCGAGCCCAAGTACTTAAATACTGCGGAAACGGAGATCTTTGAGAAAAGAAAGAATCTCTTCGGACTGAATCTGGCCAGGAGCAGCAGGGCAAAGAACTTCATACTCTGCGAAGGGTATATGGATGTAATAAGCCTGCATCAGGCGGGATTTGACCAGGCCATGGCATCGCTGGGAACGGCATTTACCATGGACCAGGCAATGATACTTAAGCGCTTCGGGCGGGATGTGCTGCTGGCTTATGACAGTGATACGGCCGGTATCAATGCGGCACTGAAGGCAATATCGATACTGCGCAGCTGCGGATTAAACGGCAGGGTCATCAACATGCAGCCATATAAGGACCCTGATGAATTTATCAAAAACCTGGGAGCCGAAGAATATCAGAAAAGGCTTGATAAAGCCGAAAACGGATTCCTGTTTGAAGTAAGGATATTAAGAAAAGACTATGATCTTTCCGATCCGGCACAGAAGACGGCTTTTTATAACGAGATCGCCAAAAAGCTGTGCGTCTTCGAAGAAGAAATGGAGCGGGAAAACTATATAGAAGCGGTCAGTGAGGAATACGGGATCCCTAAGGATGCCTTGAAAAAGCAGGTTATTTCCCTGGTGCTGAAAGGAGGCGTGAAGCTTCCGGATAACGTGGCGGATACCACGCAAAGACCCGGAGCTCAGCCCAAGTCGGATGACAATGATAAGTATGCACAGAGAGTACTGCTTACCTGGCTTTCGGAGGAACCGTACAAATACAAAGGTATCAGTGAATTCATAAGTGCGGAGGACTTTACGGACCCTATATATCACAGGGTTGCTGAAAGGATGCTGCGCGATATGGAGGAGGGACCACCCAATCCTGCGGCCATCATCAATATGTTCGAGGATGCGGACGAGCAGCAGCAGGCGGCCGAGGTCTTCCACACAAAGCTGGACGCCATCGTGACAGACGAAGAAAAGGAAAAAGCTTTCCGGGATATAGTCCTTAAGGTAAAGCAGGAGCGTTTTGATCACGACAATAAAAAAGCGGAAGGTGGGCTGAACCTGGAGGAAAAGCTTAAACAAAAGCGCCTTATGGAAGATCTGCGCAAACGTTTAAGAGTGTGAAAAAGCAAAGGAGTGTGTGGTAATGGCTGCAAAGAGTAGTAAGAAAGAAAGCGAAAAGAAACCCGTAAAGAAGGCGCAGACAAAAGCTGCCGTTAAGGATAACGGGAAAAAAGCAGCGGATAAGAAAACTGCGCTCAAAACTGCAGCAAAAAAGGCTGCAGTAAAAAATGTGAAGGGTGAGGCAGCAAAAAAGAGCACACCTGTTAAAAAAGATAGCAAAACGTCTAAGAAGCCGGCAGCAGCAAAGCCTGCAGCAAAGAAGCCGGTGGCGAAGGCTGCAAAGCCTGCGGCAAAGAAACCGGCGGTCAAGCCCGCAAAGCCCGTGGCAAAGAAGCAGGATGCGAAGGCAGTGAAGCCTGCGGCAAAAAAGCCGGCGGTCAAGCCCGTAAAGCCTGCGGTAAAGAAGCAGGATGCGAAAGCAGATAAGCCCGTGGCAAAGAAACAGGATGCGAAGGCCGTTAAAGGCGTTATAAAAAAACAGGAAGCAAAGCCGGTGAAACCTGCCGCAAAGGCTGCCGGGACTAAGAAGGCTGAGATCAAAAAGGCCCAAGCAAAGCCCACAGCACAGAACAATGCGAAAAAGCAGTAAACAAAAACGGCAGCAAAAACAGATAAAAGCAAGGAAGCAAAGGAAAAGCCGGCTAAGAAGCAGGCTGTGGTAAAGGTTGTGGAGAAAAAGGTAGTGGAGAAGAAAACTGTGGATAAAAAAACTGTAGAGAAGAAAACAA
>JAFRXH010000049.1 GCA_017437785.1 Lachnospiraceae bacterium
CCGTCCCCTGTACCCAGCCTGTTACGCCAATCTCACATCAGCCACCGCGTCCATCCTGTTCTCTCCCATAAAGAAGATCGCTATGGTGCCGGGCCCCACGTGGGAACCGGTGCACAGATCGTAGTAACGTACGATCACATCCTGCACAGGCAGTTCTTTCTTTAATCTGGTAGCTATATACTCTGCCTCCATAGGCGCGTCGCAGTGTGCAATACCGATCATCTGCGCCGAAGGATTTGCTATCCTTGCCTTGGTCATATCCACAAGGTAGTCCAGCGCACGTCTGCGGCTGCGGACCTTATCGTGGATCACTATCTTGCCTTCGTCATCGGCTTTTAATATGGGTTTGATAGAAAGCAGATTTCCGATGAAAGCTTCTGCCGAAGAGATCCGCCCGCCCTTCTTAAGGTATTTAAGATCCCCTACCGTAAAGATGTGGTTCATCTTAAGCTTCTTTCTCTCATAGAAGGCCGCCGCCTCATCAAGGGTTGCCCCCATGGCGCGCAGCCGCGAAAGCTTGAGCACCAAAAGCCCCTCGCCTAATGACGCCGAAAGCGAGTCGATGCAGACGATGCGCCTGCCCTCATACTCCTCCATCAGATCATCTGCCGCGATGCGCGCTGCCTGTATCGTTCCGCTCAGTCCGCCCGACATACAGACATATATGATGTCACGCCCTTCTTTCAGGACCGGCTCAAAAAACTCCGTAAACCGCGCCATATTTATCAGCGTAGTCTGTGTGTCGATCCCCTCGCGCATCGCCTCATAGAACCTGTGGCCGGCCTCTGCCTCATCCCGATCGGGGTCAAAGCAGGGGAACTCTTCTCCGCCCACATTGCTTATATAGCTTATCATCCTGATCCGGTACTTATCCAGCAGATCCTTCGTCAGATTACTGGCCGAATCCGTCATTATCTCGTATGACATATCCATATCTTTCTCCATTCCACCCAATGAGTTGTTTTTGCCCCCTACGGAGAACCGTCTCCAAATAGTTGTGGCATTCATTGGGAACTGTCCCCTATGGTTTGAACACGCATACAATATAACATAGTTTTCAATACTACGTCAAGTGGTATTGATGTGATATCTTCCTTTCGGCGACCCTGTTCATAAAAAAAAGCAGGGAAGCTGTCTTCCCTGCCTTAACTTTATTCTAATTCCCTGCTCCGCTCGCTTACCAGCGCATTTGCTTTGGCGATATGCCGCAGCACCTCTTTGATCATCTGTTCACGTCGCGGCAGCCGCCTGCAACACAGCAGCGCCTCACTCAATGCTTCCGGAACATCGTAGAGTTCCAGGAAATCACGCAGTTCCCTTCTGTCACTGCAGCCGTTCTGATCCTCAAAGAATTCCGTTATCTCCAGCGCTTCTTTATTAGAGAACCCTTCCTCCAGAAGAAGCTCATACACATCCTCGATCACCAGCAGCGGGTAGCGCTTAAACCATCTCTCACGATATACACGGCCACGCACGCTGTACTTTGCGTGCAGTATGCTGACTGCATCGCACATCTGCCAGAAGTTACAGGGGCGGAGCTCCTCCATTACGGAACGTCCCTTCTCACTGCTCTGTATCTCCCACAGGTCCTCCCAGGAAAGCCTGCGAAAATCACGGGGATCGACCCCATTTTCTTTTAAAAGTTCATTTATCCAGGTGGAGTTGATACAAAGAGCCATATAGCCCTGTCCGAAGCCCAGATCGCGGATAATGAAACGATATCCCCTGTTTCTCACAAAACTAACTCCCTCATAGTGTCCATAGATTTACACAACATATGGTGTGACATCCATGTCTTGACCCACGCTGTTTATTATACACTATTTTTTTGAAAATGGTAGTCTTTTTTTCTATATTTTGTGTTTATTTTTTTGCCTCTCCACAGATTCTTGGAAAGCTTGATAAATAAAGGGCTGCGGGATCCTCATCTCCCACAGCCCTGTTAAAAACTATATCTTGTAGCGCCTTATGTCCGCAGCCTGCGCACTGAGGCGGTATTAGCTGCATATCCTTTCAGCATGCACATCCCATCATCCGGCATATCCGTCAGGATTGTTCTTCTGCCAGTTCCAGCTGTCCGCGCACATCTCAAGAATGCCTTTTTCTGCCTTCCATCCCATCTCACGCTCCGCCTTTGAAGGGTCGGAATAATTCTCCGCGATATCTCCCGGGCGTCGGGGGCAGATCTTATAAGGTATCTTTACACCCGATGCCTCTTCAAAATTCTTTACTATCTCAAGCACACTGTATCCCTTACCGGTGCCCAGATTATATACCGCCAGGCCGCAATTTGCTTTAATGCGCTCCAGCGCCTTTACATGGCCCTTTGCCAGATCCACGACATGGATGTAATCACGCACACCCGTACCGTCCGGCGTGGGATAATCGTTTCCGTATACATTAAGGAAAGGGCGCTTGCCCACTGCCACCTGTGTGATGTAAGGCAGAAGGTTTAAAGGAATGCCGTTGGGATCCTCCCCTATCTTGCCTGAGGGATGCGCGCCTATGGGATTGAAATATCTCAGCAGCACGATGTTCCACTCGGGATCCGCCTTCTGTATATCCGTAAAAATGGTCTCCTGCATGGATTTGGTCGAGCCATAGGGATTGGTGCACCACTTCTTGGGCGTTTCCTCCGTCACAGGTACCTTGTCGGGATCGCCGTATACAGTCGATGAAGACGAAAAGATCATGTTCTTCACGCCATGCTTTCTCATCACATCAACCAGGATGAGCGTACCGCTGATGTTGTTTTCGTAGTACTCCCAGGGCTTTTCGCAGGATTCGCCTACGGCTTTGAGCCCCGCGAAATGTATACAGCTTTCGATCTTTTCTTTTTCAAAGAGTGCATCCAGCCCCTCTCTGTCCCTGATGTCGAGCTTATAAAACTTAACCGGCTTACCGGTGATCTCCTCTACACGTTTAAGGGATTTCTCCGTTGAATTGACCAGATTATCTATGACCACCACATCGTAGCCTGCCTCCTGCAGTTCCACTACTGTATGGCTTCCGATAAACCCGCTGCCGCCTGTTACAAGTATTGACATTTTTTTCTCCTCCTTGTGTAAGATCTTTCTATACATTTACCCGCCTGATGCCAAAATGTGGACCCATTCTTGTGACTTACATCTGATGCTTCACGACCTGGTACTCATCGCCTGCTTTAAAGTACGGGCACTCGCTTGCTCCGCGGCTCAGGACATGATATGCATCATCCTCATCCAGCTCCATGATGCAGCCGTATTCGTCAAACTCCTCATCATATTCATAATACATGCACTGCTCACAACTGCCTTTCATCATATCACTCCTTTTCGCGCGTCCGGCACATACTGCCGTGTATAGATCACCAGGCGGTCTCCCGCCTTTAACTTAAGGTCTCCTTTAGGTATAGTCATTCTTCCGTTACGCTGCACTGCCACGATAAAGCTCTGCCGCGACATGTCCAGCTCCTTTATCTTCAGACCGCACCACTTGTGATGTTCCTTAAGCTCCAGTTCTTTAACATGGATATTCAGGCCGTCGCTTGCTCCTTCGACACCAAATACCACCACGTCGCCTTTGGCGAATTCAAGGTCTCCCCGGGGTATCACGACCTCATCGCCTCTCTGCACCGCTGCTACTATAATGCTCGCAGGCAGCTTTAAATTGCATATCTTTTTTCCGAGCAGCTCACTGTCCTTATCCACAGGTATGCGGATGAAATGAAGGTTCGCTTCCTCTTCTTCTTCGGAAATGATCTTTAGTCGTTCGTACTGCTCAACGAAACCTGCGGAAATGATACCTGTAGGGATCGCAACCAGTCCCACGCCCAGCATCGTGATTATCATGCCCAGTATCTTGCCGGCCACCGTGACCGGGTAGATATCGCCGTATCCCACGGTCAGCAGACTTGCACAGGCCCACCAAAGGCCTGACAGCGCATTATCAAAAGCCTCCGGCTGTGCCGTGTGCTCAAGGCTGTACATGCACAGGCTCCCCGCCAGCATCAGCATCAGTATTATGAAGACCGAGCTGATAAGCAGCTTCGATTTCTTGGCAATGACCTCTCCTATAACATTCAGTGAATCAAAGTATGCGTTCAGACGGAATATCCTGAAGATCCTCATTACCCTGAAGATACGGAAAGCAGCCATGCCGCTCGGAAAGAAGAAGGGAAGATAGTACGGCAGGCAGGAAAAGATATCCACTAAGCCGTTAAAGGAAAAGACATAGCGCAAAAGCGCCGCCGGCTCGCTGAGTTTGGGATATATACAACCCGCGGTCCACAGACGCAGCGCCAGATCCA
>JAFRXH010000050.1 GCA_017437785.1 Lachnospiraceae bacterium
GTTTCCATTGGAATATCCTCCTTAAATGTGATTTTTACAAGGTAAAGGATGATATATTATGCAAAGTTAATCAACGGAAGAATACAGTATTTTCGAGGATTTATGGAGGTTACTTTTCATAATCTACAGCTTTCCATAACCCACTTTATGCGAAGCTTCGCATAACGTAAACAAGACCAGCATGGCGTGTGCCAGCGCATGCAGGATCGCAAAGTCGGGGAAGAAAGTGCTGGTAATGAGCACGGATCCGGCACACAGTCTGGGAGATTCCTTCGGCGTAAAGATAGGGCGCGATGCAACAAGGCTTTCGGATAAGCTTTACGCCATCGAGATAGATACGGTCTATGAAAGCGAAAAAAGCTGGGGCAGCATAAAGGATTATATCAAGAACCTGCTTACGGCAAAAGGCAGCGGTGGCGGTATCGAAGTGGAAGAACTGCTGGTATTCCCCGGCCTTGAAGAACTCTTCTCCATGTTTAAGATACTGGAGGTAGTGGAGAGCGGTGAGTACGATACCGTTATCGTAGACTGTGCACCCACGGGTGAAACCCTGGCGCTGCTTAAATATCCGGAAAGACTATCGGGGCTCATCAGGAAAGTGCTGCCCATGGAGAGGACTCTGGTTAAGACCGGCGGCAAGCTGATCGAAGGTATCATGAAGGTGCCTATGCCGGAAGACAGCGTGTTTGACGATATCGAGTATCTTATGGATAAAATGGAGCGCCTGCAGAAGCTGATGCTGGATAAGAGCGTGGTGAGTCTGCGTGTGGTGACCACGCCGGAAAAGATAGTCATAAGCGAAGCAAAGCGCAATTTCACCTGCCTCTATCTTTATCACTACAACGTGGACGCCGTGATCGTAAACCACATCTATCCGGAAAAGGCTATGGAAGGGTATTTCAGCAAGTGGCAGAAGCTGCAGGAGGATGCCCTTAACGAGATAAAGGAATCTTTCAGCGAAGTTCCCCGCTTTTATGTGGAGCTGCAGGACAAGGAGATCCGCACCATGGAAGTACTGGAAGAAGTTGGTGATAAGATCTTCGGTGAGGCAGATCCTTCGGCTGTCCTGTTTGAAAACGAGATCTACAGTGTCGATACCGAAAATAACACGCTCCGCATCTATCTGCCCTTTGCGGATAAAGAAGAGCTGCGTCTTGAGCAGGTTCATAACGAGCTGATCGTAGGCGTTAAGAACGAAAGCCGCAAATTCCCCATGCCTTCGGAATTCGCCGGCTATGACATCGCATCAGCCAAATTTGCCGACGGGTATCTGAATATTCGATTCGAACAGGAATAAGATTGTTCGGGCTACGCCCTCAGAATGACAGAAACCGCAGCGGTATTTACGGTGATTATGCCATCATTTGCCGGAAGTGTCATTCTGAGCGAAGCGAAGAATCCTGACAGACTTAATGCCCGCAAAAAACTATATGTTATTTGCAAAATATGTGTTATAATATCTCGGATTTTGATCAAAGACAGGAATGTCAATGTATTTAAGAAAGAGGTAATCAAAATGACACAATCACGTACACACAATTGCGGAGAATTAAGACAGTCGGATGTGGGAAAGAAAGTCACCCTCTGCGGCTGGATGGAGAATATGAGGGAGGTAGGCGGAAATCTTGCCTTCGTCATCATGAGAGATTACTACGGCACTACGCAGCTGGTAGTCGAAGATGAGGACATGGTCCGCAAGTTCAAGGATATCACCAAGGAATCCACCATAAAGATCGAAGGCGAGGTAAGGGAGCGCAGCAATAAGAATCCCAAGATCCCTACCGGTGATGTGGAAGTTATCCCCACCGGCGTTGTGGTCCTTGGCAGGAACCGTAACAATGAGCTTCCCTTCGAGATAAACCGAAGCAAAGAAGCAGATGAGAACCTGCGTCTTAAATACCGTTATCTGGATCTGCGTAATCCGGAGGTTAAGAAGAATATCGTACTGCGTTGCAACGTGGTAGCAGAGCTGCGCAGACTTATGACCCAGGAAGGCTTCCTGGAGATGACCACACCCATACTTACGGCTTCATCTCCCGAAGGCGCAAGAGATTATCTGGTACCTGCAAGAAAGCATCCCGGAAAGTTCTACGCACTGCCCCAGGCACCCCAGCAGTTTAAGCAGCTGCTTATGACCTCCGGTTTTGACCGTTATTTCCAGATAGCACCCTGCTTCCGTGATGAGGACGCAAGAGGCGACCGTACTCCCGGTGAGTTCTACCAGATGGATATGGAGATGGCTTTCGCAGATCAGGAAGATGTCCTGGGCGTTCTGGAAAAAGTACTGGTTCCCGTATTTGAGAAGTACGGTATCTATAAGAGGATCACTCCCGCACCTTTCAAGCGCATTCCTTATCTTGAGGCTATGGATAAGTACGGTACCGATAAGCCGGATCTGCGTATAGACCTTGAGCTTCAGGATGCAACGGATCTTCTTAAGGGCTGCGGCTTCGGACCTTTCGAAGAGAGTGCGGATACAAAGATAAAGGCTGTGGTAGTTTCGGATTTCAAGGCTACCCGCAAGCAGATAGACCAGCTGGTAGCGGATGTTGAAGTTCAGACCGCACGCAAGACTTTCTGGTTCCGTCTGGATGAGAACGGAGAGATCGTAGGCGGTATCTCCAAGTTTGTAGCACCCATCAAGGATAAGGTTGTTGAAGGTCTTGGTCTTAAGGCAGGCGATTTTGTAGGACTGGCAGCAGGTGCGCTTGGAGTGGCACAGAAGACCGCAGGTGTAATGCGCAGCAAGCTTGGTCTGCTCTGCCCCGAGCATATGGATAAAGAACAGTATCAGTTCTGCTGGATCGTTGATTTCCCTATGTACGAGATAGGAGAGGAGTCCGGCGAGCTTGAGTTCTGCCACAATCCTTTCTCCATGCCCAACGGCGGACTTGAGATCCTTGAAAAAGCAGCTAAGGGAGAGGTTGATCCCTTAAGCATCACTGCATTCCAGTACGACCTGGTCATAAACGGTTATGAGTCGGCATCAGGTGCCGTACGTAACCACGATCCGGAGATAATGGTAAAGGCGTTTGAAATGGTACGCCTTGGCGAGGATGATGTTAAGGCTAAGTTCCCCGCTATGTACAACGCCTTCACTTACGGTGCGCCCCCTCACGCAGGTGCAGCGCCCGGAGTTGACCGTATGATAATGCTGCTCACCGGTGAGGAATCCATCCGTGAGGTCATCACCTTCCCGATGAACAAGAATGCGGCGGATCTGATGATGGATGCACCTTCAGCAGTAAGCGAGAAGCAGCTTAACGAACTGCACTTACAGTGCGTACTTCCGGAGGATGATAAGGAAGAGTAAAGACTCAGGTATCCTGAGCTAAGGATCTTGAAAGAGTACAGGTTAGAAGTAAACCGCAGGGTATCTAACACCCTGCGGTTTTTATAGCTGTCTCATAAAGGAAAACGGTATGAAATCCCTAAAACCATCAAAATAATGGTAAAATGGCCTTGACTAACCATCATATTGATGGTTTAATCGAAGCAGAGATGGAAATAGGAGCCAAAAGAATGAAGTACATAATTCCGGAATATACAACTGCAGAACACATCAGGGAACTCAGGAAACGGCTTAATATGACGCAAAAGGAGTTCGCGGAATTTGTGGGATGTTCAAAGCCTACTGTAGAGCGCTGGGAGAGCAGTGATAAGAAGATCACAGGGCCGGTAGTAACATTGATGGAAATCCTGAAGCGCGAAAAAGCATGGCCTAAGAAGCTGAGTATTCCGGAAAAAAAGTTCAGGCTTCGGATATATTATATGTACAGGGATGAGATATGTACTATCATAGATGTTGATGAGAGCCGGCGCCTGGTTGAGATTAAGAACTATACCGATAATCTGCAATACCGCGCATTTGGAATAAATACGGAACCTTCGTTTGAGGATTATGAAGAATTTCTGGAATCAAGGTGTTTTCCCAGAACCCGCGACAAAATGAAACTTGAGCTGGATAAGCTGGGGATTCCTTTTTATGATCCTATGATGATCATCGAAAAGACTGAGGGACGTATGGCGGATGACGACTTTTGGCTTAAGATAGAGGTGTAGCTGATGGTAGAATTGTATGAGGGCGACATTAGAGATGACGGCAGAAAGTCATCCAAGGGAAACCAGTTAAAATGGCAAAAAGAAGATATCTGGTATAAGGCTGACTACCTTGGTTATGAAGGCCTTGCAGAGTGTGTGGTTTCTGCGCTGTTAAAGAGATCCTCATTGTCAGAAAATGAATTCGTGATATATGAGCCGGAGAGCATAAGGTACAAGTCTCAGGTATACAATGGATGCCGCAGTATGGATTTTGCAGCCGGATGGCAGACCATCACATTGGAGCGTCTTTTTAAAAACAGATTCGGTACAGGACTTAATCAGGGGATATATTCAATAGAGGATCATGAACAGCGCCTTAAATTTCTGGTGGATTGCGCAGAGCGGATAACAGGTCTTAAAGATTTTGGGAAATATATCTGCAAGCTGTTTACAATCGATGCTTTTTTTCTAAATGAGGACAGGCACACGCATAATATATCCGTGCTGATGAATAAGGATGAATTCAGATACTGTCCGATATATGATAACGGCGCAGCGCTTTTGTCTGACATGTCAATGGATTATCCTATGGGATGCGATGTATATGAAGAGATCAATAATGTACACGCAAAGACGATCTGTGAGTCCTTTGATGAGCAGCTTGATATAGCTGAAAAACTATACGGCAGGCAGCTTGTATTTACGTTCAGTGCAGAGGATATCCGAAATGTTCTGAACGGGATCGGAATATATGATGATGCAGTAAAGCAGCGTGTGGAACTGATCCTCCTTCAGCAGCGAAGGAAATACGGAAACCTCTTTGCAAAATAAACAATCTGCATTACGGATCATAAGGAGAATCAGCATGATAACTAATATATATGAAACAGTCAGGCAGCAGCTCTCATTAGAATTTAACTGCGCGCCGGAGGACTTTTTAAAGGATGAGAATATCATCACGACACCTATACTGCATGAGAAGAGAAGAAAGTTTTCGGAGAAGCCCTTTTTCCTGCAGATGGCGACATTCGGGAAGAATACGGTCATATCTGCGGATGAGCGTATCCATCCCTGGCTTAAGGAATGGATAAAAGAAAAGGAAGGATTCTGGCTGTTTGAACAGCATAATTTTTACGAGCTGGAGAAGGAGCTTCGCAGGTACGGATATAAGATGGCACTGACCCATCACATGTTCCTGCCACGGCCGGAACTTATGGATATAAAGACGGATCTTAAGATAAGATGGCTGGAGCAGGAGGACATCTTAGCTTATTACGGAAGGGAGGAATTCTCCAACGCATTATGCGACAGATTCCGCCCCGACAGGCCGGATATGCTGGCGGTAGTTGCGTTGGACGGTGAAGATATCAGGGGCATGGCAGGCTGCTCCGCAGACAGCCCTGAAATGTGGCAGATAGGCATAGATGTACTGCCGCAGTACAGGGGAAGGGGCATTGCAAAGATATTGGTATCGATTCTTCGTGATGAGGTATTCAGAAGAGGAGCATTGCCATATTACGGAACAAGCCTTTCGAATCTTGGGTCATGGAAGACCGCGCTGGGCAGCGGCTTTTCACCTGCCTGGGTGGAAGTGGAGACCAGAGAAGATAAGGACGAAAGCTTCGCCAAGTAGTTTTCTTACAAAACTGTAATTTGCCATCTCCCGGTACTATGCTATACTTTTGCATAGAGGAGAGGTAAATGGGCTACTATCTGCACCTGGCAAAACAGTATATGTGGCATAATAAAGCGCGTACCCTGTACTCGGTGCTGGGGATCGCGCTTACTTTTATCTTAAGCTTCTGCATACTCACGGCAGGATATTCCTTCTGGGATTATGAGTTTTATTCCGTATACAGTCAGCGGCCTTATGAGCTCTTTTCACATGACGATAATACTCCGTATACCAAAGAAAAGGTAGATGCACTTAAACGCATGTTCAAGGATGAAAATATAGAAGAAGTGCGCATAGATATTGGAGATCCTGAATACCCCTCATACTGGCGCAGGGTTCTATACGATCAGTTAAAAGCCGGGGAAAGATATGCGGTAAGGATAAGACTTAAGGATACGCATGATCTTAAGAAAAGCGCCGCCGAGCTTAACAAAAAATACGGCATTGAGTTCTGGGTAGAAAACTATGTGGCACATTATTTAAGGCAGGATGAATCCGCAGAGACGGCGCTTTTAAATTTCCTCTTAACCTTCGGCGCGACGCTGTTCGGACTGTTTTCTGTCGTTATAATCAGGAATACTATGATGATAGCTGTGACGGAGCGCAGCAGGGATTATGGTCTGCTGCGATGTGTGGGAATGTCAGAGAGGCAGAATCTGATACTGCTCCTAACCGAAGGCATCATCATGAGTCTTATGGCATCGGTTCTTGGGCTGGGGGCCGGTTTTGAGCTGCTTAAGCTCTTTGAACCCTGGATCATCAAAATGCTGGATCTTATGGATGTATTTGAATTCCGTTTCTACCCTAAAGCAGCTTTGTATACCACATTTTTATGTATAGGTGTTACGCTGTTTTCTCTTGTAGAGCCGTTCAGACTTTCTTCGCAGGTTTCGCCTTTAGAGGCGTTGCGAGGTGTCCTTGCAAAGGAACTGACCGTCGGTAAAGCGATAAAGCAGCTGGCATCTAAGCTGACTAAGAAAAAGAAGAAAAAAGAGAAAACTTCCCTGGCGGAGAAGCTTTTTGGCGTGAGCGGCTTTTATGCGCACAGGAATGCGAAGCGGGGCCGTGGCGGCACAAAGGCAGTTTTTATCGTGATATTTATATCAAACTTGCTGCTTTTATCGGTCATGTCCGATGCGGAATCGCTCAAGGCAACCATGAAAAAATCCGTTCTGGGTACGGCAGATGAATACAGGGAGGCTGTATACAGAAGGCGCATGAACACCATAGTCCCCTTATATGATGATGAATGGAATGAAAAACTGCGCGCCATACTTAAGGAAAAGTATGATGTAAGTGATACTTTTTCGATCATGTACAGGAATATCTATTATAAAGTAAACATATCCCCGTTTTTTTATGATGAAGAATTAAAACGCCTTTGTGATAACGGTCATGGCGGCGTTACGCAGATATTTGAGATGGGCTGCAATGAGGAGGATATGGAAAAGGAAAGACCGTATCTTATCGAAGGGGAGCTGGATTATGAGAGGATGATAGATGAAAATGCCGTGCTGCTATGCGATATTTCACCTGCGCTGAAAAGTGAAGGGCGAAAGACCTCTTATCATGCCGGTGACAGCATAGAGATATTAAGTCTTGAAGGCGCAATAAAAGCCGCACGCTTATACCGGGATGCTGTAGCAGCGGTATCGGAGCGAAGGGGGATAGGTGCCTGGCGGGACTTAAATAAAGTGGTATACTTTGAAAACGGCGAAGAAAAAAGAACAGACCGGCTTACGGATCCGGAGGATGAAAAGAAAGATCTGCCTGTTCTGGACTCCTACAGAAAGAATGGAGGCAGTGATGAGTACTTCCGTGCTCTTATGGATGAAATCCTCAGCGAACTGAGAAAAATGGGGTACGACTGCGAAGAGAGGCTGCCGGAGAATAATTATCAGATATCCGGGGCTTTGGAGGCCTTAAGGGAAGAGATGTTTGAGGAAGGGTTTAAGGAAGAACTTAAGGTGATGGGTATCCTTTCCGATGAGATCTATACTGCAGGCAGTCTGGATGGTACTCGTGTAAATGATATGCAGGCCGGTTCCTATATCCGCATTGTCTACCCGGTTGAAAGCTTATGCAGGAAGTTTGATGAGCTTGCAGCGGCAGTGGGCGGTGAGAGGAGAAATGACGGGTATTATTTTAAGCAAAGCGATAGGGTAGAGACGCTCTGGCTGGATTCATATCTTAAATATCGATGCGAGACCGGTGTCAGGCGCGATATGGATCTGCTCGATCAGGCTGTTATGGAATTTGCGGAGGATAACGGATTGGAATACTATAACAGGTATCAAAATGATTATTTCCAAATGGCGAATGCGCTTAATGTGGTAACTCTTGTCTGTGTGCTGGTCACAGGCTTCATCATGCTGGTATGCATCTTCCAGCTGCTCAATACCCTGCAGGCAGATATGCGTATACGCAAAAAGGAAATGTGGCTGTATGATGTGATGGGCATGGATCCTTTACAGAAATTTAAAATGATGCTGATAGAGCATGGCTTCGGAGTAGTCTTTTCGGCTTTAGCGGGAAGTATCGTAAGCTTTCTTGTCAGTTATTTTGTTATAAAAAGGCTTATAATTTTACAAGCCGGGGCGGATTATGTATTTAAATGGCCCATTGGAGCGGCCCTTACGATATGTGTTCTGATATTTGGAATAGTTGCGGGCGCAAATTATATAGAGTGGAAGAGAAGCGCATGATAATATTACTGGTAGAAGATGATAGTGACCTGGCGGCGGCATTGGGATGGTCGCTTAAGAGCGAAGGTTTTGATATAAAGCGCGCGGAATGCCTTGAGGCAGCTAAGCAGCTGCTTAATGATGAAGCGCCGGATCTGGTGCTTTTGGATGTGATGCTGCCCGATGGCGAAGGCTATGAGTTTTGTGAGTATATAAGGAACAGGGATGCACAGCTTCCGGTCATTTTCCTTACAGCCCTTGATGGCGAGAAGGAAGTGGTAAAGGCCTTTGGGGCAGGAGCAGATGATTATGTGACCAAGCCCTTCAGGACGGCGGAACTTGTGGCGCGCATACGCTCGAAACTAAGGCTTAGGCAAAGGCACGGTGATCTTAATATCGATGCAAACAGGCTCTGCCTTTGGAATAAGGATGAACGGATAGATTTAAGCCCTAATGAGTACAGGCTTTTGAAACTGTTTACGGAGCATGGCGGAGTGATAAGCCGTGAGCAGATAATGAAGAGTATCTTTGATACCGATGAATATGCGGATCCTAATACCGCTTCGGTATATGTAAAGCGTCTCAGGGATAAGCTCAAACAGGTATACGGACATGATCCCATACAGACGGTGCGGGGCGAGGGCTATCGCTGGGAGGAGGCGGAATGATCAAGCGTGAAGAAGGATACTACTGTATCATAACGGCAGTATGCCTGATAGTGACAGTAGTATTGTGGCTTACGAACGGATTTGGCGCATATTGGGTGCTGCCGGTATCAGTGATCCAGGCGTTGGCAGGGCTTTATGCCATAAAGCATATATACAGGAAAGCGTCGGCGATCGAGCAGATGTTAAGCGGCCTTAGGGAAGATTTTGACAATTGGCAGCCGGAGAAAAAGGAAGCCGCTTTGCTGTCTAAGGACAGCATATTTGCCAGACAGCTGGAAGAATTAAAAGAGATAAGCCGTATCCTGTCGGATAAGGAAGATAAACGCATTACAGGAATGAAATGGCTTAAGGACCTGATGAGCGATATAGCCCATCAGATGAAGACGCCGCTTGCCACACTGGAGATATATATCGACATTTTTAAAAAAGAAATGGCCGATCGTATTCCGGAAAGTGAAGATCTCTCTGACCGGGCAATGCGTTCGATGGAAAGGATACGCTGGCTGGTCACGGGACTCTTAAAGATAGCGCAGCTGGAATCGGGCAGCTATGTTATGGAGAGGACTCTTTGCTCTGTAAGGGATACGATCGAAAAAAGCGTTCATGCGCTTGAGGCTATATTTGAAGCTAAAAAGCTTAAGGTGCATATAACCGAAAGCGGGGAAGAGGATGCGCGCATCAGTCAGGATAAAGACTGGCTGCAGGAGGCTTTCCAGAATATCATTAAAAATGCGGGGGAATATGCCGATGCGGGCAGCACTGTTGAAATAGGTATATCGGCTACGCCTATGGCTGTGGTGGTGGATGTGACAGACATCGGAGAGGGGATAGAGGCAGATGAACTGCCTAAGATATTTAACCGTTTCTACCGTGCAAAACGCTCAAACGGCGAGCGAAGCGGCGGAGTGGGCATAGGTCTGGCGCTGGCAAAACAGATAGTGGAGGCGCATGACGGAGTGATCACGGCAAAGAGCCGCACCGGCGAAGGCGCTTATACCTGCATTTCCTGCTGTTTCTTAAAAAAGCCGGGGGAATGAGCAGGGGGTGCCATCCTAAGCGACGGATTCCAAATAATCCCGAGCGAAGCGAAGGATCTTTATAAAATGAGAGGAGAAAACATTATGAGTTATCTTGAAGTAAACGGCCTTACGAAGGTATACGGAAGCAATGATGAGACAAAGGTGGTGGCGCTGGATCACGTGAGTTTCAGTGTTGAAAAAGGGGAATTTGTGGCCATAGTGGGAGCCAGCGGTTCGGGAAAATCCACCCTGCTTTCGTTACTGGGCGGCGTAGACAGTGCAACCTTCGGCAGTGTAGTGCTTGACGGAGAGGACGTGCACAGTATGAAACCCAGACAGAGGGCTGAATTCCGCAGGAGAAAGATAGGCTTTATCTTCCAGGAATACAATCTGATCCCTGTACTTAATGTGGAAGAAAACATAGAGATCCCCGTACGCTTAGACGGCATACGCATGAAGGAAGAGAATATGACTAAGCTCCTGATAATGCTGGGCCTGGAAGAGCGCCGATATCATATGCCGGAGGAACTATCCGGCGGCCAGAAGCAGAGGGTGGCCATAGGCAGGGCCTACGCACATCATCCGGCGCTGATACTGGCAGATGAACCGACGGGTAATCTGGATAAGGCTACGGGTATGGAGATAATGACGCTGTTAAGAAACAGCGCAAGGAAGTTTTCGCAGACCATGATACTGGTAACGCATGATGAGAGCATCGCGGCGATGGCCGACCGTATCATCACCATTTCCGACGGAAAGATAGTGTCGGATGAGGTGATAAGGAATGCTGTCAGCGAGGAATAAGATTCTTCGCTGCGCTCAGAATGACAGTGAAGGCTCAGAATGACCGGGAAAGCTCAGAATGACAGGGAAGGCTCAGAATGACCGGGAGCACTCATAATGACCTGGGATATGAAAAGGGGCTTCCGCGGAAGCCCTTTTAGTATGTTTACTTCTTCATTTTCAGCGGCGCATCCGCAGGATATCCGCCCTTTAATTTCTGCATGCCGCGCTGGACGGCATCCTTTGATTCTTTCCAGTCGGCATCGGCATTCCGGTAATCGAATTTCTCGATCAGCCAGTTCACATCCTCCTGCAGACGGTCAAGATTCTTCTGCATAAGAGGGAAGATCATCTCATAAAAAGCATCCAGCTGGGGGCCGCTTAATTTGGCGTCGGCAGCAGCGCACAGATCTCCGAAGTGGGTGATGCAGAAGCCTTTGCTCGCAGCTACGCGGCTGCGGAAATTCTCATCATCCTTAAACATAACGAAGAAGGTATCGATATAGCGGGCATAGATCTCTTCCGAATGGCGGCATACATAGCAGGATTCTTCGCGTGCGCGCACCCAGTTCACTATGCTGTTGGAAGCCGTCTTTCCCTTTAATTTATCCGCCAGGCTTACTTTGCCGGGCCGGAAGCGCTTTATCTCATTATCCAGATCGTTGCGAGTCTTCATAAAGTGCGTCTTTAAGATCCAGCCGTTGCCTAAGGTGTTTCCGTAATCGAACATCTTTTTAAAATGCTCACGGCAGAAGCCCTGCGCATCGGTAAGCTCGCGTACGTCACTTTCCATATAGGAGGCGCAGCTGCCCAGCACGAAATCCAGCGAATCCTGCTCAAGGGAGCGCTCTACAAAACAGAAGGGGCACTCGTCCCCGGCATTAACGGCATCATTTAAAGGTATCGTATATAACTGCTCTTTCATAAGAACTCCTTATTCATATATTACACTGCTATGTTATCACAGCGCATGGCGAGCGTCAATTTTCTTCTTGAAGAAAACGTTCTGATGTGGTAATATAAACAGAATTCATTGACTGAGAGGTTGGACGATGGACGCTTACATGGAGCATCTGGTAAAGAAGAACACTGAGCCTAAGGATCTGGTTCTTAAGTACGGCAGCATTGTTCTTATCGTTGTGATAACCATCGTGGTATTTTTCTTTGCAGCAGGATTGTGCATCCTGGCAGGTCTTGGCCTGGCGATGGCCTATCGATATCTGATCTATCCGCTTACCGATATTGAATACGAATATCTCTACTGTGATAAGCAGATCACTGTTTCCAAGATAATGGCAAAGGAAAAGCGCAAGGATCTTGAGACCTTTGATCTGGATAAGGTTGAGATGCTGGCTCCTTCCAATTCATACAGACTGGCAGAGTTTAAGAACAGACAGCTTACAGAGGTGAATTACTGGAGCATGGATAAGACTAAGGAAGAACCGCCCTATGCAATGATCTACGAGGGCGGACGTAAAATTCTGCTTGACTTGCCAAAGGAATTTGTTAAGATAGTACAAAATAATGCGCCCAGAAAAGTGTTTTTTGACTAAATCCGGGCGCATAAATTAATATTATACCAGGTATAGAAAGGAGATGTTATGGGACAGATCATAGGTGATGGCATTACATTTGATGACGTACTGCTGATACCTTCCTATTCGGAAGTGATACCTAATCAGGTGGACCTGTCAACAAATCTGACAAAGGAAATCCGCTTGAATATTCCTATCATGAGTGCCGGAATGGACACCGTGACGGAACACCGTATGGCGATAGCCATGGCAAGACAGGGTGGTATAGGTATAATCCACAAAAACATGAGCATAGATGCACAGGCAGACGAGGTGGATAAAGTTAAACGTTCCGAAAACGGAGTCATTACAGATCCTTTCTCACTGTCACCGGATCATACACTGGCAGATGCGGATGCGCTGATGGCAAAGTACCGTATAAGCGGTGTGCCCATTACAGAGGGGCGTAAGCTTGTGGGTATAATCACCAACCGCGACCTTAAGTTTGAGACGGATTTTAACAAGAAGATAAGAGAGTCCATGACCAGCGAGAACTTAGTCACCGCAAAGGAGGGCATTACCCTTGAGGAGGCAAAGAAGATCCTGGCGGCATCACGTAAAGAGAAGCTTCCTATAGTTGATGATGATTATTCGTTAAAGGGACTCATTACCATTAAGGATATAGAGAAGGCTATCAAGTATCCGCTGGCAGCTAAGGATGCTCAGGGCAGACTGCTCTGCGGTGCTGCAGTGGGTATTACGGCGAATGTCCTTGACCGTGTGGCAGCACTGGCGAAGGCCGGTGTGGATGTGGTCGTGCTGGATTCGGCACACGGGCATTCAAAGAACGTTATCAACTGTGTAAAGATGGTCAAGGAAGCATTCCCCAAGCTCCAGCTTATAGCAGGTAATGTGGCTACAGGAGAGGCTACAAAGGATCTGATAGAGGCCGGTGTAGATGCGGTCAAGGTAGGTATCGGACCCGGTTCCATCTGTACCACACGTGTTGTGGCAGGTATAGGCGTTCCGCAGGTAACAGCTATCATGGATTCCTATGCAGTGGCTAAAGAGTACGGTATCCCCATCATAGCTGACGGCGGTATCAAGTATTCAGGTGATCTTACCAAGGCACTGGCAGCCGGCGGCAGCGTATGTATGATGGGATCCATCTTTGCCGGCTGTGATGAGAGCCCCGGAACCTTCGAGCTGTTCCAGGGACGTAAGTACAAGGTGTACCGTGGCATGGGATCGATATCGGCCATGGAGAACGGCAGCAAGGACAGATATTTCCAGGAAAATGCAAAGAAGCTTGTGCCTGAAGGTGTTGAAGGACGCGTTGCATATAAGGGTACGGTTGAAGATACCGTATTCCAGCTGATGGGCGGATTAAGATCCGGTATGGGATATTGCGGGGCAAAAGACATAAAAACCTTGCAGGATACCGGAAGATTTATTAAAATATCAGCAGCATCATTAAAGGAGAGCCATCCGCACGATATTCACATTACGAAGGAAGCGCCTAACTACAGTGTAGATGACGATTGAGTGAACAAGCCGCATGGATGCGGCAGAGAGGGGTTATCATGAAACACATTCTGGTAGTAGATGAAGACAGGACGAGTCTTGAGGTGATCAAGACTACATTGGGAAACACCTACAAGGTTACGGAGATGGTCACGGGGCCGCAGGTATTGCAGTTCCTGACCACAACTATCCCGGATCTGATCCTTATGGAAGTCCAGCTTACGGTTATGGACGGCTTTGAGCTGATAAACCGTATCCGAAATAACGAAGCTACCAAGAGAATACCCATTGTATGTATGTCCAAGAGGGACGTTGAACTGGAAGAGCGCTGCCTGCAGGTAGCAGCCGGTTTCATAATAAAACCTTTCATTCCCAGTAACATGCTTGCGCAGATCGGTGAGATCATAGGTTCCATCGACCAGCAGCGCAGCTTAGGCGGCATGATGCAGGGAAACAATGATTTCGTTGATGATTCACAGAGAGATGTGCTTACCGGTCTTCTTGACTGGAACGCGGCAGTACAGATCATCGATCACAGGTTAAACAGTAATTACAGTGGCAGCCTTTTCATGATCGATATGGATAATTCCAAGGCTTTTACCGATGTATACGGTACCCAGTCCGGTGATGCTACCATGCAGATGGTGGCAAGGGTAATGCAGGAGAATACGGATTCGGATGACGTGCTCTGCAGGGTATTCGGTGATGTGTTCATGATATTCTTCAGTGGAGTTACCGACCGTCAGACCCTTAAGTCCAAGGCTGAGACGCTTATGTCAGAGTTCTCCTGGAAGCTTAAGGAAGGGCGTTTTGATGCCAATACATCGCTTTCGATAGGTATTTCTATCGCACCCGAGGATGCCAGGGATTTCGTACACCTGTATTCCATGGCGGATAAGGCATTATACTTTGTGAAGCAGAACGGAAAGCATAATTATCATTTCTATTCGAAAGAAGGAGATAGTAATACAGCTAACAATATCGATCTGTGGAGCCTGCAGAATAACTTCAGCAGCGGCATTCCCGATAAGGGAGCATATCTGCTGGATATAAGGGGCTTCCAGTATGTATATAATTTCCTGCACCGCAGGGCAGAGCGCGGTTCCATAGATGCACGTATGGTGCTCTTTACACTTGCTCCGGATCAAGGGTATCTTCCCAAGAAGGAAGAACTGGATAAGGCTGTAGAGCGACTGGATCAGGCACTTTATTCAACGCTTCGCCGCGGTGATGTGTCCACACAGTATTCCGGCCGTCAGGTACTGGTGATCCTTCTTGATATCACTGCTGAGGCATGTGCGACCGTGGTACAGCGTGTTGCAGTCAATTACGAGAGGATGGATCCTACAGGGCGTATCCACCTGCTTTACGAGACTGTAGAGCTGGGAGCAGATATACTGGCAGCCAGAGCTGCGCTTGATGCTACCACCCCCAGATAAGAACATTCAGTTCACAGTTTAAACACCGAATTTGCACAATATGTCCACTTTCTGAACAGGAAGTGGACATATTTTTTTATTATCATCATTACATCAGATGAACACAGCTCAGACGGAGGAAAACGCCATGGCAGGGATATTCAAAAGGGTAGAGAAAAAATACCTCTTAAATGACGAAAAGAGAAAGGCGCTGGTAGAAAGACTGGGGGACAGGATGATGAAGAAAAGGATATTAGCATTATCAATGGCGGGAATAATGGTATTTGGAACAGCCTGCGGAAGTACGGTTTCTGCATCGGACGGCAGCGGTACGGCTCAAAAGAGGGGAAGTTCTGCGCAAAAGACAGTGAGCGCAGCGGATGATACAGAGGATGTTGATACTACATCTTCCGATGGGAACACTGCTGATATAACGCTGTCAAACAGATCATACAGTCTTACATATCCCGAATATAAAGATAACTACGACTATCGTGAAGCTAAGGAGGATGCGACGTTCATAACACTGAGCGGCAGCAGTATCAGCGTATCCGGCAGCGGAGCACAGGCAGACGCTACAACGGTGACCATAACGCAAAAGGGTGATTACGTGATAAGCGGATCGTTGGATGACGGACAGCTGATCGTGGATTCCGGGGAGGAGGCGGTGCATCTGTTCCTTGACGGGGTAAGCTTAAGCAATGATAACGGTCCGGCGATCTACGTGAAGAGTGCAAAAAATGTCTATATCTCACTTGAAGAGGGCAGTGTCAACAGCTTAAGCGATGGTACGGAGTATGAGCTTGAAGAAGGTGAAGACGAGCCGGATGCAGTGATCTTTTCAAAAGCGGATCTGATCATTAACGGAAACGGCGCCCTTAAGATTGATGCCAATTATGCCTGCGGCATAAGGTCTAAGGACGATCTGGTGATAAGGAGCGGGATGTATGATATAGAAAGCGTGGATGATGCACTTAAAGGCAAAGACCTTTTAGCTGTATATGACGGTGATATCAGCATAAGCTGCGGCGGGAAAGGCCTGGTCTCCACCAACAGTGAAGAAGAAGGAAAAGGCATAGTATACGTTGAGAATGGCAATTTTAAGATACATTCGGGTGATGATGCGATGCACAGCAACACGAATATAATGATCCTGGGCGGAGACTTTGATATAGAGAGTCAGGATGACGGCATACATGCCGACAACGTGTGCCTGGTATATAACAGTAGCGTAGATATTTCCAAGAGTTATGAAGGCATAGAAGGCAGTATCGTTGACCTGACGGGGAGCAGCATAAGTGTAGTTGCGGATGATGACGGTATAAATGCTGCCGGAGATACCGGTGAGGCAGAGACTTCACAGGCTAACATGGGGCGCGGAGGCTTCATGGATGCCAATGCGGACAATATCATCTATATCGATGGCGGCAGTGTATATGTTAATGCGAAGGGTGACGGTATAGATTCCAACGGATATATTTATATATATGGCGGTGATACTGTTGTGGACGGGCCGGAGAATGACGGTAACGGATTCTTTGATTACGGTATCGATTGTGTTATGAGCGGAGGGACTGTTATCGCAGCCGGGTCTTCCGGAATGCTGCAGTCCATAGGAGAGAGTTCGGATGTATATGCGGTTGTGGCCGGTACGGGATCACAGAAGGCAGGCACGGAAGTTGTGATCAGCGATGAAGACGGAAACGAAGTGGTAAGCTATACACCGTCTAAGAGTTATTCAGCGGTATTATTTGCAGGCTTTGACTTTACAAAAGGCTCATCATATACCGCGAGCGCCGGCGGAACTAACCTTGGCAGCGTAACCATAAGCGGAGCAAGCAATACCATCGGAACTGTTGGCGGCTTTGGCGGCGGACGTGGCGGCTTCGGCGGCGGCCGTGGCGGATGGGGCGGAGGCAGTGTCTCTCAAAATGGCGCTATGACGCCCCCTGACGGAAATATGCCCGGCAACGGCAGGCAGATGATGCCACCGGATGGCCGTATCCCTGATAACGGCCAGGATATGATGCCGCCGGAGGATTTCGACCCATCCAAACTTCGCGGGGATCCACAGAACGGCAGACGCTCCGGTAAGAAGCAGGAAACCGAGCTGTAAGATAAACACAGTGGGTACAGGGGACGGTTCTCTGTACCCATCGCGCCCATAGAAAAAGGGGACAGAGAACCGTCCCCTGTGTTCATCCTCAGGCATAAGCCCTAAGGGATTCAGATCAGATCAGATCAGCTATATCGGGATTCTCACCGGTAAGGCCTACGTAAGCACCGTCCTTAGCTTCGGAAGCATCTGCGTGAGCCAGCAGCCACTTGTTGCAGGCGGTCATCCACTTATCTTCTTCATTCTTTGCGCTCAGTGCGGGAACCGCGCCGTTGGTGCCCTTAGGCAGAACGATGGCAACCTTGAAGCCTTCGCCCTTCTTTGCAGAGCAGGGAGCATAGTGAAGGCTGGTAGCATATACTTCAACAACATCACCCTTCTTAGCCAGGAAAGCCTTAACCTTTGAGGTGTCGAGCTTGCCGTCAACGATATCATTAGCCTTAGCCAGCAGCAGGATGAAATCGGTCGATCCGATGTTGAGCTCGCTGTCACGGTGATACTCCAGGCAGTTTAACTTGGTGTTGTGGCCGTTGCAGTAGCCTATCTGTATAGGCATTCCGCCGTATGCATTATTCTGGAGTACGCCGAAATCGCAGGTGTACTCAAGAGCTGCGCAGCTCATAACATATTCAACGCCTTCGGGTAACGGAGTGGACTCGTCCAGCGCTTTTACCAGACAGTCTGTGCTATAGCCCAATACTTTACCATAGGGTTTGAATTCGGGATCGTTTACAGAATAGATCTTCATTTTGATACCTCCGTTTGGGATAGATTTTCTATTAACATAGCATAAACACACACATCTTACAAGCGGATAAATTAAGGCGTAAACCTTGAAAAATATAGCTTTCTGACATATAATCTTATAGTCCTTCGATTCTTCGCAAGAGGCTGCGCAAGCGGCTTGTCTGTGTCCGGTTCCAAACATAGAGATGCGCTGTAATCTCAAGGAGGGGCCCGCGCGGAGCGTGGGAAGATGCCTTGAGATATTCGTAAGGGGGGACCCACGAATGTGGGGGGATTCCTTGCGATGTACAGGAATCGAAAAATCAGAGGGACGCAATAAAACAAAGCATATCGTTGTTATACATATATATACCCGGAGGAACACTAATGTCCGAAAACATGGAAAAGCGAATAGGAGTGCTGGTTGATAAAATACTGGCGGATTACGAGGGCGGCAAGGATATAGACCGTGAGCTTAACTTTGACCAGCCCGATAAAGACGTGATCGTCGATATGCTGGACAAGATCAAGAAGCTGGTATTCCCCGGATATTTCAAGAACAGGGCGATGAAGGTGTACACGCCGCGAAACGATACCACCATGCTGGTGGAGGATGTGCTTTTTTATCTGCAAAAGCAGCTGGTGATCGTTCTGCGTTACCAGGAAGGCTTAAAGGATGCTTCCGATGAAGAGATAAGGGAAAAAGCAGAGGAGACGGCCTTTGCTTTTATGGATAAGCTGCCTCACATAAGGGAATATGTAGAGACTGATGTGCAGGCTTCCTTTGACGGCGATCCCGCAGCTTTTTATAAAGATGAGATTATCTTCTCTTATCCGGGGCTTTACGCGATCTTTGTTAACCGTGTGGCTCATGAGCTTTATCTGCTGGGCGTGCCGCTGATCCCCCGCATCATGACGGAGCATGCGCATTCGCTCACCGGTATAGATATCAACCCGGGCGCCACCATAGGCAAGTATTTCTTTATAGACCACGGTACAGGCATAGTGGTTGGTGAGACGACGGTGATAGGCGATAATGTGAAGGTATATCAAGGCGTGACATTGGGCGCAGCATCCACAAGGGGCGGCAGAAGCCTTAATAACAAAAAGCGTCATCCCACCATAGAAAACAATGTGACGATCTATTCCGGAGCATCCATACTGGGAGGAGATACAGTGATAGGAGAGGGAGCCGTGATAGGCGGCAACTGCTTTATCACCAAGTCCATACCTGCCGGAGCAAAGGTATACATACGCAGCCAGGAGCTGACCTATAAGTATGCCGACGAAAACAAGGAGAAATGTGTACCCCTTGATGAGGAAGACAGCTGGTTTTACATCATCTGACGAAAACTTGTCATACTAAGGGTATTAGAATATAATCAAACGGATGAACAGGATCATAGGAACTAAAATACAACACTGGCAGGTGATGGCAGTGATGCTTGCGGTTTTTGATGCCGTGGTATTCAATCTGTCATTTTTTCTGGCCCTTCTGCTTCGCTTTGACTTTAGTGTCGGCAGCATCCCTTCGGATTATCTGACGCCGTATCTTCAGTTTACGCTTATATACATGGCAGCAGGCCTGGTTGTATACGGTCTGTGCGGACTGTATTCGGCCATGTGGCGCTACGCTTCGTTCATGGAGCTGGAGCGGATAGTGCTGTCTGCAGCCATATGTTTTGTGATCCACGTTGCCGGCATTACGCCTTTTGTCATAAATGCGTCGGACGAATTCTTCCATATGCCCTGGTCGTATTATTTCGTGGGGATCATGGTGCAGTTTTTGATGACCATGGCTGCACGCTTTTCTTACCGCTTTATCCTGCTGGTCAAGGATCATAAAGGTGCCAATGACGGGGAATTCCGTCCTGTTATGCTCATAGGCGCCGGTTCCGCAGGAAGGGCTATCATACGCGAGATGACGCGCTTCGGCCATGGCCACGACCGTATAGCAGTCATTATCGATGATGATAAGAATAAATGGAAGCGCTCCATTGACGGCATTCCCATAGCCGGCGGCCGTGACAGCATACTTGAGAATGTAAGCCGTCATCATATCGAAAAGATCTATATTGCCATACCTTCTGCCACTGCGGATGATCTTAAGGAGATACTCAATGTCTGCAAGGAGACAGACTGCTCGCTTAAGATGCTGCGCGGCATGTATCAGATAGTGGATGAGGACAGGATCACGGTAAACGATCTGAAGGACGTATCCATTGAAGACCTACTGGGCCGCGAACAGATCAGGGTTGATATGCAGGAGATCTACGACTTTATCAACGATAAGGTGATACTGGTAACGGGCGGCGGCGGATCGATAGGATCGGAACTGTGCCGTCAGGTGGCAAGACATGCGCCCAAGCAGCTGATCATCTTTGATGTGTACGAAAACAATGCTTATGAGATCCAGCAGGAGCTTATACGTGATCATCCGGATCTGGACCTTAAGGTAGAGATAGGATCCGTGCGTGATTCCAGGAGACTTATGCAGCTGTTTTCGCACTATAAGCCCCAGGTGGTCTATCATGCCGCAGCTCATAAGCATGTGCCGCTTATGGAGGGCAGTCCTTCCGAGGCTATCAAGAATAACGCCATAGGAACCTATAAGACAGCATACGCGGCTATGATGAACGGCGTGCAGCGCTTTGTATTGATAAGCACCGATAAGGCTGTCAATCCCACAAATATAATGGGAGCCAGCAAGCGCCTGTGCGAGATGGTGGTACAGACCTTTGATGCAAAGATAAAAGCGGGGAAAGCTGCGGATCTTAAAGCTATATACTCTCATTTAAGCGACGGTGAAGAGTTCAAGTCCGATATAAAGCCTGTAACCGAATATGTGGCTGTGCGTTTCGGAAATGTTCTGGGCTCAAACGGCAGCGTGGTACCGCTGTTTAAGGAGCAGATAGCCCAGGGCGGGCCTGTGACGGTCACGCATCCCGATATCATACGCTATTTCATGACTATTCCCGAGGCAGTGAGCCTGGTGATGCAGGCCGGAACCTATGCAAAGGGTGGTGAGATATTCGTTTTGGACATGGGCAGCCCGGTGAAGATCGATACGCTGGCGCGCAATCTGATCCGCTTATCGGGGCTTAAGCCTGATGTGGATATCAAGATAGTATATACGGGTCTTCGTCCCGGTGAGAAGATGTATGAGGAGAAGCTTATGGCTCAGGAAGGTCTTAAGACTACGCCCAACAAGCTGATCCACATCGGAAATCCCGTACCCTTTGATGAGGACAGGTTCTTAAGTCAGCTTAACGGCCTTATGGATGCAGCCTGCGCCGGAAGCGCAGATATCAAGCAGCGCGTGGCCGAAGTGGTGGATACCTATCATCCGGATAACGGATAAATGACAGAAAATAGCAGATAATTTTGAAGAAGATTTGAAAAACGGGGCAAAACGCCCCGTTTTCTGTTGAAAAGCGGGGCACTGTCCACTGATAATATCGAAAAAGATAATGGAATAAACTACTATCCGATCTATGCGGCGGGAATGATATGCTGTCCGGCTGAAACCGTGGTATAAAGCGGCTTGGCATACAGTGAGGATACTGATAGTTTTTTTGTTGCAAAAAAGAATAAATTGTGATGTAATCATATTCTGGCGTGTGCCGGAAAAATACAAAAAGGAGAGGAACTATAAATGAAGGAGTGGAAAAGAAAGATAGTATCACTGCTTACGGTGAGTATGCTGCTTGGCAGTTACGCTCAGACCGCGGTGTATGCAGCGGAGCCTGAGGATGGGGATGATATTGCATTGTATGATGATAGCAATGGTAATGATCTGCATGATGAAGAAATAGAATTAAATGATGATAGTTTTGGAACGGAATCTGATAACGAAATAGTTATTAGCGGACATTATGATGATTATGATGCAGATATCAATTGGAGTATTGATACATCAGGAGTTATGAGTATTGATGGAAAGGGAATGTTTTATGGCGGATGGTATCTGATAGAAAAAGTAGTTGATAATGATGATGATGTTTATAAATATTTAGATAGCGTAAAGTCACTAATTATTAATGTTGATGATTTTGATCCATCCGTCGAAGATGTACAAGCTATATCGCAATCTTTATGTCTCAGAATGAATAATCTTGAGTTTGTAGACATGAGTGGCTTTGATACCTCAAAAATGACATGTATGTATGGTATGCTATCTGACTTGCCATTGTTGAAAGAAGTTAAATTCGGAGGAAAATTTGATACTAAAAATGTAACGGATATGGGACATATGTTTCAAGGGTTAGGAAGCATAAAAAATATCGATTTGACCGGGTTTGATACAAGAAAAGTTACGAGTATTGAGTGCTTGTTTGATTGTTGTGATTCTTTAGAATCAATCGATATGAGTATGATTGATCTGTCAAGCATATCAGAACCGGAAGACGGTAGTACTTATCCATTTTGGGATGGAATTTTTAATGGATGCATAAGTCTTACTGAGATTAATACTCCGATAAATATACCAGAGGGCATTAAAATTAAACTGCCATACGTATTTAATGACTCTACAGGGAAAGAGTACCAATATCTTCCTTGCGGTGATGATAGTAAGGAAAGCATAACATTGAGGCATGGCGAAATAAAATGGGATATGGATAAGGATGCGTGGGGGTTTCCTAATTATAAATCCTCAGTAAAGTTAGTGACACCAGAAGATGAAGCTTCATTTCCTAAAATGGTAGAAGAGTATTGTTCTTATGAAGGTGGAAAAACCTGGGCAAATAGTACTATTGATTGCTTCAATGAAGGACATGATGGTTATTGTTATGGATTTGCGTCTTCTTCCATTGCAAATAAAAGGGGTGATAGATTCATAGCATCTAACTTGCATTCTGTAGTAAAGAATATTGACTCGGAATCTATACTAAGTTGTTTTTTCGCACAGCAGTACCTTGAAAAGAATAAAAAAGCTGAGGAAGAGTTTTTGAAACTTTCCGAAAAAGAGAAAATAGATTTGGTTATTGAAGCAGCTGAGAATGTTGATGTTTTGGGGCCTGCGTTACTTACTTATCAAGAGTCACCTAAAGGATTGAAATACATAGATAAAATGGAAAACCCTGATAAATATTTTACAAAACATGCAGTTGTGATAACAGGAATTGAAAGAGGTCAATTTACCAAATGGGACTATAGTGGTAATGATTTAATGGATGTTCCGGATTATGGTGATTTTGACGTTAAAATATATATATATGATTCTAATGTCGTAGAATATAAAGACTTAAATCCAGCTCAAGGGTTTAAATATATAGACGATGTAAGGCATGATATGTATATAAATACAGATGATGGACGATGGTTTATTCCGGATTATGATATTACCAATAAGAACGAATGGTTTGTAACAAAGTGTAAGAATGATGATGGTGAACTTGTTTTGGTTACGTCAGATCCAAGCATAATGTATCCGATCTATTATAAAAAACAAGGGAATCCTAATAGCATTGTGTCGAGAGAGGTACAGTCTTCTGGGGGAAAAAAGTCAACTGATATTTTATTCGTTAGAGGCGATTCTGTGTTAAATGTTACATATGATGATTGGTCTGCGAGCGTTAATGGATATGGAATGAATAGCATAGATAATAAAGGGATTCCAGTTTACAATAATAGTTACGTTTATGATAAAATAAGTATGCCGTCTTTGTATGTTTACCTTCCGGATGTACCTTCTCGTGAGACTGCCATTACCCCCGCTGAAGGCGATAGTACTAAGCTGGCGGTACAGCTTCTGGTTGGAGATTATTATCTGAATGCTTCAGCCGAAAAAGTGGCCGGTATGGGTATTGAGGAAGATGGATCATATACCGTCTCCGGCAATGATGGCGCCTTCGCGATCAGCCTTACATCCAATAACCAGCCTGACGATTGCTATTGCACCTATACTGTCTCAGGAAATAATAAGGGTGACTTTTCTGTTTCACTGAATGCTGAAGGTGGAATAACTGTTACAGGTGATGATCTGGATGGAATGACGGTTACGGCATCCGATTTAGATGATGAAGAGAAAGTTATCGTGATCAGCGATGAAGACGGAGACGGCGAGGTCGTGATCCCCGGTGATAAGGATGAAGAAGGGGATAATGATGATTTATCAGGACATAGCGCGATGGATTCACAGCCGGTCATAACTGAGGATACTGCTAGTCTTACACTTGTAAAAGGGCAGAAGTTTGTGCTCGGAGATGATCAGTGGACCAGTTCGGATAAGAAGGTTCTGGCCATCAGCAAGACGAAGGCAACTGCAAAGAAAGCAGGTACGGTTACGCTGACGCATGGCGCACAGACGGTTAAGGTTACCATCATTGCGCCTGCTTTTGACAGCAAGTCTGTAAAAATGACAGCCGGAGAAGAAAAGAGCATTTCGCTTAATAATGCTTCCGGTCTTGATATCCTGTATGTAAGTCTTTCACCCGATGTGGCTGTCGTTGATGAAGACGGAACGGTAACTGCCATAAGCAAAGGCAGTGCCGTGATAAATGCTTATGTGAACGGAGCCGCTTATAAATACACTGTGAAGGTTTCTGATGCGGATACTTCAAAGCGTGACTTTACAAAGCCCGTTGAGCTTAAGCCCATGCAGGCTGTGAGCGTAAAGCTTAAAGGCTTTAAGGCATCCAAAGCTGCATGGTCGTCAGAGACACAGGTATCGGCTAATGAGCTTCCGAAGGGTTCTGTATTTGCCGATTCCGTGGTTAAGATCAACAAGAGCGGAAAGATCACTGCGATCGGAGCAGGTGAGACCGTACTTACAGCGACTGGCGGCAGTGCTGAGCCCGTCGTGATCACCATAAGGGTTTCGGAACCGCTTGAGAGAACCATGCATATCAACGTAAATGATAAAAAGCTGCTCAGATTATACGGGGTTAAGGGAAATGTAGAGTGGAAGCCCGCTGAGGATGGAATAGTAACAGTTGAAAAAAATAAGGTAAAGGCGTTAAAAGCCGGCGATACAGTGCTTACCGCAAAGGTGGAAGGTTTTACCTATACAGTTAATGTTTATATTGAGGATGCTTCTGTAACGACAGAGGGTATCAGCGGAAAGAAGAATAAATATACTCTTGAGTTAAATGCCGGATGCAGCGCGCAGTTGTCATTTGCATCACTATATCAACAGGTAGCATTTAAGAGCAGTGACTGCAGTGTGGCATATGCTGATGAGGATGGAGTCATCCATGCACGTAAGGCGGGAAGCGCGAAGCTAAGCGGAAAGATAAGCGGCAAGGCTGTTACGATCACGGTTAAGGTACAGAAATACGACGAAAAGGCGGCTTCATTAGAAGAATATGTAAAGAGCATGGGATTTACTGTCTATGGTTACGGCTCTGAAAGGTATTCCGATACGGATAAGTCGGTTCATCAGAATCTGCCTAAACCGTATAAGGTATTATGGCATGCCAAATTGCCTAATCCCGAGTTTCCGGCTGAAAATCTTGCATATGTACGTCTGGTAGAAATAACTGATGGGATGATATCCATTGATGTATTCAGCAGCGTCTATGACGGCGTTAATATGCTGTGCCCTATGGAGGTTGCATGCGAAGTGATAGAAAAACTGGTGAATGACTCTTATGTGGAAACGACGGAAGGAGAGGGACCGTTCTACTATTTCCCGCCTTATTCCCAGTATATCAAATATGATTTTGCGGAACTTTAATAGTGGGCCGGATCAGTAAATAGCTTTTTACAGCTGTTGATCGAAAGGCGTGGCTTCGGCCGCGCCTTTTGCTTATCATTGAGCTTTCCACATGACAATATATCTGTTGACAGATATATCTGTTAACAGATATAATTTATGGAGATATGATCAGGAGGTATAGTATGAGGATCGATCAGTTTTTAAAGGATAAGCATATCAGTTTGTATTCGCTGGCTGAAAAAAGCGGCCTTAATTACTCAGTGGTATATAACATTATGAAAGGGAAATCGGATATCAGGCAGTGTAAGCTCGATACGGCGGCCAGGCTGGCAGATGCATTGAGGATATCAATTGATGACTTAATGCTTTTGTGCAAGAAGAATTACAGCTTTACACTTTTTCGCAGCGAACAGTGTCATCAGGTGCACCGCAAAGGAGAGCTGGACTATGTGATCGACGTGCTGGAGAGGCGCGAGATCGATCATTACTGGCATCTGTGCATGTATGCCGAGGCATTTTATGAGCTGGCGATGATAGATTATATCAGCCGCAGAAACAATATCCCCAAATGCGAAAACTATAATGAGATGCGCAGCTATAAGCTGGACCATAAGACGTATCCGATAGATGCAGTGCTAATGGATGAACTAAGCGGAGATGATACAGCTAAAACCAGAACCGAGAAGGGGGCAATACCCGAGTTTCTTAGGTTTAACATTATAGAGGGGGAGATTTTTGACGATGAGCGATAATATATCTGAAAATAAAAAGAAAGATTCATTTACCAAAGATAACCTTGATGAGATACTGGGAGAACTTGGGAAAGCATTTCGAAAAATGAACGGAACAAAGATCCCGGCAGAAATAATACTCATCGGGGGCGCAGCAATAGTGGCAGGATATGGTTTCAGGGAATCAACCACGGATATTGATGCTCTTATCCAGGCTTCATCTGCTATGAAAGATGCTATCCGTAAGATAGGCGATAAATATGGCTTTTCGCGTGACTGGATAAATCAGGACTTTAAAAAGACGTCGTCATATTCCGATGCGATAGTACAGCATTCAATTCCATATAGAACTTTTTCAAATATTATGCATGTCAGGATACTTCCACCGGAATATGTTGTGGCGATGAAACTGGCCGCTCTACGGCAATACAAATACGATTTTTCGGATGTTGTCGGTGTTATTATGGAATCGCACATATCCCGTGAAAGGGTAGAAAATGCTGTAAAAAATCTGTATGGAGGAATGGAGAGATTAGTCAGCGCAGAAAAGGCGGCAAGTCTTCTGGATGATATATACAGTTCTACGAATCTGAAGGATTTGTATACCATCTATCGAAATAAGGAAATCGAAGGCTTTGAGATACTAAAGCAGGCTGATTCGGATTACAAAGGCTTTCTGAACAGGGACAATGTCAACGATGTAATTGCCGCCATAAGGGCTAAGAAAGAATCCGGGAAATAAGGGCCTGCCTTGCGATGGCAGGTCTTTTGGTATATAATCGCTCGAAGTGAGGCAATAACTGTGTCACGGCAGACATTATAGAAATGATGAGGGCCGAAGATCCTCGAGCAGGAAAGTGATCTCCGGCTGCACTTTTTCGCGGCGCGTAAGATGATCTGAAAAGGCGCTCAGGATCGAGAATATATAAAAGGAGACAGACAATGGAAGCCAGAAAGATAATATTCAGCCCCCCTGACATTACGGAGGCGGAGATAGGGGCAGTAGCTGAGGCGCTGCGCAGCGGCTGGATCACTACCGGACCCAGGACCAAGGAACTGGAAAAAAGGATAGCGGATTATCTGGGGACACCTAAGGCGGTGGCGCTCAATTCAGCCACGGCAGCAGAGGAGCTTAATCTGCGCATACTGGGAATAGGCGAAGGCGATGAAGTGCTGGTACCTGCCTATACCTACACTGCCAGCGCATCGGCGGCGATACATGTGGGCGCAAAGGTTAGATTCATCGACTGTCAGAAGGACAGTCTGGAGATGGACTATGATGCCATGGAAGCGGCCATAAACGAAAAGACCAAGGCTGTCATACCTGTTGATATTGCCGGCATACCCTGCGATTATGAGCGTATATTTGAGATAGTAAACAGAAAGAAAGAGCTGTTTACACCGGGAGGAAATACAGAGCTTGGACAGAGGATACAGAAGACTTTGGGGCGCGTTGCGGTAGTATCCGACAGTGCGCATTCCTTTGGTGCGTCGCGAAAAGGGAAGATGGCCGGCACGCTGGCGGATTTCTCTTCCTTCTCCTTTCATGCGGTAAAGAACCTTACCACTGCAGAGGGCGGAGCCGCTGTGTGGAACAGCATCCCCGGAATAGATGATGATGAACTTTATCATATGTACCAGCTATACAGTCTGCACGGGCAGGATAAGGATGCATTGGCCAAGTCGAAGCTGGGAAGCTGGGAGTACGATATAATCGCACCTTTATATAAGTGCAATCTTACAGATGTGGGAGCAGCCATAGGGCTGGTACAGATGGACCGGTATCCCGCGCTTCTTAAGCGCCGCCGCGAGATCATTGAAAAGTACGATAAGGTATGCGATGAGCTGGGCGTGGAGCATCTTACGCACTATACGGATGAGTATACTTCCAGCGGACATCTGTTTCTGGCACGCATCCCCGGCGCTGATGATGCAAAGCGCCGTGAGGTGATAATAAAAATGGCAGAGCTTAATGTGCCCTGTAACGTGCACTACAAACCTCTGCCGATGATGACTGCCTATAAGAACCTGGGATTTGATATCAAAGACTTCCCCAATGCCTACGCTCATTATGAGAATGAGGTGACACTGCCTCTGCATACAAAGCTTTCCGATGATGATGTTGCTTTCATCGGCGAATGCTTTACAAAGGTCATTCGCAGTAGTACATGATCTGATCCCTTATCTCGGGGAAGCTCCATTTGAGCGTGGAGCGGTCTATTATCTGGAAACATTCACCCTCTGCGTTTAAGGCGTTATTGTCCCACCAGAGGGTGGTGAGTCCGTAGTATCTGGCGGTCGCTACGTAATAAGCTGTAAACTGCATGCGTGAATCGGTATTTCCGTGTTTATCGAGCGCTCCGTATTCACCTATCACGACGGGTATCCCTTTAACAACATAGCTGTTGTACAATCGGCGCATAAAACTGCTGATCTCATCAGTTCCCTTTCCGGAAGCAATATCGAAACTGTCGGTTCCGTTAAGATCCAACGCAAAGTTATAAGGTGTATAGGCATGTACGGAAAGTATCAGCCTGTTTTCTGCGCTGCATTTATTGTCATCGGGCAGTTTGAATTCGTTGACCAGTGCAAATTCCGGAGATGCACAATATCCGGGGCACATGATGTAGCGGGACGTATTATAGCCCTTATCTACGGAACGAATGGTATCGACAGCCGTCTGGTTAAGCTGGTTCACACAGTCAAAGCATTCCTTCGCCGTATCCGAGTGCACATCATTTATCCACCATTCATGTTCGGTACCCACCTGTCTGGGTTCGTTCATCGTCTCGTATATGAGATGCTCATCATAGCCGGCAAAGCGCTCTGCTATCTGGGTCCAGATCTTTGTGATGTATTTCTTTGAGTTATCAAGCTTTGCATAAGAAGGGTATTCATGATCAGCGTCGTTATCATGATGGATATTTATGATAACATACATGCCTTCATCATAGGCGTAATCCACCACTTCCTGCACACGGTCCATCCATTTGCTGTCTATGTTCCAGCTGTTATCGAGATGGTTGTGCCATGAGACGGGTATGCGGATGGAGTTAAATCCCTGAGCTTTAAGCTCGAGTATAAGTTCCTTGGTGGCTTTGGCTTTGCACCAGGCGGTTTCATAATCCATGGGATCGGAGAGCCAGTTGCAGTCATAAGCATCAAAACAGTTACCAAGATTCCAGCCTGCTTTCATATCACGTACAAAGCTCAGGGCCTCATTATCGGGCATCGATGACATAGGCAGGGGAAGATTGACTTTTACTATGCCGTCAGGGAGAGCATCCGCTGCGGGAGTATCCGTGGGAGATGCGGCTTCTTCGGTGGGAACTTCGGCTTGTGTGGGTGTTGCCGTAGCAGCAGGTGCGGATGCCCCGGTGGGGGGCTCTGCGGGAGTTGATCCTTCCGGTCCGCAGGCGCTCAGTACGGTCATTACAGCCAGAGCGCCTAATAGATGGGTAATACATCTTTTTTTCATATGGGTCTCCGTTTCTATGTCTGTTGCCGGCGGCACGGATACCAATGAAAGCACTTGTGCTGGTCCCCTGCCGGCAGGACATTACAGACAGTTATGATAAATCGGTCTCTGTTATTATAAGCTATCATGGCACACATGGCAAACCGCAGTTTGGCGCTTGAAAGATAAATGCGGAATGTGTAAAATACGATATACAGTGTTTTTCATGAGCTGTATTCAGTGAATATTTACAAATGATTTTCCATAAAAAGCAGGAGGGATCCCGGATGAAAGAGATAAAACTGTCTGAAGCAGAAAATATAAAGGTACACGGCCGGACGGTGGCAGGAAGGGATCCGCTGAGGCTGTTGTGGACAGGATCCTCACTGGAGCTTAATGTGCAGTGCACAGAGCTCTGGGCGGAGATGGCAGGACCGTATTCGGAGCAGGAAAATTGGATCGCGATCGAGATAAACGGCGAGATACTCAGCCGGCGCATGGTATCGAAGGAAAGGGAATGGGTATGTATCTTCAGGAATAAGTTAAATACCAAGCCCACAAGGGTACGTATCCTGAAAGAGGTACAGGCGATGAATGCCGATGAGGAGCACTGCCTGGAGATCTATTCGCTTAAATGTGACGGTGAGCTTCTGCCTGTACCGGAAAAGAAACTTAAGATCGAATTCATAGGAGATTCGATCAATTCCGGGGAAGGCAGCATAGGTGCCAGGGGGGAAGAAGAGTGGATCTCACTGTTCTTCTCGCATGTCAATTCATATCCCTATATGACGGCTAAGCAGCTGGATGCCGACTACCGCGTATTCAGCCAGAGCGGCTGGGGACTGTATATCTCCTGGGACGGAAATACCAGGTGCGCCATCCCGCATTACTACGAGGATATCTGTTCCGTGGTGCCTGATAAGGTATTCAAGCCGCTTGGTTTTTTTGAAAAGAATGATTTTGGTTCCTGGCAGCCCGATTATATATGTATAAATCTGGGGACAAACGATGCCGGGGCCATGGACAATACAGGCTTTGAAGATACGGATAAGATCCGCAGCGCAGCGTGCTCATTCTTAAGGACTATCCGTAAGAACAATCCCGGGGCTTATATAATATGGGGCATGGGAATGCTGGGTGATAAGACCGCAGAGTATATCAGGGCCGGAATGGATGACTATAAAAAAGACAGTGGTGATGAGAAGGTGGAATATCTTGAGCTGCCGCCGGTAACGGACGCCACCGTAGGTGCACGTTTCCATCCGGGAGTTAAGGCACATGCCGCTGCTGCCGATACCATTGTATCCAGGATAAAGGAGCTCAGGGCATGAAGAATGTAGCGATCCTGGTGCAGAATCTGCATAACGGCGGAGCCGAGCGCATGGCAGCCAATCTTTCCATAGAGCTGTCAAAAAACTATAAGGTCTATTTATTTGTATTTGATGCTTCGAATGCTATCTATCCGTACGGCGGAAAGCTGATAGACCTTAAGGTGCCTCCGCTTGATAAAGCTTCGGCATCAAAACGCTTATCCAATGTGATAACGCGTGTAAGGAGACTATCGTATCTGAAAAACAAATATCATATCGACTGCACGATCAGCCATATGGATGGGGCAAATGTAGTAAATATCTTATCACGCAGGAATGATAAGGTGATATGTGTATACCACAGCATGCCTTCGATGTGTGAGGATGACGGTCTGAAGACACATGCGCTGCAGCGCTTTATAGGAGCCGGTGCGGATAAATATATCTGTGTTTCGAAAATGGCCGAAGCCGATATGGCAGAGAACTATGGCGTTAACGCTCACAAGCTTGGCTGTATCTATAATTTTGCCGACCTTGGCAGGATAGCGGCGCTAAAGAAGATAGCTATGCCGGCGGATGCAGAGGAGTTTTATAAAAGGCATGAAAAGATAATCATAACCGCCGGGCGTCTTACGCATATGAAGGCACAGGACAGGCTGATCAGACTGACCGGGGAAATACGCGGCGGAGGTAAGAATGTGGGTCTGGTGATCCTTGGGGAGGGGGATGAAAGGCCTCTTCTTGAAGAACTGGCTGAAGAGCTTAGAATTAAAGAGCATGTCTATATGCCCGGAGAAGTGGAGGATCCCTTCTCATATATGGAGGCGGCTTCGGTATTTGCGCTTACTTCGGATTACGAGGGGCTGCCGATGGTACTGATAGAAGCTGCAGCCTGCGCTCTGCCGGTGGTATCGGTTGATATCCCGTCGGGACCCAGGGAGATACTCTCTCCCGGCAGCGATATACATAAGCTCCTTAAGGACAGAGCAGAATATGCACAGTATGGCGTGCTGGTGCCATCCTGTGCGGATGATGAAAGAAGAGGGGCTCTCAGTAATAATGAAAAGCTTATGAAAGAAGCATTGATGAGCCTTATGTACGATACAGAGGTAAGGAAAAAGTATACAGACTGTTCTTTGAGCTGTGCGGAGAGATTTTCTTCGGATAAGATCAACAGACAGTGGATGGATCTGATCGGCATCTGACGGGCCGTGTGACGGCAGGTCTTACGAATATAATAAATGTACGGAGGTAATACTGAAATGAATGTGTGCTTGCTGAATGATTCTTTTCCGCCGGTCATCGACGGTGTTGCAAATGTCGTGATGAATTATGCCAGGATAATGACTGAGACTCTTGGGGCAAATGTGCTGGTAGGTACTCCGCGTTATCCGGATACGGATTATGATCATTATCCGTATAAGGTGGTGGCATATCCCAGTCTTGACACGACCGGCTTCATATCAGGCTACAGAACAGGCAATCCGCTGGCAATGAAAGAAATAGGAGAGATGACCTCTTTTGATCCGGCGATAATCCACAGCCATTGTCCCGCTGCATCTACCGTTATGGCACGTATCCTTCAGAACGAGACGGGTGCACCGATAGTGTTCACCTATCATACCAAATTTGATGTTGATATCGCCAGGGCTGTAGGTGAGGGCTTCCTGCAGAAAGAGACCATAAAGATGATGATCAATAATATCTCGGCCTGCGATGATGTATGGGCTGTTTCGGAAGGGGCCCGGAAAAACCTTATGGATCTGGGTTATGAAGGTGAGTGCAGGGTTGTATCGAACGGAGTGGATTTTCCCAAGGGACGTGTGGCGGCCGATGCGGTCCGTGAAGCTGTCAAAGATTACGATCTGCCGCAGGATGTACCTGTATTCCTGTTTGTGGGCAGGATGATGAAGTACAAAGGCCTGCCGCTTATCATAGATGCCATGAAGATATTATCCGATACCGGCACCGATTACCGTATGATATTTATCGGCGGAGGTGCTGATGCCGAAGAGATGCAGCAGAAGGTCAGGGATCTGGGCATATCGCTGGATATCACCGGTGAGGACGGGAAAGTGGCTTCGATAAACGGCGCTGCGGACAGTAAGGGACGTATAATCTTTACCGGGCCGATAAGGGACCGCGAAAAGCTGCGTGCGTTCAATACCAGAGCAGATCTCTTCCTTTTCCCTTCCGTATACGACACCAACGGTATAGTAGTGAGGGAAGCGGCAGCCTGCGGTCTGGCAAGTGTGCTGATCAAGGGCTCATGCGCGGCAGAGGGTATTACCCATACCAGAAACGGATATCTGATCGAGGAGACCGCGGAATCAATGGCCGTGCTCCTGGCAGATGCATGTACGGACATGGAATGCGTACACCAGGTGGGGCAGAATGCCATGGACGAGATATATATTTCCTGGGAACAGAGTACGAGGGATGCGTACCGGAGATACGAAGAGATTGACATGATGAGAAAGGACGGGACTCTGGCAAAGCGTAAGCGCGGTGCTTCCGATTTCATCCTGGAGACGGCAGGTAATGCGGTCAAGACCATGGATAAGGTGTTCATGGTACCTAAAAGCATTTATGAAGGTATGAGGGACAACGCCGAAGTTATAAAGGACAATATAGCTGAGGGCCTGGAGGAATTAAAGGAAAAGATCCCGGAAGGCGTGAAACAGCTGGGAAACAGCGCCAGGGAGCTGGGAGTTAATGCTGCCGAGAGTGTAAAGAACGGGCTTAAGATGGCTGAGGAGAGCCTTAAGGAAGGTTTTGGAAAGAAGGACGAATGAGAAAATACGACTGGTATAAGAAAATGAGCTTCTACCAGATATGGGTGAGAAGCTTTGCTGACGGAAACGGAGACGGCATAGGGGATCTTTACGGCGTATATGATAAGCTGGAATATGTAAAGAGCCTGGGCGTTGACGGCATCTGGTTCTCACCGGTATATCCTTCGCCCAATGCGGATTACGGTTATGATATCTCGGATTACCGTAATATCCATCCGGATTTCGGTACGCTGGAGCAGTTTAAGAGAGTGCTTGAGAAGGCACATTCGCTGGGACTTAAGGTGATCATGGATCTGGTGGTTAACCATACCTCCGATGAGCATCCGTGGTTTAAGGAGAGTCGTAAAGGAAAGGATAATCCCTACAGCGATTATTATATCTGGAGGGATAAGCCCAATAACTGGGACAGCCTTTTTGAGGGAAAGGCCTGGGAATACGATGAGATGCGCGGGCAGTATTATCTCCACATCTTTGCAAAAAAGCAGCCGGATCTGAACATGGATAATCCAAAGGTCCGTGAGGAGGTTAAGGGCATTATGCGCTTCTGGCTGGATATGGGCGTTGACGGCTTCAGGGAAGATGTGATCAATTTCATATCGAAAAAAGAGGGCCTTCCCAACGGGCTTCCCTTTATCCCTGCGGTGAATGGCATGCCGTATTACAAGGATGGGCCCCATATACATGAATACATGGCGGAATTCAGAAAGGTCTGCAATGAGTACGACTGCTTCCAGATAGGCGAGGGCCCCATGACCACGGTGCAGAGCGCGCTTAAGTATCTCAGCGGCCCAACCAGATCGCTGGATATGATGTTTGGCTTTGATCATATGATGGCGGACTGTCTGTATACGGAATATGTGCACAGGCCTTTTTCACTTGTAAAGCTCAAGAAAGCTTTCAGCAGGTGGCAGAATGCTTTAAACGGCAGGGCGTGGAATGCGCTATATCTGGAGAACCACGATCATCCAAGGGTGATAAACCGCTACGGAAGCCTCAAATACTGGCGTGAGAGCGGTACTGCCCTGGCGGCATCCTATATCTTCCAGTGCGGGACACCCTTTATATATCAGGGGCAGGAGATAGGCATGACCAATATACGCTTATGGTCGATAGACCAGTATGTTGATGTGTCTACTAAGAATAACTTTTACACTTATCATCTTAAGGATGATATAAAGGACAGGCTCAAGCGTATACACTTATCAAGCAGGGATTCTTCGCGCACGCCCATGCAGTGGAGCGGCGATAAGAACGGCGGCTTTTCAAAGGCTAAACCCTGGTTTTATGTGAATCCGAATTATAAGCGGATAAACGTCAAAAATGAAGAGCAGGATCCGGAAAGCATTTTGAACTTTTACAGAAAATGCCTGGCTCTCAGAAAGAGTTCAAAGACTCTCATATTGGGAGCATACAGGGAGTATTTTCCGAAGGATCCGAATGTGTACATGTATGAGAGAAGCCTTGGTAAGGTCAGATACCTGATAGTATGTTCATTCAGCCGTCTGCCTATGCGGCTTAAGATACCCAGATCCTATGCGGGCAGGAAGGGTCAGCTTCTCTTATGCAACTATCCACAGGGACCGCAGGTCATGGCAGATAAGCTAAAGGATCGCATTAAGCAGGAGGTGAACCTGCTTGAGTGGCAGCATGGGATGTTACGCCCCTATGAGGCACGGGTATACAGATTCAGGATGTAAAAGAAGTTAACATATTTAAGCGGGCATTATTCATAATGTGTACTTCGGACATCTTGTATCGTCTTGTTACATTATCTTGACGCGTTTTGCTGCATAAAGTATAATTTTATTTACGTAAATCCAATATAAGGAGGTATTTCAAATGAAGTTTGTATGTTCAGTCTGTGGTTACGTTCATGAAGGCGACAATCCCCCTGCAGAGTGCCCTGTATGCCATGCGCCGGCAGAAAAATTCAAAGAGCAGGCGGGTGAGAAGGTATGGGCATCCGAGCATGTGGTAGGTGTTGCAAAGGGCGCACCTGAAGATATCATAAGCGACCTTCGCTCCAACTTTGAAGGCGAATGTTCGGAAGTGGGTATGTATCTGGCTATGTCAAGAGTGGCATTCCGTGAGGGTTATCCCGAGATCGGCCTGTATTACGAGAAGGCTGCTTACGAAGAAGCAGAGCATGCCGCCAAGTTTGCAGAGCTTTTAGGTGAAGTGGTCACCGATTCTACCAAGAAGAATCTTGAGATGAGAGTTGATGCCGAGAACGGTGCTACCGCAGGCAAGACCGATCTGGCAAAGAGGGCAAAGGCTCTTAATCTGGATGCCATTCATGATACCGTTCATGAGATGGCACGTGATGAGGCACGCCACGGCAAGGCATTCGAGGGGCTTCTCAAGAGATATTTCGGGTAAAAGCCTATGGATAAAAAAGCCATATATAAGTTAAGTTACGGCCTGTTTGTGCTGACAGCCAATAAAGACGGTAAGGATAACGGCTGTATCATAAATACCGCCATACAGGTCACCTCGGAGCCCAATATCATAAGCGTGGCTGTTAACAAAAACAATCTTACGCACGATATGATAATGGATACAAAGAAGCTTACGGTTTCGGTGATCGCGCAGAATGCGGATTTCGAACTGTTCAAGCGCTTTGGTTTCCAATCGGGCAAAACGGCTGATAAGTTTGCAGGCTTTACGGATTGCAAACGCGGCGCAAACGATACGATGATAATCACAAAGGGTACCAATGCTTTCATATCTGCCTGGGTACAGAAAACGGTGGATATGGGAACACATACAGTGTTCTATGCACAGGTCACCGATATGGAAGTATTGAGTGATGTGCCTTCCGCAACGTATGAGTATTATCAGTCCAATATCAAACCCAAGCCGGAAGCGGTAGGAAAGACGGCAGACGGACAGACGATCTGGCGCTGCCGTATCTGCGGTTATGAATATGTTGGAGAGGAAGTACCCGATGATTTTATCTGCCCCATATGTAAGCATGGGAAACAGGATTTTGAAAAAGTAGTGTAAGTCATTAGGGGCAGCCATAAAGGCTGCCCCTTTATAAAGAGGTGGAGAGATGGTATTGGAATTATCGGATTACATGACGCTTGGAAGCTATATCCTTCAGGCGATCGGCTTTTACCTGATATTTAAAAAATGCGGGAAAAAGCCATGGCACGCATTGATCCCGATCTATAATGACTATGAACTCGCCAAATGTGCAAAAAGAGAAAAAGAAGGGCGTATAATGGTCCTTGTAGGGATTCTCGTGGCCTTTACGGATCTGACATCGAAGATGATAGCGACATTTATACCGGGATCCGTATGGGATGAATTCTTTATCATGTTAAGAGGAGCCATCGGCATCTGTTCGTTAGTATATATGGTCAGGATCTATGTGGGGCTTTGCTATGTGTTCGGAAGACGCCGGTCGTGGATATGGATGTTTATCCTGTTACAGGGCTTCACTGCGTTCCTGTGGGGGATGTCAAAGAGTTTTAAGCCGGTCGTGGCTCTTGATGATGAAAAGGGTATTGAAGACAGCGGCATACATGCCGATGAGATAGAAGAGGGACTTACGGTCAATATCAGGCAGCGCAGCGCGTCAGAGTTCTTTAAGAAAAAGATACTGCTGCGCGATCTTCATCTGACCATTCCAAAGGGGCATCTGGTGCTTCTGCTGGGAGGGTCCGGTGCCGGAAAGACAACATTCTTAAATGCGGTGACCGGATACGAAAAGGCAGATGCCACTATACTCTTAGATGGCCATGATCTGTATAAAGAATATGAATCGATGAAATATGATGTGGGATTTGTGCCGCAGCAGGATCTTATGCGTGGTAACGATACGGTGCTGATGACCCTTGAGGATGCGGCGACCATGCGCCTTCCCGAATCGTATTCGAGAAAGGAAAGAAAGAAGCGTGTAATGGATGTGCTCGAGAGTTTCGGACTTTCGATGCTCGCAAACACACTTGTTGAGAAGCTTTCGGGCGGACAGAAAAAGCGTCTGTCAATTGCCATGGAATTTATATCCAACCCGTCCCTGTTTATACTGGATGAGCCGGATTCGGGCCTTGACGGCGTTGTGGCAAGGGGGCTTTTTGAGAAGCTGCGTGCCATAGCGGACAGCGAAAAGATAGTTATAGTTATCACACATACGCCCGATCGTGTAGCGGATCTGTTTGATGATGTCATAGTCCTGGCTAAGGATGCTTCGCGTACCGGAAGGCTTGCTTTTTACGGTGATATCGAAGAGGCAAAAGAATTCTTCGGCAAGGACAGCATGGAGCATGTACTCCGCGCCGTTAACCAGAAAGAAGAAGGCGGAGAAGGAAGGGCTACCGAATTTGTAAGCCGCTTTACCTACGAAGTCAAGAGAAAGGCAGGTTGAGCGGAATGGAGCAGAATAATACTCATGCAAATGTTAAACATAAAGGCCATATAGCACAGACAGGGATCTATCTGGGTAAGCTTTTCCGTATGTTCATCTTCCAGAGCGACTGGAAGGTAATGCCCATGGCAGCGGTCATTGCCGGACTGGTATGCTTTGTGGTAGGCGGCAATCTTTTTAAGACCATGGAAGGTACGCTGCTGGGAACCTTTGCCTTGTCGTGTATCTGCATATGGAACGGCTTCTTTAATTCCATCCAGGTAATAAGCCGTGAAAGACCCATAATAAAAAGGGAGCACCGCGCGGGCATGCATATCTCGTCGTATATAGCTGCGCATATGATATATCAGGCTTTTCTCTGCCTGTGCCAGAGTTATATTACGCTGCAGATCTGCATGATAATGAAGGTCAGCTTTCCTCCCATTGCACATATCACACCCTGGCCGGTGGTCGATATAGGCATTACATTATTTCTGACCACCTATGCTGCGGACATGATGGCGCTTATGGTTTCGGCCTTCGTGCATAATACCACCACGGCCATGACGGTCATGCCTTTTCTTCTTATTTTCCAGCTTGTCTTTTCCGGCGGTTTCTTCCAGCTTGAAGGATTTGCACTTAAGGTCTGTGACTTTACCGTAGCCAAGTGGGGGCTTACATCGCTCTGCGCCCAGGCGGATTATAACCATCTGCCCATGGTATCGTTATGGAACAGCGCATTTAAACTCCGTAATATCGAGGTTAATGCTGAAACGACTGAGAAGGTCAGGGAGGCGCTCAACGACGAGGTAGGGCAGCTTAACATGGATGATGAGGTGGTAATGGAAGTTAAGGACCTGCTGGTTTCCGAAGGCATCGATCTGGAGAAGGAACTGAATGAGATGACTACGCAGCGTATCACACAGTTATTAAAGGAGCGGGGATTTGATATTGAGATAGAAGGCAAAAGGCCGGTATGGGAGATATTGCACTATATCGAAGTAAACGGTATGAAAGAAGGGCTGCTTCTTAAGAGCGCGGAGTTTAACCAGAATCCCAATTATGAGGGCGGTACGGACAACATACTGCGCTGCTGGGGCAGGCTATTACTCTTTATCGTTGTCTTTTCGTGCTTATCAGTCGCTTCCCTCGAGTGCATCGACAGGGACAAGAGGTAAGTTAAGTTTATCGTAATAATTATTATCAATGATAAGGCTCGCCAGACGGGCCTTATTTTTTATCTCTTCCTGTATGTTTAAGATGTATTCTTTGCTGATATCTTCTTCGGTATAAGGTGCAAAAGGAGTTATACTGCCGTCTTTAGCATTGTACATGCATTTATCGCTGATAAAGCTTTTGCCTCCGTTAAACATCACAAGCTGGGGTGAATCGGACAGGATATCGCGTCCTGCCATGAGCCTTGAATCATATTCTATGCCAAAGAGATTTAACACCGTGGGGAGGATGTCTATGCTGGAACAGTATTTATCAATGGCCACGGGCTCTTTCATCGCACCGGACCAGATGATCAGGGAATTCTCATACTGTTCAAATTCTTTTTCAAGCTCATATCCGGCTATGTCATCACATATCTCCATATCATTATAGGGGATATGATCGGCAGTAAGGACGATAACGGTTTTGTCAAGTATTCCGGCGTCTTCCAGATCGTTAAGCATCTGCGTCAGCATAAGTTCCACTTCGTATTCGCAGGAGAGGTAGGCTTTTGTCTTATCTTCGTAAGGCAGACTGTCAAAAAGCTCCTTATGTCTGGCGGCCATGGCGTTTCCACCCCAGTTATACTGGGCGTGCCCGCTGATGGTCATGTAGTAGGCATAGAAGGGGGCGTTAAGATCCAGATAGTCTTTACTCTCATTCCACAGGTTTAAGTCGGACTGGGGCCATATCAGCTTGCCGTTTCCCCATAATTCACCTTTGTAGCCTGTGCCGTAAGCTATCCACTTAAGCCCCATATTGGTATGTGATTTGTTGCGGCCGTAATAATCGGCATAATTTGCATGGAAGCCGTAGCAGTCGTAGCCCAGTGCGCCCAGGCGCTCTGAAGGGGTAAAATACATATTGGTCTTTGCGCTGCCGCTGTGTTCCATGGCAATATAACCGCCGTTACCGGGAGGCATGCCTGTGAGTACCGCCCATTCCCCGCCGGAAGTACTGCCATACCATAGCGGGGTGTAATAATGTTGAAAATCAAAGCCTTCGTGGGCCAGCTTATACAGGGTGGGGGTGCGCTCTTCATCAATGATGTACCGGCACATGCCCTCAACGGTGATCCATATCAGATTGTATCCCTCAAACATTCCGGTATATTCGTTGGTATAGGAAGGCTCCTGCGCATCAAAATACAGATGCATGTTTTTGAGCGTACTATTGTTTTCGGCTTTGGCCAGGGCGGCAAAGTCGATATCCATTACCTGTGGAAGGGGGGTAAAGCTTTCTTCGGCAGAAGTATCTTCCGGTGACGGTTCCGCTGTATCTGTGCCCGGTGCAGGAGTTATGACCGGGGAAACAGCAGGTATCTGCCCGGCTGCAGAGTCAGTGGCGGCGGTATCACTGCCGGGCGGATTGTCTACGGCGTGATCGGATGCAGAGACGCTTATGGTCAGTTCCCCGCCTTTAGCGGCGAACAGGCCGTCGGCGATACTGCTGCATAATGCACCTGTTGTAGCCATGCCTTCGTCAAGACCGTTCTGTGCGCGGGCACATTCATATGCTTCTTTATCATTAAGGATAAGTGCCGAAAAAAGAGTACCCGTGATCAGCAGGCCGATAAATGACGGCAGGACTGCTTTCTTTGAAGGAACTTTGCGAATGATAATGCTGAAGATGAGATAAAGCATAAACGGCAGGGCAAGGAGCATGAGTGTGGTGTTGTTTGCAAGTGCATTGTCGCGGATCATCCCGCCGTAATCAAAGGCCTGTCCCGCCACGGACAGGGTGGAGAACGGCGCCCAGTATGTTACGAATACGCTTTGATAGACTACGTGCACCATAAAAAAGAGTGTAAAGAAAAGGCTCAGTACAGCGCCGGTAATAAAACGCAGGATCTTTGGTTTTATCGCCGAAAAGATCATGGACAGCAGACAGCCCGTGCAGAACGCAAAGCTCAGCGGATATACGATCTTTCCGCTCGCCGGCCCTATAACACTGATATGAAAAATAAACTCCTGTGCGCAGAGCTGGAGCGGGAAAAACGCAAATATGAGCGCAGTGTATATGGATGCTTTTTTTTCGGTCCCTGTTTTCACGAAAAACTATGTTAACAGAAAAGCCGCCGTTTTTCCACAAAAATCGTATAAGCGCTTTATAAAATCCTTCATTCGTGTTATCATTTTCCTATAGGGGGGCCTATGAAGTATAAGTACGATAAAAGGGAGCAAAGGATTTTTTTGGCCTGTGGCATCATATTTACAGGACTGTTTCTGCTTGCCCTGATCGCTGTGAGATTGCAGGATAAAGCTGCTGATATCAATGCTTTCGGTATCATCTGTGTGATCGCGGAGATGTTCACGCCGATTCCGGCTTTTGCCAGTTGGTATGCTTATTTTGACTGCACGGCATATATCAGAAAACTTGAACAGGGTGGAGTAAGTGTTCCGGAAGATAAGAGGTTTGAACCTGTAATGGCAGCTCCGCCCGTGTACCCGGGGGAGGAAAAGGACAGTAAACAGAGTATGGCTCTGGCAGCCATATGTTTTGTGATCGCTGCGATGCTTTTGATACATACCGTGGTATTTTATATTAAATGGAATGCAAGGATAGGCAGCGAAGGCGGCTTTATGAGTGCTATCCAGTTTATAGCAGTGATACTATGGTGCATCGGAGGGATAGTTTATTTCCGGCAGCGTTCTGCCGCATCGTACAGGGATGATACTGTTTTTGACCCCGGGAGAAAAGAAAGAACAGGGCTCGCAAAAGGTATACTGATCATCATGATCATGCTGGCTGTGACGGCTGCTGCACTGAGTGTGGCATCAAGCATGACCAATTACGTGTACCGTACCCGCATGTATGAAAAATACGGCGAAAACTGGAGAGTACATGACGGGGAAGCGATACGGCCGGGGGAGGTATACCGGTAGTGTACTTGAAATAAAACCGTATTTGGGATATATTGATACTTATTATTTTATGAAAGGAACTGATAAAGATGGCTATGATAAAAACCGCCGTAAAGGGCATGAAGGATGTTATGCCGGATGAGATGCGGCTTCGTAATTATGTGATGGGAGTGATACGCTCTACATATGAGAGTTATGGGTTTACCCAGATAGAGACGCCGGCGGTCGAACATATCGAGAATCTCTGCAGCAAGCAGGGGGGTGAGAACGAGAAACTGATCTTCAAGATCATGAAACGCGGTAACAAGCTGGATATGTCAAATGCTAAAACAGAAAATGACCTGGCTGATTCGGGGCTGCGTTATGACCTTACAGTGCCGTTGTGCCGTTATTATTCGGCACACAGCGCAGAGCTTCCCGCTCCGTTTAAGGCACTTCAGATGGGAAATGTATGGAGAGCGGACCAGCCGCAGAAGGGGAGATTCCGCCAGTTCATGCAGTGCGATATAGATATCCTGGGCGATCCTTCCAATCTGGCGGAGATAGAGCTGATACTGGCCATGAGTACCGTGCTCGGAAAGCTGGACTTTAAAGGCTTCAATATCAGGATCAATGACAGACGTATCTTAAAGGCTATGGCATCCTACGCAGGCTTTAAAGAGGAAGATTATGACGGTGTGTTCATAATCCTTGATAAGATGGATAAGATAGGTGCCGAAGGAGTGGCAGAAGAGCTTAAGGCAGCAGGCTACGAAGGAGATGCGGCTAAATACCTTTCTCTTTTTGAAGCGCTTAAGGACTTAAGCGGGACTGCGGCCCTTGATAAGCTTTCGGAGCTTATGGGAGAAGTGCTCCCGGCAGAGAGCAGACAAAACCTGGATGAGATATTCAGGGCAGTGAACGGTGCAAAAAAAGCTGATTTTGAGCTGGTATTCGATCCCACACTCGTGCGTGGAATGAGTTATTATACCGGCACGATATTTGAGGTGGAGCTTAAGGAATTTGGTTCTTCATGCGGCGGCGGCGGAAGATATGATGAGATGGTGGGCCGTTTTACAGGACAGAGTGCACCGGCCTGCGGTTTTTCAGTGGGCTTTGAGCGCATCATCACTATCCTGATGGATAAAGGCTACAAGGTGCCCGGGGATGAAGGAAAGACAGCGTTCTTACTGGAGAAGGGGCTGGATGCGGAAAGCATCAGCGCAGCCATGGCAGAAGCCGAAAGCTTAAGGGCCGAAGGCAGGAGTGTGCTTACCGCACGTATGGCAAAGAATAAGAAGTTCCAGAAGGAACAGCTTGCGGCGCAGGGGTATACCGACATAAAAGAATTTTTCAGAAAGTAAGAGTCTTTAGTATTACAGGAGGGGTTATAAGATGGCAGAGATTTATATGGCGAATACCGGCTTGCTAAAAGACGATAAGAATGCCAGAGAGGCTCTGGACGGTGTGGATGAAGCCAGAAGGCATGACGCAACGCGTATGGCTGATAAGAATAAGCGGGCTCAGTCGCTGACAGCAGGGCTGCTGCTCCAGCACGGAGCCAGGGAGCATCTGGGTGAAAATGCTCCGGCGGGAGTCTATAAAGTTGAGAAGGATGAAAAGGGCAGACCTTATTTTCCGGATCTTCCCGATGTGCACTTCTCACTGGCACATTCCGGAGATATGGCAGTGTGTGCGGTATCTGATGCACCTGTGGGTGTGGATATCCAGCAGTGGCGTGAACTGAAGACTGATATTGCGGAGAGATTCTTTCACCCGGCAGAGAAGGAGCATTTAAGACATCTGGGCGGGGATGAATATAAGAAAGACTTTTACGCATTGTGGTGCTTAAAAGAGAGCTATATCAAGTATACCGGCAACGGGCTTTCTGAAGCGCTGGATGAACTGGATTTTACTTCCGTACTTGAAGGTGGTTTTGCGGTATTTGAGTTTACCGAGGACAACAGCCGTATCCGCGCGGAGCTTCTTGAGGCTCCGGAAGGCTACAGTGCCGCGGTGATAGAGCTTATCATGCCCGATGAGATCGCAGCGGCCGAAGCAGCAGAAGAAACATAAGCGGCAAAATATGTCTCCCTGAGGGCGGAGACCGAAGGATCTTATGTATATTAATGATTTGCTATTTTCGGAACTAAGTGGTATCATAGTGCGGGTAGGATAAACACACCGCATCGGAACGGGGGAAGATGATTTGGTCGATAATATGATGACCCGCGTAAAAGTTAATAACGAGATCGACCTATGCGAGATCATCGCACCCAAGGCGCGTAAAGTAGAAGAGATACGCCACCGCATAGAGGCTGCGCTTCAGTATGCACGTGTTTCTTATTTCCTTCGCTGGCAGGAGCCCAATTTCTTTGCCAGGGTATTTATGAGAGAGCATCCCAGACTTATATTCTGCATCAACTCTGCGCAGATGGACGATGCGATGGCTGTTTTTGAGGAATTACAGCTTACGGAACAGGATGTTAAGATGCTCGGAAACAAAAGTAAAAATAAATATTAAAAAACTGCTTGACAGCCGGCGCTATTTTTGATATCATTTGTCTTCGGTGATTGATGCTGCCTTGGCGCAGCTGGTAGCGCGCATCCTTGGTAAGGATGAGGTCGGCAGTTCAAATCTGCTAGGCAGCTTTCACTTCGAGGTGTGGCTCAGTTTGGCTAGAGCACCGTGTTAGGGACGCGGGGGCCGCTGGTTCGAATCCAGTCACCTCGACTCACTCAAAACCCCTTGAACATTGCGTTTGAGGGGTTTTTATTTCACGTGAACGTACGTGAACAAGGTGATTATGTATTTAAAAACCGTTATTTTCACGTGTTTCCGGCTTTTTATATCCGCTGATCAGGTCCATTTCGTTCTGGGAAAAGGGTTCTGACTCCTTTGTAGGGCGGTTATAATGCCTTGTCATTTCCAGTGATGCATGTCCGGCTATCAGCTGAATTATCCATTCGTCCATTCCCAGCCTGTATGCGCTGCTGATCCAGTAGAAGCGGAACTTATGTGATGAAAAGTATCTTATTTTCAGTTCATTGCAAAGTTCCTTTAAACGTGCATTAAGGTGGTTCGGATTGATCGGATTAGATCCTGATGACTGGAAGACGTACTTCCTGCTTCCATTAACCTTACGCATTTCTTCCAGGATCTGTATACGGGGGGTAGGAAGATTAAACTTACGCTGTCCCGTTCTTGAAAGCAGGAAAGAAGTAGAAGAAATCGGCGGTTATCAGTTAAAACGCTTTTACAGGGAAATAGAGGACTATGCTAAAGGGCGTGTACTTTCCAAGAACATCGAAACCATCCTGGGCGAACATGTGGAGCTTAAGGAGAGAATTGAGGGCAGAGAACACCTTGAACCTCAGATTTTTGCTTATAGAGCTGAGAAAAAGAAAAAGGAGATAGAATATATAGCCCTGTGGGAAGAATTACTTGCAAAAAGAGATCTGGAAAGGGTACAGGAGCAGATCACCACTTCCAACATCCTGCTGGAGGAAAATGAATATGCTATTACAGAACAGGTAACACAGCTTAATATAGCCTCCACGATGGCTGAAAACGCGCAGAGGACATATGAGGTGTATGAAACCCGGACAGAGAAGAAGAAAGGGGAGTTTGAGGCTGTTACGGCGGATATAGATAAAGCAAACAGCCTGTTTGAACATATAAGAGAAATGATCGATCAGATAATACCGGCATTCTATGAAGCTTTTAAGAAGATCAACAAAGTGCTGGCGCATTGGTTTGAGAAGGAGGAAGAAACATATCTGCAGATCAAGGAAAAGACGGATGCACCGATCAAAAAGGGTGTGTTTGCAAAAAAGAGCTTTGAGGATAGCCGGAAAGTGCTGACCGAAGGTAATATCCCGGAGATCACAGAAGCGGTCTTAAACTGCAAAACAGCGCTTAAGGAAGCCACTGAAGAAATGAACGGCATCGTTGATGAATTTGATGAAGAGGATACAAAGGATATCTAATTGCGTTATTCTGGTGGATTTTGACCTATGGCAGGGCGAAAAGGCCATCGTTGCGGAAATAGCGAAAATATGTTATAGTAAAAGCGGATATGGAGGGGGAAATGCCTGCTAAAAAAAGGAAATCCAATAGAAAAGCAAAAGATTCCGTTTTTACCAATCTCTTTACGATACCGAAGTATAGGTATCAGCTTTTTAAGGAGCTTCACCCTGAGGTAAAGGGGATAACGGAAGATGATATAGAGATCGTTACGCTGGAGCATGTGCTGATGAACAATGAGTATAATGATCTGGGGCTTTTGGCAGGAGACCATTTTCTCATCCTTGCAGAGGCACAGTCTACATGGAGTGTAAATATACTGATACGCTTTCTTCTGTATCTGGCGTCGACTTACAAGGATTATATAGAGAGCAAGGGGATAAGCCTCTACGGAACGAAAAAGGCAACGATACCTAAGCCGGAATTATACCTGATATATTCCGGAAACAAGGGCAGGAAGCCGGAAATGCTCTCATTCACGAAGGAGTTCTTCGGGGGAAATGAGAGCGCTGTAGAGATAAGAGCCAAAGTTATATACGGAGACAGCAAAAAGCATGACGTGATAAGCCAGTACATCGCATATTGTCGGGTACTGGATATGCAGGTCAAGAAGCATGGAAGGGCAAAGAAGGCAATAGAGGAGACGATTCGGATCTGCTCGGATAAGGATATCTTAAGGGAGTACCTGGAAGCTCACAGGAAGGAGGTAGTAGACATTATGACACGGTTATATGACAGAGAGAGAGAAATGGGATTATATGTTGCTGAAAGAGAGCGAGATGCAGCAAAAAAGAATACTCTTGAGAATATTAAGAGCTTGATGAAAACTATGAAACTGAGCGCTAAGGAGGCTATGAATGCTTTACAGATCGCTCCCAAAGATCAGAAAGCCTACCTTCCCATGCTGAAAAAGGGATGAGACGGGTTAAAAAGATATGGCTAAATAAATACCGTTAAAATGCCGATATAAATAAACAGTGAGTGTGTTCCAATAGGAAAAATAGTGCAGAATAACCACGGAAGGTATTGACAGCTATGCAGAACAGACATACACTTTTCA
>JAFRXH010000051.1 GCA_017437785.1 Lachnospiraceae bacterium
ATGATATTTCTTTGCAGCTACTTCTATAAATGGTTGAAAGCTTAGCTGCCATGTAGTATCCACTCCATGAAGCAGCAGTAATGTAGTAGGATTTTCTTTTCCAAATTCAAAGTATTTCATGCTGTTTCTCACTCCAATTCTATTTATTCAAAAAACTCTATAGCATAACAGCCAGTCCAGGAAACATAAATGCAGGAATCGCATTAACTTTGGGTCCGCATGCATCCAGAAACGAAACCAGTCCCACCAGTAACACTACAACAAGACAGCTAATCCCAGAAACATAAATGCATTTGCAATATTCCCCTTTGCAGGAATCTTAGTAGGCGCCAGTATCAAAAATGCAGGAAGTGTATTGAATACACATGCCCATCTCGGAATAAATGTTTTTCCGGTTACAACCATAACAAACAGTAATATATCAAAAACCAGGAGTCCTGCATAAGCTATTGCTGCCGGAGATGTTCTCTTAAAGAAATCCATAATCGCTTCAAGTGCGTCTCCTGTTCTCCCAAGTCTCACATAAAACCATTCCGTGGCACCGCATAAGACATGGTGTGCCGCTATCAATACAATAAAGAACACAGACGCTCCTAACATAATGTACCCTACAGCGGGCGAATTCTCACAGATCAGCTTGCTGACACCTATATATCCGAAAGCAGTCATAAACAGTGCAAACACACCTATAAGCATTGCCAGCTCTATCTGTTTCAACGAAGCTCCTTCAAAAACCTTTTGCATTTTTTTATTATCTTTCACATCAGAGAACTCAAATCTGCCATTTTTCATGTATGCCAGCATACAATCTGTTATCCCACAAATAATGTGCCCTATGCAGGCAATGATAAGTGCTATCTTCATACAATTATCGCCTCCGGTCATTTCCTGAATATCTCATCAAAGCAGGCATCTACATCTGACAGATCGGAATGTCTGCATCTGTCTTTCCCCCTCCGATCAACTGCTCATCTTTTCCTTTATATAATCTATAACCTGCTGTTCTCCCTTTCGTCCCTCCGGAGTAAAAGTGAACGCAGGGTATGCATGGAACGTATCAGGCTCAATATGTATGCTGTAATCCTTCATGCCGCTTCGTTTAAAGGCTGCCTCATAATCAGGAGCATCTCCGGACATCATCTCATCTCCACCAAAGCCAAGAAGCGTTGGCGGAAATCCGGAATAATCATCCTCTGAGGCATCCCCCGCTATATGTTTGGGAATGGACCTGTCAGGATCATAGAATTCCACAAACTGCTTTTGAAGATCACAGCCCATGACAACATCCTTATCCTGCAAAGCTTTCATTCTTTTTAAGCTTTCCGGCGATGTGTAGAGATTAAATACCGAAAATGCAACTATCACTCCGGGCATCGGAAGTTCGTAGTTTTCATGAGCTATATGCCGTCCAAGCCCCATTACCAGAACCGCTCCTGCCGAATAACCGATCCAGACGATTCTTTCAGGCTCATAAGTTTCAAGCATTTTTCTATGCAGTTCATAGCCGAATTTCACACCATCATACATATCCTTTGCAGGGTAAAGCGGATATAAAGGTATCCAAAGGTCCCCACCGATCTGATCTATAAGGTTACGGATGCTTTTCTTATTTGGCAATTGGTACTTTATATATCCGCCTCCTGCATAGTAAACGATAGCCTTGCTGTGATCACTCCCATTCCTTGAATACACAATGCAGCGACAGCCGGCAATCTCACGCTCCTGTTTTTCATAACCGGCTATCTCAGAGAATGTAAGATTACGCCTTTGCTTTTTCTCAGCCTGTCTTACAAAATCCTCCCTTGTCATGGCAGCTCTCCCCGCTGATGCCTTCCTTAAAACCGGTTTTAAGATACTGTAGATAAAGCTCATATCAAAGTCTCCTTATCTTTTCGGCAAACAGCTCCGGCCTCATTTCCTTTTTTTCCATAAAGCACACTCTTGTATCCGGCTTTCTCACTCTCGGCTACCTTCATGATCTTTTCAAAATTTGCCCAGATTAAGGTTGGAATACCGGGAATGGATGTAAATCTCCAATATTTTCCGCGTTGTTTTTCTCCGATTTGAGGAGCATAATCCTTCATCATTTGAAGCGCTTCTTCCTTCGAAACATATTTTTGAAGAGCCTTATAAACACCTACAAATATCTGTAGCCACTGCCACATCAAAATTATCTCTTATCATAGCAAGAAACCCCTTGGAATAGACGCTCTTGTTTACTGAATTCTTCCGCATAACCTGTTCACCTCAAAGCCCTAAAAGTTAGCCTTGTCTAACACCGTATAATAACACTTGTTTGCCTCTCTGTCTATAATCTTCACATAAAAAAAAGGTAGCCACGCACAAAACGCAGCTACCCGCCATTTGGGGGATCAATGATCACAATTACGCTTTTCTCACAAGAATCAAACTACACTTACGTTACCGTTTGTACCATCCACCATTACGCTGTCTCCATCCTTCAGTCTGCCTGTGGCATTTCCGGTAGCCAGGACACATGGGATCTTATATTCTCTCGCTACAATAGCTGCATGGCTTAAGCTCCCTCCCGTATCCACCACAACAGCTGCCGCCAGTGTAAACAGCGGGGTCCATTCCGGATCGGTATAGGGGCATACCAGTACCTCCCCCTGTTTCAGCCTGTAGAACTCTGCAGGCGAGCGCACTATCCGCACCTTTCCGGCTGCTTTCCCGGGACTGCCACTCACACCGCTTATCTTATCACTTCCGTTATCCAGCGCCTGTTCTATGCAGTGATTCCAATAAGCCAGCGCAAGCGGGCGCGCCGCCTTACGCTTTTCTATCAGCCTCCGATGCGTATCATCCGGCTTTCCCATCCGGCATAGATCATACAGCTCGTCTGCGAACAGATAAAGAAGATCATCATATTCCATATCCAACTTATCCGCGCACTCTTTAAGCAATCCTCTGCAACATGCAAAAACACTTTCCCACAGATACTGCGTAGCCTCACGTATGTAATGATAATGACGCACCGCTTTTACTTTTTTCTCAAAAGCCGGATATGCGCGTGTTCCCAGTGTATGCTGCATCCTATTCATCAGCACTTTCAGCTTTTCCTTTCCTTCGCTTAAAGAAGGAACATGAAACTCCTCGCTTCGTATAAGCGTCCTTAATGTATGCAGGAATCTGTCCGGATCCTCATTCCATGAATGTGAAGTGAAACAATAGCAGTTAAAATCGGATCTGTTACCGTATTTTTTCAGGAAGTCATCAAAGCTTTCCTTAAGGCTGCTTCGTTGTCCGCAAAGCTCACTATATCCATACTTCATCACATCTGCACAAAGATCCTTATCCGCACGGATATTCTCAGCTATCACGGCCATATCGCGGTTTATGTCTGCCGTAACATAGGAAAGCCCCTCACACAGATCAAAGGAATTCAGCTCCCGGTCCAGCCTCTTAAGCTTCTTTCCAAGGCTCATATTCTCCACTACCTGCGGAAAGATCGCATAACGAAATCTCGAATATGCGATATCTCCGATAAGGATCTGCATCCTCTTCAGTGCTTCTCCAAGCTCCTGAACGCTTTTGTGCTCTCTGTTCTTTTCTTCCTCAAGCCTCTCTCTGCATTCCTTATACTTAGCATCCGCCATCCTGCAATTTGCTTCATCATCCTTAAGCTGCCTGATGCTCCGCCCGATCATAAGAATATTCTTATTCAGCCTGAAGCCACCTATTTCAAAAGAAGATATCCCGTTTTCATCTATGGGTTCCATATCCCTCATATTGATACCAAAGTCCGCCAACAAGACCTGTTTCTGTTTTCCGACATTATCTCCAAAATCATGATCAAGCGGCAGATAAGGCTTGGGCATCTTTTCCAGATTAAAAAGCACATTCTCGCGCATTCTTCCGTTTGCTGCACTGATCTTAGGCAGACCTTCAAAATCCGCATCACTGAATACTCTCTTTTCATCCGTATCGATCGTTGTGATGCTCCGCGCCTGCAGAATATACACCTTATCATCACGCACTGCCCATTCGATATCCATAGGCTGTCCGTAATGCTCTTCTATCTTAAGTGCTTCACGCACAAGGCGCCCTGCCATCTCATCGTCAAGTACCCTGTCCGCTTGTTTTTCTTTGCTTACCGCTTTCTTCTCTGTTCCGTTTCCGCTGTAAACGATCATTACTTCCTTACTGCCGATCATGCATTTCTTTATTTTTCCATCACGATCGCAGCGGTATTCATCAGGACTTACTATGCCCGATACCACGGCTTCTCCAAGTCCGTAGGAAGCGTTGATCACTATGTCATCTGTCAGACCTGAGGGATCTTTGGTAAACAGTACTCCCGCACTCTCGCTTTCGACCATACGCTGGATCACCACAGCCAGAGCTACTTTCTGCTTATCATATCCCTTGTTTTTTCGGTAGCTTACCGCTCTGGCCCCCCATAAGGAAGCATAGCATTCCTTGATTTTTTCCAGCAGCTCATCCTCTCCGCGTACATTAAGAAATGTCTCCTGCTGTCCGGCAAAACTTGCATCTTTAAGATCCTCCGCAGTTGCCGATGAGCGCACAGCCACACGCACATCCTCTCCCATCGAATGATACAGCTCAAGGATCTCTCTTTTAAGATCCTGCGGGATTGTACCGCCAAGTATCGCTTCTCTTACGGATGCCGCATTTTCTTCGCTGATATCTTCCGTATCGATGGCATTTTCCTTCATATAATACTCATATGTCTGCGCAGTAAGCACCGCTCCTTCAGGCACCGCTATGCCCGCCGAAGTCATCTCGCCAAGATTCGCACCCTTTCCTCCCGCTATGGAGATATCCTCCTTTTTAATCCTCTCAAAGCCTAAAACATAATCGTTCATGCCATACCCGCCTTTTTGTTAATATATTTACCACTTATCCTGCTGCCTAAAACAATCGAAAACAGCAAAGCACATATATCGGATGCACTCCTGCACCATACCAGTCCTGCGTATCCCCCTGCTATCGTCATTATCAGAGCAATTGGTATAAGGAATGTCCCGTTCTGTGCTATTGTCACACAGGTCGCCGCACCAAAACGCCCTATATTTTGCAGCTGCATACCTATCAGTATGTAGTAAGCCATAAAGGGAAGGCTTATGCACTGCGCCCTTAATATGTCGCCTGCACATCCGAGAACCGTTTCATCCGCAGAAAACATTCCGCATAATGTATCCGTCCAAAGTGCAAAGACGGCTGTCGCCACTATCAGAAAAAACGTAGCGGTAAACCAGGTCTGTCTAAAGCATTTTTTGATGCGTTCATATTTTCCTGCTCCGTAGTTGATCGCGCATATGGGCTGAAATCCCTGACCGAAGCCAATAACAAGCGCATATCCCATTTGCACGATACGTGTTGCTATACTCATACCCGCGATCACCGCATCCCCGTATTTACCTGCCATATTATTGAGTATTATGGCTGATATACTGCTGATCCCCTGTCTGCAGAAGTTCGGCGCACCGCCGGCAAGTATTTCTTTTATGTATGAAAGCTGAGGCTTTACCATAGATAAACGAACCGCTGTATTACCGTTTTTTCCCATTCTTGTTATCAGCAGGACAGTTCCGCACATCTGTCCGCACAAACTGGCGATCGCCGCTCCCGCCACCTCCATCTTAAAGATAAGGATGAATACAGGATCAAGAAGCATATTGATCAGCATTCCCACAAGCATCCCCAGCATGCTGTCTTTGGCAGCCCCCTGCAAACGCAACACATTATAAAGTACATTTGCCAGTAACATCACCGGAACAGTAATAAGCGTGATACGCAGATACGAAAGAGTCGTATCCATCAGACTGCTGCTTGTTCCTGCCCCCAAAAGGATAGCAAGAGGTCTTATGAATACAAATCCAAGCATCATCGCTGCAATACCTGTAACAACTGCAAGTGCTGAAGCGATCGAGGTCATTTTATCCGCCTCATTTATCTTCCTTGCACCTATCTGCCTTGATACAAAATTACCTGCCCCGTATCCAAACCAAAATCCCACTGCCTGTACAATGGCTATGAAAGCAAATACCAGCCCCACCGAAGCGGTAAGTTCCGTACGATTCAGTTTCCCGATAAAGTAGGTATCTGTCAGGCTGTATACCGCACTCACCATCATTCCGATCATCGACGGTACCGCCATTCTCCACAGCAGCGGATACAGCTTATCCTCTGTTATTCGCCTGTACTTTTCGCCGGAATCCTTATCTTTCATCTGCTTACCTTCAGGAAATCATTCACCACGCTTTTACAGAAAGACTCTAATATCTTCTCCATATAATCCTTATCCATACTGGAAGCATTTGTTATCATAAAACTTTCCATCCTGATCGCCCACAACAAGCCTTCAAGATCCGCCTTAACCTTGTATCCGTTCTTACTCCAGAAGGTAAAGAGTTCCTCATAATACTTCCGATACAGACTTCTTATCCGTCCCGTAGTCTCTTTATCCACATTCTGATATATATCAAGTGTACCGCTGATCGTATTATCAAATGCCTTATTCTGTGTCAGCCGCATACCCTCTTCATACATCTGCCCGGCCAGATACCCGGAAGGATCTTCTAAAGATGCATCCCATTGTGCTTTCATATCTGCCAGTTTTTCATTTATACGAAACTCTATTATATCCAGGAGAAAATAGAATTTATCTTTATAAAACGTGTAAAAGCCCCCTTGGGCAATACCCGCTGCCGCGGTCAGCTGCCTGATCGATACTCCCTTTATGCCCTGTTCCCTGAATAGTTTAAGTCCTGTTCTTCTAAGCTTTTCCTGTACTAAAATACGCTCATCTTCCGTAAATGCTTTACCCATTTCATCCCCCATCCGCATATCTGTGAACATATGCTATATTTGTTCATAGATATAAAATACAATGATTGCCTGCATTTGTCAAGCCGGAAATCACAAAACTACATGACCGCAAAAAAAGACCTCCCGACACGATATCGGCAGGTCCACGGCAGGCTGCTGCATTGCCCGATAAGCGCATAGTCCACATCCGGATTTACACCACGGCTACACGCTTACCATTTCTTTGTCTTATTTCTGATAATACCTGCATCTTTTGCAGATGCAGTTTCTTCATGGAGAGACGCTTATCCTGCTGTTCTGTAGCCGGATAGGACAGATTGTGGACTTGCTATGCTCCTAAGCATTTTCGTCCTCGACGAATTTCTTTATCTCACGAACCATTTTCTCCGGAAACGAAAGTATCTCTCCGTGACCGATTCCCGGGAAAGGATGATCCTCAGCTTTCGGATAAACCTTTCTGATCGCAGCTACAGCCTTTTTCATATTCGGCTCTTTTCCCCCGTACCATACAGATACTTTTGCATTTTCATCAGGAGTATAATTCTCAAGGTTCTTATACAATCTCCCGGCATCTTTCATACAGTTCTTCAAAGTAGTATATGAAATGTTATCCGGCATCTTTGCAAACATAGACAGCATACTTTTATCATCCGTACGGGTAAACAGCTTCATCATCCACGGAATTCTGCCTTTCTTCTGCGCCCTCTCCATCTTACCAAGAAAGCTGTACTGACTTCTCGGGATCATCCACGTGATAAAACCATTAAAGATTCCAAAGTTCATATACTGCGGGCCATTCATGATCAGCCTCTCCACCCGGACCTTCCTGTTAATAAAAAGTGCAGCCGCACTTGCCGATCCGAATGACTCGCCAAACACAAGCTGGATACTTCCCCCCAGATGTTCATTGATATAACCCGCAAGCTGATCCGCCGATTCCTCAGCTGTTGTAAATGTCGTTTCCTTAGATCCGTCAAATCCATCCGTACTTACGGCTATAACATGATAATCCTTTTGCAGCAGCGGAATGATCGGCTCAAACTGCTTCCAGCACATCATCGTTCCGGGAATCAGCATTATCTTTTTTCTGTTCTCTTTTCCAAACTCTTTGATTTCCATTTATTTCACCTCAAGTGATACAGTTGTGTCATTTCAGGGATCATGATACAATCAACCGGACAGATAGTCAATGAAATCACGTAAAGAGATACACATTTGCAAATATGTGTCACTTGGGAGGCTTATATGAAAGATACACCTAATCCGATAGCGATACGTTCAAAGAAAATGATCACGGACACGCTTTTTGAACTTCTCAAAACAAACGCCTATGAAGAAATAACCGTTACGGAAATAATACAGAACTCCGGGATAGCACGCAAAACCTTTTACCGCAATTTTGAGTCGAAGGATGATATATTAAAGTCTTATCTCCGCGGGCTGATAAACGATTATGCTGCGGAATGGGATGAACGAAGGCTGGACAGTGTGGCAGTTATTTTTGAATTTGTCGAAGACTATAAAGATACTTTATTGACGCTTTCCCGAAATAATCTGCTTCCTCTACTGCTTATATGTCTTAATGAATATCTTCCCACAGCTCATTCCAAGGCTTCCGGGGATGAAGACATATACAGACATTTTTTCGGAGAACTCGATCCCAAATACCTTCTTGCATTTAATATCGGCGCAATATGGAATACCCTCTTCGTATGGATCAAGGGTGGCATGAAAGAACCAGCGTATGAGATCAAGGAACTTCTTCAAAAATACTATTCCATGTTTCAAAGACCGGGCACCTGATCCTCTATCCGTTCGGGCTAATAGGAGACTAAGTCATCAATCCTCCTGCTTGAGACTTTCAACCATATCAACTCTGTCAAGCTTGCGGCTTCCGAAGTAAAGTGACACGATATATGCACCCACGACTATAAAAAAGTACATTATCAGAGTAACAGGCTTCACCACAACATCAATATACACGCCAGAGTGTTCTGTAGAGCCCAGCATCATGAGCTTCGTCATATATATCGTTATAGGGATCGCCAAAATATAGCAGCATGGCAAAAGCAGGTGATTCGGGCGAAGTATGATCTGTCTTATCTCCGATCCGTGATACCCCAGCACCTTCAACATAGAGATATTTCTCTCATTTTCATCAATCAGCATACCTGAGAGAAGGTTGACCATAAGAATACATACGATGATCCCAACCGTCAGAAGTATTGCATATACTACCTTTGTCGTGGCAAGCGCCTGCTCAAAGGAATCCCGGTATGAATCAAAATCCGCTATCTTAAGTATATCTTTTGCAGGCACATCGACAGGTACAGCGCTTAATATATTGTTATATTCGTCCGGTGACACACCCACAATACGTGCAGCATTTTCCTTACTTGTGAGTACGAGGCGAAGCGCATCATTGTCAATGATATCACTTATAGTAATGGTCGTTTCCACTCCTGTTATCCTGTGAATAAAGGTGAAATCATCGCCCGCGCTGATGCCGTAGTATTTCGCAGCGCCGCTTGTCATATAATACTCACCATAAGTAAGCGGATTTCCCGATAAAGACTCTCTCTTAAGCAGCGTGTTGTCTTTATCATAACCTATAAGATTAAATGCTACCGAAGTGCCTGGTACTTCAAACATCACATCAATAAGAGTCTGACCATTCTCCACTTCCCCGGTACGGAAGGTTTTCAGTCCCGTCTCGTATCTGGCATCTCCCATCATGTCGGGCAGTACATTTTCAAGTACATTACGCTGTGAGTCCTGACACATGCCTCCGAGAAGTATGATCATGCTTGCAACGGTCATGCCTATGATAAACACCAGTGTCCTTACCGGATTTCCGATAAGGACACGAAACATATATACCGTTTTAAACCGAAGCCCCGACCCCCGGAAAAGCTTCCTGACCGTTTTTACATTCTTTCCTTTCTTCATAAGCATGGAAGCGTCTTTGCGAAGTAAAACAGAAGTAACAATAACAGTCACCATGATATTGAATATGATCGGCAAAATGAATGCAACAACCATATATATGATTTTGTATCTCACACTGTAAGGAAAGCTGTCGACATCACCATAGAAAAATGCGCAGAAAGCTCTTGAAAACGGAATTCCCGCCAGAATCCCCCCTAAGCTTCCGATAACGGACGGAATAAGCGCATAAAGAACATAGTGCCTGTTAAGCTCGCTCTCCTTATACCCAAGTGCCTTCAATGTACCGATATTAACCGATTCACCGTCTATGATACGCGAAAGCATAAACGCAACTATCACCATAACAAGTGCGAAAAGGATGATGCTGTAAGAAGAGAACTCCTCCTTAAGCATGACTGCCTCACCCCTGAGTGTAGATATTCTGGAATTTGCGTCTGAATTGAAGTACTCGACAGGTCTGTAGTCCGCGTAAAGAGTCTGCCTGAATGGATTAATATTATTGCTGTCATAAAAGATCACACTGTAATATGTATTATCTGTAAGAGTCATATCCGATTTCAGAATCTTTTCATAAGTATCGTCACTTACAACCGCTGTCGTAAAATGATAATAGTCGCCTATGGTCTCCGTGAGATCCTTTAAAGTATTCAGATAGTCCGGTCGAAGGGCATACCCGCCGATGGTCAATTTCTCATTACCGATCACCACTTCGTCACCTATGGAGAGATTGTTGTAACCGGCGTATTTTTTACATATATATACAACATCGTCCGTAGCGGATGAAGGTGTCACCTCTGTGCTTTTGCCATCTTTTGTCTCAAATATCCACGTAAGATTGACCTTTGAAGATGCGCTAAACACCCTTATGATGTTATCTCCGATTGTGATATCCGTATATTTTTGCTCCTCCAGTAAAAGATCAAAATCATCTTCATATCGCAGCAGATCTTCATATGATATCTTCTGTCCGGTAGCAAACTGTGCATCCTCGACACACAGATTTCCGTATATCTCCTCGCAGCTTTGTCCCAATGTATTGGCGGTCGTAAGCGCGCCCACAAGCATAGTCACCGCCACTACCGTAAGAAAACATGTGACCAGATAAAAAGATAAGTTTTTGCGAACGGATCTGAAAGCTTTACGTCCGAGTGTCATATTCCCAGTTCCTCCGCCTTAAGTTTTGTTTTGACAGTATTCTCCACAACCCTTCCGTCCCTGATCCTGACCAGCCTGTCTGCCATGCCGGATATCCTCTCATCATGGGTTATCATGATGATCGTTGTATTATACCGCTCGTTTATGGCTTGAAGAACTTTAAGAACCTCCCTTGTCGATGCGGAATCGAGCGCCCCCGTCAGCTCATCGCATAATAAAAGAGCCGGATTTTTCACAATAGCTCTTGCTATCGAACATCTTTGCTGCTGCCCTCCAGAAAGCTCCGACGGAAAATGCGTCATGTGTTTTTCGAGTCCCAGAACATGAAGCAGCTCAGTCTCGTCAAGAGGCTCTTTCGCTATATCCTTAACAACCCTGACATTCTCGATAACATTCAATTCGGGTATAAGATTATATGCCTGAAAAACCATCCCCAGTTTCTCCCGGCGGTAATCCGTAAGCTGCTTTTTATTAAGAGCAGTAATTTCCAGTCCATCAACAGTTATCGAACCGCTGTCCACACGATCAAGTCCTCCGATCATATTAAGCAAAGTACTCTTACCTGAACCGGAAGGTCCCAGAATAACGCAGACCTCTCCTTTTGATATATCAAGACTCACGTCATCCAGCGCCTTAACCGCGGATTCGCCCTGCCCATATCCTCTTGAAATATTTCTTATAGTTATGTGCTCCAATTACGCCACCTCACTTTTTCCATTCATTTATAGCATAAGACATCTTCATATCCACATCTTCCCTGGTCTTTCTGCACTCTAAAGGGTATTCTTTTCCTGCCTTGAATAAGCGTATAAATAAACCGCTGCCTACAGGAAGCATCGTTTTAAGAAGACTCTCCGGGAAAATAAAGTGGGTTCCGTGTTCATAAACAAGGATTTCCGGTATACACCCGCTCTCCTTCTCTTTAAGCCGCAGCTCCATGCGCCGTATATACTTTGCAGTGTCCCACAGGACATCGTCCTCAGCCCCGATAAGAAGCAGCTTACCTTTGATCCTTTCGACTTTGATCTTCTCTTCCTCTTTAACCGGGTGTAGTCTCTCGGATTCATCGAACAGTTTTCGCGAGGCAACCATATCTCCTCCTGCTTTGGATTCTTCCTTAATCTTCTGTCCGTATTCGGGATGCCTGTACGCATAAGGCAGGAACGGAAGCTGCTTGCCCTGCCATGTTAAGGTGGACTCATTCTCTCCGGGCCACTCGTTAAAGCCATCCCTTTTGCCCCGATAAAATCCCTCCATGATAAAATCACTGGGAGAAAGTGCAATCGTAAGCGTTATCTCCGGATAGTATGACGCTGCCACAAGTGAAACCATTCCGGTAGTGGATGCTCCGACTATACCGAATTTGCTGATCCCCTTTTTCCTCATATATTCGATGGCATTGCCGATACGCTCTACAGGCATACTATGATGACCGTAATCCTTGTGAGCAGGCGACAGAGTCATGACACTGACACCGTATTTTTTGTGAATCCACTTTACCGCTGACTTTGCCATATAATCTTCGCAGTCATCACCCAGCATCGCCATGATCGCCGCATCTGAACCCTCGCAGTGCCAGTAACAACCATAAAAACCTTCCGTTATCTTCTCTTTGATCATCTTATCATCCCCTTTCAAATATAAGATTTAATATCGTGTCAACCAGTGTATCAATGGTTTCCTTATATACAGCTTCGTGCAGTTCCTCTCTTGACTCTGATGCAATAACTAAAAGCTTCGTCATATTGGCTATCAGGGGAAGATTTACATCTTTCCTGACATTATCCAGATGACTTAAAAGTTCGCCGGTGATCGCGCTTTCCTTCTCAATGTCAGGTTCAAAAGTATCGGTATTCTTAAAAAGCTTCGCTTCATCCTCAAGTGTAAGATGAGGATAGATGCTTATCTCTTCATCTACAACAGCATGAAGATACTTACGGGCGTCTTCCTCTCCAAGCTTCCTTTTCCCTTTTAAAACATCCTCACTTATAAGAACCGGAATCATCTTCTGCCTGTGATACAGTATAAGGTCTGCCATGTATTCTTCCTTGTTCTTCCAGAAATGATAGAAAGTTCCCTTGGCTATGCCTGCAGCTTCCGTAATTTTCGATATGGTCGTGTGGGTCATCCCATACTTTTTAAGTAATGGGAAACCCGCTTCAAGCATGATAAGCTTTATCTGACTTTTTTCTTCTTCTGTAAAAACTCTGGTCGGCATATAATCGCTCCTTTATGACCGTTTTGAAATAATGTTCATATGCAAATACTACTACTCCCATGGTTAGTTGTCAATAGCAAACATTAGTTCCGGCTAACTGCATGCAGCAAATGCAGTTCCCACCAAAGCTGGTCAACACTTATCCGAGTATTTGGACATTGTTCATTCGAGTGTTTGGATATTATTCAATCGACTGTTTGTACTTGTCAGTATAAAGATTTTGCAATATACCGAATAGTGAAATGTTACCGCGTTTTGTTACGTAACATAATAAAAGCCTGTAACCGGCTCAAACCGGCTACAGACTTTTAATTTTCCGCTAATGCTTTCTCAGGCCCCGGAATAATATGATTTTCAAGTATAGGGTAACGCCGGATACTATCCGGAAATCTTATTCTGCGATCCCCTCATATTCATATCCGGCATCGGTGATGGCATCTCTTATCAGCGCCTCATCTACCGCCTTTGAGTTCGTGATCGTCACCAGATTCTTTTCATGAGAAGCCACAGCGCTGTCGATGCCATCGATCGCCTCAAGCGCTTTCTTCACGTGAGCCTCACAGTGTGAACACATCATACCTTTTACTTTGATCTGCATTTTATTATCCTCCTTTATAGATGATTTATTGGTTGCTTTAGAAGCTATGTTTTCTGTAACCGCCTGTTTTATCTTCTTATCCCTTCTTCCGTCATAGGGTCTTACAAGATTAAGCCTCAGCGCATTTGATACAACGCAGAAGCTGGATAAGCCCATAGCCGCTGCGCCAAACATGGGATTAAGGCTCCAGCCGAATGCCGCCACATAGCAGCCTGCTGCCAGCGGTATACCTATCGCATTATAGAAGAACGCCCAGAACAGATTTTCATGTATATTTCTGATCGTAGCTCTGGATATACGTATAGCCGCCGCCACATCCCTGATGCTTCCCTTCATCAGAACGATATCCGCCGCATCGATGGCTATATCGGTCCCCGCTCCGATAGCTATGCCTATATCCGCCCTGGTAAGCGCAGGCGCATCATTGATACCGTCACCCACCATCGCTACCTTCCCATGTTTCATCAGTTCCCTGACCACCGCTTCCTTGCCATCCGGCATTACTCCGGCCACCACTTCGTCCACTCCGGCTTCCTTCGCTATTGCCGCAGCTGTTTTTTCATTATCTCCGGTCAGCATCACCACATGAAGCCCCAGATTTTTAAGTTCGCCGATCGCCTCCGCAGAATCTTCTTTTATCGTATCTGCCACCGCGATCATGCCGATCAGTCTGTTATCCCGCGCAAAAGCAATAGGAGTCTTTCCCTGACCACTCCACTGTTCTATAGTTTCTGTAAATCTGCCGGGTATAGTGTTCACCGACTGCAAAATATACTTAACGCTTCCTCCCAGATATACAGCGCCATCTATCTCTGCTTTCAGACCGTTTCCCGATACAGCTTCAAATCCTGTTGTATCCGATAAGCTCACGCCGTTTTCTTCCGCATATGAAACAATGGCTTTTGCAACAGGATGCTCGCTTTTGGCTTCCAAAGCGTATGCTGCTTCCAGTAATTGTTCCCTGCCGCCTTCCTCCACAGGCAGAACATCGGTTACAGACATATTGCCTGTCGTGATCGTTCCTGTCTTATCCAGCGCCACTATCTGCACCCTGCCCGCAAGTTCCTGCACCGCAGCAGTTTTATACAGGATACCGCTTTTTGCACCGACGCCGTTACCTACCATGATCGCTACCGGCGTAGCCAGCCCCAGCGCGCACGGGCAGCTGATCACCAGCACGGATACCGCTCTGGCCATGGCGTAGCCGGCTGTCTGCCCCACCAAAAGCCAGACTGCAAAAGTGATCACCGCTATCCCTATCACCACGGGAACGAATACACCGGACACTCTGTCTGCGATCTTGGCTATAGGTGCTTTGGTCGCCGCCGCATCGCTGACCATCCTGATTATCCCTGCCAGCGTGGTATCTTCACCTACCCGCGTTGCTTCGCAGACCAGATACCCTGAAGTATTGATAGTAGCTGCCGATACTTTATCTCCCGGCTTTTTCTCTACCGGCATGCTTTCTCCACTCAGCGCCGATTCGTTCACTGCACTCTCACCTTCAACCACGATACCGTCCACAGGCATGCTTTCTCCGGGACGCACAGCAAAACGATCACCCACCTTCACTTCTTCTATCGATACAGTATGCTCTTTACCGTCTTTCAGTATCGTCGCAGTCTTCGGAGCCATCTTCATAAGAGATTTAAGCGCATCGGTAGTTTTTCCCTTAGACTTGGCCTCCAATGTCTTACCGACTGTGATCAGCGTAAGTATGGTCGCCGCAGACTCAAAGTAAAACTGATCCATATAGTACATTACACGCTGCGTATCATTCGCGACCACAGCGGAACTCATCGCAAAAAGCGCATATACACTGTATGCAAAAGATGCAGTTGCCCCCAGAGATACCAGAGTATCCATATTGGGCGCCCCATGCATCAGCCCTTTAAATCCGCTCACAAAAAACTTCTGATTTATCACCATGATGAAGCCTGCCAGCAGCAGCTGATACAAGCCCATAGCCACATGATTTCCATTCATAAATGCCGGCAGCGGCCAGTCCCACAGCATATGCCCCATGGAAACATACATCAGCGGCACCAGTAGTATCACGGAAGCGATAAGGCGTCTTTTAAGCACCGGAGTTTCCGTATCCTTCAGAATATCTTCACCTGCATCAGCTTTATCAGTTTTGGCATTTTGAAGACTTGCTCCGTATCCGGCTTCCTCTACTGCCCTGATGATCTGTTCCGGTTTAGCGCTGCCTTCCACGCCCATAGAATTCGTAAGCAGACTCACCGCGCAGCTCTTTACTCCATCTACTGCATTAACAGCCTTCTCTACCCTTGCCTGACAAGCCGCGCAGCTCATCCCTGTCACATTATATCTGTCCATATTCAAGCCCTGTACTCCATGTTTTTCCATTATGACCAAAAGTCTGTCTCTACTTCATCAGTTTCTGTAAGGTAAGCACCAGTTCATCGATGATCTCATCGTTTCCCTCGCGTATATTATCTGCCACGCAGGTCCTCATATGATTGGCCAGCAGCACTTTGTTAAAACTGTTTAAAGCCGAAGTTATGGCCGATACCTGTATCAGTATATCCGTGCAATATGCATCATTTTCAACCATGCCCTCTACGCCGCGTACCTGACCCTCGATCCGCTTAAGGCGGTTCATCAGATCCCTGTACTCTTTCTCATCCCTGACCTTATGCTTCCCCGAGCAGTGCGGGCATGCGCCCTTCTTTGCTGTATCAGCACCTGTTTTCTTTCCTGCCATATTATACCTCCGCATATAAATACCCCCACCGGGTATAATGATCCTGCGATCACTATATACCCTATGGGGGTATTTGTCAATATTCCACAGTATCCGTTCTCTTTCTATTCCGTATCCTTTCTCTTTTTACCGCCATATATCACATCCACCAGAGCATATGCCCCCAGTCCTATAAACAGATATACCAGCCGGGTTATAAGATATCCGCTGCTGATCATAAAAGCTGTCTCCGTCTTTTCGATGTCTCCAAGCCCGGCTGCCATTGACATATAATAATCTGCTCCATTGATATCTATAGCCGCCCCTTTAAAAGCAAATGCCATTACCAGACATATCAGCATTAAAACATATATCAGCGCCGGGCTTTTGCGACCCAGCAGCATTCCGACGCCTGTTATCAGAAAAACACACGGCAGACATATAAGCCCCCAGGCTGACAGGTAGTTTCCAAGATGTATTTCTCCAAACAGTCTCCACAGAAAGATACAGCCCAGTAAAAAACTAAGTATCATACTGAAGATAAAGAATCCCCCAATGAGAATGCTTCGTATCAATATCCTTTTCTTAGGCGGAAACGCCGTAACATCCGTTAGCATGCCGGCCTTCTTCTGTCTTTCGGAAAAGCTGAATGCGATGATAAGAAGTGTTATCAGCATATTGATAAGCGCACAGTCTCCGAGATATTTTCCGAAGCTCCATCCCGAAAAGGGCGCAGTATCCGATACGCCCAATATCGTCTCCGTTGACAGCAGATACCGGGAATATATCAGGGACGCTGCCAGCATGACCGGCACATATATCTTGCATAGAATTATCCTAAATTCATATTTAAATATCCTGATCAATTTCGATATCCTCCTTCGTAAGCCCTGCTATGTCCAGAAAATCCTGCATGGTCTGTCCCTCGCTGCCGTCCCATTGATTAAAGCTGCCGTTTTCATACAGCTGCCTTAAAACCTCATCCATGGCTTCTTCTCCTCCGAGCTTTTCCTCTGCCTTAAGCAGCATCAGCGGCATACGGCTGTATTTATTTATACTTCCCACCGAATTCTTTATCGCAGCCTGATAGCTTTCGGGCAAGATATCGATATACTCCGGATGTCTGAAATAAAAATTCCTGTTCTGATGCTTAACCTCCTCCGTCCATTTATCCACGTAATACTTCTTTGCATAAAGCTCACCATATTTTTCTTTAACTATCCTGTAAGTAGTATATACATCCAGTCCCTCAGCCGACCACAGCCCGTCATCCGAAACCGCGCAGCCCATGTCTCCCCAGTAAAGGTGTATTATCTCATGCATGAAAGTCTCGTTCTTATTGCCGCCTTTATTATCATCTGACAGGGCCTGCGGAGAAAGGAAATTCTCGTCCATATACACATAACCTTCCCCCGCGCCGCCTCCGCCGTAGTCGTTACTGATCTGCTGTATCCGTATCCCTTCCGCACCTTCGGCAAACTTAAGCTCCCCGTAATGCTCATCGCAGTATCCCATCACATCCTTTATGGACTCATCCAGCTTATTATCCCTGACAGTCTTCTCATATTTTTTTGCATACAGGAATTCCGTAACGCCATCCACCCCGTCTGTATTGTTAACGCCGGATTCTATAATGGGTACATATTCCCTGCATTCCCAGCATATACTGCCGTCTTCGTTTTCCACGGTCTTTTTGAGCGCTTTGCCCCATGACGATGGGCAATGATCACCCGGAACATTTATGCGCACTACCGGCTCTTTTACTGATGCAAGGCCAGGTGCCTGAGGCGCTACACATACATCATCAAGTTTGATATAAGCACGACCTACGGAATCGCAGAATGTATAGCCCGATGTTCTGTACAGTGAATTTGATATCGCCGGATACCCTCCGTAAACGATAGTAAGCCTGCCCGTCTTTCTGTCCGGATTTTTTACGATCAGCTTTTTTACGCCCAGATTAAGCTTATTATTATCTTCAGCATAATATTCGATGGAATGTTCAAGCTTTTCTCCGTCAAGCGTTACGCTCTTTACCTTGATCCCGCTTCTTATCTCAAAAAGGATCTCACGTCTTACAACCTCCGTAAGATCCATGTTCAATTCGCCTTTGATAGTTCCCAGCAGTGTATTAAACCTCACATCAGCCATACAGTTTTTGCAATTGCCCTGATATGGAGCATCATACCAGTTATCATCATAGGGCACGACCGGAGAATGATCCACAAAAGGTTCAAAAACAAACAGAAGAACTGCAGCACACAGACTCATCAGCGCAGGGATGAATGCAAGCGGTTTCCTGAGATTTACCGCAAATGACTTAAACGCTCCCAGGCGGTACTTTCTTATAAACTTAACAGACAAAAGATAAAACGCCAGACCAAGAAAAAACAACGCTATCCTTGAATAATAGAGAAACCTTAGCACCGATACCGAACCATAGCAGTCGGACAGCTCAAAGATACACGGTATATTCCAACGCAGAAAAAGATCTTTTTCGCTAAGCGGTGAAAACTGCGATATAGTAAGGAGCAGGACCACGAGCAGTGACACGCTGACATTACGTGAGATATTGTACAGCCCGCAGCATACGGCTATTGTTATCCATACCCCCGGCAGGATATATACAAAGGAATAAAGGATATACCATTTAAGCGTAAAAAGATAATCCATCCTTTTAATACAAAGAGGCAGAAAAAAGAGCATACATATAAGCGCTGCGATCAGCGAAACTGTCATAAATGCGCAGATTCGGGCATGGGACACCGCCTTCTCATCCGTATACGCCGCCGTCATCTCTTCTGCGCCTTTTTTTACCGCTCTGTCAGCATCGCTTATCACATACAGTCCCCATATAAGCGCTGCAGCGAAGCCTCCGAAGCCAAATGGTATTATGACATTATTAGTCAATGAAGAGGTATATTCAAAGCCTTCTGCCGTAAACATGCCCTTTACATAAGCTGTGAATCCCAGACCTGTCATCAGGATATTCAGCATCATCGCAAGATATGTTTTTCTGTTCATAAGGAGTCTCTTTAACTCGACTCCCATTAGTTTAGCCCTCATGCTCATCCTCCCTCTTAACGCTGTTATGTATGCAGTATAGATATGCATCTTCCAGACTGGGTTCACACCTGTCCACATAGTCAGGAAGCTCTTTTGCCACGATACGCGTCAGCACGCCGTTTCTGGTATTTATCTTTGATACTATCTCGCAGTCCTTCGGAAGGATATCATCCACCTTCCTGATGTATGAGCCCACATGATCCACGGTCTGTTCTATCAGCCCCGCAGGGCTTCCGTCAAAGAGAATGCTTCCGCCGTATATCACCAGCACCCTGTTGCAAACGGCCTGCACATCATCCACGATATGGGTGGAAAGAAACACGATGCGCTCTGACGACATTTCCGAAAAGATATTCCTGAACCTGACACGTTCCTCGGGATCAAGCCCCACCGTTGGCTCATCCAGTATCATCAGTTCGGGATGCCCCATGATCGCCTGTGCGATGCCCACGCGCTGCTTCTGCCCACCGGAAAGATTTCCCACTCTGATCTTTCTTCTGTCGACAAGGCCGGTCTGTTCCATGGCCCATTCGATCTCGGCCTTATCCTTAATGCCCTTTAGCGCCGCCATATAATCCAAAAACTGCCATACCGTGAGTTCATCAAAAAGTCCAAAGGTCTGCGGCAGATATCCCAGCCTGCTCTTAAGCTTTTGTTCCTGATCCAGCAGTTTCTTATCATCCAGAAGGATCTCGCCCTTCGTTTCCTTAAGTCCTGCCGTCATAAGCTTCATCAGTGTGGATTTGCCGGCGCCGTTAGGTCCCAGTATGCCCACAAACTCCGGACTTTTTAAGCTGAAGCTGACGTCTGATAAGGCCTTCCTGCCGGACGAATATATCATGGTCACATTCTTAACATCGATCTTCATTTACTGAAATTCCTCCTGTTTATGAATACATCCAAAAAAGCAGAGCCCCGGGCTCTGCCTGTATTTTTATCATATAATGCATGTAGTGTGAATGGAGCTAATGTGGAGTTTATGTGAAGTTTATTGCCGCAATATGAATTCAACACCATCCCCGGTATTGCCTATTGAGTATTCAGCGCCGCACATTTCGAAAACCATGGCGCTGATGTAGAGTCCCAGGCCGCTTCCTTCCTCCTTACCGGGATCCGCCCTGTAAAAGGCTTCAAAAAGATGCGGGATATGCTGTTCATCTATATGCGCAGGTGAGTTGATCAGCTTAAGCTCTGTTTTCCCGGACCCGCTGTCCTGCGGCTTATCAAGCTTGATCCTTACGCTGCCGCCTGAAGGCGTATACTTGATGGCATTCCCCACCACATTACCGAGCGCCTTTTTTAAGAGCTTCTCGTCTCCCGTAAATTCCACATTATCCGGCACATCGTATGTAAGCTCGATATCTTTTTCGCTGATCAGCGTATCATAAAAAGCGATCTCCTCATCAAGTATACCATCGATCTTTACCTTTTCTGCATTACTGCCATCACCCATGTCTATATGTGATACGAGCAGTATCTCATTTATAAATGCGAGCAGTTCATTGAGCGTATCACTGCATTTTGCAAGATATTTATCCCTGTCCTTATACACGCCTATGGAATCACGCATCCCATCTATCTGACCTATGACCACTGATATAGGCGTCTTAAGCTCATGTGACACTCCCGCAAAAAACAGCATCCTTCTTCTCTCACGCTCTTTCTCCAGATCTATCTCATTTTCCAGATAAAGATTTTTGTCATTCAGTTTTGACAGTGCGGCGCTCAGCTCATCAGAAAGCTTATTTAAGCTCTTTGCCAGTACTCCTATCTCATCGTCCCTCTCATCGGGGCAGTACCAGCCAAAGTCCTGCTCCGCCATCCTCTCGGCGATCTTACTCATCCTGACTATGGGCTTTTTCATATAATACGAAAAAATCTTTGCGCCGATAAATGAGATAAAAACAGCAAGCAGTACCACTATGGGCAGGCATAAGCTCAGACTGTTTTGAAAGGCCTGTGTCCTGTAACTTACAGGCGTTATACATAATACATATTCCCCGCTTCTGTCGGAAAAGCGCAGCGGAAAGAAGAGTTCCCCTTTATCGTTCTCCCTGAGGAAAGAATCCGCATCCGTAAGCTTAGTGTTTACTCCTTCACTTGCCGCAAATCCGTTTATCATTTCATCAGCCAGCGCATAGGTGGAATTCATGCAGCGCTGCGCCAGCTCCTCCGACCTGCTTTTTATGTACCCGGAATAGTTTTTTTCTCCCGCATATGGCGTCATAAAAAAGATGCACAGATAAAGAGCTGCTATTATGAGCAGTGACACGAGTAAAAAAGAAAAGAACATTTTTACAGACAGCTTCTTCATGAAAGCGCCGCCTTATAACCTATACCGCGGACAGTAATGATAAAATCCTTATCACCAAGTTTCTTTCTGATATTCTTGATATGGGTATCCACTATCCTGCTGTCATCATAATACTCATAATCCCATAATTCAGACAGGAGCGACTTCCTGGTGACCACCGCGCCTTTTGCCTTCATGATCCGACTTAATATCTCGAATTCCTTTAATGTAAAGTCCACCATCGTACCGTCTATGGTCACAATATGTGTATTGGGATCAAGGACCACTCCGTTAAGCACAAGGCTTTCTTCCTCTGCAGTACCGCTGCTCCTGCGCAGTATCGCTTCTATCTTGCTGACGATTATAGGCATTGATACGGTCTTTGAGATATACTCATCGACCTTGAGTTCATAACCGCGCATCTGATCCTCATCTGCAAAACGCGCAGTCAGTATTACAACGGGAACATTACTCTTTTTTCGTATCAATTCACAAAGAGTGAAGCCGTCGATCTTGGGCAGCATGATATCCAGAATGATAAGGTCAAACTCCTTGTCCTCCATGATATCGATCGCTTCAAGCCCGTTATCTGCTGTGGTAACACTAAAGCCGGCATTCGAAAGATAGTTCTCCAGCAGCTCCTGATAATCCTTATTATCTTCAACAACAAGTATCTGTTTCATTTATGTTCACCTGTATTTATAGCATTTCCCGATCATTACAGCAGTAAAGATTTTACTATGTCCGTCAGTAAAGTGCAAACAAAACATTACCGACACGCAAACGTCCCGGCTGTTTTTATCACAGGATCTTCGCCGAAGCCGCGATCTTCTCAGCCTGTTCCTGTGTGAACATGTTTTTAGCCAGACTTACCATATAGTAAGTATCGCCCCCCTCCTTAACATACCAGAACACCCAGTAGCTGCTGTGCTGCTCATCTTCACCGATCTTTATGCCCTGCTGCCCAAGTTCATAGATCTGCGCATGCGTATAAAGATCATGCTCCTCCGAAAACTCCAGGATATAACGGCCGTCCGTGCCGCTCCCGGGAGCAATGGTCTGTATATATTCCTGAACGGTGTGGTTATCCATATAGAAATGGGAATTCTTATCAAAAACAGGTTCATGCTTATCATTAAAAACAAGCTGCACATTTGCAGCCGGCAGCCTTGTGATCACTCCCGAAGCCAGCCAGGACGCCGGAACACTATCTGTACGTTCAACCGTATATGCCTGCGGAAGGATATATGATCCTCCCATATAACCGGTATGATCTGAATATTCGCTGAGTAAAAAGCCCCGCGGCAGATCAAGCTCCATCCAGTAGTTTACCGGCACTTCAGATGTCCCATTTGGCATAATAGCAAAGCAATATGAAGCTGTACCATTTTCCCATTCTCCGTACAGCTCAAATATCAGTGGGGTATCCGCCGGTATCTTTATAAAAACTCCTTCATCACCCCCGGTGATATCGTATGATGACGTAAGGACGGTATACTCCTTTTTGTATGCATCTATCTTCTCTTCAGAACCGGCATCCCAGTATCTGTAATTCATCTTCTCAGGTGCATAAGGCATATGTATGCCCAGTGTGTCCGTATTTTTACCAAGCTCTATATGCGTAATATGATCAACAGCATCGAGGGGATGTGCACTATCAGCGCTGGTCAAACATCCCTCGCCATTCTCGTCCACATATGCCCATTCATAGCTTCCCAGGCTTGCCTTATATGTCCTTCCGGCATATGATACCTCTACTGCCGGTGGCTGTTTAAGCTGCGGAGTAGTTGCTACATCCTGTGTATCAGGCTCCGTTTCATCAAATGGTATGATCTCCCCATTCTCATCCAATGCATGCATTCCTGTGATCACGGTATCTTTCAGCCAGTCTTTTGAATTACTGCTGTATAAGCTGCGCGATACCCTTTCATATGTTATATCCGGATCATTGGTAAGAACAATAAACATACCGTCGCAGGCGGCTCCGGGATCGCGTCCTCTCAGTTCCTTTCTATACCGGTACGTTTTCTTATTACCGTCCCTGTCTTCCGCTACATACACTCCGTCTTCATAAGTGTAATCAACATCCATGTTATCCAAAGCATCATTTACTTCTGCCTGAATATCAGCATCATCCTTCTTCGGATTAGTCAAAAAACACACTGCAACAGCCACACAGACTATAAGCGCGATCAGTATGATCCAGAAGGCCGGCTTCTTATAATTCAGTATCCCTTTTATCCTGGACTTAACTCCGGTCTCACCAAAAGCCAGGGGGCAGGCTGTGATGATCTTCCCCGATACGCTGAGTTCCAGAAGTGCCTGCGAATAAGCCGCCATATATTCCCTGTCCTTATCTTTTATGACCTTCTCATCGCAGGCCGCCTCTATATCCCTGCATAAAAGTATATATGCCAGCCAGCACAGAGGGTTAAACCAGTATACCGAAAGTAGGGCGAAACCGAAGGGCTTCCACCAGTGATCATGCCTGCTTATATGCGCTTTCTCATGCGCGCATACCATTTCCATCCTTTCACCTTCCAGAGCTGAAGGTACATATATCAGTGGTCTGATCATCCCCAGGATAAAAGGCGTCTTTACTTCATCGCTCAGCATGATATTATCTTTAAATCTTATAGATGCGCGCACCTTTCTTCTGACAGCAATATAACTGATAAATGCATAAAGGATCATAACAGCCATGCCGGCGATCCAGATACAGAACGAAGCGGATAAAACGTTCTGCATTATGTGTTTGCCTGCTTCCTCTGATGTAGCATATGCAATGTTCATCGCAGGATTTATCGTGCTGTTGATAGCTTCAATGCCTGTATCTATCTTAGGCTGCATATCCGCTGTCTCGGGAACTACCTTTCCGCTGGGTATAAGACTCAGTGCGCTTTCGATGGATACAGGGCAGATAAGCCTTATCGCGACCAGCCCCCATAACAGACAGGATATCCATCTGGGTGCTTTCTTTAAAAGCAGCCTCAGCACGATCACTGCCAGGATCAGCCAGGATGCTCCCCATGTCATGTTAAGTATCTTTAAGAATACCGCGCTCATATCTCACCCCTTGTTCCTGAATCCGTCGATCATCTTTTGTATCTCATCCACTTCTTTTTTGCTGAGCTTTTTGCGTGAAGTGAAAGCCGCGATAAAAGCCGGAAGCGAACCGTCATAAGAATCTTCGATTATCTGCTCGCTCTTTGCCGAGTAGAAATCTCCCCTGCTGATCAGCGATGTGACCGTACCGTTAACATTCTGCATTATTCCTTTTTCACACAGCTTCCGCAGCACCGTATATGTAGTCGGCTTTTTCCAATTCAGTTCCTTTTCGCATAGCTTTACCAGATCACCTGATGCCACGGGCTCGTTTGCCCAGATGATATCGGCAAATCTCTCCTGTACCGCTCCCAGTTCCAAATCCTTCATGATCGTTATCCTCCATTAGGTTTATCGTGATAAACCATATTTAGAGTTTATCACGATAAACCAGGAGTGTCAAGCCAAATATCCCTTCCTTACAACTGCCCGGCGCATTCCATACGGCGGCCCTGTGCAATTGTGTCAAATACGCGGCCCTGCGCACAAAAAAGCTGCCCCCGAAGGGGCAGCTCATCATACCGAAATGTACCTGCTTAAAGCGTTCCGCCCAGGCCTATCTCCTCTGCATGCGCTTTCATACCTTCAATGCAGATCTCCGCCACTTCAGCAACTTCCATTCCCAGCATCTCGCAGCCTTTTTTGATGGTCTCGCGGTCGCATTTGGCAGCAAACTTTTTGTCCTTAAATTTCTTCATAAAGCTCTTTACTTCCAGATCCGTTATCCCGGCATGGCGCATTCTGGCGCAGGCCTGTATTATCCCTGTCAGTTCATCCACCGTAAACAGGCTCTTTTCCATATCCGTTTCCGGTTTCACATCATTTACTATACTGTATCCGTGAGCCATGATGGCGCGTACATCCTCTTCGGAAACGCCGGCTGATAACAGCTCATCCTGCGTATGCTGTAAATGCTCTTCCGGGAACTTCTCATAATCATAATCGTGCAGATATCCCACCGCCATCCAATGCTCCTCATCCGCGCCGAAATGCTTTGCCATGGCTCCCATAGCATAACATACATTCAGTGAATGAATGATCAGATGGTCCTGTGTGACCATATCCTTATTCAGTTCTTTTGCCCTTTCCATTGTGAGATTCATTTTTTTGCCTCCATGATCTATAATTATATCTGTACGGGATACTTCTTCCCCGCAAAAAAAGCGGTCATACCGCGCTTTTTTCCAATAGTATTTCATGATAACTGATTATAAATGCAGTTAAGCGATATGTGATGAAAGCCCATCACTCTGCCCAGTTCTCAATTTTTAGATTGCTTACTCTGGAGAACTCTTTCACATTATTAGTCACAACAGTATACCCAAGGGACTGCGCATGACCGGCGATCATCATATCGAGAGGTCCTATCGGAGTTCCTTTTTTCTCCAAATCTGCTCTGATCTTTCCATAGCAATCGGCAGCATCTACATCAAAATCCAAAATCTCAATGTTTGCCAAAAGCATGGATAATGCCAACCTGTTCTTTTCTACGGCAGCACTTTTTTCTACCCCATGCACAAGTTCTGCATATGTGACCGAAGATACACACACATCTTCAGGCTCAACTTCCTGTAATTTCTGAAACACTTTCTCCGGCTTATGCTTGATCGAATAGATACAGATGTTGGTATCGAGCATATATCTCATAATTCTTCACGCTCCTGTACCATATCTGTTGCTCTTCCGTCAGCCATGAAATCATCAGAGAACATATCTATCGCTCTCATAAAAGAATCCCATTTATTCTGTTTAGGAAGCAGGATCACAATATCTCCAATTTTATTCACCATCACCTCATCTGATGTGAAACGACATTCCTTAGGAAGTCTGATTGCCTGACTTCTTCCATTTTCAAAAACCTTTGCAGTCATCATAATGATCACCTTCCTTTCATCTATAGTATATACCGCGATATAGACCATAGTCAAGAAAAACCTTTGCATATATTCGCTCATGCCCGTCATACACAAAAAGAAGCCCACACGGGCTTCTATAAAAATCAAATTGACTGTAAATAGTAACAATATCATACCTGAATATCAAAAGACATTCCAGGCGAAGCCTCCGCTGCAGGCGCTGCCTCCGCACCGGCGGATACCGCAAACGATGCAGCTTCGAACGATGCCGGTGCAGCGTTTCCGGCTCCCATGCCCGGCAGCATCGCTTCCTTTGTGCTTTGATGCTTTATCATGCCTTTAAGATAATCCATATCAGCTTTGAGCATGGCTTTGCTTTCTGCCATACGGTGCTTAAGTTTAAGCTCTTTCAGCTCATCTTCCGTCATATGGGGATCGAGCATCTCCATATCTTCCAGCATTTCCATGGCCTCTTCAAGCTGCTTTAATTCCTCTTCACCGAATTCAGAGATCATCTCATTAAGATCCGCGAGCATATCTTCTGTCTGATCTCCAGCATTCTGCCGCATCTCTTTTGCTGCCTGCGTTATCTGCTCTTCCCGGCTCTCAAAGATCTCATCTTCCTTTTTGCCCAGCTTCTCTTCTTCCTCAGAGATCATGGCGTTTCTGATACTGTCTGCAGTCTCCTCCATCTTATCTCTCTGCTCGTCTGATTTAATGGTCCGATCCGCCAGCTCTTCCAGCTCAAGATGATTCTTTTTCTTTCGAGCAACCAGCTCCATTCGCTTTGCATGGGTAAGAGCCATCTGCAATTCCTCCGGATCACCTTCCTTTGCCGCGATCTTTCGCTGCACATCCAGAACCTTTCGTTTGGCTGCCAGAAAAGCCTGTCCCGCGCTCACCGAAGTTTTGGCACGCTGTATCTTATTTGATACCTCTTTATAGTTATAATTTACCGGAGTCTGTACCTTCTCTTCTTCCTTTTCATCGGATTCAAGCGATTCTTCGATCAAGCTCTTGGGTTTAAGATCATCATTCTTTGATCCCTGCGCATTGCTGCGGTGAAGATCACGGATCATCTTACGCATCTCCAGTGATTCGTTTATGCTTTGATTCTTAAGCTCTTTTGCAGATGATGCTCTGTCCGGCCCGCTCATAATACCGCGCTTTTTTCCAATAGGATTTCCGGCCGTCTTATCCGCACGGCCGTATACACCGGAACTGCCCTGCATCCCGCCTGAGTACATTGATCCATATGAAGATATCGTGCTGATCCCTGCCATAATGATCTACCTCCCTGTAGATGACGCCAAACTCCGTTTCAGCTATCGCAATATAGAAATACCTATCAATGTTACTATAGCACATATACGCCGTTGCCGCAATAAAAAAACACGGGGACGAAAACCACGGGGACGGACCTCGTAGTTTTCAAACACCTCATCCGCCCCTTCGGGGCACCTTCACCTAACGGACGCAGCCCCGCTAAATTCGCTGTGCTCACTAAGCGGGAGCTAGTGCCCTCAAGGGGAAGGCTAAAAGGCCCCTTGCTTCACCCCAGCTTTAAGAATATCATAAGCATTACGATCGCGAAGCCGGCCACAAATGCCAGAGCCCCTTTATCGTTATCCTTTCCCGCTGCGATCTGGGGGATCTCCTCTATGGTGGTATATATCAGCGCGCCGCCGGCCAGCGCCATAATGAACGGAAGAAGCGCCGGATACAATACCACGATAACTACCGTGATCACACCCAAAAGCGGCGTAGGCACGCCGGACACCACTCCCATAAAGAAAGCCTTTCCGGCTTTGGAACCCTTTTCCCTTATGGGAAGAGCTACATATATCGCTTCGGGGATATTCTGAAACGCGATGGCTACAGCCAGGACCAGAGCCACGCTTTTAGATACCCACTCCGTCTGCATAAAATGCGCAGCATATATCGCGCCCAGCGCAATGCCCTCCGGTATATGATGTATCACCTCAGTCAGCATTACCTTTATCGCAGGATCAAGTCCGCTTTTAGGTCCTTCCGTTATCTCGGAATAAACATGAGTATGCGGCACGGCTTTATCAAGGATAAGCTGTATCACCACCCCCAGCAGGAAGCATATCGTCACCGGTATAATACCGTTTATATTCTCCTTGTTAAGTCCGTCTATCGCCGGCTCTATCATTCCCCAGACAGCTATCGACAGCATGATACCCGAGCTGCCTCCCACCAGTACCGCGCGCAGATCATCAGCCATACGGTTCTTTTTAGCATATATCACTGCAGAACCAAGCAGCGTACCTATAAGCGGGATGAGCATGCCGAAGATCGTATCCCCGTCAGATAAAGTCTGTGACTTATCAAGATAGGTTATAAGAGAACGGAAGCCTATAAATATCAGTATCGTTCCGCCCATGATCTCGGATCCCGATTTATAACGGTCACCGAAAATGCTTCCTATCTTCACCCCGATCATTGAAATGATACAGGTGATCACTCCAATCACTATGACAGCAAATATCACATTGATAAGATGGCCTGCCTTAAGCACCTCTACAGGAACTGCCACAAATGTAATACCCACAGCCAGCGCATCAATACTGGTAGCCACCGCCATCATAAACATAGTCTTTACATCAAAACCGGGAGCTGCCTCTTCATCGTCACCAAGCGCTTCCCTGATCATATTCCCGCCTATAAAAGAAAGGATAGCAAAGGCCAGCCACGGCGCTATCATACTGATAAGCTTTTCAAAGTTTGAACCGACCAGATAACCGATAAAAGGCATCAGCCCCTGAAAACCGCCAAACCACACTCCACACAGAAGGTATTCTTTTTTCGTTATCTTTCCTGCCGCAAGTCCTTTGCATATTGATACCGCAAAGGCATCCATCGCCAGTCCCACCGATAAAAGTATCAGTTCAAATAAGCCCATTCTACTCCCCCATGAGATACACAGCAGAAATTCTATCATGGCCGTCAGATGACGTCAAGCCGGAGTGCTGCAGTTTTATTTCCCTTTATTCCACATTCTTAAGCGCAACATCCAGAGGTATCCTGCGTATCCTGAAAAGGTCTATCAGTGAAACAAAAGCATAACCTATCAGCAGATACACTACCGACAGCACCATTGACTGTCTGCTCATATAAAATGCAAAGTATCCGTCCATCTGAAGCACAAAGGCTTTAAAGACAAGAAGCATCAGACCGTATCCCGCAAAGAAGCTAAGTATCGCAAAGATCACAATGACTACTGCCGTCGGCAGTATATACAATGATGCGATCTCCTTATTCTCAAAGCCCAGTATCTTTACCATGGAAATTGAATGCTCATTTCTCTCGATGATGATCTTTGCAAGCAGATATATGAGCGCCGCCGCCAAAACGATCAGTACGTATTTAAATACATTGATCACACCGCCAAGGGAATGTATCAGCTGATTGGTCACTTCGGCTATATCATCTGCAGTGATCACCGTCGCTATATAGCTCTCATCTATATCCGTGATCTCTTCATGTGAAAAGTATCCCGTAAAATCATCTGCGTCCTTTTCAAAAACGGTATTAAAATCCGCATTCCTCATAAATACCGCAATGCCGCCGTCATAATCGATCTGCCCGGCGATCTTGAACTGATAACTTTTATTTTCATATTCCTCATGCAGATCTATCACATCACCCACGGACAGGTCAAATTTTTTTACAAATGCGCTCGAAGCATATACCGCACTTTCGTTAACATCACTTCCAAGGCTGACATATGCGCTGTTATCTTCTATTCCGTATACGGTAACGCTCTCATCACCGCCGCTGCCCATTCCGGAACGTATTAAAGATTTATTTCCCTTTGCATACATAAGATTTTTTGCGCTGAAGCGCTCCGCGCTTTCCTCGGCAGTTTCGATCAGCTCTCCGTCTTCATCCTTACTTCCCATCAGCATATACTGATATTCGGCAAATACCATATCTGCCGCCCTGCTGCCGTAATGCACCAGCGAATCAGGAAGTCCGAATGCAAAGCAAAGCATAAGTTCGATAAATATGACGCCAAAGATCAGCACCAGATAATTGGGCATATTCTGAAAGAGTATCCTCAAACGGAAGCGGCCAAGAAAAGACCACGCCGGCAGCCGCCTTGCCTTTGTCCTTTTATTCTTTGCAAGGTCATGGCGCAGAAATCGCAGCGGACTTATCTGCATCCTGCTTACGATAACATACAGATTAACGACCAGCATAAGGACAAAGGGTATCACTGTCGTCTTTATAAGAGCAGTTTTACTCCAGACAATACTGCAGGGCGGCAGGCTGTAGCTCTGATAATACAGATTGAGCGCCACACTTTTGAACAAAGTGTAACCGAAAATGTTTCCTATAACAGCGCCCAGTATGGTAACGATAAACGGCATGGACATAAAATGCCTTATCAGCTCTGCTTTGGTGTATCCTGACGCGCGCAGCGTGCCGATCACCGATGCTTCTTTCTCTATAGTATTGCTGATGGTAATGGCAAATATAAATGCAATGACGCCTATCAGGATATAACAGAGTATGCTTGTGGTAGTGGAATCGCCCTCAATATCCGATATAGCAAAGTTTCGTGCCTGACTTAAATACCCCGGAAGATAATCCTTAAGCTCATTATCCTCTACCAGCGTCTGTGTGATGAGCGCCTTTAAAAACGAATCGGCGTGATCCGCCTGCGCTATCTTATCTTCCGGCGCAGTAATATACTTATATGCATAATTGTAATGAACACGCGAATCCAGCTTATCAAACGCCGAAGGTGTCAGCATCGCTACATCAAAACCAAAGGCGTCAAACATAAGATCCGTATTTTTCTCATGAAGAGTCAGATAATTCACATATGACAGAAGGCCCACTACCTTAAAGCTCTTGTTTCCGACGCTGATCTCATCTCCAAGCTTGACCCCGACATTCTGCGCATGCATCCTGTCAATGGCTATCTCGTTATCGGCCGTCGGAGCGCCGCCTTCAAAAAAGACAGCCTTGTCGATCTGCGAATCACTTTTAAAGATCCTTACTGTCGCATCCTGCTTTCCGTCATTATCATAGTCCTCTGCTTCGTTTCTGTAAAAGTGTTCGTAGAGCTTAACCGCTACTGGAGTAAAATCTTCAGAGTCCAGATCATAGCGTTTGGATATCTCATCCCATTTTTCATCTACAGCTTTGATCACCTCTTCATGCGCTGTTTCATAGGCTTCATCAACCGCCTTTTTATATTCGTCCGAATCCTTTGCCTCTGCCAGCGCATCATCAAATCCGGCCTCTATTGCCTGATCGATCTGTTCGCGGATCACAGTCTCATCGCTTATGCCGTACGCTTCACATTGTGAACGCACAGCTTCTTCTATAGCTGCATTTACTTCTTCAGCAACTTTCTCTTCAACGGCATCTGCAACTTCTTTATCAGCTTCCTCGATTCCTTTGTTAATATAATATTCACGTACATCAGCCTTTGTGCCTGCTTCGATATCTGCGATCATATCCTCAGAAGCTTTATGCGCTGTCTCAAAACAGCCGTCCTCAAGAACAAGTTCTTTTTCCCCTGCGTTGATCTGAGCGAGCATGCTGTCATGTCCTACATACATGCCGGAGATCACGCCTATCATCAATACCATAAAGATGATTATTACTATATATTTGTGCCAGTCTTTGATAAGCTCTCTGGGCACTCTTTTTATAAGCGGATTTCTCATCATATCACCTACCATTCCAGTTCTTCAGCCGTAAGCTTCTTATCATTAAGATCATTATGACGCACCACGCCGTCCCTGAGTTTTATCACATGATCCGCCATATATTTGATCGCTTCGTTATGCGTTACCATGATAACCGTGCTGCCGAATTTCTTATTGCAGTCTTCGATCAACGCCAGGATCTCTTTTGATGTCTTGTAATCCAGAGCCCCCGTCGGTTCATCGCACATGAGTATATCCGGATTTTTAACAACAGCGCGTCCTATTGACACTCTCTGCTGCTGGCCGCCGGATAACTGGCTGGGATATTTATACTTATGATCCTGAAGTCCGAGAGTGGTGATCACCTCTTCAACATCAAGCGGCTTATCCGAAAGATAAGCGCCCACTTCAATGTTTTCCTTTACATTCAGATTGGGGATAAGATTATACATCTGGAATACATATCCCAGATGTCTGCGCCTGTATGCCGTAAGCTGTTTCTCATTCATATCCTCAAGCTTATCACCTTTAATGCTTATATATCCGCTGTCAGGCGTATCTATGCCGCCGATTATATTTAACAGCGTTGACTTGCCCGATCCGGAGGGCCCCAGTAATACACAGAACTCTCCTTTATCGACTGTAAAACTCATGCCGCGCAGTACATCCTGTCTGGCTTCTCCTGTTCCGAAACTTTTTTTCAGATCCCTGATCTCCAAAAATGTCTTATTCATAGCTCCTCCTTTTGGCTGTAGATTGAAAAACCCGGATATGGCAAAAACCATATCCGGGTCCCAGATCTGATCATATACAGACTCCATGCATAGTTTTTGCTACACATGAGTCTCGCAATTTGAAGCAAGCCAGACTATAAGGCCGGGATTGTTGACTTACTACGCAAAGCGCTTGCTACTCCCCCATGGGGTATTTCCGTTATGTCGATCATACTGCAGTTATCACAGTATGACGTTTCATTTGTTGCCGTCATCATATCATCATATGAACATATTGTCAAATGTTATTTTATCGATCTGCAGCCGCTCCCAGATTCCGAAGGATCTGATCATACCCATCCCTGCAGGGCTGATCCAGGCCGTTTACATACGCCTGCAGTTTATCTTTATCATCGATACTTCCCTGTACTCCCAGCGCTGAGAGTTTTCCTGTCAGTTCGGCCGCATAATTAAAATCGCTGTAATACTTATCACTCCATGCTGTTGTACTTTCTGCGCCGTCCCTGAACAGCTGCGTTTTCGTACCGTCTTTAAATGTGATCTCCATTTTTAAAACATCTTTTCCATAAATACGATAGGCTGCGATATCTTCAACCGCATATTCCCTGATGCTGCCTCCCTCCTTTATCGTAAAGCTGTTTTCCCGCACACAGATGTTTGCATTTATGCTGATAAAGGAATAAGCGGCAACCGTCAGGATAAATACGGCGATCGAACCTGCCAGGATCAGCTTTCGCATTTTAACAAATGAGAATGCCATCATATCCCTGTCAATATCAGTCAGATAAACTCCCATCAATAACACGCTGATGATCAGTACCATTATCAGCCACCCGCCTCCGATATAAAAGCATACCACTTCCGTATCCGATATCCCTTTCATCAACACATTCGAAGGTGCCAATGCCATTAAAACAATATCAAGCATGATCATAACTATTCCCACTGTGAATAAGCGTATTAAAGAATATATCCCATTCCACAAGCCTTCTATGAAATTATAATACAATGCTTTCTCATGCTGCAGCTCATAGGCTGTTTTCAGATATCTGATCAAAAATACTATTTCCGGTATGATTACAACTGCAGCTAAGAATAACACCATTACATGCTTACCAATGATCCCGGCGCATCCGCCCGCTGTCAATGCAGTCATTCCAAACAGCTGAACTGGAATAAAGCGCATCACCAGCTCCTTATAATACCCTGTCACATCAAAACCATGATACCTGAGTATAGCAGTAAGTTCTTCCTTTCCTATTAGTCCGATGCCTTTCTTTTCCACCTCGTCTCCCAGATATATATTCATATATTTTGATACATAGGAATTGGAGGCGATGACCATCAATAAGACTGCCATTACTATATGGAAGATGCCAAAATCTTCTCCGATGAGTTCCTCTGTATTAAGCTCACCTATCGGTATAAGAAGAAGTGCGAGACACCAGCAGGCCACATAACCATAAAGGTCATGGTTTTCTCTTCCTATCATTTTTCTGAAGTACTGTGTTGTTTTATTATCCATTTTTCTCCTTTTTTCGTGAAAGATCCTTCGCTTCGCTCAGGATGACATTACCGGTGGTGCTTCGCTCAGGATGACATGTTATTTATCAGAACAGCTCTTTCAGATCTCTTTCTCCGGCAGCTCCAAGCAGTTCAAATCTGCTGCCGGACCTGCTTATCCTGCCATCCTCTATCACATAGATCTTATCCACTATGTCCGATATCTCATCACAAAGATGCGTGCTCAACAATACGCCTGTTTCATTCTCGCTTACACTCTTCTGGATCAGTTCCAGAATATCGGTCTTAAAGACCGGATCTAAATTAGCAAGCGGTTCGTCCATAAGCAGAAACTTTGGTCTTCTTGCTAGCGCAAATACTATCTCTGCTTTCATCCGTTGTCCTTGGGATAAACTCATACATATCTTATCCATATCCCCGGCTAAACCTGCCATATCTAACAGTTCCTTATAATATGCATTATCAAAGCCCGGATACAATATGCTGAAGATCTCAGTATTGCGCTTTATGCTGAGTTCCTCCGCGCACCAGCCTCCGGCCCCTACAAAAGCTACCTCCTGCCTGTATGCCGGAATATTTCTTATGCTTAACTTTTCACCGTTCCAAAATACCGAACCGCCACTGCTCTTTAAAACTCCGTACAGCAATTTCAGCAGCGTGGTCTTGCCGGAGCCGTTCCTTCCCAGCAGGCAGCTGATATAGCCCTGCTCAGGTTTAATGGACACATCCTTTATCTCAAACTTATCCACCCCGAATGGTCCGTATTTAAATTTCAGATTCTTTGCCTCGATCATATTCAGTTCCTTTCCGCACGATCAATCCCACAATATTCCCAGCATATCAAGCGCTTCCTGTCTGCTCATGCCGGAAGCTTTTGCTTCGTCTACCCAGCTGCTTAATTTTTCTTCCAGCCCCAGTGTCTTTTTTTCCTGCATATATTGCAGGTCAGGGTTATCGACGTAAAAGCCTTTTCCCTGCACGGAATAGATCATCCCTTCCTTTTCCAGATCCTCGTAGGCGCGCTTTACAGTGATCACGCTTATCTTGGAATCAGCAGCCAGCGCTCTTATAGACGGAAGCATTTCTCCTTCTTTAAGCTTTCCCGAAACGATCATTTCTTTTATCTGTCTCTCGATCTGCTCATAGATTGGCAGACCGCTTTTTGTCTGAACATTTATATTCATGCCTTCTTTCCCCCTGCAAACAATTTTTCACTCTCCGGAGCATAATCTTCAACTTTCCATGTGTGCAGCATTTTAATACAGTTAAAGATAATCAAAATGATCGCTGCAGACATTATCACTATATGCAGTATTTCATTCCCGGCAAAGATCAAGCCTGTATCGCTGCCACGCACATATGATATCCCATATGCAAAGAATATGATCATGTGTATATGTCTTAGTACTGTTTCCAAAATACTAAGCCTGATCCCCTTACCGGTCACTCCTTCCAAAAGAACTTCAAATACCAGAAGCATCTGAAAAACAAAGAATACTATAGCAAAAGCAGGTCTTATGCTTATTATCCTGCGGATATTGTCAAAGCTTGATAAAACATACATCATGATATATCCGCCGGTCCCCAGGATAAGATATCGCAGCCATATCATCAAAACCCTGCAAAGCCTTCTTTTCTTGTATTCCTCATCCGTCAGCGGAAGCAGATATTCCTCTTCTGTAGAATAATTAAGCCCCAGCGAAAACATGATCCCAAGGAGCATAACACACCACTGGATATTACCGGATATCAGCATAAGCGTCACAAAGAAGACCCTTGCAAGATAGAGAAGCGGCATATAATGAAACGCTATGCTCTCCTGTCTGAAATAATCTTTCATCATGCCTCCTCCTTTTCTACGTAATACATGATCTCCTGCAGTGTAGGAAAAACAAGCTTCTTAACCATGTCTTCCGGAAGCGCTTTATCAAATTCCTCATCCTTTCTACACAGCAGATATTCACAATGCGAAGCTCTTTCTCTCTTACCGGCGATCAGTTCTTTGGGAATATTATTCTCTTCTTTATCTACCGAAAGCAGACGATAAATATTTTTAAGATCATCTATGCTGCCTATAAATCTCACAAAGCCTCTCTCCTCTTCACGCCCCATCCAGAGCAGCTCATCTGCTATATGCTCCAGTTCGCTGACCAGGTGACTGGATATGATCACCGCATGTTTCTCATCGGATACCAGTTTTCTTATCAGTTCATAAAACTCATCCCTGAAGTGAACATCCAGATTACCCGCAGGTTCGTCAAAGATATAAAGCAGTGCCGGATAACTCCGGGCAAAAGCCAGCTGCATTTTTATGACCTGTCCTTTTGAAAGCTCGCTTATGCCCTTTTTCGGATCAATGCCATATTCGCCAAGTAAAGCAAAGTAGCGGCTTTTGTTAAAATTGCGGTAATAGTATCCGTATCTTTCTCCCACTTCACCGGCATGCATGTTTTCGTTAAAAGGACATTCCTGCAAAACATATGCAATGTCATTTCTGTATTCTTTCAAAGCCTTATGAAAATGATGGCCGTTTAATATCAGCTCACCCGTATCCTCCGCATCCGTATCAATACGGTAGCTGCCAAGTATAGTCCGCAGTAATGTGGTTTTTCCGCATCCGTTTATACCAATAAGCCCCAGGATCGTTCCGCCCTCCAGATCAAAGTCTATATCGGCGAGCCTGTATGTTCCTATCTTTTTTGTAAGGCTCCTGCATTCAAACAGCGCCATAACTTTCCACCCCTTTCAAAACCCTTATGTAAAGATCCGGTGACCTCCCCGGCTGTTTATATGCACAGTATATACAGTTATACACAGTATGTCAAGCAGTAATTTTAAAAAAACTTTCTGCTGCCCCGTGCATATAGAAAAAGCCCGGTGAGCTGCCCCCCGGGCTTTTATTAAAATATGGTATTTTAAAGGATATGCACTATCCTGCGATCTGCCAGTTTTCCGCTGCCTGTCTTATCTTAACAAATTCAGCATACTTACCGCCCAGACGAACCAGTTCCCCGTGTCTTCCCTTTTCTGCAACACTTCCGTTATCGATCACAAGGATCTGGTCGGCTGCTTCTATCGTGGCCAGACGATGCGCTATGATGATCACGGTCTTACCTTTGGACAGCTCCGATATCGCTCCCTGGATCAGATGCTCATTTTCAGGATCGATGCTCGCCGTTGATTCATCCAGTATTATGATAGGCGAATCCTTAAGGATCGCTCTTGCAATGGATATCCTTTGTTTCTGTCCGCCGGAGAGTGTTCCGCCGCCTTCACCGATCACTGTATCGTAACCATCGGGCAGTTCCATTATAAAATCGTGACAGCGCGCCTTCTTTGCCGCGTCGATCATTTCTTCTTCGGAAACATTCTCCCTGCCAAAGCAGATATTTGCGCGGATAGTATCATTAAACAGATATACATTCTGGAACACCATGGAGATATTCGAAAGCAGACTGTCTAAGCTATATTTCCTCACATCCACTCCGCCAAGAGTGATCTGCCCCTTCGATACATCATAAAATCTGGCGATCAGATTACAGATCGTTGTCTTGCCGCTTCCGGAAGGACCTACTATCGCTGTGGTCGATCCCTGCGGGATATCAAAAGTAACATCTTTCAATACCTTTCTGTTTTCCGTTGATACCGCATCCGAATACGAGAACTCCACATCCCTGAATGCGATATCATAGTTCTGTGGTTTGATATCTTCCCCATCCGCATCCAGAAGATTGCTATCGGAAAACATCTCCATCTTATCAAAGGCATTATTGATCACTGATAATACATGTGCGCTGTCAGCTATCGGTTCCACCGAATTAAAGATCGACATAGACAAAAAGGCAACCACCAGCACCATAAACAGTTCCAGCCTTCCGTTAAGCGCCGCATACATAACAGAGAGGATCATCCATACGCTTGCAGCTTTCAGAGCAAAAATATGGAGACAGTTATACGGGATAAATCCCCATTCGATCTTAAGCGCGATCTTCTTTGCACTTGCGCAGGCCTGTGTGAAATCCCTGACCGAAGCTCCCTCCATGCCAAAGGACTTAACTACCGGCAGACCTCTGGTGTATTCAAGAGCCGCTCTTGTGAGTTTTTCATTCTCCGCATTCAGTACCTTCGTATTTGCTGCGCTGTGTTTAGAGATCATGCAAAGAAAGACAAAGGAAAGCGCCACACCTGCTATGGCTATCAGCGCGCATTCCGGAACCGCGATCAGCAGAAACAGAAGTATGCACAGAAAATTGAGATAACCGCCCACAAAACCGTCTACCATACGGATCCCCATGTTTTCCAATGTTGCCAGGCCTGTTGTGATAGCGTTAAGTATGGCCCCTGTATCATTAGTCTGGAAATAACCAAGTGATACGCGCTTTAGCGCTTCGCCGATCTTTAAGCGGTCTCTTGCCACCAGCTCATAACCTATCTTTTCATGAAAACGCGCTTTAAGATAGTCAAATAAAAACCGTGCCAATACCATGAGTGTTATGAGCAGGAAGCTCTTAAGCGCCAGTCCCTTCTCCACTCCGTTACCGCTCTTAAGATTCCCGATGATACGGCTTATCACATAGCCGGCGTATGCTACCGGAGCCGCTATCGCCCATGATGAAAAGAAAGAAAATATAAATCCCGCAAACAGACTGCCCTTAAACTCTCCGCACCAGTCTATTATCCTTTTTATTGTTTTAAACATCTCTATGCCTCCCTTCAGTTTCCGGCTGCCCAGTTTTTAGCGCCGATATGCGCCTGCCACATTCTCTGATAAAGCGGCGATGAACTCATCAGTTCTTCCTGACTTCCTGCTGCCTCGATCTGTCCGCCGTTTAATACAACGATGCGGTCCGCGCTCTTGATAGTAGATAAACGGTGCGCTATAACCAGCAGAGTCTTACCCTTTGTCAGGTTGGCTATCGATTCCTGAAGCTTCGTTTCATTTTCCGGATCGGTAAATGCCGTTGCTTCATCCAGGATAACGATAGGCGCGTCCTTAAGCATCATCCTTGCGATCGCTATCCTCTGCCGCTCACCTCCCGACAGACGTTTCCCGGCTTCACCTGCAGATGTATCATATCCGTCGGGAAGTTTTCTTATAAACTCATCACAGCATGCCGCTTTAGCAGCCGCTATCACTTCTTCATCCGTAGCTTTCGGATTACCCAGGCGGATGTTTTCCATAAGCGATCTGGAGAAAAGGAAATTATCCTGAGTCACAAAACTTACGATATCCGCCAGCGTAGTTACCTTCATATCCTTTATGTCAATACCGCCGATCTTTATGCTTCCGCTGCTCACATCCCAGAACCTTGCGATCAGTTTGGCCACTGTTGATTTTCCGCCGCCGCTGGGTCCCACCAGTGCCGTAAAGCTTCCCTCTTTCATTGTAAGATCTATTCCGTGAAGCACCTCGCCCTGTGATTCGTCATAAGTAAAATGTACATCCTTAAGCTCAATGCCATAATTATCAGGCCGTCTTTCTTTTTCCGGTTCAGGCAGACTACTGATATTCAAAAACTTCTGTATCTCCAATACCGTATACTGCATCTGCCGCAGTCCGTTGGAGAAGACCTCGATCTTTGCCATACTGATGACCATTGACATAGCCAGCATGACTGACAGGGCCATTTCCGATACAGTCATACTTCCTTTGTTGACCAGCAGGATACTTACGGGTACCACGCCCAGCAGGGTAGCCGGCATAAAGGCAAATGCCATCTTCATCGTGACCCAGGTTGATTCCAGCCACTCGATCACAAAATCCCTGTAATCACGGATCGATCCTGCAAATTTCTCATAGCTCACGCCTGCCCTGCCGAAGGCTTTGATCACCTCAATGCCTTCTACATACTCTACGATCACGCTGCTCATATGCGCATTTGCTTCCTGATACTTAGTCATGTTCTTCCCGCTGATCACAAATGTCAGTATCATGAAAACCAGGCCCAGAGGAAACGCCAGAAGCGCTGCAAGCGCCACACGGATATCTACCATAGCCAGTGCCGCAAAGCACACGAGCGGGAGCACTATGTGTCCGGCGCCCTCCGGGACCACATGTGCCAGCGGCGGCTCTATATCTTCGATCTTATCCACGATCACGCTCTTTATCTCGCCGATCGAGTGCGCATATACCTCTCCAAGCGGTGCTTTAAGAAATACATCCGCCACCTTAAGGCGCAGGCCCTCCAATACATTAAAAGCCACATAATGGGATATGCCGGTAGATAAGCCGAAACAAATCACCTTTACCAGATATGCGCATAGCGCGATCAGACAGAACTGCAGGATATAGGATCTGTCCAAATCCTCTGCGATATACCTGTCCAGTATGCGGTATACACAATAGTAGGGGATCAGCCCCGCCAGCAGACTGATCATCGATAAGACCACCGATACTCCCAGTCGTCCGCCACTGCCTTTTGCGTAAGACAAAAGCGTCCCAAACCACTTCTTTTCTTCTTTTGATGCTTCTTCGTTCATAGTCCTTCCTTTCTCCTCTTTCTTTTTATAACGCTCACGGCTCTGTCCGATCCGGCCGTCACGTTTCGTTAACATTCTCCACCATTCGTTTGCTTACCCCTAAAACGGCCTCACCGCCTGATCCCTTACGGAACCAGACGGTGAGTATGTATTTGCAATATAAAATTTTTAAGTCCGTTCAGACGCCCATCAGCTTTTTCCATCCCGGCAGGAAGAATTTCTCCAGTGTTTCCAAAGCTTCATTCGCCTCCTCACGCGGATAATTGTGGACCACAGGTTCAAACAGAGCCGTAAGATATGCCGTAAGCAAAAGATGCAGCTGCTTCCGGGTTATCTCAGGCGCCTTTATACCTGAAGCTCTCAGCTCATCCAGATATACCAGGAACTTTTCCTGCGCCATCTCCGTCATATCATGAAGGAAGTTTTCATATTTGCTGCCTTTCGACTTGGCGATAAGCAGGTGATAGTCTTCCATATCCGGATAGATCACCTCGCGCATCATGTCGATATATGAATCCTGCCAGACCATCTTTTTCTGCTTCTTTACAGGTTCCTCATACCGCTGCGTATGCGCCCGGGCCCAGGCCATAAGCTTCTCTTCCGCAGGTGAGACCAGCTGGTAAAAGAGATCCTCTTTGTCCCTGCAATGCCGGTAAATGGCTGCTGCAGTCATCTGCGCCCGCTCGCCGATGCTGCGCATCGACGCCTTTTCGAATCCCATTTCCAGAAACTCTGCTTTGGCTGCCGCCATTATCTTTATATGACTGACAGTTTTATCTCTTGGCACTTCTTATGCTCCTTTCTTCCCCGTGTTGTTCGCTAACGTCGTATGCTAACATCATTAGCTAACGATGTTATACAAAAAAAGGAGCTGATTGTCAAGCTCCTTTTTTACAAATTCTTTTCTGATGCCATCAGATCTTTAAAGACGCGCAAGACTCTTTCCCAGTTCATTACAAGCAAGAACTGCATCTGCATCCGGCGCCTCATGTGCGATCACGCCTTCTCCGCCGACAACCGTGGCTCCGGCATTCTTCATACGCTGCGTCCAGTCCCTCATCCACTGTCCGTCGCCCCATCCATAGGAACCGAAAAGCGCTACCGTCTTTCCTTTTACGATAGTTTCTACTTCTGCCACAAACGGCTCCATCTCGCTCTCTTCCAGCACTTCATCTCCCATCGCGGGACATCCCATCGCAAAGCCGGCCACATTCTTAAGCTCATCCACTTTGGCCTCTCCGGGCTGCAGATATACCACTTCTTTTCCTTCCGAAGTCACGCCCTCGCCAACTGCCTGTGCCATCTGACCGGTATTTCCTCCCTGTGTCCAAAAGATCACATATACCTTATCCATTCTGTTATTCCTCCTATATTATCGGTTATATATCTCTACCGTTGATTAGTATATACTAACTCCATTGAAATGTCAATACAAAAAGGCGGTCATCCGCGACCGCCGTTTACCTTGTTCCCATCCACTGGCAAAGAAAAAGAGCATCAGAGCCACCGACCTGATCGGCCGGCCGCTCTACTGCTCTGAACAAAGCTGGAATATTGAAATACCGCAATGGGCCGGTGAACATTTTCCGAAGTTCCGTCTGGAAGGATCCTTTTGGAAGCGTTTTGTCAAGAACAATATAGTATCAGTTGCAAAAATCACACAAAAAAAGGAACCGATTTTACTCGATTCCTTCAAGGTCATAGCCCGATTAACTTCCGGTATAATGCTCATTCCAACAAACAGGAATTTGCCGTTATTTGTTTCCTATGCCCAAATCGCCATCGCCAAAGTGCCGACAACAATCAGAATCAACCCGGCAAGCGCCTTTCTGCTCAACTTTTCTTTGAATACGAAATATGAAAAAGCGACGGAAACGATAATGCTGAGCTTATCGATCGGTACGACAACGCTGACGACGCCGTTCTGTATGGAG